>NZ_JBVIPT010000020.1:0-232945 GCF_055577685.1 Streptomyces sp. NPDC033178
ACCCGCCGAACACGAGACCAACTACTACCTCACCAGCAAAAAAAACCCAGGTCACAACCACAAGCTGAGATCTCTACCGAACCCGGAACGGCTCATCTCGATCCAGCCCGCCCGGCTGCGCATTGGCCGGTACAAGGGCCCTGTGGAGAGGTTCTTCCGCACCTTGCGCGAGGGTCTGCTGGAGGTGCTGCCCGGCTACAAGGGTCCTGACATCCACTCCCGCGGCGAGCACCCGGAGGGCGAGGCATTCTTCTTCCTCGACGAATTGGAAGCGATCATCCGGGAGTGGACGGCGACGGTCTACCACTGCCGCCCTCACGCCGGTCTGGTCGATCCGGGAGTGCCGGGGCTTCGGATGTCTCCGGCGCAGATGTTCGAGCACGGCATCGCCCGCGCCGGTTACATCGAGGTCCCCCGGGATCCGGACCTGGCCTTTGAGTTCCTGAAGACGAATTGGCGCACGGTCCAGCACTACGGAGTCGAGATCGGTCGCCGACGCTATCGCGGCCCCGGTCTGCCTGCTCCCGGGATCCGCAGCCCGTACGACGGCCCGGTCAAGAACAGCTGGCCGTTTCAGGTTGACCGGACGACTGCCCGCCGCCGCACCCTGTTCACCGACTGGCAACGCTTCATCGACCTGCGGGCCTGGCGAGAACTGCAGAAACGGCTGCGCTCAAATCCAGCCCCGGACGACCAGCACGCCCAGCGCTGGCTCTTCCACACCCTGACCGGCTCACCACCGCGCCTCGCACACCCCGACATCGCGCCCACTACCGCCTCCCAACGCGCGCAGTACCAGCGCTTCCGCTGGCGGATCCTGCCCGCCGAGCACGAACTGCTCCAGCACACCGCCCGCGCCCTGCTCGACGGGCACGGCATCGACGAACCCCTGCAATGGTCCCCATGCCCGGACGCCGCCGGTGTGCGCAACCTGGAACTGCCGGGCCCTGCCCCGGACAGCATCACGGTCGCCCGGCTCCATCAGGCCGTACCTGGCGGCGATTTCTCCATCGCTCGCCTCGCCCAGGCTCTGGACACCACCACGGCACATGTCATCTACCTGCTGTCCCGGTACCCGGTCGACTGGAGCCCGCCGCGGTTTCGCCGCACCCAGCACACCGCCACCCGTGTCCGGCAGTGGCGCACTTGGTACGAGCAAGACCATCTCTCGCTCCAGGACATCGCTGAGCGCGAAGGAACGAGCCTTGCCACCGTGCGCCTGGCGCTGCTTAAGAACGAGATCCCGCTCCGCCCGGCTGGCTCCTATCCGGGCCGCCCAAGAAGACGATGACCCGCACGCGACACGCCCGCCGCACTCTCAGCGCAGGACGTCTAAAGCCGGGTGCATCCACCACGGACACCCGGCGGTGGTGGATGCTGCCGAGGCCGGCACTCCGCCCCCAAGGCGCTCCCCCAGACCGAAGTCATGGGCAGAGCCCGATGTTTTGATGCCTGGCGTCACGCGCGGGTCGGCACTACTTGTCACGGAAAGAGCACGAGCTTGCCGCTGGTTGTCCGAGACTCGATGTCACGGTGAGCCTGGGCTGCATCCTTGAGCGGGTAGCGTCGGCCGATGTCCGGGATCAGGATGTTGCGCCGCGTCAGGTCGAAGAGGTCCGCGCTGTGGCGCAACAGCGCCTCGCGGGTGGGGATGTGGTCGCGGAAGACCGGGTAGGAGATTTTGATGCTGTTGGGCAGTTCGCGCATGTTCACCACGGGTACCGCGCCGATGACCGCGCCGTAGTACAGCAGCAGCCCATGCCGGCGCAGGACCTCCATCGAGGCTCGGAAGGTGGTCTCCCCTCCACCGTCGAAGACGACGTCTACACCCTCACCCTTGGTCTCCAGTACGGGGCCGACGAAGGCGTCGCCGGTGGACACTACGGTGTGGTCGGCGCCGCTGTTGCGGGCAGTCTCGGCCTTCTGCTCGCTGGAGACGATGCCGATGACCTTGCCGCCTCGCGCCTTGATGAGCTGGGTCAGCCTCTGGCCCAGTCCGCCGGCCGCGGCGTGCACCACGGCGACCTGGCCGGGCTGCACGTCGGCGGCCTCGGTGACGAAGTGGTGGGCGGTGATGCCTTGCATCATCAGGCTCGCGGCGACCTCGTCTGAGATGTCGTCCGGTACCGGCACCGCGTCGGTGGCGGACAGCACGATCTGTTCCGCGTACGAGCCGTAGGCGTACACCCAGGCGACCCGGTCACCGACGGCGAACTCGGTCACCCCCTCGCCCAGCGCACTCACCCGGCCGGCGCCCTCCACTCCGGGTACGAAGGGCAGGTCGCCGGTGGCGGCGCCGAGCCGACGCGCGCCGGTGTCCATGAAATTCACCCCGGCCGCGGCGATGTCCACACGGATCTGGCCTGGTCCGGGCTCGGGGACAGGCCGGTTGGTGATTCGCAGTTGTTCCGGTCCGCCCAGTTCTTCCACGAGGATCGCTTGCATCTCGCGCACCTTTCTCATCGTTCTGTTTCCTCGACTCTCTCTCGCATAAAATGGACCAGCAAGTCCATAAACTGTGGTGGAGGATCAATGTCCGTCGGAGGAACGAGTGCGCCACGACTGACCGCAAAGGGCCAGGCAACCCGGCGTCGCATCGTGGAAGGCGCAGCCGAGGAGATCCGCGAGCGGGGCATCGCGGGGACGACTCTCGACGACATCCGTGCACGCACCGCGACCAGCAAGAGCCAGATTTTCCACTACTTCCCCGGTGGGAAGGAGGAGTTGCTCCTCGCGGTGGCTGCCCGTGAGGCCGAGCGCGTCCTCGAGGACCAGGAACCGCACCTGAGCGACCTGGGCACGTGGTCGGCATGGCAGGGCTGGCGGGACGCGGTCGTGGCACGGTACGAGCGGCAGGGCGTCAACTGCCCGCTCGGCATGCTGATCACCGAGCTGGGCCGCGCCACGCCCGCCGCCCAGGCACTCACGAGCCAGCTGATCCGCCAGTGGCAGGCGGCCCTGCGCACCGGCATCCGGCGCCTGCAGGACAACGGCGAGGTCGACCGGCAACTGGACGCCGACCGCACCGCCGCTGCCCTCGTCGCCGCGGTCCAGGGCGGGGTGACCATCCTCATGTCCACCGGCGACCTCACACACCTGGAGGCGGCCCTCGACACGACCCTGGCACTCCTGCAGACCGCCGCCCCGGCCCCGCGGTGACACACGGGCCGACACTTACTTTTTTGTCCGTACTTACGAACCTGCAGACGCCGAACTAGCGTGAAGGACATGACACACCACGCACCCCCCGTCGCCGTCGGACACACCCCTGACCAGCGCCTGCAGTACCTCGCGGACCGAATTGAGATCCAGGACCTCATGGTGCGGTACGCACTCGGCCAGGACCTGCACGAAGACGGTGACAACGATGTCCTCGACCAGTGGGACACCGTTTTCGCCCCAGAGGCCACCGTCGACTACTCCGCGGCCGGCGGCGCCGCACTGAAGGACATTCCCTATCGCACGCTCGTGAACGTGATGCGCGGCACCGACGGGTCCATGAGCGGACTGCTGAAGTGGCAGCACTTTCAAGGGTTCTCGACCGTCGACATCGATGGCGACACCGCCCTCGCCCGCACTCAGCACCTGCACACGCACAAGGGCGGTGCCGACGGGCAAGGCTGGAATCTCATCCAGACCGGCTTCTTCGTCGACCGGCTCGTACGGCGCCCTGAGGGGTGGCGCATCGCCCACCGCACCTTGGAGATCATCTGGATGGACACCTTCCCGACCGCCTGACCGGCCCGCGGTCCTCGCGACCAGGCCCCGGGCTCCCGCTACGCGTCGATGTGGCGCGCCTGGACCGACCAGTCGTGCAGGGCGTCGAGCGCCGTCGCGAGCGCGCGTCCGGCCGCGGTCAGTTCGTACTCGACGTGCGGGGGCACCTCGGGATAGACGATGCGGCGCACGACTTTGTCGGCCTCCAGTGCGCGCAGCTGCTGGATCAGCATCTTCTGGGTCACCTGCCCGATCGCCCGTTCCAGGTCGGAGAACCGGCGCGGCTGGCGGACGAGGAGATGATGGATGATCAGCAGTTTCCACCGGCCCCGGAGGACGCCAAGGGCGTGCTCGACGCGGCTGATGGAGCAGTCCGGGGCCGATGTTCCGGTGGATGTCTCCCGTTGTTCCATGTCACTGACTTCCATCCTCAAAACGGCACGAGGGTGCCGGCCCGGCGGGGTGGGCGGTGAGTGCTGCCACCAGTCGGCGGTTGGCCTCCTGCGCCGTCATGCCCCAGTCCCACTCGGCCTTGTGCAGGCGCAGGGAGACCACTCCGTGCCAGGCCGACCACAGCAGGAGGGCTGCGGCGAAGGGGGCGTCAGGGTCGGCCCGCCGGGCCAGGTCCACGATCCGCCGCTGCAGACGCGGGCCGTGCTCGGCTCTGGTGGCCGGGAGTTCGTCGCCGCTCTCGAAGAGGAGCTGGTAGGCGCCGGGGTGCTCCAGTGCCCAGGCAATGTAGGCGTCACCGGCGACCACCAGCCGGTCGGCACCTTCCGCCGCGTCGTCCAGCGCCGCTTCAACGGCCTCGATCAGGGAGGTGTACTCGGCGTCGAGGACCGCGGATCGCAGGTCGGCCTCGGAGGGGAAGTGCCAGTAGACCGCCGACGGTGCGACCCGGCACGCCCGCGCGATGGAGCGCAGGGACGGCACCGCGACGGGCTGTGGCTGCGCCAGCATGGCCACAGCCGCGGCGACGAGTTCGGCACGAAGATCCCGGCCGCTCCTGACTTCTTCCGTACGCCCCATCCGATCATTGAACACCTGTTCATTGTAAGCTGCAATGAACAGGTGTTCAGCAGGCGATCGGAGACGGTGATGCTCACGCTCATGACGGTGATACGCAAGCGGCCCGAGGTGTCGACGGAGGACTTCCGCCACTTCATGGAGCACGAGTACGGCCCGACGTACGCGACGCTGCCCCAGGTGCGGGAGTACGTGCAGTACTACCTGTCGGACTCCGGACAGGACGACGCGGAGGAGCCCATCGACGCCATCGTCCGGATCGGCTTCGATTCGGAGGCGACGATGCGCGAGGCACTCGGCACGCAGGAGTACCGCCGGGCGCACGAGCTGCGGAAGGCGTACATGCGCGATACGTCCGTCGGTATTCACTCGGCCGTACTGGAGAGGCAGGTGCGGTTGGTCTAGGAACGCGGAGGAGGGGCGCTTCAGATCGCCTGGGCGAGCAGGCTCTCCGACAGATTCCACAGGCGCCGGGCATTGTCCGCGTCGACGGCGTACCGGGCGACGCCGTGCAGGGTGCCGGTGCGCCGGTCGACGACCTCGGTCTCGTTGCAGTCGACGAAGTAGCGGCCGCCGATGCCTTCGAGGAGGGGCGAGGTCGCGAGGAGGACGGAGGTCGCGGCGCCCTGTTCGACCGTCTTGATCAGCTCGGCGGGCACCCTGCCGCTGCCCCGGCCGCCGGTGTGGCGCTGCAGGTTGGTGTAAATGGCGCCGGGCATCAGGGCGTTGGCGGTGATGTTGTCGTTGGCCCAGCGGCGGGTGGCTTCCACCGCGAAGAGGACGTTAGCGGTCTTGGACTGCCCGTAGGCCAGCCAGGGATGGTAGGGGCGGAAGGCGAAGTTGACGTCGTCCCAGACGATGGGGGACTGCTGGTGGCCGGTGGAACTCACCGCGACGATGCGGGCGTTGCCGTCGGCGGCCAGCGCGTCGTGCAGCCCGGTGGTGAGCGCGAAGTGGCCCAGGTGGTTGGTGGCGAACTGCCACTCCCAGCCCTGTTCGGTGTACTGCTCCGGGCTGGCCATGACGCCGGCGTTGTTCACCAGGACGTGCAGTGGGCCCTGCCAGGCTGTGGTGAAGGCGGTGACGGACTGGGGATCGGCGAGGTCGAGGTGTGCGAGCTGAACGTCCTGGTTGCCGGTTGAGGCAGTGATGTCCATGGCGACGCGTTCTCCCGCCGCCATGTCCCGCACGGCGAGCGTGACGCTTGCTCCGGTGCCGGCCAGGACGCGGGCGGTCTCGGCGCCGAGGCCGGACGAGGCGCCGGTGACCACGGCGCGGCGGCCGGTGAGGTCGATCCCCTTCGCCACCTCGGCGGCTGTGCTGGAGAATCCGAAGGGAGTGGTGATGGTGCTCATGGGTGAGTCCTTGCTGTGTGCTGCATCGCGTACTGGGATGTGGGGCGTTCCTGTGGGGTCAGGGCGTGACCATGCGGTCCTGCTCCACCGGGGGCGTGCCGTCGTGCCAGTCCAGAGCCTTGCCGTAGCGGACCAGTTCGCCGTAGAGGGTGGGGTCGACGTGTTCGGTGAAGACCAGGTCGAGTACGGCTTCGGCGGCCTGGGCCGGCGTCTGGGCCTGGCTGTAGTCGCTGAACCAGGGGCGCGAGGTGGCGGTGTCCACCATGCCGGGGCACACCGACGCGATCAGCGTGCCCGCGGCGAGGTCATGGGCGCGGCGCTCGGCGGCGACCGCACGGACGGCCGCGACCTGAGCCACCTTCGAGGGCACGTTCAGCCAGAGGGGCCAGCCCGCCTCCTGCGTGGTCCGGTGGTGGATGGCACTGCGCCACGACTCCACGGCGTACTCGACCTGGTCCAGGTCCGCGCCGTCGAAGAGGTGGTGCAGGCGGGGGTCGAGATGGCCGAGAGTGCCCAGGCTGCTGGCCACAACGAGCAGTCGTCCACCCGGCCGCAGGATGGGGCCGAGGGCGCGCAGGATCGTGTGCGTGGCCGTGTTCGATACGTCGATGAACTCGTCGGCCCGCTCGGCCTGCGACTCCTCCGGCAGCAGGCGGGCGACGGCGTTGGAGATGACGACGTCGACTCCTCCGTGCCGGGCGCGGAGGTCATCGGCGAGGGCGGCGACGGCGTCGCTATCGGTGACGTCCAGGACACGGCCCTCGACGCGGGCCCGGGTGCCGGGCAGCAGGCTGACCTCGTGGGCGGCCTTCGTCACACGCTGGTGGTTCCGGCCGGTGAGCAGGACCAGGTCGTCCAGATGCATGCGGGCCGCCAGCCCTTCGGCAAGGGCGCGGCCGAGTCCTTGGTTGGCGCCCGTGACGAGGGCGATACGTGAACCGTTCATGCATCCCACGCTAGGAACGCCGTGTTCATGAGTCCAACGAAAGTTCAGCACGGCTAGTATGCGTAAACGTCATGGACTTCACTGATGTGTCGCTCACCGCGCTGCGCGTCTTCCGTGCCGTCGCCGAGCAGGGGACCTTCACCGCGGCCGCCGCGTCGCTGGGTTACACGCAGTCGGCGGTGTCCCGGCAGATCGCGGCGATCGAGCGGGCTGCGGGCGCGGAACTGATCGAGCGGCGGCGCGAGGGCGTACGGCTCACTGCGGCCGGGCAACTCGTCATGCGCCGCGCGACGGTCGTACTCGACGAGATCGACGCGACCGCACGCGAACTGTCCGGCCTACCCGGGCAGGCCGCGACGGTTCGGCTGGGCTGGCTGCCCAGCGCCGGTGCCGCCCTCGTGCCCCGCGCCCTGGCCGCCCTGCGCCACACGGACCCCGGCATTCAGGTCGTCGGCCGGGAGGGCGGCACTCCCGCGCTGGTGCGCGCCCTGCGCGCCGGCAGCCTCGACCTGGCCCTGCTCGCCTCGGCCCCGCCGTTCCGCCCGCCGGACGACGAGTCGCCCCCGCTCGCCCTGCAGACGCTCACCGAACGCGCCCTGTGTCTGGCGGTGCCCGCGGCGCATCCGCTGGCCCGCGGCGACTTCGTCGACGTGGCCGACCTGCGCGGGCAGCGCTGGATCGCGAGCTCCGCCTCGGGCGAGGACCGTCTGATGGGAGTGTGGCCGGGACTCGACGAACGGCCAGAGATTGTCCACACCGCCCGCGACTGGCTCGCCAAGCTCCAACTCGTCGCCGCGGGCTGCGGATTGACCACGGTGCCCGCAGCGCTGGTTTCCGCCGCACCGCCAGGCGTCCGCATCCTGCCGGTCCGCGGCGGCCCCCAGGAACAGCGACGCCTACTTCTCGCCCGCCCTCCTCAGGCGCCGAACGAGCCGGTGACTCGTGTGGCGACGGCCCTGCGTACGGCAGCCCTCAGCTCCGGTACGCCTGATTCCTCTTGATGCCGGTCAACCCTGTTCCGTTTCGATCAGCTCGAGGAGGTTGCCTTCCGGGTCAGCAACGTAGGCGTACCGCATCCCTTCGGTCGCTCCGGGTGCGGGCGGTGACACCGCCCCGGCACCGCACGCTGTGGTCAGGCGCGCAAACGCCGCGTCAAGGTCTGGCACTTGAAGCGCGAGGTGCGTGAAGGTCTGCGCGGAGGTGGCCGCGAACGGATCGGTGTGCGCGACCGGGCTCGAACCGGAACGTTCGACGAACTCCACACGCAGCCCGGCCCCGTCACTCAGCACGACGGTGCGGACACCCGCCTCCGGCATCTCGATTCGCTCCTCTGCTTCGGTGAGCCCGAAGGCATCGCCATACCAAGCTTCCTGAGCGGCGAGGTCGGCGACCGAGAGGCTGACGTGATGGAAACAAACAGCGGTCATGACAACTCCCACGGTTAATACCATTTACCTGGTAAGTGATGTTAACCTTAGCCCCATGAGCTCTCCTGTCAAGCGCCGCCCCACCGGCCATCACCACGGGGACCTGCGCAACGCCCTGCTGCGAGCAGCCCTGGAACTGGTCGCCGAACGAGGTCCGCACGGCTTCACCCTGGCCGAGACCAGCCGCCGCGCAGGGGTGAGTGTCGCGGCGCCGTACAAACACTTCGCCGACCGCGAAACGCTGCTTGCGGAACTCGCCACGCAGGGCTACCGCCAGCAACGGGATAGATTCGCTGCAGCCCTGGCCAGCAGCGAAGACCCGGTGGAGCAGCTCGCGGCCTTCGCGTCCGCCTACGTCCGCTTCGCCGCACAGGAACCGGCCCTGTTCGACATCACGTTCCACGCGGGTTTGGACAAGTCCCGGTTCAACGACCTGGCCGCCGCCGGCGACGAGGTTGCCAACCTCCTTCTCCCCACATCCCGCCGCCTTGCCCCCGACAAGGACCACGCATTCGACTTGCTGCTCCGCGTCGCCAGCGCCGCCCACGGGCTTGCCGTGTTCCTTCGTCAGGGCCTGTTCGGCATGGATGGCGAGGCTCTCGCCGCCACGGAGGAGAAGGCTGCCCGCACGGCCCGGGACATCGCGCGGCAGAACGACACCTGATCTCTTCCTACGCCGGCACTCTCCACGCCGATCATCCTGATCGCTGGCTGCGACGCGGAGGGTGCTTGCCGGCCGCGATGGCTGAACCCGCGTCAGGCCGCTGATCAGGTCGCCGTCACCTTGGTTGGGCGCCGATCCAAGGATTCGGACACTCCCGTGGAACTCCACGTCCGGGACACGGAGTGAGACATCAGCTCAGGCCGCAGGTCGCGGCGGCGCAGTGTGACACCACCGCTGAGATCCCACAATTCAGCCTACGAGCGACTCCGCGCACCGGCACGCGCACCGCCACCCCCTGCCGGGGGCGATCCCCGGCAGGTGCGGCTCTGTGCGTGACCGGCCAGGCGCTGGGGACGTTGCGCAGGCTATGGACGACGACTCGCTTGACCTTGATTCCGCCGGCTTTGCCCCCGGGGAGGACACCGCGGAGCGGCTGGCTCTGCTGACCCTGGATGAGTCGCACGACTTGCTCCGTCTGCTGCAGACGGTTGCCCAGGAGGAGGGGCCACTCTCGCTGGACGTGGACCGGTGGGCGCGGGAGATCGCCGGCCGTATTCCGTCGGAGAACTGAGCGCAGTCGCCTTCCCTGATGCCGATCCCCGAAGACGGCCACTTTGTAAGACGGCCACTCTGTACTCGGCGTTGGCCGGACCTGCTCACGTGGGCTCCTCGCCTGCGGGTCGTTGGGCGGGGGGATCCCTCGCCACCGGGGCCGTCCGGGCGATTGGGGCGGGCCTTTGCGGAGTCGGCGGCGTGTGGTTGATCTTGAACGGTGGAGGGCGTGGCTTGCTTCCTGGGGGCTGATCGCCCCCTTGACGAAGGAGCAGCATGTTGCCCAGGCCGTTCGCAGCCCCCGTCCGTGCGCGCTGATTCCGCCTCTTCTCCCTCCCGGCGCCGTGGTCTTCGGGCTGCTGCGGTGGCGCTGGCCCTGACCGGTTCGCTGATGCCGCTGGGCACGGGCACTCCGGCCCGGGCGGCGGAGAGCAAGAAGGAGTACCTGACCCCGGGTACGTACAACTGGCAGGTGCCGGGTGGGGTGACGAAGGTCGTCGTCAACATCTACGGGGCCGGTGGCGGTGGAGGCGGCGGTGGCGGTGGGGCCGCCGGAGCGGGCGGTGGCGGTGGCAGGTCTGCCCTGTTCAAGAACGCGGGCGGCGGCGGAGGCGGTGGCGGGGGCGGTGCGGGCGGCGGAGCAGGGGGTGGTGGCGGGGGCGGTGCCCACCTGGAGTGCCTGCTCCAGAAGGACGCCGCCTTCTTCCTGACCGTCGTCGTCGGGAAGGGCGGCGCCGGTGCGGCCGGAGGAGCAGGTGGCATGACGGGGGAGACCTGGGGCGAGGGCGGCAGCGGGAAGCCCCTGATTCCTGGTGGCGGCAGCAACGGGAAGAGCGGCGAAGCGGGACGGCCTGCCACCGACACGCAGTCCACCGGGGAGTCCTCCTTCGTGAACGGGCTTGAGGCCAGAGGTGGCTCGGTCGGCAAGCCCGGCACCGGTGGGCGCAGTGGCAGCGGTGGTGGAGGTGGCTACGGCGGAGAGAAAGAGCGGGGGCGCCGGCGGCGGTGGCGGCGGTGCGACCGGCACCGGGCAGGGCGGCGACGGCGGGAAGGGGCGCAACGCCAGCTACAACTACTTCGACTGCAAGAGCGCGTGGACGAACAAGAACGGCCCCAACGGCAGCACCGGTGGTGTGGGGAAGGCGGGGGAGGCCGGGGGTGCCGGGCAGCGGGGGCAGGGATCCAGAACGGTACGACGACTGGCGGCAAGGGCGGCGGCGGGGGTGCAGGCGGGGCGCCCGGCAAGGGCGCGGTGGCAGCGTACGGCGCGGGCGGTGCCGGTGGCGCCGGTGGCCGCGGCGGCTACGGCGGTTCTGGCGGAAAGGGCGGCTGCTTCGACAACAACCTGGGAACGGCGGCCGGTGACTGCGTGGGCGGCTCCACCGGCATCTACGGTGCTGCCGGCGACAAGGGCGGCACAGGTGCCCAGGGCGCCGGCGGAGCCGTCATCATCACCTGGTCCTGAAAACTGACCGGCACCATCGACCGGGGCCGGCCGGGCCGGACACTTCAACGGAC
This sequence comes from Streptomyces sp. NPDC033178, assembly GCF_055577685.1. Taxonomy (NCBI): domain Bacteria; kingdom Bacillati; phylum Actinomycetota; class Actinomycetes; order Kitasatosporales; family Streptomycetaceae; genus Streptomyces; species Streptomyces sp. NPDC033178. Next base: position 11,206 of record NZ_JBVIPT010000020.1, read on the forward strand.
CGGCGGCGCCGCGATCCTCGCTCGCTGAACCGCCCCACTCGCTTCAAGGCCCCATGACGCGCCGGCGCTCGCAGAAGTACTCCGCTCCGGGCCGCTTCACCCGACCGTGTGGAGGCCGGGCACGCAGGCCCCGCCGGTCACCCCGCCTGTGCGCGGGTGTTGTTGAAGCGGACGCCAGTACCCCAGCTCTCCCGGGCGGTGGCCATGCACCAGTGGCACAGGGGCAGGCCTCCGCCGCTGTATTTGTGGGTGCTGCGCTGGCAGCCGGAGCAGGGTCCGACCATGCTGCTGGAGCAGGTGAAGGTGGATGGGTCCGGCTCGCTGATCGGCGGCGGGAGAGTACTGGTCATCAGGGGCAGCCTGTTCTGGGGGAGGGGCGGGTGCAGTGCAGTGAACGGGACCGGAGGGGGCAGGGCCGGTCAGCGCGCTGTAGCGGCGAGGGCCGGGCGGGCGGGTAAGCCGAGGATGTCCAGAGCGGTGTCGGGCTGGCAATGGCTGCAGGCCCGCACTCCTGACGCGAGGAGCCGGCGGGCTTCGTCGCGGCCCACCGGGCGCCGTCGTTTGCCTGCGGCGTAGCAGCCGCCCATGTGGACCTCGGCGGGCGGCCGTCCGTCGCCGATGCCGAGTTCGACGATCCACTCCGGCTCCGCGGGCCGGACCCGCCGCCCGTGCTGCTGCTCGGCTTCCCGCTGCCGGAGAGCGGCGATCTTGTCGTCGATGCGCTGCAGCCACATGGCATGCCAGATCCTTAGTGCATGTAGTCGGCCCAGGTCAGGGGGCAGGTCGTCAAGCATGGTCCGTCCCGGGGATCTTCGGCTGCGGGGCTGCATCTCTCGCGTGTTCGAATGCCAGTTCTATATGGTGAGTGTAGTGGAGGTGGGTGCCATGGCGGTGGAAGCGGTGTCGGGAGATCAGCGGGTGTCGAGCGTGATGCATGTGCGCTGCCCCGACGGGCTGGCGGAAGAGACGTACCGGCAGGTCCTGGAACTGCTCGCGGACCTGTCCCCGGTCGTCCAGGCTCTGCCACCCTCCGCAGCTCTGGTGGAGCTGAAGGGTGGCCTGCGCTACCACGGCACCGATACCCGCCGGCTGGGAGAGGTACTGCGGGTAAGGACCCTCTCCCGCCTTGGCATCGACGTGCGAGTGGGCGTCGGGCCGACGATCACGGTCGCGGCCACCGCCTCCGGCCAGATCGACGCCCCCGGCGGCGTCCTCGCCATCGACCCCGACCACGTCGTCGACTGGCTCGGTCCGCTGCCCGTCGAAGCCCTGCACGGCATCGGCCCGAAACAGGCGGCGGCGCTGCACGACTACGGCGTGCACTGTGTCGGGCTGCTGGCCGCGGTCCCGCCGGCCACCGTGCAGCGCCTGCTCGGCGGCCGCGCCGGACGGATGGCCGCCGACCGGGCCCGCGGCATCGACCCCCGCCCCGTGGCCCCACGCGCCCTGCCCGCCACCCTGACCGTGCGCCACACCTTCGCCCAACACACCCTGGACGGCGCGCTGGTCCGTGCGGCCCTGCTGGACCTGGTCGTGCAGCTCGCCCACCAGCTGCGCGGCCGCGGGCAGGTGGCCCGCGGCCTGACGTTGGTACTGCGGTTCGCCGGCGGGACCTCGTGGGAGAAGACGCGCCGTCTGCCGGAGGCCTCCGCGCACGACGACGACCTGCGCACCCTGGCCTACCGGCTCATCGATGCCGCGGGCCTGCAGCGCGGCCGCCTGACCGGGCTGGTCCTCAAGGGCGAGGACCTGGTCGCTGCCGATCAGGTTGCCCAGCAGATCAGCCTCGATCAAGCGCGCGAGGTTCGGCTGGTCGCTGAGACGGTCAGCGATCGGATCCGCGCGAAGTTCGGGCCCGGCGCGATCGGCCCGGCCTCCACGTTCCTGCGCGTCTCATGACCGGGCATCCGGCCCGCAGGTGGAGGTGAGAGGGATGCTGCTGGATCCGCCCGGCTGGCCGGGCTGTGCTCAGGGCCTGCCGCACTGGCCCTACCTCCAGGCCGTCGACCAGGCGCTCACCGGCCGCGGGATCCCGCCCGGAGCGGTCTGCATCGATCGGGCCGGCCGCGCGCACGGTGACATCATGTCCATGGAGCTGAGCTGGGACGTCAGCCGCACCGCCGGTCCGGGAGGCGTCCGGTTCCACTGGGATGAGGACACCGGCTGGTCCTACGCCACGGTCCGCCTCATCCGCGACAGCGCGCTCCCACGCCGCCCTCTGGCCCTGCTCCACCGGGTGTTCGCGGTGCCTGAGGCGGTGGCGGAGGCTGCGGAGAGCCTGGTGCGGTCCTGGCGTACGCCCACCGGCGAGTACGGCGCTGAGTGGGACCAGGCCCGCGAGGTGCGCGCAGCGATCGACGCGTTTCGCCAGTCGGTCCGTTAGCCGGCGCCGCTGACGTCCTTCTACTCGCGGTGGTGTTTCAGGGCCCGCTTGTGAAGTCGCTGAGCGGATCTGTCAGCTGGTCCTAGCCGGGTGGCGTGGCCGCGATCCGCAGCGGCGCCGTTTCAGTCGTCAGCGGCTCGTCGCTTTGCGCTGCGAGGGCTGACCACCAGTCGGAGCCGTCTTCGATGGAGCGCAGGAGGATGCCTTCCCGGATGGCCCAGGGGCAGACCGTGGCGGTGTCGATTCCGGTCAGTTTCATGACGGTATGGCCGACGATTGCTCCGGCCAGGCTCTGGCCGGAGCGCGGCTCGGAGATCCCCGGGAGCTGCGCGCGTTCGGCGGCGGGCAGCGTCGCGAGGGTGTCGATGCAGCCGCGCAGGTCGGAGCACGTCACGTGGCGGGGCACGAAGGGGCCCTGGCGTCCGGGGGCGGCGCCGGCCAGTCGCGCCAGCTGCTGGATGGTACGCGAGGTGGCCACTGCCGTGCGCGGGCCTTCCCAGCGGATCCGCGCGGCGACATCGCGCAGCTGGTGGCGGACCGTGCGGCGCAGCGCCTTCATGCTCCGCGCATTGGGCGGGTCCTCGGATTTGAAGAATTCCCGGGTCAGCCGGTTCGCACCGAGCGGCAGCGAGGCCACGAAGTCCGGCAGCCGGCCGCGCCCGAAGGCCACCTCCAGCGAGCCGCCGCCGATGTCGAAGAGCGCGAGCGGGCCCGCCTGCCAGCCCATCCAGCGCCGCGCTCCGAGGAAGGTCAGTTCGGCTTCCACCTCGCCCGGCAGGGTGCAGATCTGCACACCGGTCTTACTGCTGATGGTGCGCAGCACCTCCAGACGGTTCGGCGCGTTGCGCACCACGGCTGTGGCGAAGGCCAGTGGCGCGATGGCACCCCACTGCTGCGCAGTCCTGTCCGCCGCGGCGACCGCCGTGACCAGCTGTTTCACGGACTCATCGGGGAGGTGTCCGTCTGCGGCGACCAGTTGCGAAAGACGCAGCTTCCACTTGGTGGTGTGCACGGGTAGCGGCACCCCGCCGTCCGCGTCCGCAATCACCAGCCGGACCGTGTTCGAGCCCACATCCACCACGCTCATCCGCATGGCGTGAAGGTACCTGCCCAAGACACGGCCAGTCGATGAGCCCTCCTGGCCAGTGCCCCCGCACCCCGGTCCCGCGAAAGGCGGACCAGGTGCCGTACGTTCATGCTCGTCGCCCGGCGGCCAGTGCTGTTGCCAGATGCTGCTGGAACTTCTTGGGCAGCGGTTCCTGCCGGGCCGTCGTGGCGACCACCGCTTCGGCCACCTCGTGCAGTTTGGTGTTGCTGTTCTGCGAGACCGCCACCAAGAGCTCCCACGCGTCGTCGGGACCGCAGGAACAGGCCGTCATCAGGATGCCGCGCGCCATGTCGATGGTCGGACGGCTCTCCATGGCCCTTCTGAGCTGCTGGGCTTCCCTGCGCCACAGCTCCACGCTCTCGCCCGCAGCAAAGTCGGCGTCATCGTCCAGGTGTGAGTGCTGGAAGCCGTGACAGGCACTGGCATTCACCGGAGCGCCTACGCCGGATCGACCACGCGGGGGACCGGCGCGTCGGGGGGATCGCATAATCCACGCCTGCCCTTCTTCCGGCCCGCAACACCCCATCGCAGATGACCTCGACAGGCTGGGGAGCCAGCCATGGCGCAGGGCTCCGGCCGCATCAGAACGCAGCGCGATCAACGCGTTCCGGCAGTCGGTCCGATAGCCAGTCCTCCGGAGCGCCTGCGGCGTTCGTCCCGGAAGCGGGAAAATCGGGCCGGGTGTCCGGCCGTCTGACGTCGTCTTTACTTGGTACGGAGGAGTCCGCTAGCCAGTCGGACGCTGGGGCCTGTGCAGGAATCCGGGATTGTTGCCTTGAGCACGCAAGAGAGCTTCTTATTCGGTCTGTGGCCCTGTCGGTCGGCCGCCCGTACCAACAGGCGGAAGGGAGACGAGCATGGATCTGCTGCCCGAGCGGTGCGGCGGCGGGGACTTGGGCCGACGCGACTGCAAGGTGTGCATCCGAGTGCCGGGACGGGGAACACGGCGCCATCAGGAGGTGCGCACGTTCGCCACGACCACCGGCGGGCTGCTGGAGCTGCGGGACTGGCTGCTGGCCAAGCAGATCACGGTCTTCGGGATGGAAGCCACCGGCTCGTACTGGAAGGCGCTGTATTACCTGCTGGAGGCCACCGAAGGGATCGAGCCTTGGCTGCTGAACGCTCAGCGCATGAAGGCAGTTCCGGGCCGCAAGACCGATGTGACCGACGCACAGTGGATCTGCCGTCTGGTCGAGCACGGCCTGGTCCGCCCCTCGTTCGTGCCCCCGGCGAAGATCCGGCGTTTACGGGATCTGACCCGCTACCGCACCGAGACCTGCCAGGAACACGCCCGGGAGATCAACCGGCTGGCCAACTTGCTGGAAGACGCCGGGATCAAGCTCGCGTCGGTGGTCTCCGACCTCAACGGGGTCTCCTCCACGGCCATGTTGGAAGCGATGGCTGCCGGGGAACGCGACCCCGAGTTGCTGGCCGGCATGGCCCGTGGCGCCATGCGCCGGAAGCACGATGCCCTCGTCGAGGCGCTGCAGGGGAACTTCACCGACCATCACGGCTTCATGGTCACGGTGCTGCTGCGTGCGATCCACGATGCCGAGGCTCGTGTCGCGCTGCTGGAGGAGGAGATCGAGCGCCAGATCGCCCCGTTCCGCCGCCAGGTCCAGCTGCTGATCACGATTCCCGGGATCTCCACCACGGTGGCCCACGTGATGATCGCGGAGATCGGGGTGGACATGAGTCGCTTCCCCACCGCCGGGCATCTGGCCGCCTGGGCCGGGCTGGCCCCGGGAAACCGTGAGTCTGCGGGCAAGCACAAACGCGCCCCGACCCGGCACGGCGACGTCTGGCTCAAGGGCGCCTTGGGCATCGCCGCGCTGAACATCGGTCACCGCAAGGGCGGCTACATCTCCGCGCGGTATCAGCGGTTGCGCGCCAGGCGCGGTGACAAACGTGCCGCCGTCGCGATCGCCCACACCATGCTCGTGGCCGCCTACCACATGCTGTCCCACGACGAGCCCTACCACGACCTCGGTCCCGACCATGCCGCCCGCCGTCTGAGCGAAGAAAGCCGACGCCGACGGCTGGTCACCCAGCTCGACGCCCTCGGCTACGACGTCGAACTCCACCGCCGGGAGGCCGCCTGAGGGGATTTTCAAGAGAGCTGCGGCAGCCGCATCAAGGCCGGGCGGTCGTACCCCGACCATGAGCCCGACCACGGTCGTGGGCTGGATCCGGTTTGCCCCGTCCATGGCTGGTCAAATGCTTGCCCAAGAGCCAGAGCAGGCCCTCCGCCGGACGCCTGCCCGACAGGGGCAGCGGGGCGTTCCGGATCGCGCAGACGGTGCCTACGACCCGTGATGCCAGTCGCCAGACACTGACGGGTGGTTTCGCGGCGAACGCCGCTATGCGTTCCGGGCGTTGGCCTAGCCTGCGGTGCCATGGACATCGAGCTGACCACCGATGAGCACCTGCGGGCACTGGCCGCGCTCGAGGCCGTCGTCGGAAACAACGACGATGCCCTGGCAGTCCTGGCGGGCGGTTCTGGCGAGCGCCCGCTGCCGGAACTGCTGGCCGCATACGGGCAGCACACACTCCACCGCATCCTGATCGCCGCATTCGGCATCGACGCCACCATGGACCACGACGAAACGGGCCGCCTGGTCGCGGAGATCAACAGTGATCCGATGGCCCGCATGGTTTTCGTCCTGACCGACGCCCTGCACAACCAGGCCGCACCCGCAGGCGACGACCCCGCCACCGCCAAGCTGATCGGCGGGTCGATCCTCCTGGCGATCCACGCGTTCACCGACGCCGACAACCAGGACGCCCTGACCCTGCTGCGCGCACTGCGCAACGAGGCCCTCCAGGCCGGCTGAACGACACCGGCCTGCCGCTGCCGGTCAGCGCCGGATCCTGTTCCAGGCGACCCGCTGGCGGTCAGGGTTTTGGATGAGGCGCCATACGGGTGCGTAGGGCCCGTCGCGGAGCAGGCCGACCAGCGTGGCCGCCAGGATCGGCACGTCCCGCCGGAAGTCGGCCAGGGCCAGGTCTGCGGCGGCGGCCTGGAGGGCGTCGATACGGGTCTGCACACCGGCGGGTCCGGTGCCGTCCAGGACGAACAGCAGCCGCGAGAAGAGCGGGTAGCGCTTGCGCCAGTCCTCCAGCGCCGGCTCCTGGTTGAAGACCGGCCGACGGCTCCCCGGAATTGTGGGCACGTAGGCGTGCAGGCGGGCGTAGGCGGCGAGTTTGGCGGCCAGCCGTTCGGGGCCCATGGTGGCCCGGTCGACCTCCACGAACGCCCGCAGCATCGAACCCTCACCTCCCTCCGGGCCGCGCCGGTAGTACAGGAGCGCGTCGGGTATGACGGCCTCGCCCTTGCCGATCGGGTGGTGGACCTCCGGGATCCAGTCCAGCGGCCGGCACACCTCGCCACGGCGCCGCGCGTCCTGGAGGAAGGCGAGTGCGGTCTCGGTCACCGTCAGCCCGTGCCCGGCCCGCAGCCGCACCGCGGTCCCATCGGACACCTTCCTCGGCGGCCGCCGCCCCCGCAGCTCCGGCCACTCACCGGCGACCTGCACCCCGTACCCGGTCGGGAACCACACTCGCATCCGTCCGGCCTGCGGCAGGGTGATCCGGTCGACCAGACCCTCAGCGCGCAGTTTGGCCAGCCGCCGCCGCGTCTGCTCGATCCGCACCCCGGGGGCAAGGATCAGGTGCAGCTGCTCCGTGGTGGCCATCCGGTACTGGACCAGCACCGCCAGCGCCAGCCGGTCCCCGCCACCCGCGTCCGGGTTCACTCTCGTCATCGCGCCTGCCCGCCCTGACCCGTACGGTGTGGCACCCCTTCCGGTGCCACGCGTACGAGTCAGGGCAGCAGCCGATCCCGACCAGACCACCGACCACGAAGGCCCGACCACGGACACGATCCGATAACCCCGCCCCCGACCGACCTGGTGACCGGGCCGACAACTGTCCCCGCCCACCCCGGCCGGAAACGGCATACCAGCAGGTCACCACGCCTGCCTGGTCGTGGTCGGGAGGCCGACATCCCCTCTACGCCCCCGAGTCCACGCCCCACAGCAGGAAGAAAAGAGAAGTGGGTGGGTGGGACAGGCCCCGGGCGGCGGGCGAGGGGATCGGGCGCCGCCGGTGTTGCTCGCGCGCGACGGCGGGGCCGCGCGCGACGCCCGGGCAGAGCAAGCCGCCCGGCACGTGTGCCAGCGCGCCCCATCGGCGAGGACGGCTCCGCTGTGCAGGCCCGCCTGACCAAACGCCGCGTTTCCGATCACCCAACGGTGCTTACTACCCTTCAAGCAGAACACGTTGGGCCACGGGAACCAGCTGGAGCCGCATCGCCGACAACACGGCCCCAGCCCCTGCCCACCGGCGACCGGGTACCTCCCGCCCCGCTGGCGCCGGCGGGCACCCACGCGCGAGGACCTAAGCCAGGGGGAGCAGGTCCTCGCGCCCTGGCCGCCGCCGCGCGAGCGGCGGCGGCCAGCTACTGGAAGCCTCCCACCATGATCACCCCGTGTCCTGCATGACGACGAACCCCGTTACGGAAATGGGCAGTTACCGCGATTCCAACGGACGGGGGTCATGTCCCGCTGGGTGGTGTAGTCAGGGCAGCTGTTTCGATTCCGGTTGTGCGGTGATCTGCGGTTCGCGTTCGGTTGGCTTGGTGGTGCAGAGGTCGACCATGGAGGCTTCGGACAGGTAGCGGCGGTCGAAGACCTGCCATTCGTCGTGGAGTTCGCAGAGACCGCGGCAGCGAGTCGGTCCAGGGCGGCGGGGTTGGGGAAGACCTGGACGACGTCGGCCCGCCGTTTGATCTCCCGGTTCAGCCGTTCCAGCGGGTTTGTCGACCAGATCTTCTTCCAGTGCGCCGACGGGAAGTCCGCGAACGCGGTGATGTCGACCGCGGCGTCCAGCAGCATCTTCTTGACCTTCGGAAACTGCCGTCCGAGCATGTCGGCGACCACGTTCAGCTGGGTGCGGACCTGCTCGCCGGTGGTCTGCGCGAAGATCGTGCGAATGGTGGCGGCGACCATCTCCCCAGAACTCCTCTCGATCACCGAGAACACGTCCCGGACGAAGTGAACCCGGCACCTTTGCCAGGCCGCGCCCAGGAAGACGGTGCGGATCGCGGCCACCAGTCCGCTGTGGCTGTCGGAGATGACCAGCTGGACGTTCTCCAGGCCGCGGGCCCGCAAGCTGCGCAGGAACGTGGTCCAGAACGGCTTCGATTCGCTGTCACCGACCATCACACCGAGGATCTCGCGGTGCCCGGCGGCGGAGATCCCGGTGGCGATGACCACGGCCTGCGAGGTGATCCGGTGGTTCACGCGGGCCTTGCAGTAGGTGGCGTCCAGGAAGACGTAGGGAAAGACGGTGTGATCCAGCGGCCGTTCCTTGAACGCCGCGAGTTCGGCGTCGAGTTCGCCGCAGATCCTGGAGACCTCGGACTTGGAGATCCCGCTGTCCGCACCGAGGGCTTTGACCAGGTCATCGACGTTGCGGGTGGAGACGCCGTGCACGTATGCCTCCATCACCACGGCGAACAGCGCCCGGTCGATCCGCCGTCGGCGTTCCAGCAGGGAGGGGAAGAACGATCCGGTCCGCACCTTCGGGATCTTCAGGTCCAGGTCGCCGGCCTGCGTGGTCAGCAGGCGTTCGCGGTGTCCGTTGCGCCAGGTCGTGCGCGTCTCGGAGCGTTCGCCCGGGGCGGCACCGATCGTCTCGGTGGCTTCGGCTTCGATGAGCTCCTGCAGGATGCGCTCGCACACCACCCTGATTGCTTCAACTCCATCGGCCCGACGTAGACACCTCACAGCTCAGACTGGGACAAGGCCATCGCGTGCTCCTCCGGTTGAACTGCCCATTCACCAGGGAGACTTGCGCGATGGCCTGCCCTTGTTCAGGGATCGTGCACCGTCAGCGGATGCACGCCCGGGGCAGACACCCGCGCGTTCCGGACCGCGGCCCGGCTACACCACTTCACGGGACACGATCTCAATCGATGCCGGTTCCCCCCTCGTCCGCCCGTCGTCCGGGTGCGATCCCTCCAGGGCTTTCGTGGGGCCGTGGTGGCTGTCGAGCACGAGCGCTGCCCCCACGTCGTCCGACTGCGTAGCGCAGCCACTGTTCCGCGGCGGAGGCGAGCCGGATCGTCCAATCCCTTGGGGAGGCGTCGGCGATGTGACGCCTTTGTCGGGCATGGGCCTGAGCGTGGATCGCGACGGTGCTGGCGGGAGCAGCTCGCCAGGACGGGAACTGAGCCGCCCAAGCGTCGGCCGAGGCCGGAGTGTGACCGGCGTCGACCAATCTCATGGCTAGGAAGGCGAGGTCGACCCACGGCGCTCCTCGGCCCGGCGATGCCCAGTCGACGATGCGCGCCCTGCCGTCCGAAATCCTGAAGTTGTCGGGGTTGGGATCGGTGTGCAGGAGTGCCGGGCCGACGAGAACCTCCAGGTCCGCCGGGTCCGCGTACCCGGCGAAGTAGCGCTGGACCGGCCGGAGCAGATCGGTCGGCGCCTGTAGACGGCCGAGCTGGACCATCGCCTCCGCGACCTTGGGCAGGTCTGCGGATCCTGGGCTGAGGTCAGCAGGGCGGCCTAGGAGGTATTCGAAGCCAATGACGTCCCACCCGGACTGCTCCACCCGCCACAGGAACCTCGGGGAGAGCGGCACGACATAAGGGTTGATGGCGGCCTCGGTCCGCTGGTCGGCATACGGATGATCATGTTCGACGGCTTTGACGAACACCGGGCCCGACTTCGTGCGGAGCGTGCATGCCACCCTCGAGTTCATCCCGCCGGTGGCGTTCTCCGTGTCGGTCACGAGTCCGGTGCGCTGCTCGACCGCAGCCCGGACCGGTAGGGGCAGGTCATCCCAATCAAGACGTCTCACCATGGCTGATCGGCTGGCGCTCTCGGCTATGAGCCGGTGGTTGCCGGCCGCTCGCCAATCAGGAGGTGAGCGTGGCTCCCCTCCCGGAACAGGCCGGACGGCTCCCTGGCCCGCAGCGCGGCGCGGAGATCTTCCTCGTACGCCTCGCGCTGGTCACCGAGAACCGGAAGGGAGGTCTGCGCGTGAGAGAATTGCCAGTTGACGAGCTGGTCGAGTGTCACGCTGAGCTCGTAGCCGGTGACGATCTTCGTGAGGCGGCAGAAGGGCGAGTTGCGGAAGATGTCCGTATGGGTGCCGGGCTCCACGCGGCTGTCCTCGCCGGTGTTCCCGGCCCGGTGCCGGGTCCCGACGTGGCGCTCGCGCACGTGTCGCAGCACCGGCTCCCACGACGGCTTGGGATACCCCTCCCACCGGTGTGAGAGCAGTGCCACGGCTCCGCCAGTGACGACCAAGTCGTCGAGCGACGCCAGGGTTTCGGCACGCGGGATCATCCAGTGGAAGGCGTCCCCGATGGTCACCAGACAGATGTCGTGCAGGGCGGGAAGGGCGTACGAGCTTCCTTCCAGCCACTCGATCCCGTGGACGCCGTGCCGCTCGGCCTGGCGTCGGCCTTCCCCGAGCATTTCGCCGGACGGGTCTACGGCCACCACGTCCGTACCGCGGGAGGCCAGTGCGATGGCCACTGCGCCTGGGCCACAGCCCAGGTCGAGAACGCGTCCCCCTGGGAACTGGGCTGCGAGGCGCGCCACATGGTCGATGAGGTGGTCGGGGTATCCGGGGCGGGAGGCCGCGTAGTAGGCCGCCGTTCCCTCGAACACCTGGCCGGGATCACCGTAGGGAGTACTACCGAGGTCGCGGCCACTGTCGGGTGCCGCGCGTCCTGCGTACATCTGGAAACTCCTCATATCTGAAGCGATGGCGGATGGAACACGTCGCGCGGCAACGGCCGGGGCTGCCACCAGGGCGCCGTCTTGGATCGTCAGCACGCGCATGCCGGCCGTGCGCGCGGCGGCGATGCCTTCGGGGGCGTCGTCAACGGCGAGGCACGCGTGCGGGGAGAGCCCAAGGCGCCGGGCCGCTTCGAGGTAGCAGTCCGGCGCCGGCTTGCCGTGAGCCACGCACTCCGCGGTGACGACAGCCGCAAAGGCGGCGCCGAGTCCGAGATGTCGGATACCGGAATCAACGAGCACTTTGTCGGCGCTGGAAGCCACCGCGCACGGGATGCCGAGCTCCTGCGCCCGGGCCAGCAGATCCAGCGTGGCCGGGATCGGGCGGGGCGGCGGGCCGCCGAGCATGTACGTGCGGCTCGCTCGCACGACGTCCTCGATCGGCAGGGGCCGGGGCGCCGGGAGGATAGCGAGGGCAGCACGGACCGGCAGGCCCGCGTGCTGTGCGTACCAGTCGGCGGTGATGGTCACGTCGTACGGGCCGAGTGCGTGGATCAGGGACTGGAGTCGTCCTTCTTCGTTGTCGGCGCAGGTGCCGTCCCAGTCCAGGACCAGTCCCTGGACCCGGTCCAGGTGTGCGGTCACCGCTCCCGCTCCTCGATGGCAAGGGCCCGTTCGAACAGGATCTGGCCGTCCGGGCCCAGCACGGCCAGCCGCGACGGCTGGGCTTCGGCGTTCTCGGGCCACAGCAGTTGGCCGATTCCGGTGACGGGCAACGAGGCCCAACCCGGGGGAGCCGCGGGCTGTTCCCCGAACAGCAGGATGCCGGAGGGCGGGAGCGTGCCCGGTGCGCGCTCGTCGGATGGGAGAAGGGACGGGTCGGTGCCCCGCGGGTCGTGCAGCAGGATGGTCGCGGCCCGGCCGTCCGCCGGTGGCGCGGGTTCGGGGCGGCGGACCAGGACCGCTGTGCCGGCCGCTACCGGTCCGGGGGCGGATCGGGGTGCCGGCAGCGCGGCGGCGAGACGCACGGTTCCCTCGGCACCGTCGACCTCCAGCAGAGTGCCGGGGGCGATCTCGCGAGCGGCCCCGGTGACGTTGGTGACGCAGGTGACGCCGAGTTCGCGGGCGAGGATCGCGGTGTGCGACAGGGGGCCGCCGGTTGTCGACACGATTGCGGCGGGCCCTTGGAGCAGGGCGGCGGCGGCCTCCGGACCCAGCGTGCCGCAGATCAGGACGGCGTCCTTGACCGGTGTTCCATCCGTGAGGAGGACGGTGGGTCCGGTCGCGGTCCCCGGGACGGCGGGAAGCCCCCTCCAGCCGTCAGTCGCGTCGGCGGCGGGCAGGAGGTCCGGCATAAGCGGGCGGGTGAGCGGGCGGGCCTGGAGCACGGTCACGTCGGCCGCGCTGAAGGACAGTGCCCATTCGACGTCGATACGGTCGACGCCCAGGGCGGCAGCGGCTTCGACCGCGCGGTCGAGCAGGGTGTCGCGTTCGCGCGGTCCGAGGATGCGGCTGCCCGCCCACTGCCGGGGAAGGTGCAGTTGGACGATGCCCTCGCTCGACGTCGCGATCTTCGCCGGTGCGTGGCCGGCAGCGCCCGGTGTGGTCGCCCACTCGCCGGGCGGCAGCAGCAGCTCCTCCCGGGTGCCCGGTAGGTGGATCAACGACTGGTTGGCGGGCACCACCGGCTCGGCGTCGTGACCCTGGCCGGTGTGGATCTCACCGGCCAGGCTTCCGTTCACCAACGGCTCGGCCAGGCCACGTACGGCCTCGATGCGCCATCGGGCGCACCGCCCGTCGGCGATCTCGGCGGCCAGGACTCCAGCGGCGGCCGGGCGAAGGGCGGGCTGTACGAGAACGGCCATTCCGCCCTCAAACTCGGTCCCCCGCGCCTGGGCATAGGCCCGGACGACGGGGGTGTCGGCGGAGTCGCGCACGGCGCGGACGGCATCCAGCAGATGGTCGGCGTCGGCCGGAGTGAAGCGTGAGGTGAACAGGCCGGCGAACGAGGCGTCCGTGCCGTCCTCGGCGACGGCGGAGGAACGGGCGATGAGCCCGTACGGCGCCTGCCGCGCCGCCCACGCCAGGATTTCCTCGACGAGTTGCGGCAGCAGCTCGTCTTCGGAGGCGACCGGGATGACGAGACCGCCGGGGACGGGCAGGTCGGCCCGATGCAACCGGGCGAGCGCGGCGGCCTTGCCGCCGCACCGTTCGCGGTCGGTGGCCTGGTGGAGCGAAAGCACCGTCGTGGTCATTCATGCCCCCAGGACAGGAGTTCGGTGGTGGTGATGCGGCCCGCGCCGGCACCAGTGGTCTCGCACCAGAGTCGTACGGCGGCCAGGTAGCGGTGGCGGGTCTCTTTGCGCCGTTCCTCGCTCTCGGCCGCCCACCCCAGGACTGTGGTCATCGCCCGGACGCGGGCGAGGGCGCCCCGGTCGCCTGCGGCGGCGAGCAGGGCGGCGCTCTCCCATGCCTCGCGCGTGGCGGCGGCGCGGATCCGGGCGTGGTCGATCGCGGCGAACTGGGCCACGGGATCGAGGCTTTCGGCAACCGCACGCACCAACTCGGCGGCCTGCTCGGGGGCTTCGAGGGGCATGGCGCTCGCTGCGGGTGAGCCGTGGCCGTAGAGCGTGCCGGCCCGGGCGGTGACGAGGGCGGCGGCCTGCTCCAGCGGTGCGCCGTCGCGGACGTCGGCCGCGGCCTGCAGGACGAGGCGGTGCGCGTCGAGCAGGTGGCCGTGGGCGGGGGTGGACAGGGCGAGCAAGCAGGTACGGGCGCGGGTGCGGTCGGCGAAGAGCCGGGCCAGGAGGTCCTCCCACTGCTGTTCGGGCAGCAGCCAGTTGACGATGTGGGTGGACATCACCTTCAGAAAGGCGGAGGTGGCCGTGGCGAGCGCGCGCCCCGCGTCCGGGAGGGCATCGCCGACGAGGGCGTCCTCGGCTTCGGCCACCGCGCGCGCCGTACGCTCCTGGTGGCCGATCGCGCGCTCGACCACCGTCAGGGCCCGGCCGGGACCGGCCAGATGCTCCTCCAGCTGCGCGACCAGCCGGGCGTGCACGTCGCGGTCGATGTCCACGATGCCGGGCCGCCGCAGACGCCCGTACGGGACGGGTTCGTCCATCCACACCTGCGGCCAGGTGATGAGCGAGGTGGTGTACAGGTCCCACTCCAGCAGGGTGCTGTCGGGGCGGGAGAGCTCGTAGTCCTGGACCACGAGGCCTTTCCAGATGGTGTGCATGCGTCCTTCTCATCCAAGGAGGGCAGCGGGGCCACGCACATCGGCGGACGTGCCGTGGCGGTGGCGGGGGGATACGTGGCGGAAACGGCATGTCGCGTGGGGCGGGTGTGGAAGGCTCGCCCGTGCGCGGCCGGGCTCTCGGCCGCAGCCAACCGAGCGAGACGGGACTGTTCGACGACGATGCGTACGATCAAGGAGCCGACGGCCAGCACCTTCGTGTTCAGGACGTTCCCCGACGGGTGGCGGCTGGGCCTGGTCTGGCATCCGCGGCTGGAGTGCTTCATGCTGGCGGGCGGGCACGTCGAGGAGGACGAGAACACGGCGGAGGCGGCCCTGCGGGAGATCACCGAGGAGACCGGCTGGAGGACCCGGCTGGTGCCGGGGCCGTCCGCCGCGCTGCCGGCGGGCTCGCCGCATCCGCAGGTTCCTGCCCCGTGGTGGGTGCAGGAACTTCCGGTGTCCCCGGACAACCACACGTCCGAGCCGCACGTCCACACCGACCACCTGTTTCTCGCCCTGGCTGAGGGCGAGGGGCCCGTGGCCACGGCGGCGCACGAGGTCCGCTGGTTCACCGTCGCTGAGGTGGCCGAGCATCCGGAGATCGCCGAGGACCTGCGGGTGACGGCCAAGGAGGCGTTCGTACAGATCGAGCAGCTCGCCCTCTGATGCGGCGTCATGCGCTCGCCTCGGTGGTGTAGTCGAGCGGCACCTGGGCCGCACGCTCCAGGGCGTGCGGGCGGCTCTCCGCCGCGCCAGCCGTGGTCTGCCGGACGAACGTGGCGCGCTGGCGCATCTGCTCCAGCGTGGCCGCGCCCGAGTAGGACATGCCGGAGCGCAGCCCCGCCACATAGGGGTGCAGGGTCCGTGGCAGCGGGCCGGTGGCCTCGTAGGTGGCCTCGACGCCCTCGGGCAGGTACTCCTGCACTTCCGCGCGGCTGACCTGCTCGCCGCGGGCCTTCCTCAGGGTGAGCTGCATCCCAAAGGTCGTGTAGCCGGTGCTGATCTTCACGCGGCGTCCGTCGTGCAGGGTGACCGGAGCCGCGGAGCTCTCGTCGGCACCGGCCAGGGCGCTGCCCAGCATGACCGTGTGCGCGCCGGCGGCGAGTGCCTTGACGAGGTCGCCGGGCTGTTTGATGCCGCCGTCGGCGATGACGGGAACGCCATGTTCGGCCGCGACTTGGGCGCAGGTGCGCACGGCCGTGAACTGGGGAACGCCGCTGCCCGCGATGGTGCGGGTGGTGCAGATGCCGCCGGGCCCGATGCCGACCTTGACGACGTCGGCGCCCGCGTTGATCAGGTCGCGGGTCCCGGCGAGGGTGGCGACGTTGCCGCCGACGACGGGTGTGTCCGGGTGTGCCTTCTTCAGATGCTCGATCACGGTGAGTACGGAGTCGGCGTGGCCGTGCGCGACGTCGACGACGAGGACGTCGACGCCGTGGTCGACGAGGATCGCGGCGCGGTGCGCCCAGTCGTCGCGTATCCCCACGGCGGCGCCGGCGCGCAGCCGCCCCTCCGCGTCCACAGTCGCCGTCGGCTCGTCCCCGAGGACGGGGGCTGTCTTAACCTCCTTCAGAGCGGCGACCTCCTGTTCGGGGGTGCACGCGCGGTGCAGGATGCCGAGGCCGCCCGCGCGCGCCATGGCGATCGCCATCTCGGCGCCGGTGCACCAGGGGGTGTTCGCCGACATCACCGGGATCGCCATCGGGATGCCGGGCACCAGGTGCGTGGTCGTGTCGGCCAGGGAGCGGCTGGTCAGGGAGGTGCGCTGGGGGACCAGCAGGACGTCGTCGTAGCCGAGGGCGAGGGGGATGTCGTCGGTCATCGTCATGGTCATGTGGGAACTCCCTGGGCGGGCCGGGGGCGGGGTGGGGTCTGGCGGATCCAGGCGGCCATCAGGTCGACGGCGTCGTTGGCGTCCGGTGTCCGGCGCCGGTCGATCTGGCGGACGCGCTCGGGGTCGGCGGCGGCCAGTTCCTCGAACAGCGCCGCGCAGCGCTCGTGCACGGTGTGCTCGTCGGGGGTGAAATGCCGCTGGTCGCGCTGTTCGGCGCGGGCCAGGGCCGTGGCGGGGTGGTCGGTGAGCAGCAGGACGAGGTCCGGGAGCGGGCGCCACGCGGCGGCCTCGTCCAGAATCCGGGTGGCGCACCGCAGCGCGGCCGTGTCGTCGTGCGGGTGCAGGGCTGCGGCCTGGTACACGGCGACTGAGTGGACGCTGCGTCCTTCGAGGACGGTGCGGCCCGCGGCCAGGGCAGGCCGGACGGTCTCCCAGGTGTGCATCTGCACGGCCAGCAGGAGCAGGGTCTCGCTGTGGGGCCGTCCGGCGCGCAGGAAGTGGTCGCCGTCGGCGACGTCGGTCAGGGCGGTGATGATGCGGCTGCCCAGGTCCTCGCGTCGGTGCCGACGGCGTGAGAACTCCTCGACGAGTAGCGGGTTGTCGAGCCGCTCGGCAAGCCGGCGGGCCAGGTAGCTTTTGCCGGTGCCGCTGAGCCCTTCCACCGACACCAGCAGCCCACCGACAGCGGCGGCACCAGGGGCGGAATGTAAGGCATGGCCGTCGTGCTGTCGCCTGGTCAGAACAGCTCCTCCTGCTGAGGCTTGGCCGCTTCCTGGTCCTCCGTCACGGCCTTGGGCACGATCCCGGCGACCTGGTAGAGCTGATCCAGCGTGGTCCACAGGCCGGCGGCGGCGCCGTCGGCCAGCAGCCGGGCGAAGACCGCACTGGTGGCCTCCACATCCGGCATCGCCCGGTGACGGTCGGCCGGCACCGGCAGCTTCATGTACCGCAGCAGGTCATCCAGCCGGCGGCTGGGCAGATCGGGGTAGGCCCTGCGGGCCAGCCGCACGGTGTCGAGCAGCGGGATCCGCGCCAGCGTCGGGCAGGCGGCGTCCCGGTCGTGCAGGAGCCCGGCCTCGTAGGGGGCGTTCTGGGCGATAAGGACATAGGGCGGGTGCGCGAGGAACTGGTCGAGGTCGCCGAGGACGGCCTCGGCGGGACGGGCGTCGCGGAGCATGGCGCCGGTGATGCCGGTCTGCTCCGTGTCGGCCCCGGTGACCGGCACGTCGAGGGGCGGGCGGATCAGCTCTTCGAAGCGGCCGATGTCCGTCCAGGTTCCGTCGGCGGTGAGGGTGCGGGCCTGGGCGGCCACCTCGATCGGTTCCGGGCGGCGGCCCGCAGGGTTGAGGGTCTCGAAGTCGATGGTGACGAACGTGGTCTGAAGCAGTTCGGGATCGGTCAGGGTCACGCCCACGAGCGGGCCTCCTCGGTGATGATCTGCGCCATCTGGTGAAGGCGCGCATCGGAGTCGGTCTCATTGACAACGACCGCGAGCGTCACATCGAGCGAGGCGCGGGCGACCGGGCAGGCACCCAGGCGGAAGTCCTTCAGCGATCGCAGCCGGTCGGCCGTGGTCAGACCGTACGTGCCGACGCTGTTGGGCACGCCGCTCTCGGCCAGGCTGCGGCAGAACTCCCGCGGCCGGGGCAGATCGATGTGCAGTAGCGGCGCGTAGCCGTTCCACTCGTGCCGTTCATCCGGTTCGTCGACCCGCAGGCCGGGAACGTCGGCCAGGAGCGTGGTGAGCAGTCCACTCTGGCGGCGGCGGTGGGCGAGCAGCCGGTCGAAGTGAGTGAGGTTGGTGTGGGCGATGACCGCGAGGGGCTCGGCCAGCCGGTAGTTGCGGCCCAGCCGCGAGGCGGGCGGCTGGTCCGGGGCCGGCAGGAATCCGTGGGTGGCGAACGAGCGGGCCCGGGCGGCGAAGTCGGCGTCGTCGGTGAGGATGTAGCCGCCTTCCCCAGACCAGAGGATCTTGCCGTTCTTCAGGGAGAAGCAGCCGGCGTGCCCGAACGTCCCCGCCGGGCGCCCGTCGAAGACCGTGCCCTGGGCCTGGCAGGCATCCTCGATCAGCCGCAGACTGTGATCGGCGGCGTAGTCGGCAAGACGCGTGAGGTCGGCGCATCGGCCGGCCAGGTGCACGGGAAGGATTGCCCGCGTGCGGGAGGTCGTCTTCTTCTCCAGGTCGTCGAAGTCCACGTCCAGCGACGGTGTGGAATCGACCAGCACGGGGACGGCGCCCGCCTCCAGCACGGCGACGACGGTCATGACGACACACGCACCCGGGAGGAGCACCTCGTCGCCGGGGCCGATGTCGAAGCCGGCCAACGCGGTGTGCAGGGCAGCCGTGCCCGAGGAGACGGCCACGGCGTGCCGTACGCCGAAGGCGCGGGCGAGGTCCTGCTCCAGCTGCTGAGCGTGGCCGGTTCCTGCCGGGTCGGGAAGGTGCTTCAACAGCTCCGCGAGCTTGCGGGCGGAGCCGACGAGGTGCTCGTCGGACAGCGTCGCGGGGTGGCCGGTGGCGGTCATGCTGTGCTCCTCTCGGTGGAGATGATCCGGTGGAAGTCCATGAGCGGCCACATGTTGACGCACTCGTAGGAGAACAGGGGGCAGTCGGCGGCGCAGCCGCGCGGCGCCGCGAACAGCTCCGCCGCGTCGGCACCGAGAATGGTGCGGCGGGCGGTGGCGGGGGTGGCGTCGATACGCAACGAGGAGACGCAGTCCCACACGGCGCCATCGGGCTGGACGAAAAACAGGGTGTGCCCCCCGAAGCAGGACCCGGCTGTGGAGGTGGTCCGGTCCACGGTGGACACGACCTGCCCCGGGTAGGCAACGGCGGGCAGGACCAGCGGCAGCCGTGCCGCGTACAGCTCGGCGAACGCCGCCTCCAGGCGCGGCTTGTCCTCAGTGCGCAGGGACAGCTCGGCGTGCAGCTGGTGGTCGTCTTCCAGGGCGATGGGCTGCGGGACGTAGTAGTCGGCGCCCAGTTCGGCGGCAAGACGTCCCATGAGGACGACCTGGTCGATGCGTTGGCGGGTCACGACGCTGTACAGGCCGACCTTTGGGAACTCGGCGTCGCCGCGGGCTGCGAGGAGCGCCGTGGTGCCGGCGACGACGTCGCGCCAGCCGCTCCCGTCCCGGGTGGGGCGCAGGGCGTCGTTGTCGTCCGCGTCGGTGGAGTCCAACGAGACCGAGACTGCGTCGACGCCCAGGTCGAGCAGCTGCTCAACGATCCTGGGCCGGTTGAGCGGAAGGCCGTTGGTGCACACGACGACCTCGATCCCGGCCTGCCTGATCAAGGCGATCAGTTCGAGGATGCCGGGCCAGTTCAGCGCCTCCCCGCCGGCGATGATGATCCGGCCGACGGCCGATCCGGCGAGCGTTGCGGCGAAGGCCAGGACCTCACGGCGCTTGAGATCGTCCGGCGAGATGTGCGAGAGCTGGCCCGCCTTCGTGGGCGGGGCGATGCGGTGCACGTCGGGCAGGCCGTAGTAGCAGTACGTGCAGCCCATCGGCTCGCACTTGCTGCGCAACGCCCACAGCAGCGTGATGGGACGGTCGGTTGTCACAGCGGGCCTCCTTGCGGACAGGCGGCACGGCACGCACGGGTGAGCGCGGCGAGCGTCTGCGCGGGCGTCATGTGCGAGCGGTCCAGGACGGCATACCGGCCGGGCTCGTCCTCGGCGAGACGGTCATACAGATCGCTCGCGTGTTCCAGGTAGGTGCGCTCGGTGTCGGCGAGGTCCCGGCCCAGCCTCGCGGTCCACCGTGCCCGGCAGGCGGCGGGGGTGTCCTTGAGGAGCACGGTGAGCGTGTTCGCCGGGCGCCAGGCCTCGCCGAGGGCGAGCAGGCGCCGCGTCAACGGGTAGGCGTCCTGGCCGGTGTGGCCGGCCAGGGTGATCGCCTGGTAGACGGCGACGCTGTCGATGCCGCGGTCCTCCACGACCAGCGCCGTGCCGGGGGGTGCTTCCTCGCGGCGGCGTACGGCCAGGGCGAGGAGCGCGAAAGTCTCGGCGAGCGGGTAACCGGTGCGCAAGAACGCGTCCTGGCAGGCGCTGAGCGCGGCGATGACCTGGCCGGGCAGCTGATCGCGGGGAGCGTCGGGGAGTTCGCCGAGCAGGACGCAGCCGCCGCCAAACTCCTGTACGAGCAGGCGGGCGAGGTGCGTCTTGCCGACGCCGTTGGTCCCCTCGATCGCGATCCACACGGGCGTCGGCGCAGCCGGCTCCGTCACCGCCCGCTCGCGCGGTGACGTACGGACGGGGAGGGCCGTCATCGCGGGAGTTCCTCTCGTCCGTCGTCGCTGCGGAGCCACTGCGCGAGCACGGCGTCCTCGGCGAGGCGGCCGTGGAGGCGCAGGGTGGTGGTGCGCGCACTGTCGGTCTTCACGCCCCGCATGCTCATGCACAGGTGCTCGCCGGTGGCGAGGACGCCGACGTCCTTGGTTCCGGCGGCTTCGATCACGGCGGCGGCGATGCCGTCCACGATCCGCTCCTGGAGCTGAAGTTGGTGGGCGTGCGCGGAGGCGATCCGTGCGAACTTCGACAGGCCCAGCACCTGCCCGGCGGGCCGGTATCCGACGGTGGCGGTCAGCCTCATGGGCAGCAGATGATGTTCGCACAGCGACCACAGGCCGATCCCGGAGACGATGACGAGTTCTTCGCCGCCGGCATCGACCTGCTGGTGCTCGAAGCTGGTCGCGGTGCGGCCCGGATCGTGGTTGAGGAACTCCGACCACCAGGCGGCCACCCGCCGCGGCGTGTCCTTCAGTCCGTCCCGGTCAGGATCCTCGCCCAGGGCCGTAAGGAGCTCGCGGTAGAGGACCTCCACGCGCGCGACATCGACGCGCCCGGGGGTCAGTCCCGCCTGGGGACCGAGATCGACGCTCATGCACCCACCGCCTTCAACTCGGCTGTCCAGCAGGCGGTTTGGGCGCCGCGTTCCAGGACGGCGCGGGCGGCGGGGCCCTCGTGCAGCAGCAGGTCGAGAGCGGACAGCCCCGCCTCCCACCGCGGGCTCGGCGCTCCGTAACCCGGGTGGGTGTAGGAGGCGACCTCGACCGTGATGCCGTGCCGTCGTAGCGTCTGCGTGTCGAGGTACGCGGTCGCGCCCGAGCCCACGCGCAGGACGTGGGCGCCGCGTTGTCGGCACAGGTCCACGAGCATCTCGGTGTTCTCGCCCTGCGGCGCGAGCGTGCTGGAGCGTACGAGCGCGACGTCCAACGCGAAGGCCCGGAGCATCAGTTCGGTCAGGGCCAGGGTCAGCGGCACGAGGCGCTCCCACCGGCGGTGGTAGAGGTCCTCGAGTTCGTCGGCGTACCGCGGCCAGTGCGGGGCGCGGCGGTAGGTCTCGGTGAGCGTGCGCCAGTGGCGCACGGCCCAGGGCCCGTCAGCCAGCCGTACGGCGTGCAGGGGCTGTCCGAAGCGGCGGCGGACCGGGACGGTCAGCCGGACACGGCCGGAAGGGCCGCGCACGAAGTTGCGGTTCTGCCACCCGCGTTCGCCAAACTGCACATGGTCGAGGACCACGAGTTCGTCCACGTCCAGCAGGCGCGAGAAGTAGCCGCTCCACGGCAGATACGCGGGCTGATGGGCGACCAGCACATCGCCGCCCGCCATCAGACGGCCAACCGGTAGGGAACGAACATCTCGGCGGCAGCGGTACCGATGGCCGCTCCCGCGCGGACGTCCAGGGCGTGGATGACCTCGATGCTGCGCGGGTGCGGTGCCGCGCGCAGCTGGGTGCCGTAGCACTCCAGGGCCTTGTCCTTGATTTCCGTGTACGGCGAGGTGTCGACCACGACAGACCTGGTTTCTGCACTGCGGCCCCAGACCGCGTCCTCCGGACCGGAGTAGCCCAGGACGATGCGAGGGGTGGGTCGCCCGCTCCCGCCGGGGCGGGCGGCGGCGATGCCGGCCTCGTGGACGGCGCGATGGTCCTGGTGGAACGAGCCGGCGGCCGGGATCAGCAGCGCGGCGGGTTCCAGCGCGGCGAGCGAGAGATCCGGCCCGGTCTCGATCAGCTGAATCAGGTCGTACAGGTAGCTGCCCGGGTCACGCGCCTGGTTGGTGTCGACCCATGCGACACGGTGCCCGGCGATGCCCAGTACCGCGCAGGCCTCGGTGAACTCGCGGGTCCGCTCGGTGGGGTCGCTGCTGGGGTGGGTGCAGCAGGTGACCGCGAGGACGTGCACCTCGATTCCGGACGTGACCATGCGGGCGATGGTGCCGCCGGCGCCCAACACGTCGTCATCGGGATGCGTGGCGACGGCCAAGGCCCGGTCGCCGGGTTGTAGTGCGAAGACCATCGAAGGCCCTCCTCTTTCCGTGGGAAGGAAACGGGGCCACGCCCATCGGGCGCGGCTGCACTGCCGGATCAGGGCGCAGGGGGCACGCCCGCAGCGGCGAGGAGCCCCCGTACGACGTCGGCGGGAGCGTGCGAGGCCGTCCGCAGCGGCGCGTTGTGCGAGATCGCGTGGTACCGCTCCGAGTCGGCCAGGAGGGCGGTGAGCTCGGCCCACAGGCCCGGGCAGCTGGCGTCCAGCGGTACCATGACGCCTCCCTCCGACACGAGGAAGGGCAGGTTCCCGATGCCGAATCCGACCACCGGCGCCCCGGTGGACATCGCCTCGGCGGCCGCGTTGCAGAACGTCTCGGGCTCGTAGGAGGCGATGACAGTCGCGGCGGCACCGGAGAAGAAGTCCTGCACCTCGTCCCACGGCAGGGCATCCAGGACACGGACCACGTCCGGACGCTTGGCCGCCGCCGCGTGCACGGCGTCGAAGACCTCCTGCTGCATGCCTGGCCAGTACTCGAACCCGGCCTTCGCCAGCACCAGTTCCACCGGCCGGTCCCAGTCCTCGGGCAGCGCCTTCAGTAACTCGGCCAGGCCCTTGTACGGTTCGGCGCGCGAGACGATCCGGATCGGCCCTCCTGTACGCAGCCGCTCCCGCTCGGCGGCCGGGACCGGCTGTGCGGTCGACAGCAGCGCGTTGGGGATCACCTCCCAGGTCGACGTGTCGTAGCCCTCCCGCTGTGCCTCCAGCTCCATGAACGGGCTGATGGGCGCGACGCCGCCGGCGGCGTCGACGGCCTGGTCGAAGTAGGCGTCGGCGCGGACCTTGTGGACCTGGAGCACGCTCGGCACGCCGGGAGGTGCCGCGTCCAGGTAGCCGAGCCCGTACAGGGCGTCCACCCACACCACGAGCCGTACGTCGTCCTCGGACAGCAGCTGACGCAGCTCGGCCCGGACCGGCTCGGGGTCCTCCAGCGCGGCCAGGATCGCGGGCTTGAGGATGGGACGCGGCAGCGTCAGCGACCGCAGCCGCACCATCTCCGGATACCGCTCGTCCCCCGTCTCGGCCGGGCCCGAGGTGACGATCAGCGGGGTGATGCCCAGTTCGCGGCACCCTTGGGCGAGCGCGCCGACGCTGCGCTCGTAGCCGGCCGGCTCGTTGGGGCCGTACGAGAACAGGACAAAGGCGATCTTGCTCATCGGTCCTCCATGGAAGTCGGCAGCTGGTACGGCAGGGGCAACGGCGTGCTATCCGCGGGCGCGGCGGTGTCTTCCCAGGGGAAGCAGACCCAGTCCGCGACGTCCCAGACCCAGGTGTTGACGGGGAACGCCGCGCCGGCGTTGCGGCACAGCACGGCGGTACGCACGGCTGCGCCCGTGTTGTGCCGGAGAACGTCGGTCACCGCGCGCAGGGTCGCGCCGGAGCCGCAGATGTCGTCGATGACCAGCACGGACCGGGCCCGGCCGACGGCTTGGACGAGCCGTGCTTCGTCGAGTTCGACGGTGCCGGTGACCTGGACGCCGATGGCGTCCGAGGTGTTGTGCCGGGCGGTGACCTCGGCGACCGGCAGGCCGAGTTGGTCCCCGATCCGGCGGGCGAGCGGCACGCCGCCACGGGCCAGTCCGATCACGAGATCCGGTTGAAAGGTGTACTCGTACCAGGCCAGCAGCGCCGCGGCGGCGGCGAAGGCGTCCTCATCGAGGTGCCAGACGCGCTTGCCCCGGAAGATCCGTCCCGTGGCGGAGGCCATCTCGCGCGGCCACCCCCAGCCGTCCAGCACAGCGGCGGCGGCATCCCAGTAGCCGACCGGGTCGGTGATCGTGTGCACCACCGGCACCGGCACGAGCCCCATCAGGTCCAGGTAGGCGGGTTCCAGCAGCAGAAGTGCCTGCTCGGCGGGGTACGCCTCCAGGTGCTCACGCAACGTCGCGCGCACAGGCTCGCGTAACTCCGCCGCGCGCCGCGGCGTCAGCGGCTGTTCGTACGGAGTGAGCGGTGTGTCCGCGCCCACCAAACCGTGGCGGGCGGAAAGGACCAGGCTGCGCGCCCGGGAGTCCGGGTCCGCGCCGACCCGCTGCCGCAGCTGGGGCACGCACCAGCCCTGGTAGAGATCCAGGGCCGGCACAGGATTCACCGTGTCCAGCTTCCGGCGCGAGCAGCCGACGATCACCAGCCCCCGGGCCCTACCCGTCGCCGCGGCGGGCGGCGGTCCGACGCTCAGCGCGCCGTGCAGCTGAACGGAGGACGCGGTGTCACTTGCCACGCCCGTCCCCCCAAAGGAAGACGTGCAGGCGGGTGCCCAGCCGCCATCCCCGGGCGACGACCTCGTCGACGACGGCGCGCATCCCCGCCAGGACGACCTCCTTCGTCGTGCCCTCCGGCATGACCCAGATCGGGGCCAGCCCGTACTCCCGTTCCAGGACACGGATCTCTTCGAGATCGGCGACGTCCTGGACGACGAACTTGAACCGGGCCCGCCCGCTGGCGGCGAAGGCCCGCAGCGCCTCCGGTACGATCCGCTTGTCCTCGGCCACGCCGGAGTTGCTGAGCTTCGGCGACACGTTGAAGTCCGCGCCGGCCGCGACGAGTTCGGCGGCCGGGGCGATGGTGCCGTTGGTCTCGATCTCCACCCGCTTGCCGCCCTGACGCAGAAGCTGGACCAGCGGCACCACGACGGCCTGCAGCAGGGGCTCCCCGCCGGTGATGACGATCAGCTCCTCGGGACGAGCCAACGCCCACGTCACCAGGTCCTCGACCTCCTCCCGACGCGACTCCTCGGTGAGGTCGAACTGGGTGGTGTCCCAGGTGTAGGGGGTGTCGCAGTTCCAGGGCGTCTTGCTGCTCGGACCGGCTTCCGGGCCCCGGCCGCAGGTCAGGTTGCAGCCGGAGAACCGGATGAAGGCGGCGGGGTGCCCGGTGCTCGGCCCTTCGCCCTGCACGGTGCCGGAGAACGTCTCGGCGACCTTCACAGGACGGGAAGCGGGTGCGATCGGCAGGAGGGTGGGGGTCATATCGTCCTCACGTGGAATTCGGCCCAGGTCGTCTCGGTCTCGGACACGCGCACCGCCATGTGCCCCGGTGAACTGGGCAGTTGACGGTCGCGGAGCCGACTCCCGAGGTGTTGGGCGAGCAACTCGGAAGTGGGATTGAACGGCAGGACGTCGTTGAGGAACGCCCCGTCCAGCGAGGACCGGATGTAGTCGCCGAGGTCGTCGGGCACCGCGGCCCCTTCGGACTCGGCGGCGCCGGTCACCGTGTAGGAGTGGCCGTGCTCCCGCCCGCAGGGGTGGCCGTCCTCCAGACCGTCCAGTCTGTGGGTGGCCTCGAACCTCACTTCGGCGGAGCTGTCCGCTGCCGTGGCGCGGCCGGTGCGGACTCGGATCTCGATCAAGCAGGCGCGCGCTCGATCCGGCAGGTGAGCGGCACTCCACTGGTAGAGGTGGCTGGCGATCGCCGCGTCGCTCGCGTCGTCGAGGACGCTGCTGAGCTCCCGGTGGTCCAGGGCCGTGCCGATGTACTTCTTGAGAGCATCCAGGTCGCGAAAGTCGGCCACGAACCCCACCGGGGTGAGCTCCTCGGCCGCCAGCACGGCCTCCGCGACGAAGGAATGGCCGTCGTACGCGCCGTCGACGATCCGCGTGGCGTCGAAGCGGAACATCTTGCCGATGAGGAAGGGCGCGGCAGAGGTCACTGGCCCGCCCCCATCTGCTCGCGGGACGCGTACACGGTGGGATCAGGGGCTCCGGCGAGGGTGAACGCTTCGATCCGCTCCGTGCAGGTGCCACAGGTGCCGCAGTGGAGCTCATTGCCCTTGTAGCAGGACCACGTCCGCTCGAACGGGACGTTCAGCGCGGCTGCCGTCGCCACGATGTCCGCCTTCGTGGCGTGAAGGAACGGTGCCAGGAGCTGGAAGCCGTTGGCCAGGAATCCCTCGTTGGCGGTCAGCACCGATGCGGTGAGCCGGGCGACGAACTCCGGGCGG
The DNA here is from genome assembly GCF_055577685.1 of Streptomyces sp. NPDC033178. NCBI lineage: Bacteria > Bacillati > Actinomycetota > Actinomycetes > Kitasatosporales > Streptomycetaceae > Streptomyces > Streptomyces sp. NPDC033178. Next base: position 37,797 of record NZ_JBVIPT010000020.1, read on the forward strand.
CAGTCGGGGTAGATGACGTGGTCCCCGGCGTGCGCTCCGAAGACGACCGCGTCCGCTCCCGCCGCAACAGCGGCGCCGACACCGATTTCCAGCATGATCGCGTTCCGGTTGGCCACCACGGTCGAGCGCATGGACTCATCGCTGTAGTGGCCGTCCGGGACGGCCACTGTGGAATCGGTGAGCGCCGATCCGCCCAGCAGCCGGCCGACGCTGGTGAGGTCGACGATGTCGTGGGACGCGCCGAGGAGGCGGGCGATGTCTGCGGCGCTCTCCAGTTCCTTGCGGTGGCGCTGGCCGTAGTCGAAGGACAGCAGGCTGACGCGGGCGCCTTGGGACGCCATGAGGTACGCCGCGGCGGTGCTGTCCAGCCCGCCGGAGACGATCACCACGGCATGACGTGGTGTATGTCCAGTCTTCATCCATGAACCCTTCGGATACCGGGCCAATGAGCCTGATGAGGCGGTTCGGCCTCACGGTGATAAGCCGCCAATCGGGTCAGGGCGCCATAGAGGCAGGTGTAGGGCGGCGGGCGCGGTGACCGTCGCGACCGCGACCGCCGCCTGGCACCATTGAGCTCCCGCCGGGCAGGATGAGGCGATGGTGAGAGGCACTCACTCACGATCTTGCCGAACTCCCGGAAAGGACCGGCGTCTTGGAGAGCGATGAGCGCGGAACGTTTGCCGCGGCACTCACGCATTGGCGTACCGTGCGCAGTCTGTCCAAGCGAGCTCTGGCGGAGCGACTCCACGTCGACCCCTCGTACATCAGCCACCTCGAATCCGGTCGCGAGCACGGAAGCGCGACCCTGGCACGCCGTGTTGACAAGGAACTCGACGCTGGCGGCGCCCTGTGGAAGGCATGGCAGGAAAACGACGCGCCACCACCAATGGCTGAGCCGACCGAGTCCTCTTCCAGCACAGGGCTGCTGGTCCTGGAGGACGATGCGGCCCTGGATTTCGACGGCAGCACCTTCCACCTGAAGATGTGGCGGCTGCTGCGCAACGACGGCACCGAGCCGATCACCAGCTACCTCGTGCGCATCGCCGTGGACCGCTATCCCTCCGAACCGGAGCGCTCCAACGTCCTCTACCGGCGCAATCCGCTGACCTGGGACGAACTCGGTCTTGAAGCCCACTGCGGCGACGAGCCCATGGGGTGGACCGTCAAACACGACAAAGACGCGTTCAAAGAGGTCTGGATTCAGTTCCGCAACTCCACCAGCCGCTTCCCCCTCTACCCAGGCCAGGAAGCGGAGATCACCTACTCCTACAGCGTCAGCGCCGACAAATGGGGTCCTTGGTTCCAGCGGGCCGTCCGTCTGCCGACCCGGCGCCTGTCGGTGGAAGTCGCCTTCCCTACTGCGACCGAGCCGGCGGTCTGGGGGACGGAGACGTCCCTGAGCGCGGACTTCGCGCCGCTGCGCACGCCGCCCGAGCGCACTGTGCGAGGGGATCGGACGGTCTTCAGCTGGGCCACGATGGATCCACCCCTGCACGCCCGCTTCCGTCTGGAGTGGCGTCTCAAGGCCGACCCCGACACGAAAGAGAACGTCCCTGTGAACACCCTCTCCGCGAGCCAGGCCATGGCGAACGCCGGCATCGTCCAGGAAGGCGCCCCCGGACTCGTCCGCCCCGTCCGCCCGTTCGACCTGCCGTCCGAGGCCGACGAAGCCCAGCGCATCGTCGGTGAACTCCTCGAAGCCATCGGCCGGGTACGGGAGTTGCACACGTTCGGCAAGGGCATGGGCATTGCCGCCCCTCAGGTGGGCATCGACCGTTCTGCTGCAGTGGTCGTCCCGCCGGAGCCCGACGCCGAGCCGGTGGTGCTGTTGAACGCCACCATCGAGGAGGCCTCCGCCGACCAGGACGAGCAGTTCGAGGGCTGCCTCAGCTTCTTCGACGTCCGAGGCCGCGTGCCCCGTCCCCTCAGCATCGTCGTCGCCCACTGCGACCTCGACGGCAGCACGAGGCTGTCCCGCTTCACTCTGGGAATGGCCCGCCTCGTCGGACACGAGGTTGACCACCTTGCCGGTGTGCTCTACCGCGAGCGCATGCGCCCCGGCGTCGTCCCGATCCCGGTCCAGGAGTACCGAGGGACCGGGACACAGTGGAAGTACGACTGAGCCGTGCTTCGCAGGAGGCGCGGGCGCCGTCGGACGGCGAAGGAGCAACGTCACTGGTCCTGGGTTCACGAGGCCAGCGCCCAGCGGTCCAGCGAGGGGAACTCGCGCAGGAGAGCCTCGATGAGTTTGGAGCGCGACAGGACGATGAGTACGACGTGGTGATCGCTGATCCCTGTCATGTCCAGCACGTGCACGTGCCTGACGGCCTGGACCGACCAGCCGTCGAAGTAGCCCCGGTCGATCCGGCACAGTCCACCCTGGCCGCGGGCGCTGGGGGCGAATCCGGCCGTCGGGTCCAGTGCGTCGGGCTGGTCGTGGCGCAGCGCGGCGAACCGGGCGGCATCGTGCATGCCGCAGTCCATCATCAGCTCGTCGACGGACATGTCGCTCACCCATGAGCCATGAGGTCCGCTCGACTGCTTGCGGGCCCGGTGACAGCGGTGCACGACGTCCGTGACGTCGGGGGAGTTCCAGCGGATGCCGGGTGTCGGCCCCCAGGGGGCTTGGTTCAAGTCGCCGAACAGCCACGTTGCGGCCCATGCAGGGTCGGGATCATCGCCGTGGTGGCCCTTGACTTTGTCCACGACGGACGTGAGTTCGTACCCCTCGATGAGCTGCTGGGGCGGGTTGCAGTACGGCGCGTGGTGGGACACCGCGTTGATCCGCATGTGGGGCACCTCGGGCAGGCGCATCACGACGTGCGTGGGCGGTGTCCGGTACACCTTGGTGTAGTGGCGCTGAGGCTCCGGGTCGAGGATGAAGGAGCCCTTGCGTACGAACATGCCGGTCGAGTTGCGTCCTTGGCCCTTCTCGGCCCGGAATCCGTGGCTCTTGAGGACGTGTTGGGCCGCCTTGAACCTTCGGTTGGCGGCCCGCTTCTCGGCCCAGGTGGCACCGACCCGGGTCTGGGAGTGGGTGAACTCGGTCACGGCGACGAGGTCAGGGTCCAAAGGCGCCAGAATGCCCTCGTACGCCCGGTGCCACCGCTCGGGCAGGCGCCGGCGCTTGATGTTGGGGCCGCCGTCGTTCTTGAGGTTCATGACGACGAGGTGCATGTCATCCGCGTGCTTCTGCACTCTGCCCTCCGTGTGGTGATGCGGAGCCCGGGCTGACACCGGGCACACCCCGGAGGTCCGGCTGGCCGCCGAGGTCTGCGGACCGCGGGCGAATGCCCTGCCTCGCACCAGTGCGATGAGCGCACTCACGTACTCCAGAAGGCCTTCGCGCAGATCAATCCGCTTGCCCGTGACGACATCTCCAAGGACGAAGCGAGGTGCGTTGCACTCACCGGGACCGCCCCAGTCGAGGACCGCGCCGTGCGCATGGGGGCAGGAAGGCTCTGAAGCTGGTCCGCTGGGCGCGGGCTGTCGGTGGAGTGTCGTACGCCTCGCTACCGAACCGGAGGTTGCCGCACTTGTGTCCGGGGGGAGCTCCACGGAGGGTGGAGAGGTATGTAGATATCCCCTATGTTCGGTGCATCGGTGGTGCCAGCTCCACGTGAGAAGTGGAGAGAGGTAGAGAGGCAACCGCGAACAGGACGCTCCAGGGCGTCCCGCGCGGTGCACCGTCATCTTACTGTTCTGCGGGCAGGTTGGTGTGGGTTAGCACGAGTCCACATCCGTAGGATTTACCTTGCCCGAGCCCGTCGCGGAGAAGATCGTGAACCAGGGCGGCGTCAAGGACGGTCGCACCGGCCTGGAGAGTCCTGGTCACGAGCTGGAAGCGGTCGCCGGACCCCTTGGTGCCGACGATCCAGCGGGGCGGCCCAACAGCAATGTCGTCGACATCCGTGGACAGGCCGTGCTCTAGGAGCCGCCGGTGCAGCCAGGCTCTGACCTGGGCGGGGTCCGTGAGACTGACTCGCCGTGTCGGGGACCGGAGTTTGCGGCTCGGATTGGCGATGACGCGCAACTGGAGTGACTGTCCTGCACGGTAGGTGTACTCCGTGGTGAACGCGTAGGCGTCGCTGAGGCGGCCGTCGTCCAGGAGGGGTTGCCAGTTCGGCTGTTGAGGGGACTGCACGAGGACCTTCACGGGGCGCCCGGCGTCGGGCCGTTCATTCCCGCCCGCAGCTGGAGGTTCTTCACGAGCGGGTGCGAACAGGACGTGAGCCGGCCGACCGGTGGACCCCAGGCCCGTGGGCGTAGCGCCCCCGAAGCCGCTCAGGACAAGGCCGTACAGGTGGTGAGCGTCGCGGGAGCGGTCGCTCTCGGCGGGTGCCAGGGTCAGGGCGGTGCGCCAGGTGCGTAGGCCCGGCACGGTCGGTGTACGGAGGTCTGCGGTCACGGGGTGCTCTCAGCAGGCGTGGTCGGAGTCGGAGGGGTGACGAGGTAGGAGTGGACGTGCAGGAGGCGGTAGTCCTGGCCGTCCCTGGCGATGGCGGACTGCTCGGGGACGGCGTGCGTGCCCGGCCCGGGCGGCCCTTGTCTCCAAACCTGGGGAGTTGCGGTGGTGGCCTCCGGGACGAGGGGAACGCGCTCGGGCCAGGTGTCGGCTCCGTTCGCGGTCGTGCCGTAGAGGATCGGCCGTGATGGCGGGCAGGAGCGGCGCCCCAGGTAGAGCAGTCCGTACGGTTGGGCGAGCGCCGTCGTGATGAGGTCGGTCTGCTGGGGCGTGCACTCGCTGAATCCGACCAGGAAGCTCGCATCGACGACGTACTGCTTGATCGTCATCACGGTCCCCCGGTCGGCGGGCTTCCACGACGCAGCTCTCGGGGCAAGGGGCGCGGTGCACGGGTAGCGAGGGGCGCCGTACCAGGAGTCGGTGGGTATGACGCCCGCCGCGGCGGCCTGCGAGGTCGGCTGGCCGAAGTGTCCGCCGCCGGCAGTCTGGACGTCCTCCTCCAGGTGTCCTGGCCGGTCGCACCGCACGGTGAAGACGAGGTCGGCGAACAGGGACGGGCCGTGGCCGGGGCCGAGGGCGTTGGCGAGCAGGCCGAGGACCGCGCTCTTGGTCGGCCGGGGCAGGGTGGCGCGCTCTTCCCAGCGCGAGGTGGTGCCGTAGGACTGGAGCGGACCGGACATACGCAGCAGCACGGTGGTCACGGTCGTCGGTCCTCCCACGTGATGCCCTGCGGGAGCCGGGGGGCCGGTTCGCCGGCGGGGGGCAGCCATCGGCCTATCCCTGAGTGCAGACCGACTCGGCCGAGGAAGTCGGTCAGCCGGGTGGCGGCGGCGATGCCGGCGGGAGGGGGGATGGGCGTTTCGAAGGCGCCTGCGGCTGTGTACGGGGCGCGCGTGGTGGCCGCGACGACGAGGGTCGGCGGGGCCCACGAGCCGGTGCGGGTTCTCCTGGCCTCCGGCAGGGCATAGGCGACCGCCGTGGTCCAGTCCCGCTCGGTCTGCTGCGCGATGCGCTCCACGGTCTCGGTGTCGGCGCTGGCGGCGGCCAGATTGGCGCGCAGCTGTCTGCGGTCGAGGGCCGCGTAGCGGTAGAGAGTGCCGGAGTTGAGGTACTGCTCGCCCAGATTGCTGAAGACGCCGCCGCTGCCCCACTCGTCGGCGGTGACGAAGTCGTCGGTGACGAGTTCTTTCGCGTCGACTGTGAAGGCGTGGGCCATCATCGCGGCGGAGCGTACATTGCCTTTGCCCTCGGGCAGTTCGGGGAGCATGCGTCCGAAGAGGGCGATATCGGTGGCGAGTCCGGGGGCGAGGGTCTGCTGTGCTGCGGACCTGATCTCGACAGGAACGGTGTCCGCCTGTCCCTTGGACGTGGCTTTGCCGGCGGTGCGCGCGCGTTTCCGCCCGGGCTCGGCGACCGTCGCCGCAGCTGCGGCGACGGCCTTCTCCATAGCCAGGCGCGGGTCCTCCAGGTCGTCCCAGTGGTCCAGAACCAGTTCTGCCAAGGTCGCAGGAGCCGAGGAGGAGACGTAGAGGGATGTCAGGGTCCGGTCGGGGTGTGTGAGGTCGATCGAGGGGCCGGCGGCGGTGACGATCAGAGCGGCCGCGGGGAGGGCGTCGGCGCCGTCGATGCCGCACTCACGCAGGTGCTCGGCCGTCTTGCCAGGAAGGAGGCGGGTGTTGAAGCCGTGCACACCGGTCTGGCTGCGGTCACGAGTGAAGCCGCGCGCGGCACGGGTGAGGGACTGCGCGGACACGCGCATGCGCTCGACGCCGCCGAGCGTCGTGGACTTTGGCAGGCCCATCATGTCGCGGTTGAGGCACACGTCGACCAACGTGGTCAGGGAGTGCACGACCACGAACGGCCCGGGCAGGGCGCTGAGATCGATCGGCGCGTAGGCGGACTCGGGCAGGGACAGATCGGTTGCTGTAACGGTCATGAGGCAGCGGAATCCTGGGGGAGGTTGGCGGTAACAACGGTGGCGGGGAGGCTGCTCGCGGGCCGGGCGGTGTAGAACTGGTCGGCCCACTTCTGGCGTACGTCGGGCCCCCACTCGGCGAGATCGGTGAAGAGCTGGCCCCAGTGGGGTGTCAGATCCTGTTGGGCGGCCTTGCGGATGATCCTGGCCAGCGGGACGCGCAGGGCGTGCGCGTCGGGCGCGCGCAGGAGATTGAGGACCGCGGCCCGGGTGGGCAGGTCGGCGGGGCCGCGCAGAGGGGATCCGTCGGATCCGAAGGCCCGCATCAGCCGTGCAAGAGGCGCGCCGCCGTAGCGTTCAGCACGGCTGTTCTTGCGCCGGTGCATCGCGAAGAGACCGGCAGTAAGCAGGGCGGCGTGCTGGAGATGGTCGGGCATCAGGCGCGTCACCAGCCGGTAGGCCTGTGCGTCCGGCGAGGGGCGGACGGCCCAGGTGCCCAGTTGGGCCAGGAGGTACCGGCTGCGAGGGTGTGCGTCCCAGCGCCCCAGCTGCCGCGTCAGCGTGAAGGCGAGTTCCCCCGTCTCCCCGTCGCTGACCAGAGGATGATCGCCGCGGCGCCTCGACCGGATCGGGGGTGCCGCAGTCGTGCTGGCGGCGGTGACGAACAGGAAGCTGTCGTCGTCGGCGTCCACGTCGGCGCGGGCACTTTCGCCAGCCGGACTGCCCGGGACGTCGGGTTCGAGAGAGAACAGCTCCATCTGACTGGACGGCGCTGTCGGAGGCTCGGTCGTCGCGGGCTTCTCCGGCACTGCCTCGGAGTCGCCGGTTATCAGGTGGGAGACGGCGCCGGCCAGCAGCGTCCGGCGTCGGCCCTGTGCCCCGGTCGTGGAGCAGGCCGCCGCGAACAGCAGCGCAACCTGCTCGTGGGGCTTGGCGTCGAGGAACTGCTGATCGTCCAGAAGGCCAGACCCGAATCCGGGGGGCAGGACCGTGCCGACGGCCCGGCCCGCGAGGCGGTCGGGGGCGACGGTCCGCGCCTGGCGCCGGAAGTGCATCACCGTGTGGGCCGCGGCCGCACTGCGCGTGTCGGCCAGCAGAGTCGCCGGCAGCGTGATCCGCCGCTGGTGGGCGATCACCGAGTGGTCCCGGACGGCCAGGCCGACCGCGACGACGTCCGGCGTTCGCCCGGTCCGGACGGCGGCTTGGCGTACGGCGTGGGCCCAACTGCCCTCGGGGGCACGCCACCAGCGTTCCAGCAGGGGGGCCTGGTCCTGGTCGCTGGTGAGTTGGTGGCTGGTGAATTTCTGGCCCTCCTTCACATCGACCAGGTCACGGTTGCCCGGGAGCGTCGCTACCGAACTGCCTTTCAGCTCGGGGTGCTTCATGCGCCACCCCTGGGTCAAGAGCACCTGGCGGACGGTGCCGTCGGCCTCGGGCAGCAGCAGCATCCGGCGCGGCTGCCAGGTCATCCCATCCAGTTCACTGCCCACCGGGATCTCCTCGGTTCCGGCGCTCGGCGTGTGCGTGAAGGACGCGCGTCCCAGAGCGCCGGGCACCGGAATGAGCCGCCAGGTCAGCTGCTCGGCGACCGTTCCTGCGGGATGCCACACCACGCCGCCTGTCGGGGCGGCGGCTCGGCCCAACGCCGCCCCTATGCCGTACACGGCCTGCTTCGAGCGGATTTTTCCTCCCGTGGCCCACATCTGCTGGACCAGCAGCAGGTGCGCGGCGCGGCGCGCGCTGACCGGGACCGAGGCATGCAGCGGGCGGTGGTCGACCAGGAGCGGTCGACTGATCGCCGCGGCCGGATCCAGATACAGCACCGGCAGCCGCGCCTCGGGCCTATCGGCCAGGTGCTGGAGAGTCCCGTCCTGGAACAGCGGCCAGCGCGGATGGAAGAGATCCAGATCCTCCTCGTGTTCGCGCACCCATCGCCGCGCCGACTCCAGATCGATGCCGTTGCGCACCTGACGCACGTAGGCGTCGTGATCCCTTGGTCCGCACTGGGCGTGATAGGCGATGACCGTCAGCAGTCGGACGGTCGCCGACCAGACCAGCGGATCCGCAGCCGCCAGGTACAGCCGGTCCGCCCGTTCGAGCACCTGCCGGATGCCCATCGTGTCGGGTCGCCCCGCGTCGTCGACGACGTCGATCCACGGCCGGGTCGCCAGGCTGAAACTGCCGGACTGGAGCGTGCTCACGTCGCGATCGCCTCGTCGTCCAGTTGGTCGGCCAGGGCGTGCAGGGCGGCGGCGTCGCCCGGAGCATGGGTCAGTTCCTGAGTGCCGGCCACGGCCCTCAGCGCATTGGCCAACCAGATCGTCTCGGTAGTCCCCTCGGCAACGAGGTAGTGGGCAGGCGCCTCCTGACCGTCCCGCTGGCCCCGTCCCTCGCCCTGAAGCAGCTTCTTTCCGCCGGTCAGGACGTCCGCGAACACGGTGACCCTCGGCGTCTCGGTGGCCGTCTGTCCGGTTCCGGCCACATTGGCCTCGGACGCCTGGAGGTTCATGCCCTGGACCACGTTCGTGACGCACACCAGCGCGCGGCCGTCCTGGAACGCTGTGCGCTTCAGCTCGCGCAGGCCCGGTGCCTCCCCGGTGATCGCCACCACCTTGTCGGGAAGTCCGCGGGAGTAGAGCTCGCCGGCGATGGTCTCGGTCAGAAGTTCCACGTTCTCCAGGAACCATGCGGGGACGATGACTTGGCAGCCGCGCCCGACCAGCTCGGCGACATGACGGGCGACGTAGGGGGCTTTGAGCAGTGACGCCTTCTGGATCCGCCTGAGCGCGCTCGCCTGGTGGTCGGTCTCCACATCGAGGTCTTCGCTCACTTCCAGGCCGTGGCGGCGGCGGAATTCCTCCCACGTCGCCTCGTAGTGGGCGTGATCCTCCGCGGTGAGACGGATCCTGTGGATCTCACGGTGCTGTGGTGGCAGCCCCAGCTCCTCCTGGGATGCGCTCGCGCCGACACCGCCGCGGTACAGCAGCGCCTTGACCTTTTCCGTGGGGTCGGCAACAGCTCTGCCCTTGCCCGGGGTGAGGCGAAGGCCGTGCAGCCAGTCGAGGTACTCCGTGCCGGCCAGGGTCTGCGGCGGGGCGGTTCGGGCGGCGTGGGCGATCAAGTCCGCCGCGTACGCGGTTTCCGCGAGCTTGGAGAACGGGGTGGCGCTCGTCGGAATGAAGAACGGCTTCTTTCCGGCCTGGGGATGGGTGAGCCGGTACAGCAGACGCGACCGGATGGACTGCGGATCTGCGGCCATCTGTGACTCATCGAGGACCACCGCGTCCCAGGACAGCCGTGAGTCCCCCCACTGCGCGGCGAACCGGCCTGCCTCGTCCGAAGGGAGGTCATGCAGGCGCAGTTGCGGATGCTCGAACAACCGCACGAGCTTCTCTGGGTTGGTCACCACCCAGCGGCGTTTGGGGTCGGCCTCGCAGAAGTAGTCGATGGCCAGCTGCCATACCGGGACCATGGACAAGGTGGTGATCACCAGGACCAGTTCCACGGGTAGGCGGCTCAACGCGGTGAGAACCATCGCCGTCTTGCCCGACCCGGTCGGGGACACGAGCAGGAACCCCGGGGCCTTGGCAACCTGGGCGTCCTGGATCGCCTTCACGCGCGGTATCTGATGAGGTCTCAGTTGAGGGCGCAGGCCACCGGCGGCAGATGCTGCGGCAGGGGCTTCGTTGAGAAGGTCCTCGACGAGTCGCTCAAGCGAGTGCGGCGCCGCCGCGTAACGGGCTAGAGCCGACGGCAGTCGCCGACCGTAGTACACCGGCAGGCCCCAGTCCGGGTGTCGGCTGACGTCCGGGTACTGCAGGGCGTCAGGGAGCAGGACATGGACCCGCGACCGGGAAACGGGCCCTGCTGCACGGGTCGTTCTCCCGGTGCCTGGCCGGGACGGTGAATGAGCGGTGGGCAAAGCGGTCATACGTGTTCGGGACTCTCCGTCTGGTGCTGCGGTTCGGTGGATACTGAGGCTGGCGCTGAGCGTGCTGATCGAGACGTGGCTGGGGCGACGGCCGGACGCCACTGGCGTTCAGTCACCTTCTGGGCGATTCCCGTCCTTGGGACGACGCCCGAAATGCGGGCCGCCACCAGGCGCCCGGGACGCGACCATCGCGGTGGGTAGGCGATCATGAGAGCTCCTGCAGGTGCCGACGGACGCGTTCCTCATCACGGCGGCTCACGGCCGCGTAGATGCCGAGGGCCTCTTCGTAGAGACCTCGTGCCAGGCCGGGTTGGCCGCTGTCGCGGTGGGTGTGGCCGAGCAGCACCCTGCTCTGAGCACTCCAGCGGGCCGAACCAGCAGCGTCGCACTCGGCCACGGCGCGGCGACCGTCGGCCTCGCCCGTGGCCGGATCGCCCCCGGCGGCGTGGGCTCGGGCGAGCCAAGCGAGCGCCCGGGCGGCATCGAAGGGGTCTGGGACGTCCAGCAGCGTCGTACGGGCGGCGGTCAGTGTCTCGATCGCCTCGGTAGGCCGCCCGAGTTCGAGTTGAGCCTGACCCAGGCAGATGTCGGTGATCGCTACGGCCCGCGTGTACGTGCGCCGATCCTGCTCAGATTCGCTAGTGCGGCCCAGCTTCGTGCGCTGCTCACGTGCCTGGTGCAGGAAGGACTCCGCCTCCGAGGGACGTCCGCCGTGCAGGTTCACGGCTCCGAGCTCGTGGAGAGCCTGGGACTCGGCACGCCGGTCCTGCTCCTCTCGGGCGAGCTGCAGGACGGCTGTGAATGTCCGGGCCGCGTCCTCGAACTTGCCGGCGCCGCGTAGCCCGACGCCCCACGTACTGAGAATCTCGACTTCCGCCTCACGGTCCCCGCAGCGGCGCGCGGCCTGGAGACCGAGTTCGTGGCTCTCGGACCACAGCTCGTAATCGTGGGACGAGCGAAGCAGCGGCCAGATGGCGTGAGCCAGTTGCCACGTGGATCTGTCGAGGCCGGCGGCGGCCGCGGCGCGGATCGCAGGCAGCAGGTTGTGCCGGTGGGCGTAGAGCCAGGTCAGGGCGGCGGTGTCGTCGACGAACACGATCGGCTCTGTGGGCGAGTAGAGGTAGTCGCGGCGCAGCGGGCGGTGGGTGGGCGTCAGAACTCGCTCGGCCTCGCTCAGGTTTGCGAGGTAGAAGTCGACAGCCCGTTGCAGGATCTCCTCCGGTTCCCCGAAGGTTGCTTCCCTCGTGGCCCGGGCGCGGGCGTGCGCGCGGGCGATGTCGTGGAACCGGTAGACGCGCCCGCGGGAGCTGTCATCGCCGGCATGCTCGATGAGGTGCAGCGCGTGCAGTGTTTCCAGGGCGCCTTCGGCGTCCGGTCCTGTCAGGTTGCAGACGGCGGCAGTCAGCGGCACATCGAAGTCGAGGGCGAACGTCGACGCCATGCGGCTGTAGATAGCCGGGGCGGCGGCGTCGCGGGGCAGCGACCAGTAGGTGCGGTCGAGGGCCTCGGTCACGGCCACCTCCTGATGATGGGTGAGCTGGCGATGTGGTCGGTCTGCTGGAGCACGGTCGGCGGTCATGGACGTCACCTCAGCGAGGGTTCGGGCAGGATCAGCAGCGAGTTGGGTCACGGTCAGCGCGATTGCCATGGGGGAGCCGGCGGAGAGGCGGGTGATTTGGGCGGCAGCACCGGGTTCACGCGCTACGCGCTGTTCACCGAGGCAGCGGGTGAGGTACTGCTGCGCGGCGACCTGGTCGAAGGGCCCCAACCTGTGCAGTACGGCGCCGTCGGGTGCCAGTTCGGGCAGCAGGTCGCGGCTGGTCGCCACGACGAGGTGACCGGACCCGCCCGGGAGGAGGGCCCGGAGCTGGGTGGCGTTGCGGGCGTTGTCGAGGAGGATGCTCGCCGGCCGCTCGTGTGAGGCGGTGGCCGACCGCCACCAGGCGGCCAGTTCCTCCGTGCTGGCCGGCTGCGCTCCTGGTCGCAGGCAGCGGAGGAACCGGGAGAGGACCTCGCTGGTGCGTGCTGGACCCTCGGGGGCGTAACCGCGTAGGTCGGCGTAGAGCTGGCCACCGCCGTACTCGGTGGCCAGCAGGTGGAGCAGCCGGTTCGCCAGTGTGGTCTTGCCGACGCCGCCGGGCCCGCTGACCACCACGATGCGCACGGCGTAGTCGGGTAGCGCCCTGAGCCCGGTGATTATGGAGTTGAGGTCCTCGTCCCGGTCAGTGAACGTGGCGGGCACCGCCAACAACTGCCGAGGAGTGGGCGGGAGCACGGCAGCCTCATAAACGTGGACGCCGCCGTGGACGGCACCTGCCTGCACGACTGGCCCATTGAAGGTGCCGTCCGAGATCGTGTTACTGGTGTTCGCACCGAGCGGGAGTGAAAGCCTCGTTCGGCGCGCAGGCCCGTCACCGGCCGCTGGGTGGTCTGCGGTCACAGGCCACCCGCCAAGGCCTGCACCCGCTCGGCGTCGGCAGGGCGGATCGATGCGTACTGGTCCGCGGCCAGCTGGGAGCACTCGCGCGCGGCATCGGGCTTGCCGCGGTCGCGGTGCGCGTGGCCGACCCACAGACTCGGCTGGCGTTGCAGGGCGTTGCGTACCAGCTCCGTGACCCCGCCGTCGCCCGGGGGTGCCGTGACGCAGGACAGGGCGAGCCGGACGACCAGTTCGCAGGAGCGGGCCGCCTCCACCGTGTCGGACGTGGGCGTGCCGGGGGTGGAGAGGACGGCCACCGCAAGGTGGCGGACTAGAGCCACGAAGTCGATGGGTGAGGGCATGAGGTCGTCGGCGCGGCGCTGCGCGGGCAACGCGGAGGACGAGGGCACCGCCGAGAGCGTCGGCGAGGGCAGCCGCTCGCTCCAGCAGCCGGTGAGCATGGCGCGAACCAGTGCGTTGCCCCGCGCCGACGACACCGTCCACTCGACGGTCGCGGTCAGCCGCTCGATTTCGCCGCTGTGCGCGGCCAGGGCGCGGTCGACGCCCGCGAGATAGGCGTCGGCCTCCCGACGAACCAGGGCCCGAGCGAGCCCCCACTTGCTGCCGAACTCGTTGTACAGCGTCTGCCGTGACACCCCGGCCTTGGCGGCCACGTTCACCATGCGCACGGCGGACCACAGACGGCGTGCGAGCGCCAAGTAAGCGGCGTCCAGAAGGGATTCCAGCGCGCCGGCCTGCACCATCGTCCCGGGCACGGTGCTGTCGGCCATCCGGGCGGAGTGCCCAGCCTCGGCCTCGGGGCCGGGCGCCGGGCGTGGGGCTGGTTCGTCGGCGGAGAGGTGAGATGGTTGGTCTTGAGAGGCCGTGGCCGGCCGGAGGCCGCTGCGGTTCGGTGGCGGGAGCGTCACAGTGCGGCCTCCAGCTCCCGGACGCGTGCTGCGTCAACGGGACGGTTCACCGCGTACAGCTCCCTGGCCTGGACGAAGCTGCGGCGGGCGGCTTCACGGTCTCCGTGCAACTGGTACGCCATACCCAGCAGTTCAAGGGCACGGGCTCGCCATCGGGTGCTGCCCGCACCGGCGAGCACCATCAGGGCGTCCTCCAGTTCGCGGATGCCAGCAGCGGTGTCTCCGGTGAGCGTGAGCGCCTGGCCGTGCAGCGCCATGGCCCGTGCGGCGTCGTAGGGGTCGTCCACCGCCAACAGGGCGTCCCGCGCGTGTACGAACAGCTCCATGGCCCGATGGGGCTGATCCGCTGCGAGAGCGATCTCGCCGCGTACGGTGACGGCCAGGGCGATGCCGCGGGAGTAGCAGCAGTCGTCCCACCGCGCGATGGCCTCGTCGAGGTGAGGTTCGGCCTCCTGAGGGCGTCCGGCATCCAGATGACAGGCAGCAATACCGAGGAGCGCCTGCCCCTCGTCGCGCACGTCCCCTTCTGCACGCGCTGTCTCGCGGGCGTCGGCGTACCAGCTGATGGCGTCGTCCCAGCGGCCCGCCGCGTTGAAACCGATCGCGCCGGAGATGAGCATCTGCCGTACGGCCGCGCGGTTGCCTGCCAGGCGTGCCGCTGCGACACCGATCCGATGGGCCTCGATCCACAGGCTGTAGGGGTGCGTACGGTGAAAGTGCGGCCAGTAGGCATCGACGAGTTCCCAGGCGAGCTCGTTCCACCCCATAGCCTCCGCGGCCCGCAGGACGCCGAGGAGGTTCCCTGCCTGGGACGCCAGCCAGGCCAACGCCCCCTTCTCTCCCTCGAAAGGCGGACGAGCGGTCGCCGGCGGCAGCCCCTGCGCCTTACGGAGCGTGGCCTGAGTGGGAGTGAGCTGGATCTGGGCGCGCGTGGCGATCTCCAGCATCCAATCGCTCAGCCGGCGCAGTACGCCCTCTCGGGTCGGCCCGTCGTCGTACCGCTCGGTCAGGCGGCGAGCGTGGTCGCCCACGACGGTGCCCATCCGGTAGCGCACCGGTCGAGCCTCAAGGGGTTCGATCGCCTCCAGCAGCTGCTCGTCGGCCAGGACTTCGAGCAGCCAGTCCGCGTCGCCCCACGGCAGGCGGCAGGCCGCGGCCACCATGTCGGGGTCGATGTCGTTGACAGGCAGCAAGCCGAGGAACCGGTAGACGCGCTGCGCGGGCGCCTCCAGGTTCGCGTAGCTCTTGTCCAGTGCAGCATTCATGGCCATGTGGGCGCGGTCCTTGTTGTGTGAGGCTTCGGCGGTGCGACGGGTGAGAGCGTCGGCAGCCGCCGACAGGCTGATGTGAGGGCGGGTGGCAAGGCGAGCGCCGGTCAGGACGATCGGGAGCGCCAGATGTGCGCAGGCCCGCGTCAGACGGGCGGCGGCATCGGGCTCTGCCGTGACCCGGGCCCGGCCCGCGAACCGGGCCAGGAGGTCGAGTGCTGCACTGGGCGTGAACGCGCCGACCTGGTGGAACTCGGCGCCGTCCACGGCCAGTTCCCACAGATGGGAACGGGAACGACTTGTCACGACGGTCATGCTGGAATCGCCGGACGGCAACAGGGGCCTGACCAGGGTGCCTCTACGGCGTTGTCGAGCAGGACCGCGACGGTCCGGCGGGCCGTTACCGAGCGCCAGAGCGTAGTCAGCTCCGGCAGATCCGCCGGCGGCTGCCCCAGACCGAACGCGTGGAGCCACTGCTGGAGAACCATCTCCGGTGGGGTCGGCCCCTTCGGAGTTTGCAGATCCGCGTACAACTGCCCGTCACCGTAGGAGCCGTGGGCGTGGAGCCAACGGGCGGCGAGCGCGCTCTTGCCGACCCCCGCGATCCCGCAGAGCACCATAAGGTTGGCCCCGCCGTCGCGGGTCACGTTCAGAGCACGGACCTCCTCCTTACGGTCGGTGAAGTGGCGAGGGACCCGCGGAAGCTGACACGGCGTCGGAACGGGGCGCGCCGATCGGTAGTAGTGGACGCCGCCGGACACGGTGCCCGCCTGCACGGTCAGCCCGTTCAGGTGAGCCGACCCGCCGATCTCATTCGCCGTCATGGCCGCTCCCGCTCGAGTTGGCATAGCCACAGGTCCTGAGGGTGGCGACATCGCCACCGGATGAGGGCGTACAGCCGTTCCGCAGCGTCGCTCCAACCAGAGGGCATCGAGGAAGCTCCGCCTCCGTGCTCCACTGGCCCGCTTCCCGGAGCCGTGTCCATTTCTTTGGAGTCCGAGGATGGAGGGAGAAGCGGTTGAAGGAGCGTCCCTATTTGGTCGATGTAGCAGGCCGTCGGACGCGGCACCGGCACGGGAGATGGGTCTGCGGATCGCTCCGCGCGGGCGGCCGGTTTCCCCACGGATCGCGCTGATGGAGAGGTCCGCGTACGCCGCGATGCCTCGACGGCAGAACTCGGTGCCTCGGGGGCCCCGTGAGCCGAGTCGGGCGCGGGATCCTCTGAGGGGCCCATTCTGAGCGGCGGACGGCGAGGTACGGGAAGTCCCGGAAGCAGCGTCAGCAGGAGGCAGCAGACATCCAGGTAGCGCAAGGTCATAGGAGAGCTCCGCCGGGTGCTGTGGTCCCACGCTGGATGTCCTGTCCTGTAGTGCTCTGAGCTGGGACTTCCCGGACTGTGTGTGCACCGGAGTACCGGCTCAGGGTCAGGGCGGCGTCGACGAGTCCACTGTGTGAGAAGGCCTGCGGGAAGTTGCCGGTCTGCCGTTGGAGTTGGGGGTCCCACTCTTCAGCCAGCAGGCCGACGTCGTTGCGCAGGCGGAGGAGACGGTCGAACAGCTCATGCGCCTCGTCGAGGCGGCCGATCTTCGCTAGGGCGTCGACGAGCCAGAAGGAACAGACGAGGAAGGCACCTTCGTCACCCGGCAGGCCGTCCTCGCCGGTACGTGATCCGGAGGTTGTATAGCGCAGCAGGAATCCGTCCCTGGTCGACAGCTCGCGCTGGATCGCCTCGACCGTCCCGATCACGCGCTTGTCGTCCGGAGGAAGGAAACCAACCTGCAGGATCACCAGGAGCGCCGCGTCCAGCCTCGTGGAGCCGTAGGACTGGGTGAACGTGTTGCGTTCACCATCGAAACCCTTCGCGCACACGTCCTTGTGGATCGCGGCGCGCAGCTTCCTCCACCGGGCGACTGGGCCGTGTGCGTGTCCGGCCTCGATGAGGCGGACGGCGCGGTCGACGGCGGTCCAGGCCATGACCTTCGAATGGACGAAGTGGCGGCGCGGGCCTCGAACTTCCCAGATCCCTTCGTCCGGCTGGTCCCACTGGATCTCCAGGGAGCGGACGAGGGTGATGAGCAGCTGGTTGGTGTGGTGGTCGTAGTCCAGGCCGGACTGGCCGGCGAGATACAAGGCGTCGGTCACCTCGCCGTACACATCCAGCTGGAGCTGATTCGCCGCGGCGTTGCCGACATGCACGGGCGCTGAGTTCTCGTAGCCCGGGAGCCAGCCGAGTTCGGCCTCGGCCAGGTCGCGCTCGCCCGCGACGCCGTACATGATCTGGAGGTTCTCCGGATCGCCGGCGACCGCGCGCAGCAGCCATTGGCGCCAGGCGCGAGCCTCCTCGCCGAAGCCGGTGCGTACGAGGGAAGAGACGCTGAGCGCGGCGTCGCGCAGCCACACGTACCGGTAGTCCCAGTTGCGTACGCCGCCGATCTCCTCAGGCAGTGAGGTGGTCGGCGCCGCGACGATGCCGCCGGTCGACGCGAAGGTCAGGGCCTTGAGCGTGATCAGAGAGCGGACCACCGCCTCGCGGTAGGGCCCGTCGTACGTACAGTGCTCGATCCACGCGAGCCAGAAGTCCTCCGTCGACTCCAGCGAGGCCTCCGGCACCGGCACGGTCGGCGGCTCTCTGTGCGAGGGGTGCCACGAGACGGTGAACGCGACCCGGTCACCCGGCGCTACCGTGAAGTCGGCATAGGTCGTCTGCGACTCGCTGTAGGTCTCGGCCTCCGTGTCGAACCACACCGAGTCCGGGCCCGCCACGGCCGCCGTGCGCCCATTGTGTTGGTGCACCGTCGGCACGATCCGGCCGTATGAGAAACGCATGCGCAGTGCCGAGCGCATCGGGACGCAGCCCGAGACGCCCTCCACGATGCGGATCAGCTGGGGAGCGCCGTCGCGCGGGGGCATGAAGTCGATGACCCGGACAGTTCCGCAGGGTGTGTCCCACTCGGACTCCAGGATCAGGGAATCGCCTCGGTAGCAGCGCCGGGTGGCGGGCGGCGGTGGGGTGTCGGCGGCGTGGGCGGGACCGATGTGCCAGAAGCCGTGGTCCTCGTTGCCGAGCAGGCCGGCGAAGATCGCGGGCGAATCGAAGCGGGGCAGGCACAGCCAGTCCACCGATCCATTCAGGCCGACCAGAGCGGCGCTCTGCATGTCGCCGATGAGCGCGAAGTCCTCGATGAGGGATGTCCTTCGCTGGTCCAGGGGGGACGTCGGCAGGACGCTCGGGGCGGTCACGACGGTCACGGCACCTCCACGGGCATAAGGCTGGTGATGAGAGCCGACGCGCCGTGGCTCGATTCCGGGCGGCGTTGCATCAGGGAAACCTGGCCGAGATCCTGGTCACGGCGGACACGGACCTGCTGCCAGCCCAACTGGTCGCGGTAGTGGGCCACCAGCGCCGGATCGGGAACCCGGCACCGCAGCCACGCCGGCGGGTCGGGTTGGTGGGCGGCGTAGTCGCCGACCCATATCGCCATCAGCCACCCGATCCGGTCCCTGCGGAAGGTGGGGTGGGTGTGAGACATCGTCACGATCCAGGTCCGCTCCCGCAGTTCCGCGGCCTTCCATCCAGGGGCGGCGGGAGCGGTCGAGAGGAGAACGCTGCATCCGAGAACCTGGCCGTCCTCCTGCTTGAAAAGGCCGATGACCGTGGTGGTCTCTACCGGCTGGCCGATGAGACCGAGCACGGCGTTCCCCTGGCCGTAGCTGCGTTTTCCCCGCCTGCGTAGCCACAGCTCTCTCTCCGCGATCATGGCGGCCATCGGCTTCAGATCCGCGGTGGTCACGCGGCGCATCACGTACACGAGGTCTCGCACCTATCGGCTCGTAGTGGCGGCGGTCATGGGCAGGCACTGATCCAGGAGCCGGGCGTAGGCGTCGCTCATGACCGGGGGCACGACTTGGGAAGCAAGAGCGTGTAACTGCCGGAGATAGGGCGACTGGCTGGGTGGGGAGGTGAACGACCTCCCGGTCGGCTCGGCGTCACACCATTGCGTGGCGCGCCCGGTGACGTACTGAAGACCGACGATCTTGAAGGTGCATGTTGCGTGGGCGAGCCACGGCATCGTCCGCATGAGGCGCAGGTGTCCCTCCACGCCGCGGCGGGAGGGCCCTTCCAGGACGGCCTTCTCGGCGCGGAGCGCCTCCAGCAGCAACCGGGCTTCCACTCCGCACCGGGCCTCGACGAGTTGGTGGGCTGCGTCGTTGGCCAAGGGCCACTGGGGAATGGCGTGGAGCAGGCATGCGGCGACCACCTGCGGTGGGGCGTCCGGGGTGTACCGGCCAAGTGTGTTGACGATGTTGACGCCGTGGCCCAGGGCGTCCACGCCGTCAAAGGCCTGGCCCGGGCCCCAAGCAGCGGCAAGGCGAAAGGCGGCTTCTGCTCTTGGGTCCTGGCATGCGCGGGCTAAGAAGCCGACCACGGCATGACTCCTCTCTACTACGGGGATCAGGCGGCGCTGGGGTCAGTGAACGTTCAACCCGGCCCGGGGACTGTCGTCTCTACTGCTCGGGCAAGTTGATGCGCTGCAGGCACCGTCAGGTCGGAGACCCGGAGACGGTGCGGACGCGAACGGACGCAGGTGCTACAGGCCGGATTGGATGTCACTACGACGATGTGGCCGGATGCGGCACTCAGGACGGCCGTTATCTGGCTGGCCAGGTTCTCCAGGGCCCGCCAGTCGTCGTCCGGGGCGTCCTCCGTCGCGGATTCCGGATACAGCAGCCGGGCGAGCAGACGCGCCATCGGTGCGTCGATGTCGCTGACGCTCACCACAGTTTCGGTGGCGTGGACGCCTTTTACTTGAATGCCTGCGGCCGTGAGAGCGGTGCGCAGACGCTGTGCCGCCGCAAGCGGCGGAGCCAGGTGGTCCATGATCCACTGAGCCAGGCAGCATGCTCCGTCACTGGTCATGAAGTTGATACGCATGACCGGTTCGGGTCCTACTACGTCGGCGCTGATCTCGGCCTTGATACCCAGGCCGTCCATGGCCTGCTGGAGGTAGGCGGCTGGCGATCGGTCAGGCAGAGTATCGACCGGGAAACCGGAGACGTCCCCATCGTGGGTGAACAGGGTCAGCGTCACCGCTGGGCCACGCTGTTCTTGGCCAGCACTGCACAACGACCTGACCGCGGCCACACGCAGCGCGTCCTTCAAGGTGCGTGCCGCGGCTCGGCGCTGATCGAGTTGCGCCCCGTCGGCCAGAGCTTCAGGGGGATCGGACTGGGCCGGGCCAGTGGACATGGATCCCTCCTCGGACTGGGCGTGAGGAAGCGAGCGGAGCATGAGGGTCACCGTGTCTCCACGGGCATGCGGCTCGCGGCGGCCCCGAGCGATGGGCTTGAGCTGGAGGGGAGGAGAGCGTTCAGGGAGAGATTCAGTGGGATCGTCGCGGTGAACAGCCAAGACGGTGGACGGCTGACCCACCACGGTGTGTGTAGGCCGGTACGCGCGTGCCGCGGGGGAAGCGAAATCCAATCGCCGGCCAGGTAGCGGGACTCGCTGGGCCACGGCAGGTCGCCGGAGTTCGGCGGGACGAAGAAGTTCCAACGATCTCCGACGGCAAAGACAGCTCCGCACGGTGCCCCGTGTCGACGGAGGTGGTGCCACGTCTGGTCGGCGAGGACGTACGGCACCTCGACGATGTCGAAGCGCTGACCAGTCTGCACGCGGGTCACAACGGGGCTGCGCCACGCAGCTCCCAGGACTTGGAACGCCTCGAACTCAGGGCCGCTACGAGACACCATCGGCTCGAGCCAGTCCACCGTGAACCCATGTACTGGGTGAGCGAGCTCGGTACGGTCACCAACGTTCGCCCGGGGATCGGAGGAAACAGGTGCCGTTGCCGGCCATCTCCGTGTGACGTTTCCGTCGATGGCCACGTGGGCCTGGTGGGTCAGGGTGAGCGTCGGAGGCATGGGTCCTTCTTGTTGCCGATCTGGGCGGAGAGCGGGATGCATGAAGGTCTTCGTGCTCGCTAACGGGGCATCTCGCCAGCCACGACGAACACGATCAAGGCGATGACGAACACGAGGAGGCGCTGTTGGTTGAGGGGCATGGGTTGGCTACGCACTCAAGTTCGGCCCTCTCCGGCCGGCGGCGAACGTTCGGGGGACGCGCGTTCACGGCACCCGGCCGGAGAGGGAGTGAGTGGCATCAGCCCGGAACTGATGCACCAGGTGACTACGGGGAGTTGTTCTTCCGGTCCCTCAAGCGTCGTGGCCTGCACGTGGCACCGGTACGCCAAACCCGCGCCACTTCTTCGCCACTTCAGAGGCAGTCAAGGAGTGGTCTCCGGTCCGGTGGATGCGGACGACTGGCGGAATCCAGGGCAAAATTCCCTCGTCGCTCTCCGCCGAAGGCGCCTCAAGTGTGTGCCGTGGCCATTTGTGCGTCATTTTGGCCCGCATTTGTCGGAGCGCAGGCCGTTTGATGGCCGACTCCCCCTGGGGGAAGAGGAGTGCGGGCCGGGGATGTCCGAGGTTCAGGTCTGGTAGCGAGAGTGGGTCATGTGCCAGACGAACGACTGGACGATGTGTCCCACTGCCTCGGCATGTGCTCGGAGGGGACCGGATCCGGTGGAGGTGAATTCGGTGATGCGTGTTCGCGCAATCTCGGCCTGTTTCTCGCAGAGCCGTGCGATGTGGCGAAAGGCATCCTCGGTCGAGTGACCGTGCTTGGCTATGAGGAGCGTTGGGAGACTCAGCGGCTTCGTGCGCGCTGACTCTCGCGTGTAGGAAGCGAGATCGTTGATCCAGCCGGCGAGGTTGGCCGCGGCTGACTCAAGGGACCAGGCCGATGCCCGCTCCTCGTCCGAGAGTTCGTACTGCAGAACGATCTCTGAAGCGGCGAGGATGGTTCGTACAAAGACGGTGTGGGGCCGCATCGCGCAGTACGTGGGCACGGTGACCCGCTCTGGCCTGGCTAGTTGGTGGGCTTCCCACACTATCCCGGCGAGGTTGTCCCGAACGCGTCCGGCGAGCCGCAGGTACTGGATGGGTGTGGCCAGGGCCCGGAATCGTGCCATCAAGTCATGAAGCGCGGCGGGGAAGGGGCTCGTGGGGGGCGCCAAGTGGTCGTCCGCAAGGACCAGGGTCAGTTCCCCGACGCGGTTGACCAGCCGAGTGCGGTCACGTGCTGCGGCGGACTCGCCGTAGGTGTCGTCGAAGGCGGTGAGCCAGAGGAAGAGGGCGGCACAGAGCTCGAGTCGGTCCGGGGCAGCGGTCGGCAAGGTGCGGGCAATGCCCTGACCCGTGATGTTGCACAAGGATCGGAGCGCGTCGGACGGGGACAGAAAACGGAAGTGGCGAAGCCACTGCAGGAGGTATTGCTCGGTTCGGTCTGCATGAGGACTGGCGAGGAACGGGCCGGGAAAGGTACTGCTGAAGTCGGGCATAGGCAGGGCGCCGGAACCCGTGCCGGCGCTCACGTCGCAGCCCGCGACGGAGCGTGCCTCGCCTCGGCCGTCATATGCAGCGCGGAGGGGTGCACAGTGATCTCTCCAATCGGTCGTACGACGGCTTGGGGCGAAGGCCGCAGCCGCCAGCGGGACGCGACGATCGCCGTGATGAGGGTGGCCTCGGCCCAGGCGAAGGAGTCGCCCATGCACTGACGCTTGCCGGATCCGAAGGGAATGAACGCGCCCTTGGGCGGCTGAGGACGCCCCGTGAGCCACCGGTCGGGGTCGAAGCGCAGGGGCTCGGAGTACAGATGGGGATCGCGGTGCAGTGTGTAGGGGCTCCAGATGAGGTCCGCGCCGGCAGGCAGGGCGAATTCCCCGAGCTGTACGGCCGTGCTGGCCTGCCGCGTGACGAGCCAGGCGGGGCTGTACAGGCGAAGGGTCTCGCTGACCAGTTGGCGGGTGAAGGAAAGCTGCGGGATGTGCTCGGCTGTGGGCTGGTTGCCGCCGAGCACGGTGTCCACTTCGTCGTGCAGCCGGCGTTCCAAGTCGGGGTTGCGCCCGAGCTCATGGAAAAGCCAGGCGAGCACCACCGCAGTGGTCTCAGATCCCGCAGCCAGGAGGCCGGTGACCTCGGACAGGATGTCGTCGTCGGGCAGGGCGGTGCCGGACTCGTCGTGCGCGGCAAGGAGCAGTGATACGACATCGTCGTAGGCGTCCGGGTTGGCCCGGTGGTCCGTGATGATCTTCCCCACTGCCGTGCGCAGGACATGACTCGCGTGCTTGACCTGCCTGTTGTGGCGGTTGGGTAGCCGCTCCAGCGCGGCCACAGGGAGCAGGGCGCGCCGGATGGCGGCCCTGAAGACGACGTCGACACTGTGGAGGATCGCGCGCGCGAGCACGGGCTCGGGCGTGGAGGAGAAGGCGACGGCCATGACGACGCCCTGCGTCATGAGCTGCATCTCGGATTTCAGGTCGAGAGTGGCCCCGTTGGGCCAGGTGTCGATGGTGGGCTGCACGGTGTCCCGCATGGTCTCGACGTACCCGCCGACCTTCTCCCGGTGGAATGCGGGCTGCATCAGACGGCGCCGGGCCAGGTGGCGTGCGCCTTCCGCGACAGGGAGGGCGTCAGCGCCGAAAATCTTGAGCTTTTCGAAGAGAAGCCCCTTGGTGACGTGCTGAGACTTACGGGTGAGCAGTTCCTGGATCAGATCCGGCGAGTTGACGACCGTGAGGGTCTTCGGCCCGACGGTGACCCGCACGATCGGGCCGTGGGCTCGCAGGGCCTGGAGGAAGGCCAAGCGGTCCCTGAGCAGTGGTAGTGCGTGGCCGATGAGCGGTCGCCCGCCCGGTGCGATCGGCGGTACGGATGTATCGGCAGCCACAGTGTCTTTTCCCTCCGTTTCGGATGCGTGCATGGGTGCGTCCGTCGGCTCAGTGGCGCCGAGCTCGCAGCAGTTCCAGGGCGGCCACGACCTCGGCGTGGACCATGGCCTGGGGGGCGTAGAGGGTCTTGTCGTGCCAGAGCGCCGGATGCGGTCGGGCTGGGTCTTCAACGGCGGCGCGGAGGACGGCTTCGGCACGGTCCAGGGCACGAAGCACCTGCGGCTGCACACGATCGGCAGGGGCGCGCAGAAGGATCTTCACGGCGTAGGCAGTCTCCTCGGCGGTGCCTCCCCAGACCCCCCAGGATCCGTCCGTGCCTTGTGTAGCCAGGACCCAGTCGGCAGCCGAGCGTACGGCGCCGACAGCGTGGCTGCCTCCGTAGCGGGCGAGGGCGCTCGTGCACCTCTCGGTGGCGTAGTAGGGGGAGGCGTGCCATTTGTCCGTCCAGGCGCCTTCGGGTGTCTGCTGTGCGAGCAGCCAGTCCCGGGCCATGTTCATGCGGGTCCAGTGGGCGGAGCCCGCCTCGGGCCGGTGCGGCAGGTGGCTGCCGAGGGCCTGGAGGGCGTGGGCGTTGGCGCTGACCGATCCGGTGTCCTCGCCGACATAGCAGTCGTAGTGGGTCCGGGCTTCGAAGGCGGACAGCGGAGCGGGGTCATGGGGTTGGCCGGCGAGGGCGGAGACCAGGATCGACATGGCGGTGTCGTCGGCGTCCGGCAGAAGGCCGGGGGCTCCGCGTACCCCCGCGGGCTCGTAGATCTGAGTCGCCCAGGCGCGGACGGTGGACAGGCAGGCGTCCGGCAGCCCCGGGCCGGCGAGCGCGGCCGCAACCCACAGACGTTCGAAGACAGCGATCGGCGCGGCTTCCGGGAAGAGGCCGTCGTAGCGCCGGGCTACGGCCGACAGTTGTGTGACGGCCTGCGCCCGAGCGTGGTCGGGATCCGTTGCTACAGCTGCCCATGCGGCGGTCGCGGCGGGCGAACTGCCGATGAGCCCGCCTACCAAGCCCACCCCGGTGAGTGGGGCGTGCCGGGCGATGCCCTCAAGGGTGTGGTGGAGTTTGGCCGGCAGGACGCCTGCCGAGCGGTATCGCTGGCCGACGTGATCGGGCAGTGCGCCATCAAACCCGCGCGGCACAGCGAGACGTGCTCCGCGGGACCATACGCCGAGCCGCGCCAGCCCGCGGATCGCTGGCTGGTCCTGGTGCTCGTTGATCTGGGCGACGAGGCTGGGCACGAGGATCTCGATGGCCGCTGTGTCCGGCCAGGGACCCGCCGGCGGCAGACTGCCCAGTGCGGCAAGCCCGTCCGCTGCAGAGGATTCCAGTTCTTCTCGAATCTTCCTGGGGGACGCGTCGTAGCGCAGGACGGACAGGACGGCTTCCACCGCGCTGAGGGTCGGAAGCAGCCGGTGGGGCTCCGGACCCTCCCCCCAACTGCCGTCACCAGCTTGTTTGTTCAGAAGCCATGCGAGCCGCTGGTCGTGACCAGGCAGCCATGATGCCAAAGAGGTCACGCGGGCCGTCTCGTACACCGACGGGCGGACGCTGCCCCACTGATCGTCGTTGACCGAGGTCACGAGGCGGATGGCCTGGGAGGCGTAGGACTCCGGCATGCGAGGGAACTCTGTGGTGTTGGCCGGGCTCTGGGCGTTGGTCATGCTCGCCTCGCCGTGGCTATTCGCGCTATTTCGCGCAGTGCAGCGGCTGCGGCCGCGTGGATGGGCGCCCGTTCGAGTGCGGCGACGGCCGCCGAGCGCCGGGTACGGATCATCTCCTCCACACGCTCGCGGGCACCGGTTGCCTCCAAGACGGCCCGGACACGGAGGATCTCCTCATTAGTCAGGTCGGGTCGGCCGACCAGCGTGCGCAGCACGTGCAGTTCGTTGTCGGAAGCCTGTTGCAGCGCGAGCGCCAGGAGCACGGTGGCCTTGCCCTCGCGTAGGTCGTCGCCGACCGGCTTGCCGGTCTCGGCGGGATCGCCGAATACACCCAGAAGATCGTCGCGCAGCTGAAACGCTTCTCCTAGCGGCAGTGCGAAGGCACTGCACGCCTGGAGGATGTCGGGGCCGGCGCCGGAGAGAGCCGCGCCGATCTGCAGTGGCCGTTCCACGGTGTACTTCGCCGTCTTGTACCGCACCACACGAAGTGCGGCCTCGACGTCTCCCGACAGCCGGTCGGTCGCCAGCAGGTCCAGGTACTGCCCGTAGACCAGCTCGTCGCGCATGGCGGCCACGAGCGGCAGAACCCGGGCCAGGGCACCGGGTTCGACTCCGCCGTGAAGGAGTTCATCGGACCACACCAGGGCGAGGTCCCCGAGCAGGACGGCTGCGCTCCGACCGTGCACGTCGCTTCTGCTGCGTCGGCCGCCGCCTGCCGTGTAGGCAGTGGACAGCACGCGGTGGGCCGAGGGGTGTCCGCGGCGGATGTCGCTGGCGTCCATGACGTCGTCGTGGATCAGGGCGAAGGCCTGGAACAGCTCCAGGGCCGCCGCGACGGTCGTGGCCATACTGCTGGTCCGGTCTCCGCCGCCGGCGTGCCATCCCGCGAAGCACAGCTGTGCGCGCAGCCGTTTTCCGCTGGCGAGGAGTTGCCGCAGCGTCGTGTGCAGCGGCGCCATCTCGGGACCAGGTGCGGCCAGTTCCTTGCGGCCGAGGAACTCGCGCAGTACTGCGTCGACGTCGAGCTTTACGGCGGAGAGGTCCGGTGTACCGGCTGAGGATGCTGTGTGGGTCATCGGCGGGCTTACCCCCTTTAGTCCAAGAAGCGTCATGGATGGATTCCGTCTCCTCGAGGGCGGGCAGGGGTAGGAGCCCCCCGGAGATCCGAGCGGCTAGTTGGGCGGGTCGCGAAGGCGTTCGCGGCCCTGGGGCATGGCGTCGCGGCACGCGTGTCTGGTGTGCGCGAATGTTCAGGCGATCACGAAGGCGCGGAGGCGAGCCCTGGAGCGGCGTGTTCCGGCGGCGCGGTCCGTCGGCTCCAGGGCATGGATGCCTGGCTCTCGGAAGACCGCGGGGAGAAGCGGCAGGGCAGAGAGGTGAGGATGCGGTAGATAGCGTGGGCCCGGTAGGTCAACTCGCTGGTAGGGACCGCGAGTTCGACGTCGGGCAGGTATGAGGCGAGCCGCTCGATCGCCGCGATCACGATGACGAAGGCGCTGGAGCCGGCGGGGCACTCGTGTGGGCCGGCCGCGAAGGCCAGGTGAGCCTTGTGGTCCGAGCGGAACTCGTCGTCGGCCTGGGTGGAGTAGGGACAGGTGTTGACTGCGGCGTACGACACCATGACGGGTTCGCCGGCCCTGATGTTTCGGCCGTGGAAGGGGATATCACGGCGGGGCCGGTGGAGGCTGTACATGGCCAGCGGGGTGTCGGTGCGCAGCACCTCGTCGACGGCGGTCTTGATGGGCAGGCTGCCGGTAATCAGGGTGCCGCGGTACCGCTCGTCGGAGAGCATCCGCAGGATGGTGTTGGCGATGAGACCGGCCACGGTCTCGTAGGCAGCGCCTACAGTGATCATGACCTGGTTGGCGACGTCCTCCGGGGAGAGGCCGTTGGGGTGGTCGATGAACCACGACGTGAGGTCGTGGCCTCGCTGGGTGGCCTTCATCTGGTACAGGGTGCCGAGGTAGGCGTTGAGGGTCTGTTCGCCGTGGGCTTTGGTGCTGGGATCGGTGCTCATCATCGACTCGATCGCCGCAGAGAGCTGGGGACAGTGCTCGTCGGGCATGCCGAACAAGGAGTTCAGGACCATCAAGGACAGCCGACGGGCGTACTGGCTGATGAGATCGGCTTTGCCCAGGTGGGCGAATTCGCTCAGGAGCGCGTCGGCGTGCCGACGGGTCACGTCCCGTACGTGCTGGGGGTCGAGCAGGGCGAAGCTGTCGGTGACGACCTTGCGCAGGTGGGCGTGCTCTTCGTCGTCGGCGAAGAAGAGGCTGGGACGCCACTGCACGAGCGGCATGATCGGGCTGTCCGGTGGCAGGTACTCTATCCAGCCCCGGGTGTCCTTGGACCAGGTGCGACTGGTGTCGTGGAAGAGATCGAGGGCGGCGCGGTAGTCGGTGATCACCCAGACGAAGACGCCCGGGTCGATCTCGGCGAGACCCACAGGGCCCTGTTCACGCAGCAGCGCGAAGCTGCCCTGGGGGTCGGCGGCGTGGTCGGCCCCATAAAGAGGCACGGCGGCATTCGGCGTGGTGGTCACGAGAGGGTGTCTCCGGCACGGGTGACGAGGTAGGCGGTGAGGGTCTTCAGGGCGTTCAGGGTCGAGTCCCTGTTCCGTGCATCGATCGCGACGAGGGGGGTGTGGTCTTCGAGGGCGAGCTTGCTGCGCACAATTTCGAGGTCATGCTCGGGGGACTCCGGGAATGTGTTGACGGCGACCGCGTAATCCAGGCCGGACTCCTCGGCCAGATCCATGACCTCCCAGGAGTCGTCCAGCCGTCGGGTGTCGACCAGGATCAAAATGCCCAGAGCGCCCCGAGCGTGGTCCGCCCACAGAGTTCGGAACCGGCTTTGTCCGGGGGTGCCGAACAGGTAGAGCACGATGCCGGCCTGAACGAGGGTGAGCCGTCCGAAGTCGATGGCTACCGTGGTGGTGTCCTTGTCCTCGACGAAGAGGGCATCCACGTCGGCCGCGGCGTTGGTCATGACCTCCTCGGTGTGGAGGCTTCGAATCTCCGATACCGCCTCGATCGCGGTCGTCTTGCCGATCCCGAAAGGCCCTGCGATAAGGATCTTCACCCGGTCGTAGTCCCCGGTGGGCAGATAGACCGGAGCCGGTGGACTAGATGGCGGCGAGTCCATGGAGAACCCTTTCCAGGAGAGCCCTATTGGGCTTGTTGGTGTCAGGAGCGTGAGCTCTCACATGGCCTTCGTCGACGAGTTGTGAGGCGAGCAGCTTGCACACTCCGATCGGCAGACTGAGGTAGGCAGCGGACTCCATAACAGTCAGTGAGCCGCTGCCGACCAGTTCGAGGAAACGCTGCTGCGCGGGATTGTGGTGCGCGGCGGGGGGCAGGCCGGTGGCGGTGAGCGCGGTAAGGCGCTGGAGCGTGTTGCGGGTGGGATTACCGCCGCCTCTGGTTGCCATGTAGCTCGGGACCAGCCTTGGCCGCCGGCCCTCGGTCATGACGCTGAGTCGTCGGTGCGGGCGGAGACGGACATGAGCTCTTCGCCGAGCTTGTTCGCCTGCTTGGCCATCGCGTGCGCGATGATGCTCATCGGCGTCTCCGGGCCGTAGGCGACGGCGATGAAGGCGTTGGTGTTCTTGCCGGCGGGCATGACCGTGAGCCTGCCCGGACTGATCGGCTCCTCCGGGTCCTCCGCGTCCGGGTTTTTGACGGCGGCCAGCTCGACAGTGAAGATCGAGATTGGGGTGTGCGGGGATGCGTCCAGTGCGGTGGCGGCTGCGGCACGCGCTGAGCCATGAAGGGAGGAGACCAGCGCCGCGATGCCTTCCATCGCGGCGACGCTCTCCTTGCTCTCCCGGTCGACTTTGTCGCAAGCACCGACGACCAAGCCATCGGCGGACAGGATGACGGCGCTCCTGACTCCTCCGATGGCGGTGATCGGGTCCAGGACCCAGGAGGGATCGCCGAGCTTCTCGCTGAGTGTTGATGTGGTCATGTGTTGTCCTTGGGGTCTGTTTCGGGGGCGATGTCGGCTCGTCCGGTGGCCAGGCCCCGCTCGAAGCCCTCCCAGTCCGTCAAGACCTGGTCGGGATCCGGGAGTTGCGCCTCAGGCGTGCGAGGTTCACCGGCTACGGGCGTTGTGCGCGTCCGGCGCCGCCGTTGAGGCAAGTCCGAGGCGACCTGAGGGCCGGTGGGTGGAGCCGACGCCGTCGCAGGCGGTCGGTGCGTGCGTGGGGCAGCGGCAGGTCGGGGAGCCATGGCCGAGAGTGGCTCGGCCTTCGGGTCGACTGTTGTCAGCAGAGCAGGGGGCACGGAGATCACCGCGCGAACGCCGTGGTAGGCGGACACTTGATCGACAGAGACTTGGAACCCGTGATCGGCGACGACGTAGCCGATGGCCGCGAACCCGAGAGCGGGTGGATCACCCAGTTCCGTGAGGAGTACAGCCTGTGGATTCTTCCCGGACACCAGCCGAGTTCCTCGGGCGGCTGCCTCGGCGCTCATCCCCTTGCCCGCGTCATCTACTTGGATACAGACAGCGCCGTTGTCGGTCTGCAGAAGGGTGACTTCCACGGAGAGGTCGCCACGCGAGGACTCCAGGGCGTTTGCCAGCACTTCGGCGCAGACCACGGCGAGTGGTTCGGCGGCACGGCCGACAACGCCAACGTTGTCGGCGAGCAATTTCGAGTTGACCTGGATCCGCTCGTAACCGTGCAGGCGTGACATGGCGCCGTTGACGATGTCCGGGAGATGGGTGTCCGGGCGGACGAGGCCGGGCCAGGCGTCGCTGACGATCGCTGCCTTCTGGACCAGGCGGGCGATCTGCTCGTTGTGGTGGTCGAGTTCGAGCAGGCTCTTGAGGGTCGCCTGGTCCTGGCAGTCCTGTTGGAGGGCAACGAGCAGCGTCCGCAGCTGGTAAGCCTTGGCCTGGATCTCCATACAGGTGCCACGCAACGCTGCACGAGCGGCAGAGTTGATACGACGGCGTTCATCAACGGTTGTGCTGACAAACAGCTCCTCGACAGCGTCGAGCAGTTGTGCGTACTCGGTGCCGGCGAGGCTGTCGCTCAGCAGGCCGGGAACCGGGTAGTGATCACTGATCAGCTTCAGCGCCCGGGCGGGGAGGCGGGTGGTCAAGAGGTGGCGCAGCTCGTCGTGCAGCGCCCGTTCCTTGGCCCCGGCGGCGGCAAGCAGCCCGCTCTGCGTCGTTCTCTGCTTCACGAGTTTGGCGTGGTCGCGGGACAGGGCTGCGCGTGAGCGGGCCAGGCGCGCCGTGGCAACGGCGCCAGCGGCTGTCGTGACACTGAGTACCACGGTGGCTGCTTCGAATATCGAAGTCACGGGCTGGTGTCCTTGGGGTAAGGGTTGGGTCCCTTACTCAAGGCAGCAGGTGAGGGGGAACCCCGGAGGCGGCCTGAGGAAAGGGACGTGTAGGGACGGGGGTGCGTAGCGCACTCGTGATCAAGCGTGGGCCGTTTCATGTGGCACCGATACGCCAAACCGACGCCATTTCGCGGCCACTTCTGGCGAGCAGGGCATCGTTCGCTGAATTGCAGAGCCCTATGGCCAGCAAATTGTGGGTGAATCGGGCACTCTCGGCGGCCGTTGCCTGGACCGTCAATTCGCGCCCCGGGAGTTCGCTGCAGCTACTGGTTCGCCCACCCCTCGGCGGCTGCTACCGCTGCGGCGGCATCCGGAACAACAGCGACGGAAGGATAGGCGTCGAGAGAATCGCCGAACGCGCCCACGCGGATGACAGGAATGCCGGCCGCGAGAGCGGCGCCGACCTCAGTTCTGGTAACAGCGTCGGGCCGGTCCCCCTCCAGCGCGATGACCAGGCGGGACTGGCGGATGTCGTCCAGCCGTGCCTGCGCGATCGCCTGGTCGGCGGCGGGGCCAGCGTCGACCTGGCTCACCACACAAAGCCCAGGGGAGCGGTCCAGCCAGCGCGCCGTGCTGTACAGCGGACGCGGCAGTGCGGCGCGCAACTCGTGCAGCTCCTGCCTCTTCTCGGACGGGCCGCCCAGGTAGACCGGTGCCCTACCGTCCGGCAGCGCCCGCCAAGCGTTGACCGAAGGCGACCCCGGATCCGGTACGCGCGCGGCAAGTCCTGGCGGGCGGCGTACGGGAGGCAGCAACGGCGTATCGGCGCGAGGAAGATCATCGACCACAGTCGGCAGGCCGATCCTGGTGCGCATGCGGTCGAGCTCGACTTCTGCCGACGCCGGGTAGAGGAAGCGAGGCGAGTCGTCCTGGCGCAACATGAAGGTGCCGAACAACTGCTCCTCCTTCATGACCGAGCGAGTCCGATCCTGGAGGAGAGCAAGGTGACGCGGATCGGTCCGGCCGCACGCCACCGCCTGAGTCACCGCGAAAAGGACTGCCTCGCGGGCGTCGTTGTGCAGGTCACAGTGCTGGAGCAGAAGCCACACCGCGTCCGTGACGTGGCGGCCGTCGGTGTCGGCACGGGGCCAGCCGAAGCGGTCGACGGCGACGAGTACGTCGGCGGCCGCCGTTTCCCAGAACGTCAAGTACGACTCGAGGTCCGGATGGGCTGCCGCCAGTTGAGAATCGAGCCGCGGCAGGAGGGTCAGCGGCATGGGCCAGTCCGGATAGCCCAGGGCTTTGGCAACGCGGTGCTCAAGGTCGGGCGTGGCCATCAGCATGCCCAACACCTCGGTCAACAGCACCTGCTCGTCCGCCGCCAGGCCGAACAGGTGCTCCCAGACTCGGTCCCTGTTGCTGCGCTGCACAGGGCGCAGGGTTTCGGGTCGATCGAGGACCGCGGCATCGCGGAGGAGCGCCCGGGCTCGGCTGACGCTGAACACTCCGTCGTGCGTGGTCGGGAGTTCCGGAACGCGGAGAACGAGCGCAGGGTGAAGGTGCGAAGGGAGGAGGCTGCGCGTCCGGGCGCGGACATCCGCAACGGTCCCCTCGGAGTCCAGGACGACGAGGACCCCGAAGACGGCTCCCAGAGCAGGATGGGGAAGGTCGACGACGCCGACCTCCTTCACATGCGGGTGGGCCACGACGGTTGAGAAGATCGCCTCGGCAGGCGGCAGCGACGCCGCTGCTGGCAAGGCGCTCGGTGAGGCCACGAGAACGACCTCACTCGACTCGATGAGATGGGCTGGGTCGCCGGTGCTCAAGACCCTCTCTCCTTCGCCGTCGATCAAGCGGTCCGCTGGCAGATCGCCCTGCACTCCGAGCCCAACCGGTTGGGGAGACACGACAGTGAGGTGTCCTTCATCCCAGGGGTGGGCGCGGCGCCCGTCGGCGTTCACGACCCGAGCACCGACGCAGAGGCTGAAGTGCCCGCTCGGGGGTACGTGCGCTGCTCTGGCAACCGAGTACGCAAGGCGAACACCCTCGGCCGTTTCGAACACGTAGACGACGCGGGCGTAAGGCAGCTGCCGGAGCAGCAGCTCCTTGCACGGGGCTGGACACAGCGACCCAGAGGTGAGGATGGTCCGGAGCTGATGGAGATCGGCTGTACCGCCACGGGCCGCGAGGGACTCCAGGTGCACGCCCTCAAGTTGGTCGCCGCTGATGGCCATTGATGTCGCCCCCTGTTCGGCGGCGACGTCCCACAGCTCCCTGTGTGACCGCGATGTGGTGATCACGGTTCCCCCACTGCAGAGGGCCTCCAGGGCCCGGTTCTGGATGCCACCGTCGAGCAGGCGGTCGGCGACGAGTAGCCGCTCACCCGGGTCCTCGGGGTGGACGTTCAGATGGAGCGGCCACCACGGTGGCCGCAGGGCGAGCTGCTGGGCGAAGTCGCGCGCGTTCCAGCGGTAGATGGTGCCTTCCCCGGCTGGGTGCCCGTGCGAGAGCCGGAACAGGGTGGTGCACTCCCCTGAGGCCTCGTCGTCCGCCTCCTTCCGGTCCGGCTCAGATGCCGGCCAGGCAACGGACCACGACGGTGCGTCCCGGTCACCGCAGAACCAGACGCGCGAAGCATGGGACGACGCCCGGATGGAGGCGAGGTCCTCGGCGTACGCGGCGTCGAAGAAGACGGCGGCCGGGGACAGGCCGTCGAGCGTGCGGCAGAACAGCTCCCACGGGTCGGTGCAGATCGGTGCTGCTCCTGCGCGCAGACAGGCAGCCAGAGCGATCAGGTGCTCGGGGCGGTTGCCGAGTGTGATGATGACGACGTCTCCCCTGCGGACGCCTGCTCCGCGGAGCGTGGCGGCGACCGCGTCGATCGTCCGGGCCATGGTCTGCCAGTAGACTGCCGCCCCGTCGTGGATCAGTGCGGGTCTGGTCGGTTGGCTGGCGCCGATTTGGAGCCACAGCTGTGCGAGGCCGCTCGGCGCTCCGCTGTCCGCAGCGGTGGCAGGGGCGTTGTCGGCGCTCATGCCCCGGCCTCCAGGGTCTGGAAGGTGTGGCCGCCCTTGTTGCTCGGGCGGAGCATCCCGGCGTGGCCGGCGGCGCCGTTGGACGTGCGCCGGTGGAGGAGGCGCGCCGTGATCTCGGACGCGGCGGTGCGTGACATGGGCTCACTCTCAGAACGGTCGGCTGCACCATGTGCGCGCGATTGATCCGCGCTCAAACATGGCCGACGCCGACCGCACCAGGGAGGTGACGGAGCCGGTCGGCGCCGGCACCTCCCACCGTGGCCGACAACGCGCGGCACCAATACGCCGAACCGGCGCCACTTCGTGGCCACTTCTCCTCAGCCCTTCGAGCTGAGCACTCCCTCGCTCTGATCCGCCGTTTCCACTCCTTCGGGGCGACACGCGGGGACGGAACCGGGAGAAGTGGCGTAGATGTGGCCACGGTTTGGCGTACCGGTGCCGTTCGCAGTCCGTCACCGTGGTTGTGGGCCAAGTCCGGCCCACGCCGTAGGGCTTCTCGAAGCGCAAGGAGACGGGAGTGCCCCCCACCACCGCACAGTTGGTCCACGACCAGGGCCTCGGACAACTGCTCAACCACCGTGACGTCGACCTGAAAGACATGGCCGCACCCCAGCGAGTTGCCCGGGCGGAGGTCCGCGCCGTACTGGAAGACCATGCCGATCCAGGGCGAGTTGACGACGCTCTGCTCGTCACCAGCGAACTGGTCAACAACTCTCTGACGCACGCCGGAGGCCCGGTGAACCTCACCGTCGACCTCTATGAGTACGGCGCTACAGTCAGCATCCTCGACTGCGTCGGCAACACCAGACCTGCGGTGACCGCACCCGCGGAGGCGGACCTTCCCATCGATCACGCCCCCGTTGATCTCGCGATGGTTCGGGACAGTGGGCGGGGCATGTTCCTCGTGAATGCCTTCGCGACCGCATGGTCAGTGGAGGAAGACGAAGGTGGAGGCAAGCGCGTCGTCGCGATCTTCTCACTGCTCGGCGGCATCTCCTGATGCCCGCCGCCGACCTCGGTGACCGCTATCTGTCCCGCGGCCTCCTCGTGACTCCGCTGGGCGTGACCTGCGCCAGCGGGCGAGACCACAGCACGCCAGAAGACGGAGACCTCCTTGACGGACTGCGTTCTGCCGTGGCGCACGGGGCCACACTCCTGGACACAGCAGACTTCCACGGCAACGGCCACGCCGAGCGCGTGATCGGACGATTCCTCCGCGAACTGCCGGACGACGCCCCACTACAGCTGAGCAGCAAGGTCGGCCGGATCCGCGGATCAGCTCCACACCCGTACGCAGGGCGTCACATCCATCACCAGTACGAGCAGTCCGTGGAGAACCTCTACGCCGAGAGCATTGGCATCTACTCCCTGGACTCGTTCGACTTCGGCCCAGGTGACCGCTACCTCGGCACCGCCATAGAATCCATGCACACACTTCGGAGGCTGGGGTCCATCCAAGCAGTCGGAATGCGGGGCCCGTGCGTGGACTACACCGCCACTCCCCAACAGACGGCCACGCACGTCGAGCGCTTCCTGTACCTGTTCCGCCTGATCAAGCCGGACGTCATCTGGACGCCTTTCAACGCCCTCACCCCGTCTGTACTCCTCGAAGGCGAAGACCTCTTCACCTTCACCGCCCGGCGGGGCGTCGGCCTGGTCCTGGCCGCGCCCTTGGCACATGGAATACTCACCGGACAGCCTTCAAGCGGCGCGGCCTTCTGGCGCACCATCGGAGGATTCGAACCCCACGTCGCGGAGACGATGACGTCGGGCTTCTGCGCGCTACGTGCCCGATTCGGCACCGCGCCGGGCACGCTGACCCGGGTGGCCCTCCGGTTCAGCTTGCAGCGCGGCGAGCACTGCGCCGTCGTGGCTGGCTTCAGCAACGGGCGCCAGGTCACGGAGAACTACCGCTGCCTCGCCGGACCGCTGACCCAGGACGAGCTCTCCTTTGTCGACGAGGTCTACGCCGGCTTCCGGGCTTGTATCAGCGCCGCCGCGGAACGGAGCCCGGTCGAACACGCGAGAGTATGACCGCGCCGGCCGAGGAGAGGGAGAAGGACGGCGTGAACTGTCCTACGTACGCGGCGCGGCGGACGGGCCTGGCTCAGGCGTGCCTGCTTCGGAGGTACCCCGATCAACCTGCCCGCCGAGGGGTCACGAACCTGACCGGCGGTACTCGGCCGTCAACATCAGCTGTCGTTCCAGGCGTGTGACGGAGGCAAGGACAAAACTGCTGGGCAGGAGCGAATGCTGACCGGCGGCTGGCATCCGGGACGCGGCCGGGACCGGCAGGAACAACGTGAGGCGGTCGACGAACCCCCCCTCAAGGAGGCCATCGCTGAGCTTCGAGTCGCCGATGAGCAAGACCGTACGAGCCCCGGCTTTCCCGATCTCGGCGAGGGCGGCCACTGCGGGCAGGCCTGCAAGGTCGCCGGGCACGCGGAACACCTGCGGCCCGTGGCCTCCGGGGCAGCCTTCTTCCGCGGCGGATACGCCTGCGGGGATCACGAGGTCGTGTACGTGCCGCTGTCGTTCGACTTCGGCCTGGGCAGCCGCCGAGAGCGAGTTGACTGCTCCGCTTTCGTTGATCTGACGCAGCACATGGACAACCGGCTTGCTCGATGTGAGGGAGGCTAGCCACGGGCCGAGAACGAGCAGCGCCTCTTCCTCCAGCACGTGAGTCTCGACCTCCACGCCCGCGCGGCGTAGTCGCTCAGCCCCGCCCTCGCCACGTGAGGTCGGGTCCAGCACGGCGATGAGCACACGGCTGACCTCGGCGTCGAGGAGAGCCTGGTGGCAGGGAGGTGTGAGACCGATGTGATTGCACGGCTCCAAGGTCACCACGGCCGTTGCCCCGGCTGCACATTCCCCCGCTGCGGCGAGGGCGTTAACCTCAGCATGAGCCTCGCCCTTGCGTAGGTGGTAGCCCTCCCCGACGACTTGCCCCGCCGGGTTGAGGAGGACGCATCCGACGGGCGGATTGGGGCTGGTGGTACCGAGACCGCTCGCGGAGATGGCGATGGCGCGACGCATCGCGTCACGTTCCGCTTGGGCCGGCATGCGATCTCCTCGTACTCAGCAGGCGACGGCTTCGATGAGCTCGGCAACCCCGCGGTGAGTGCGTGCCGGCTGCAGCGCGTTGACGGCCTTGATCGTCTCACGGAACGTACGAGCAGATCCGGAGAAGCGAGCGCTGGTGAGGGCGGCATTGGCCTCTTCCACGGCCTGCTCGATCTCGCCGATCTGAGCGTATGAGGTTGCTAGACGGGCGTGAGTGAGACCCCGGTCGCGTTGGTAGACGTCCGGCAGTTCGCCGAGCGACGTGCTCAAGATCGGTGCTGCGCGCTTCGGCCTCCTCAACAGCAACCAGCAGTGCGCACGCTGCCCTTCGAGGTAGGCCGGTGTCGCGAAATCGCCATGGCCGCTGCGGCCGTCCCCGGCACTCTCCGGGACCGCGGCGAACTCAACCGCCTGGTCGATCAGGTCATGGCAGTGCGCCTCGTCGCCCATGAGCGCGTAGCCGTGGGCTTCCTGCTGGAGGGCCGCGGCACGCATCTGCGGTGTCAGGACCCGGTCGTAGCGCTGCGCCGCCCTGGACAGGCTGATCGTCTGCGCGGCATTACCCGCGGTCGTGGCCTGCTGCGCCCGACGGAAGAGGGTCCACGCCGTCATCGTCTCGTCCCCCGACTCCACTGCCCACTCCATGGCCCGCTGGGTCCAGTACGAGGCACGGTCGTCGTCGTCACAGTCCTCGTGCAGCCAAGCCGGGGACTCGGCGTAGCGCGAGGCGAGGTGCAGAACCTCGTCTCGTACCGGCGGCATGGCGCAGCCCAGGAAACCATCCAGCACGCTCAGTTGCTGGTGGACGCCCTGCAGTGCATGGCGAGGGCCAAGCAGGTTGTCGCTGCGGACCAGCATGTGCCACATCTCCCGCAGATGGCTCAGCACGGCATCGACCTGCGCATGCCCCAGGCGGTCGAACGGCACGGCCGCGGTGCCTCCCTCGCCGGGAACGTTCGGTAGGCCGGGCAGCACCGCAAAGCTTCCCGCGCGGAGGAGCTGGCGACGGTCCACGGGGGCGCCTTCCTGCGAGAGGAGAAGCGACTCTGCAGAAAGGATGCCCGCTCTATCCGCGTCCGGCCCCATTGCGGCGGGGAAAATGCGATTCTGTCCCGATTGCGCTGCTGTTTCGCCCGGACCCGAGTCGAACGCTGCTGCTGGCGGGGGAGGCGGTCTGAACAGCGTTGGGCTCGGGACGTTGAAGAGGTGCTCCAGGACGCGGCGATAGTTCCGCTGGGGCCGCTGCAGGTCGCCGGCCAACCAGTGGTCCCAGGTGCGACGCGCGACGGCGAGATCTGCCAGGTCGCGTTCCCCGGTCTTCTCTGCGAGGTCTCGCGCGGCCTTGGCGAAATGCTGGTTGAACGTCTCGACGGTCGTCCAGTCCCTCTCCTGGACAAGCTGGCGAAAGAGGGTCATCCTCATCGCCTGCACCTCCCACACTCAGGCATTCCCGTGCTCCTCCCCCGGGTCGACGAAGGTCAGGAGCGGGACCCTGTACAGATCCGGTGCCGGGCGGCGGACGACCTCGGGTGTCGTGATCTCCTCGATTACGAGTTCACCGATGAACTGGACGGTCCCGCCGAGGAGATGACTCGTGCGTCCCTCCGCGGACTCTTCCTTGACGCCGCCGGAGACGTGGATGTGGGAGGCGACGCAGCCCTCCTCCTCGTTCCAGGCGAGGGTGCCACTGCCGAACACCTCAAGCGGGCGATCGATCTCGACCTCCTCCCACAACGGCCGTTCGGGGTGCTCCATGGGACCGGAGCAGCCGACCAGGCGGATCGAGGAGAATCCCCCGAGAAACGTCGGGATGTGGCCCGCGCGGACCCCGTGCGCGGCACAGAACCTGTTCAAGGACTCGAAGAAGTCCTCACCGTGGTCGATGGCGACCATGAACCTGCGGCCGATGGTGATTTCGGTAGCGCGCAACGGAAGCTCCGGATCCCTCGTAGTGGCGATGGTCAGGCCCGGGCCGCGAACTCGGCCTGGATCTCGTCGGCACTCGCGCCGGCCCGCAGCAGGGCCAACAGGAGCAGCCGAGCCTTACGCGGCCCCAGCGCCCCGCCGCTGATGAGGCCGCGCTTGAGCAGGTCGCTCTCGGAGCCAACGAAGTCGTACGTGGAAGCGAGCACGCTTCCCGCGCCGGTGCGCGAGCTCAGGACTACGGGAATACGCGCAGCGAGCTCCTCCAGCGAGTCGACCCACGTCTTCGGGACGTGCCCGGTTCCGAAAGCCGCGATCACCAGGCCGTTCACACATCCACCAACAGTCGACAACATCGCGCCGTCACTGCCCAGTGTTGCTTCGAGCGTCTCCACCGCGGCCGGACGGATGAAGGGCAACCGTAGGGGGGAGCGGCGACGCAGAGAGAAGTGCAGCCGCGGTCGGCCCTCGACGACGTGCCCGATCGGGCCGGCTCCGGGGGAAGCGAACGCGGAGGTGCTGGTGCTGTGAATCTTCATGACATGTCGCGCGGCATGGATCTCGTCGGAGAACACCACCATCACACCGAGATCGCGGGCCTCTGCGCTCGCGGCTGTGCGTACGGCCGCCAGCAGGTTGGCAGGACCGTCGGCGCCGGCCATCGCCGGATTGCGCATCGCTCCCGTGACTACGACCGGCGCGGACCCCTCATAGAGGAGGTCCAGGAGGTAGGCGACCTCCTCAAGGGTGTCGGTGCCCTGGACGACAACGAAGCCGGCCGCCCCCGCGCTTGCCCGCTGGTTGAGGGCGTGCGCCAGATCGGCGATCTCTTCGACCTGGAGCCAGGCTCCGGGAACCCGGAGAACGTCCTGGAGCTCCAGCTCGGCTTCCTTCTCGAGTCCGGGAACGGAGGCCACCAGGTCGGCGGCAGTCAGCTTCGGGGAAACCCCGCCTGTCTCGCCCTTCGACGGCGTCATGGACACGGTGCCACCGAGAGTGAACACGGTGACCGGTGAGACGGTCGGGTGGGCGGTCGAGTCCACTGAAGGCCTTTCATCGGGGTCAAGTTGTACGTTCACGGCGGCCGGCGGTCCGTCAGCTGTTCGGTGCGAAGGACCCGAGGTACCTGAGCACATTGTCGAGTGGGTCAATACTCAGGTGTCGGCTTCGTGGCCGCACGACACTGGCGATCCCGCATTCGCCCAGCTCGCGACATCTTCCGGTGAGCCATGCCCAATTGAGGTTCAGATAGGCCGCGAGTTCCTGCAGCCTGGCAACAGGATCGGGCCCCTGCATGATGCTGGCGGCCCGCGCGTCATCGAACACATCACGATAGCCGCGCAGGGTGAGTCGATCCGTGACGGTGTCCGCGGCCCATACGGAGTCGGTGCGGACCCAGTTGGCCACGACAGCCCGCTGTCCTGAAGCCAGGGCGAAGCCGTCCACTTGAGAGTATTCCGGGTGAGCTGTCACGTGGACGTGGATGCCGTACATCTCCATCAACGTGATGGCGAGGAAGAGAAGGATGCGCTCGTATGCCGCACTTCGTTCTACTTCTACCTCGGGAATGCAGAAGGACCGGCTGAGGGGGGTGCCAGAGTCTGTGTACTGGGCGGAGAGGGACTGAAGGTAGGCGATCTTGTGCCGGAAGAAGAGCCACGCCGCTGCCTGTTCTCCGGTCTGTTCGCGAGTCCAGAAGACGGGCGGCTCCGAGACGTCCTGCAGCTGCTTCTGGATGTGCTGAGCACAGAATG
Source organism: Streptomyces sp. NPDC033178 (assembly GCF_055577685.1). Taxonomy (NCBI): domain Bacteria; kingdom Bacillati; phylum Actinomycetota; class Actinomycetes; order Kitasatosporales; family Streptomycetaceae; genus Streptomyces; species Streptomyces sp. NPDC033178. The sequence continues at coordinate 78,238 of NZ_JBVIPT010000020.1, forward strand.
CGGACCCCAGCCACTGGGAACTCACCGTAGTGAGGGCAGGGAGGGCCATCCGGCTGGGCGCGGATCGGGGCAGGGAAAGGTAGGTGCCGAGGCCTCCCCACTCCTCCTCTAGCGCCTGGTCGTCAGAGAGGAGGCCTTCGTCGAACTGTGCCAGCGCCCACACGAAGGAGTAGGTGATGTCGTCGAGGAGTTGAGCGTGAGAGAGGCGGAGCGCCCCGCCCGGGATGAAGGGAAGTCGGACCCGGCGGACGTGCGACGAGTCGACTATGTAGAGGCTGAGACCGTCATCCGCTTCATGCACTCCGACGAGGACGCCCCGTCTCGCGGGGCGGAGGAAGCGGTCGAGGACCTGTGTATCGGCGGGCTGGACGTGCACTCCGTCGGCGTCCACCGACGCCGGATGGAACTGGACGGCCATGGTGGTGCCGTCTAATTCCTGTCGGCCCGTCAGCTCCCATGAGTCCGCCAGGTCGTCGGTGGCGGACATGAAGAGGCGCGATGTAGCCCACTGCTCCCCGATGTGGACGGCTGCACGCAGACCGCCTCGATCGTGAACACCCGCCTTGGCGTTCAGCACGTTCGGAGCAGGTTCGAACAGGTCGCCGCACGGGAATCCGAGGAGCCGTTCCAGTACCAGGGCGGCCACCCTCTGAGGGCGCCCGTACCAGGTGCCGGAGGCCCACCGCTCGAACGTCTTGCGCGGCACGGTCAGCGCGGCAAGAGCGGGCTCACTGCGTTCCGTGGCCAACCCTCGGGCCGTTCGCTCAAAGTGGTCGGAGAACACGCCCCAGCTGTTCCAACGGCGTTCCTCGACGAGGACGCGGAACAAGGAGGGGGCAGGCATCTCGGACCTTCCTGGGGGGTGAAGGCAGGGGAGCGCGCTTCCAACTACGTGAGCTGGGTCACCACACAACTATCCTCGCGCAACAAGCAGTTGGCAAGCAGCACTATGCAAATTGCGTAGTTAGACTTGCAATCTGTTGCCGCGCCGACGGCCGTGGCACACTGCCCGAGACGCTCACCACCCGGGGGAGAAGGACTCGAAGTGACCGAAGCGCGCTCCGCCCCGACCGTCCTCCAGATCGTCCTGGGCCGACGGCTCGCGGCCCTGCGTGAAGCCGCGGGCATGTCTGCGGTGCAAGCCGGTGAGGTCATCCGTGTTGCCACTTCAACCGTCACTCGGATGGAGAAGGCCGAGACAGGGCTGAACTACGCCAAGGTCAGCCTGCTCCTTGAAGCTTATGGAGTCAGCCAGGGCGAGAAGGCCGAATTCCTGGACCTGCTTGACAAGGCGACTGACCCTGGCTGGTGGCAGAGCTTCCGGGACGCACTCCCGACCTGGTTCGGAGTGCACGTCTCGTTGGAGACCGCCGCAACGCACATTCGCAACTACGAACCTGCCGTCGTTCCCGGCCTCTTGCAGACGGCGGACTACGCGCGCGCCGTGCTGGAACGCGGCCTGCCACGCATAGGCTCCGATGTCCTTGAGCGAAGAGTGCACTTGCGTACCAAGCGTCAGGAACTCCTCACGCGCACGAACCCGACGGCCCCTCAGCTCTGGGTCATCATGGACGAGACGACCCTTCGGAGACCCGCCGGCGGTCCGAACGTGATGGCCGCTCAGATCGACCACCTCCTCGCGATGGCCGATCTCCCGAACGTGTCGATCCAAATCTGCCCATCCGACAAAGGTCTTCATCCAGGCGGTTTCGGCCCGTTCAGTATCTTCCGGTTCGAAATTCCGGAACTCCCGGACATCGTCTGCATCGACACTTTGAGCCGCGCCACCTACAGCGAAGAGAAAGACGAAGTCGCCCTCTTTCGGGAGGCACTCGATCAGATGAGTGTGTACGCACTGTCACGGGATGCCACTAAGGAATTCATTGGTGACATCCGCAAGGAGCTTTACGCATGAGTCATGTCAAGAACGCCAACAACGAGTTGGGAACCGAGCAGTGGCACTGTCCCTGGAGCGGCAGCAACGGCGGAAACTGCGTTGAGGCCAAGAAGCTCAGCGACGGTCAAGTGGCCCTGCGCCAGTCGACAGACCCAGACGGCCCCGCACTGATCTGTTCAGCTCAGGAGTTCCAAGGCCTCATCGCCGCAGTCAAGAACGGCACGGCCGACTTCCTCCTCGCCTGAACCTTCACCCAGCCACGCCTGAACACAGCTGTTCTCCAGAGCCACGAAGGACCAAGAATGACCTTAGCCCCGATTGACACGAGCCGTCCGCACCCCGCCCGCATGTACGACTACTACCTCGGCGGGAAGGACTACTACCCCGTCGACGAGGAGGCGGCCGAACGGGTGATATCCCTGGTGCCCGGCATCAAAGTCGCTGCCCGGGCCAACAGGCGGTTCATGCATCAAGCCGTACGACTGCTGGCCGAGCAGGGGATTCGCCAGTTCCTCGACATCGGAACGGGCATTCCGACAGAACCCAACCTCCATCAGGTCGTTCAGCAAGTAGAACCCAGCGCTCGCATTATGTACGTCGACAACGACCCGATCGTATTGCGTCATGCAGAAGCTCTTCTCCGGAGTACGCCTGAGGGCGTAACCAAGTACGCACAGGCAGACGTTCGGGAACCTGACAAGATCATCACGGCCGCCCGGGAGATCCTCGACTTCGATCAACCCATTGCTCTGTCCATGGTGGCGCTGCTGCACTTCGTTTCCGACGAGCATGACCCCTACGGCTTGGTCAACACGCTGCTGGCGCCACTACCTGCTGGCAGCTTTGTCATCCTCACGCACGCCACCGGTGACTTCGACCCCGAGGGTTGGAATAAGGTCGTCGAAATCTATCGGCAGAGCGGTGTCCCGGCTCAGGTGCGGTCTCAGGAGGAGTTTGGTCGCTTCTTTGAAGGCTTGGAGCTTGTTGAGCCGGGTGTGCAGGTTTCCACCCAGTGGCGACCCGATCCCGACCAGGCGAAGGCCAACGAAGAATTCCCGCTTTACGTGGGTGTGGGCCAGAAGCCATAACTTTGGGCGCAAGTGTCTCTATCCCGGTCCTCAGCGGAAAGCGCCGATGTCACAACGTGAGGGGGCGTGGTCGCCGTGGCCTGTAACTGCCGTCGGACGCTTAGCTGTTCGCCAGGACTTCTGTGATCGATGCGACGATGAGGCAGGTTCCGAGTGGCAACCCATCGCGCTGGGACTTGCGCGATAGACGGAGCATGATTCCGGCGAACGTGGCGAGCAGCCAGGCCAACAGGATGCCGGTGAAGGCGGTGGTCCAGCTGAACTGGCCCAGGACCAGGCCGATGAGGCCGGAGAGCTTCGTGTCGCCACCGCCGAGCTGCCCAGGTGCGAGGGCGTATAGGGCGGTGAAGGCTGCCAAGGTGACCATCATCGAGGCCGCGCTTCGCAGGAGTGGCGTGGTGCTGTGCGAGGTGGCCGCGTCAACGCAGAAGAGGGCGAGGAGCGCGGGGTAGGTGGGGATGATCAGGGTGTTCGGTAGGCGTCGTGCGGTCAGGTCGGTGATGGCTAGTGAGACCCCGACAGCGGTGAACCAACTGTAGGGGAGGAGCTGCGTCCAGCCGTCGATCCGGGAGGCGAGCGCTGCGAAGATTGCGGCTGTGATGACTTCGGGGATGGGGTGTGGTGCCAGGCGCTGGCCGGCCCCGGGCGATGGGACGAGACGGCGGGTCATGGCATAGACAAGGCTGCCGATGGCCCCGCCCGCAACGGCCCATGGGTAGATCTCCTGAAGCTGCATGCCGACCCTGAACTGGAAATATCTAGTGAACCTGGCAAAAACGGTGCGAGGGGAGGGTGGCGAGCGGTCACCCGAAGCTCCCGGCTGCAATGTGGCGCTGTGTGCCGGGGAGGCTGAAGTTACCCGTCCGCCTGCCGGTCAAATTGCAATGCAAACTTCCCGGTTAGGCAAAGGATCCGCCAAGTAGCCGTTCCCGCTTTGAAGTTGGAGCGTGTCGGGCGGCGTTCGCACCTTGCAGCGGGAACGGGGCGAAGCGATAGACGTGGAACACGTTCATGTGCTGGATGACGGGATCTGCATCGTTCGCGGGGTGATGTGACTGTGGTGGTCTTAGGGGTACGTACGCCTGCCGGGCGGGCCGCCTGGAGGGCGGGCACGGTTGTCCTGACGCTGCTGATCGCAGGCTGTAGTGCGGCCGAGTCGACCGGTTCTACCTCGCAGGGAGGGGGCAGAACGCCCGCTGGCCCAGCGAGCGGATCGGCGTCTGGGTCCTCGCCTTCTGCCTCCCCCGCATTGGTCGCGCGTAAGCAGGCGACGGCGGCGTACGTAGGGATGTGGCAGGACATGGCGCAGGCCGGGACGACGTCGGACTGGAACTCGCCGAAGCTGGCGCAGTATGCGACCGGCGACGCCCTGTCGGCGATCTCGCGCAGTATGTACGCCGATCATTTCAATGGCCTGGTGACGAAGGGCGAACCGAAGAACTACCCGAACGTGACCTCCGCGGAGCCCGCGGTGAATCCGACTACGGTCATGATCTCTGACTGCGGTGATTCGACGCATTGGCTGAAGTACCGGAAGGACAACGGCAAGCTCGCGGACGAGGGCGGGGGGCGGCGCGCAATCACCGCCGAGGTGAAGAAGCAGGCTTCCGGCTCCTGGAAGGTCACACGGTTCGCAGTAGAGGGGCTGGGCTCATGCTGAGACGTGCGATCGTCGCGGTCGGCGTGGCCGCAGCGGCCGTGATCGTGAGCGCCCTCCCGGCGATGGCCGACGGGTGGGGGAACGTCGACTGCACGCAAAATCCCATCCCTGGCTGTGACCTGGGTGCGGGCTCGGGAGGCCGGTACGGCGCGCCTCCGCAGGGCGGCGGAGGTTCGTCCGGCTCGGGCGGTACGTCCAGCGGTGGTGGGAACAGCGGAGGTGGTGCCCGGGAGGAGCCGGAGTTCTCGAACCAGGATTTGAACTTGGCTGATTGTTCGTACCAGCGCAGCGACTACGAGCCCCCACCCGGGGTGGCGCAGACGGCTTACGAGGGCGGGCAGGACGGTGGCGGGGCGGTCGTGGCGGTGTCCGCGGTGTACTCCCCGACCACACCGTCCGAGGTCGTGCCGGCGGCTGACCCGAAGCCGGGTGAGTCGGGAGCGTGGTACGTGTACAAGTGCGCGGCGGGTGGAGTGCGGGATGCGGTGTACCGGCCGCCGATCTGGATTCCGGACGCGCCGCAGCAGGGCGGTGGGGCTCCACAGCCGACGCCGGCGCAGCTGGCGCAGGTGGCGCGCGACCAGTTGCGGTTGCCGTCTCCGCAGATCCAGGCGAATCCGGCGGATGAGCAGTTGGTGAACCTGCCGACCTGGTTGTGGCTGGACCGCGGCGACTGGGGAGCGGTGTCGGCGACGGCGTCGGTGCCCGGGGTATCGGTGACGGCTGTGGCGCGGCCGACGTCCGTGGTGTGGACGATGGGCGACGGCAATTCGGTGACGTGCACCGGAGCTGGGACACCGTACGGAGCGCGCACGAGCCCGAAGAGTGCGTCCCCGGACTGCGGTTACACCTACCGCACCTCTTCCGCGGGCCAGCCGGACAGCGCCTACGCGGTCTCAGCGAAGGTGCACTGGACAGTGACCTGGGCCGGTGCCGGCCAGACCGGCGTTTTCCCCGACATGACGACTACATCGAATGCCGACTTCCGCGTCGCGGAGAGCCAGGCCCTGAACAACGGCGGCTGACGCCGAAGCTCGCCGTCGTCACCAGGTGGCGCGGGAGCAACAACCCCACACGTGATCTTGTCTACCGCGTCGACGGCGCGGTGGAGAGAAGTCCTGCGCCGGGAGGTGGCAGTTGGTGAATACCCGTGTGCCCACGCACTCGGATCCGGCAAGCCCGGGGAGCACGCCTCCTGCGGGCTGGACAGGCCGCCGTAACGGGAAACCCCCGGCACGGATGACCAGTGCACCGAGACCACGTCGACTTCCCTACCTGCTGGTGGGCTTGCTGCTGGTCCTGGGCTGCACCGCAGGCGGCGTCGTAGTGGCGACAAAGGTCGGCCATCAGGAGCCGGTGCTGGTGCTGGCCCGTTCGGTCACGGTCGGGCAGGTGCTGTCCGATCAGGACCTGCGGGAGGAGAGCCTCTCGGCCGACAGCGGGCTGGCGTTCATCCCGGTGCGCTCGCGGGCCAAGGTGGAGGGACAGCCCGTCGCCTACAGCCTGCCGGCTGGGACCCCGCTGACCAAGAACGTTGTGGGCGAGGCTCGCATCCCGCCGGCCGGGCAGGCGGTGGCCGCGGTGGGGCTGAAGGCGGGCCAGTTCCCGCCCGGTGTGCAGCCCGGCAACCGCGTGACCGTGGTGGTGGCGCCCACCAGCACGAACGCCGCCAGTTCGACGTCCTCGTCGTCACAGGTGTGGAACGCCTCGGTGACCGAAGTGCGGAGCAACAGCACCGATCAGACCACGGTGATCTCGCTGCAGATGGCGCAGGAGGATGCCCGCCAGCTGGCCGCGGCACCGACGGGCCAGATCAGTGTGGTGATGGTGCATGGAGGCAGGCAGTGACGCTGGTGGCGCTGTGCAGTCTGAAAGGCTCTCCGGGCGTGACCACAACCGCCTTGGGCCTGGCGGCTGGGTGGCCGTCCGCGGAGCAGCCGGTGGTCGTCGAGTGCGATCCGGCCGGCGGCGACCTGCTGGGCCGTTACCGGCTGGAGACGGCTCCGGGGCTGATGAGCCTGGCGGCGGCCGCCCGGCACAGCGGAGAGCCGGGGCTGGTCTGGCGGCACACGCAGCGGCTGCCCGGCGGACTGCCGGTGATCGTCGGTCCGGCTGGTGCGGATCAGGCCCGTGCGTCGCTTGCCCAGCTCACCCAGAGCGGAACCGGGGCGCTGCGGCGGGCCGCAAACCGCGCCGGCACGGTGGTAATCGCCGACTGCGGGCGCATCGACCCGGACTCTCCGGCGCTGGAGGTGATGCACGAGGCCGACGTCATGCTGCTGCTGGCCCGCGCCCGCGACGACGCCCTGGCCCATGTGGCCACGCAGTGGCACGCCGCAGCGCGCTGGTCGCGGCACCCCCATTTCGTACTTGTCGGCGACGGCTATCCGACCGACGAGGTCGCGCGGGAGCTGGAGGTCGAGGTGATGGCCCGCATCCCGGAGGACCCCAAGGGCGCGGCCGCACTCGGCGGACATCCTGGGCGGCGCTCGGCACCGGGCCGTTCGCCGCTGGGCCGGGCCATGGTCCGCATCGCCGGGTTGGCCGCTTCCCGCGCCTTCGATCCACCCGGAGCAGTGCAGCAGGAGCAAGCTACCGGCTTCAACCCGGGGGCGGGTTTCGTCGACCTGCCAGCCGGCCCGGCAAGCGATCCGAGGACGTCATGGAGTGAGGTGCGGCGATGACCGAACCGGAGAAGAAGCACACAGCCCTGCCGTACGGGGGAGTTTTCCCACCACCGGACGGACACGGACAGCCACCTGCCCGTCCGGCCATGCTGAACGGCCTGGGCGCCCGGCGGATGCAGATCGGGCCGCCGGCCGAGCGGTTGCGACTCCACCTGCGCCAGCAGCTCTCGGAGCGGATGGCGCAGCAGATCCGCGACGACGAGGCCGCCGGTCGCCCCTCTATGACCGATGCTGCCCGCTTAGCCCTGGCGGGGAAGATCCTCACGGACGCCGCCGAGGCGTACACCCAGAAGCTGCTTAGTGGCGGACAGCAGGTGGTGGCGCCGGGCGTCGAGCAGATGGTCATCACCGCCGTCCTGAATGAGGTGTTCGGGCTGGCCGGTCTGGAGCCGCTGCTGAAAGATCCGCAGATCGAGAACATCAACGTCACTGGCGACCGCGTCTTCGTTCGCTATGCCGACGGCCGCCGCGAACGCCTGCCACCGGTTGTCGGCTCCGACGCGGAGCTGGTGCAGCTCATCCGCGACCTGGCAGCCCGCAGCGGGCTGGAGGAACGCCGCTTCGACCGTGGCAGTCCCGGGGTGAGCTTCCAACTTCCCGGCGGGGAGCGGGCGTTCGCCGTGATGGCGGTCACCGCCCGCCCGTCACTGTCCATCAGACGCCACCGCTTCCAACGCGCCACCCTGGCTCAACTGCGTGACAACGGCACCCTCGACCCGGGCCTGGAGTCATTGCTGGGAGCGATGGTCCGCGCGCGGAAGAACATCCTGGTCACCGGCGGGACCGCGATCGGCAAGACCACGATGCTGCGCGCCCTGGCCTCCGAGATCCCGCCGTGGGAGCGGCTGGTCACCGTTGAGGACGTCTTCGAGCTAGGCCTGGACGTCGATGAACCGGCCCACCCGGACGTTGTGGCGATGCAGGCACGCGAGGCGAACATCGAGGGCCAGGGCGAGGTGGGCCAAGCCGAGTTGGTGCGGTGGGCGCTGCGGATGTCCCCGGACCGGGTGATCGTCGGCGAGGTCCGCGGACCTGAGGTCATTCCAATGTGCAATGCCATGAGCCAGGGCAACGACGGCAGCATGGGGACCCTGCACTCCAGCACGAGCCGGGGAGCGTTCACCAAGCTGGCCGCCTACGCAGTCCAGGGCCCCGAGCGGCTGCCGCTGGAGGCCACCAACCTGCTGGTCGCCAACGCGCTCGACTTCGTCGTCCACCTGGACAAACCTCGCGGACACGACGACAAGCGCGTGGTCTCTTCCATCCGGGAGATCGTCGATGCCGACGACAAGCAGATCGTCTCCAACGAAGTCTTCCGGCCCGGCCCGGACCTGCGCGCGGTACCCGGTGTGCCGCTGCGCACCGAAACCATGGACGACCTGGTCGCGGCCGGCTTCAAACCCGAGGCGAACGAACGCCCCGAGTGGATGTGGCGCCAGCCATGACTAGATACGTGCCCTTGATGGGACTCCTGGGCCTCGGCGTCGGGTGCGGGCTGGTGCTCCTCATCCGTGCGTGGCGGCTCCCCGCCTCCGCTGCTGGTCCGACTCGCCGCCTGCGGCGGCGCGAGCCGCGCAGCCATGCCGGGCGCTGGCTGGCGGTCGCGGCCGGGACGGGGCTGCTGGTCGGGGCCATCACCGGGTGGGTGGTCGGCGGACTGCTGGCGGCCATGGGCGCATGGAGCCTGCCGCGGATCCTCGGCTCCGGCACGGCCGAAGGAGACCAGACCGCCCGGATCGAAGGCATCGCCGGATGGACAGAGATGCTGCGCGACACCCTCGCCGCCGCAGCTGGCCTGGAACAGACGATCCTGGCCACCGCCCCTACCGCGCCGAAGGCCATCCGCCCCCAAGTAGCGGAGCTAGCCGCCCGGTTGGAGCGCGGCGAGCGCCTGAACACCGCCTTGCGGCACCTTGCGGACGACCTGGCCGACCCGACCGCCGACCTAGTGATCGCCGCCCTGACACTGGCCTCCGAGCACCAGGCCCGGCAACTCGCCTCGCTGCTGGGCGAACTCGCCGCTACCGCCCGCGCGCAAGTAGAGATGCGCCACCGGGTCGAGGCCAGCCGCGCCCGCACCCGCACCACCATGCGCGTGGTAGTTATCACCACCCTGACCTTCGCGGGCGCCCTGATCCTGTTCAACCCCCAATTCCTCACCCCATACGACTCCGTGGCCGGGCAACTGATCCTGCTCCTGATCGGGTCACTGTTCACGATCGCCTTCATGTGGCTGCGCCGCATGGCCCGCATTGAGGCACCGGACCGCTTCTTCACCGGGCTCGAAACCATCGGCGAGGCACCCGAGGCCGCTGCGCCCGTGCATCAGGAGGTGACCTGAATGATCGCCCTGATGCTGCTGGGCGTCGGAGCCGGACTGGGCCTGTGGGCGCTGGTGGTGTGGCTGATCCCGCCCCGCCCGCCCCTGGCCGCCCTGATCTCCCGGCTGAACACCGCTCCTGCGCCACCGCCGATCCTCACCGCCAACACGGGCGGCTGGGCCGTACGACTCGGCAGCCCGTTCACCGGCCTGTTGCGCGCCGCCGGCCTGCCCGGCCGCACAGTCGGCCAGGACCTCGCCATCGCCGAACGGTCGCCCGAAACTCACCTGGCGGAGAAGGCCGCGCTCGCGCTGACCGGACTGCTGCTGCCCGCCGCTGTCGGCGTGCTGTTGACCCTGGGCGGCCGCCCGCTGCCCTGGGTTGTGCCGCTGGGCGGCTCTCTGGCCTTGGCGGTCGTCGGCTTCCTCCTGCCCGATGCGACGGTGCGGGCCGAGGCCGAACGTCGCCGGGAAGCCTTCCGCCACGCGCTGGGCGCCTACCTGAACCTGATCCACGTCCTGCTCGCCGGAGGATCCGGCGTCGACGGTGCCCTCACCGACGCGGCCGGTATCGGGCAGGGCTGGTCCTTTAGGCAGCTGCGCCGCGCGCTGAACACCGCCCGCCTCACCCGCACGTCCCCCTGGGCGACACTCGGTCAGCTCGGCGAGGAACTCCAGATCAGCGAACTGAGCGAACTCGCCGCTGCGCTGTCCCTGGCGGGGACCGAGGGCGCGAAGGTACGCGCCTCGCTGGCTGCCAAGGCTGCCGCCATGCGACAACGCAGCGGCGCCGAGGCCGAAGGCAAAGCCAACGCCGCAACGGAACGGATGGCCCTGCCCGGCATCCTCATGGCCTTCGGCTTCATCATCTTCATCTTCTATCCCGCCCTGACGCAGATCACGAACTCGCTGTGACGAGGCCTCGACGCCAGAAGGAAGCCCTGATGTCCCTGCTGAACTCGCTTATGACCCGTGCCCGGTCCTTGATCCGCAGCCTCGCCGACGACGATCGCGGGGTCACCACGGAACATGTCATCTGGATCGCGGGCCTTTCCACTCTCGCCATCACCATCGTCACCATGTTCAGCCCGGAGATCATCGCTGCGGCGAAGAACGTGGTGTTCGACATCAACAGGTAGGCCGTGCTGACATGACACCTACCGCAGCCAGACAGCAACCGTGCGCATCTCGCGCGGCCCGCACCGAAACCCGCCCCCGCACCGACCTGCTGCGAGACGAGCGGGGAGCGGTCACCACCGAGATGGTGATCATCATGCCGGTGCTGCTCACCATGGTGCTGCTGCTCGCGCAGGCCACCGTCTGGTGGCACGCCGTCCACATAGCCCAGGCCACCTCCGCCCACGCCCTGGCCGTCACCCGCGTCCAGGACGGCACCGCCGCAGACGGCCGGGACGAGGCCCAGCGCGTTCTCGACCAACTCGGCCGCGGACCGCTGCGCGGCGCGCACGTCACCGTCACCCGCACCGCCGACGGCGCCGAGGTCCAGGTCACCGGCACCGCCAGCAGCGTTGTTCCGTTCCTGCACCTGCCGGTCCGCACCCACGCATCCGGCCCCGTCGAACAGTTCCGCCCAGCGGCCCAGGCGGCGCCATGAGGCAGCTCCCGCGCGCCGCCGATCCGTGCCCGCGCTGGGGCCGTTGGCAGCACGCTGTCCGCCAGCTAGCTGGGCTGCGGCACGATGCGCGCGGATCGGTGACGGTCGAACTGGTGCTGACCATCCCCATCCTGATCCTGATGCTGTGGTTCCTGGTCTACTGCGGACGGCTGTCCGACACCCGGCTGCAGATCGAGGACGCCGCCCACCAGGCCGCCCGCGCCGCCACGCTGGACCGCAGCCCGTCAGCCGCCGCGGCCGACGCCCGCGCCACCGCCGCCACCGCCCTCAGCGACGCCGGCGTCACCTGCCAGAGCATGTCCGTCATCACCCGCGGCACCCTTCAAGCCGGATCCACCGTCACAGTCGCAGTCTCCTGCACCGTCGGCCTGCACGACCTGGCTCTTCTCCAGGTGCCGGGCACCACCACGCTCACCGCCGAGTTCGCCTCACCGGTCGACGTCTACCGCTCAACGACGACCACTGCAGGAGGTGACACACCGTGAGAACACGGCACGGTCGCCCCGCCCGCTTGCGTGGCCTCGCCGGTGACGACAAGGGCCAGGTCACCCCGTTCGTCGTCATCCTCGCGGTGGCGATCGTGATGTTCGCCGGCCTCGTCACAGACGGCGGCCTCGCTCTGGCCGCCAAGGTCCGAGCCATCGGCGAAGCCCAGGAAGCCGCCCGCGCCGGCGCCCAGGCCCTGGACCTCGCGGCGTACCGCAACTCTGGCACCGTGCGCCTCGTCCCCGGCCACGCCCGCACACTGGCCCAGACCTACCTTGCCTCCACCAGTGACACGGGCACCGTCACCGTCACCGGCGACACGGTCACCGTGACCGTCACCGCCCACCAGCACACCCAACTCCTCGGCCTGCTCGGCCTTGACTCCCTGACCGTGACCGGCACCGGCTCCGCCCACCCCGCCCGGGGCATCACCGCCCCTGAACCCTGACAAGGCCCGGCCATGCCCGCACGCAAACACCCTCCCCGCCCCCGGCCGGCCCGGCGCGCCACTGGCCTGCTGCGGCGTGGCGCCCACCTGCTGCGCGGCCTGCTCGCCACCGCGGCGCTGACCGCCCTGGTCGCCGCGATCCCCTGGGGGCTGGCCCGGTACATCGGCTGGCCGCTTCCGCGCCACCTACCCACCTGGCCCGAGATCGAAGCTGCCCTGCTCGCCCCGATGAGCACCAGCTTCCTGCTCCACACACTGGCATGCATCCTCTGGCCGGTCTGGGGCGCCTTCGTCCTCGACGTCGCCCGCGCCACCGTGGACGAGGCCCGCACCTTCCCCCGGCCAGCCATGCCCCACGCCGGCCCGCTCAACGCCCTGGCCACTGTGCTCGTCGGAACGATCATCATGGCCCTGCTGGCCCAACGGCCCACCGCCCCCGCAGCAGCTGCGCCAGCCCCCGCCGCGACGAGCACCGCCACCACGGTGAACACCCCAACGCCTGCGCCAGCCAGGCTGGTTGCCTTCGCCCGGCACGCCACCGTGCAGACGCAAGGCCACAGCCGCACACCCGGGACCGTCGAAGTCGAGCCGCCCCACGACGGCATCTACGACAGCCTGTGGCGCATCGCCGACCGCACCCTCGGCGACGGGAACCGCTGGCCCGAGATCTACGCCCTCAACCACGGCCGCCCCCAGCCCGACGGACACAGCCTGACCACACCCAACCTGATCCGTCCCGGCTGGATCCTCCGCCTGCCCAACGACCCATCCAACTCCGGCACTTACGACCCTGGACACCGCAAGCCCGCCAGCCCGGCGCCAAAATCCCCGCGTCCCCCGCAGACCAGCATCCCCACCACACCGACCCCCTCACCTTCACCCGACACCTCGCCGCCCACCAGCACACCGCCCCCCAGCAGCACCCCGACGACGCCTTCCACCCCGGCCGCACCGTCGCTGCCCCTTCCCACCCACGATCCCCACCGTCAGCCCGGTGTCAGTCTGCCCACGGGAGCATTCGTCGGCCTCGGCCTCGCCGCGCTGATCACCGCCGCCCTGCTCACGGTCCGGCGGCGCCGCCGGGTTCGCTACCGCCCCGGAAGCGGCGAACGCGACGACCTGACCATCGCCCCCGTCGTACGCGCCCTACGCATCGCCCACGACGACGCAACCCACACCGACGAGCCCAACGCCCCCGAAAGCGCTGACCCGCCGGCAGAGTCCCGCCCAGCCCTTCCCGAAGCCATCCGACCGACCGGCGAAGACCCGGACGCTCCCGCGCCCCCACCGGTTGACGGGCGGGTCATCGGTGTCAAGGACGGCCAAGCGCTCGCCTGGAACCTGGCACACGCCCGCGGACTCGGCCTCATCGGCCCAGGAGCCCTCGACGCCATCCGCGCCTTGCTGGTCGCCCTGCTCGCCGAAAAAACCCGCCAGCCCACCACCGGCCCCGTCGAGATCCTCATCCCAGCTTCCGACGCCCGCACGCTGATCGGCGATACCACCGGCCAGCCGGCTGGGCTGCGCATCGTCGACGACCTCGACGCAGCGCTAGAGGCCATGGAAGCCGAACTCCTCACCCGCAGCCGGACCCACACCGACCCCGACACGGCACCGGACGCGGGCGATCCGCCCCACGGCGACCTGGTGCTCGTCGCCACTCCCGCCCCGCACGCCGACCGCCGCCTTCAAGCGCTCCTCGACAACGGTTCCACCCTAGGCCTGGCGGGCATCCTCGTCGGCCAGTGGCGGCCCGGCGCCACCGCCCGCATTCGCCCGGACGGTACCGTGACGGCCATCAGCCCCTCCGCCGCGGACACACTCACCGGCGCCCGCCTGTTCACCCTGCCCACCGATGACGCACAGGCACTGCTCGACCTTCTCCACGAAGCCCAGCCTGTGACGCCGCCTCCGGACTCCCGGTCCCCAGCCATCACGGCCCTCCGGCACCCTGAGCCCGGCAGCCTCGGTCCCGGCACCGAACCAACCACTTCCCGCCCAACACCCCCGCGGCCCCGCCGGCGTCTAGCCCATGGACCTGCCACCACACCTCCCGACACCCGGCAGCCGCCGACGGCCGACAGCAACCAACATCGCACGGCCCCGGACAACGTCAAACGCCCTGAACCATCCCCCACCACGCCCCATTCAGATGAACCCCACCCCGCAACGACGACCTCCCGGCCCACCCCCACACCGGATACAGCGCCCACGCCGCCCAGCCCCGCCCCCGCATCCGTTCCCGGCACGCCGCCGACCACCGGCCATCCAGGCGACCCACGCCGCGCCACCACCAGCCGGCCAGCACCAGCAGACACCTCACCCTCATCTACCGACCAAGACGACGCTTCCCGCCGGGACCTCGGGCCCCAACAGCCGTTGAAGCTCGCCGTTCTGGGACACATGCGCCTGACTCACCACCAAGGCGACGGCGGCGAACACGCCAATCTCACCGATGCCTTAGCCCCCAGGCAGCGCGAAGTCCTGACCTACCTTGCGCTCCACCGGGACGGCGCCCGCCGCGAAACTCTGACCGCAGCCCTGTGGCCCGACGCCCCGCGAGACCGCCCCTCCAACGCCTTCCATGCCACCGTCAGCCAGCTGCGCCGGGCGCTGCGCATCGCCACCCACGACGCCGTCCATGACATCACCGTTCACCACGACGGCCACTACGCCCTGGACCGCCGCCAAGTCACCGTCGACCTATGGGAACTACAGGACGCGCTCGAGGAAGGCCGCCGCAACAGCGACAAACACAGCCGCCGCGCGGCCCTGGAACGCGTCGTCGATCTGTACACCGGTGACCTCGGCGACGACCTCACCACCGAATGGATCGAAGGCACCCGCGAAGCCCTCCGCCGGGACGTCCTCGACGCCGTCAGCGCACTGGTGCGCACCGTGCGCGATGGCCACCCGGCAGGGGCGCTCGCCCTGCTCGAACGTGCCCGCGTCCTCGACCGCTACAACGAAACGCTGTACTGCGACATCGCCCGGCTCCAGGCCGAACTCGGCCAGCACGACGCGATTCCTCGTACGCTCGCGCTGCTGACGACCACACTCGCCGAAGTCGACGATGAGCCAAGTCCCGAAACCGTAGCCCTCTGCGACTTCCTCCAACGCGGACCGCGCCGCAGCAGGCAGGCCAGCTAACGGCCCCGCACGGCCGGGGGGCGATGCGGGCCTGGGCCAGTTTGTCTGCGATGCGATGCTCAGTCGTCTCCGGAGATCTCCTCGTGCCGACGCTGCCGGGCTCGGTCCACCAGGTCCGCGTGGCTCTCCACCCACTCGACTGCCGGCACCACCAGGTCCAGTAACTCCCTCGCGGCAGGCGTCAGCTGATACGTCGTGTGATAGGGGAACTCCGCCTCGCGGATTCGCTCGACAAGCTCCCCCTGCTCCAGCCGCCGCAGCGTCCGGTTCAATGTGCTGTCCCGCAGGCGATGGTGCGTCCGCCCGGGCCAGCCATCGTCGACATGCCTGTCCTGAATAGCGGTAAGCAAATTCGAATACTGAGCCGATTCCTGATAAAGAGAGGCGAATACATCCCACACCCATTCGCCGCTCAGTAGGTGACGTAGGTCGAGGACGCTCTGTAAATATCTCTCGTCGCTGGGCAGAACAGTGGGGGGCGTGTTCCGCCCGCGTCGCCACCGGTTACCGTTAAAAAGCCCTTGCTGCGCAGCGGCGCTGACCCGTGTGGATCTTCTGCGTGCACGATCGGCCATGACCGTCTTCCCCTTGGGTCTGGACGCGTCGGTCTCGTCACGCTACGACAACCCTGCCACGAAGGTAAAGCGTATTTCGCAAAGGACCAGCGCATAGGCCAGTGTCATGCTCTTGTCGCCGTGAGTAAGATTGTGACTACGGAACGCGTTCGCCAATGGGGGTTCCAATTTCAGTGCCGATACATCTCCTAATACATCTGCCCACTAGGTCGGTAGCCCCCGCGCCCCGCCTTGGTGCAGGTGGCCGCCCCCTCGGCCCCTTCCTGGGCTGTGCGCAACTGAGGGGCTGGTAGGCACATCAACAGACGGGATGGCGGCCGAGGGTAGGGGATATGTATGACATGGCGTTGTTTTAATTGATGTTCTTGATTGGTTTTATATTCGCTATCTCTATTTGTTACGCTCGATCCCGGCTTCCCTCTTCCGTTTGCTCCAAATTGAGTTCCTGGTAATTGCTTCATCCGCCTTTGATGGTCTCCCATTTCTTGGTGATGTTGTTTTATTCGCCGGTCTCGAATTTCCGTAAAGAATAGGGAAAGGTGAGTGGTGACCCTTGAATTGAAGCGGAAATGCGCGAGAATGGAAGGGTAACGACGCGATACAGAGGGTGCGCGTCACGAGTGATCGGAGAGGATCGTGAGCGATCTTCCCGCCAAGGGAATGCAGGCGAATAAGCCTGTGGGAGATGTCACGGCAGAGGATATGAAGCGGGTGACGACGGAGGACTTTACGGAACTGCAGAGGATCGCGCGCGGCTACTGCCGCACGGTCGATTCCACGCGGTCCCGTAAGCGGATGGACGGAAGTGCGACCGTGGCGCGTAGCGGGTCCGCACTGTACGGAACGGATGACGTGAGCGACGACGTCACGCAGGATGCCGTTTTGATCTTCACGAAGCGGCTGCGCGAAATCATCGCAACCTGCGAGGTTTCGGCTTTCTGGGTGGAAACCCGCGAAGCGTGCGCATGGCAGTACGTTCGCAGGGACGGGGAAACGATCATCGTGTCTCGTGAAAAGCTCCGCTACTGGGCGGTCCGGGATGCTGCCGCGCGGAACGGATATCGGCTGGACGTCAAGCCGGAGCCGGTAGACGCTACTCCGGGCGCACAGACCACGCGCGGAATCCCGCACGCCGACAAGCTGTCGACCCTGGCAGTAACGCCGTATCTGTCGGGACAGAGCGAAACGATCTTCCGGTCTGCGTGGGGTGACGGACGCGAATTCCCGGTTTTGAGCACGATCCTGGACATCGCGAAGCAAGCGGATGATCTCGGCCGCACCAGCGTGCTCGGACGGACCGCGCAAGATCTGTACGGCGGACCGCGTCACTCGTCGTCCAAGGTGCAGCGCACGCGTGACGCTGCGGTCAAGGAATGGCGAGACTTGACGGCGTCCCTTGACGCCGTGCGCGACGAACTGATCTACCGCAGCACTGAGCCGCCGCGCACTGCCTGATAGCGGGCAACCGTACGGGTCCCTGGGCTTTCAGCTCAGGGACCCTTCGCGTTGCCCCAAACGGCAATGTGAGCGGCTGCACCGTGGGTGGGATTGGGGTGGTGTGGCATCCCGTAAATGGGTGGCAACGTGCTGCGAGAGCAACCGATCGCCGCAACACTTGCGTTACTCCTTGAATACCGGACGCGCGGCAGGCTGTGCCGTCCGGCCGTATCCTTGCCCCCGGAAGAAACTTGAAATACTTTCCCGTGATCGGTATTCGGACGGTCCGGCGCCCCGTATATAGGTGAGAGCGCGTTACGGCAGCGGCCAAACGCGTGAATGCCAGTCTGCCGTTTCCCGCCCGTTTCTGGACGGGAAACGGGCAGACGCAATGGCTCTCGCCAGACCGGGCAGCCAATTGTGTGTCCGGACACAGTAGGCCGCACTGCGTCATGCCTGAAAGGGATCTTCGGCAATCCCCCTTGTGATCGGTAATCGGGGGCTTTCGGGACCCGTATTTAGGTGAGAGCGCAATACGGCGCACGGTGAATGGTCAAGATTCCGTACCGTCCGCTCTCGGCGCGTATGTCTCGCCAAAAATCACGCTTGATCGACGATCGGGCGTTTTGGATGGCGTATTTCTGTGGGAGTGGCGTGCCGGTCCGGGAATTTGGTAGCGCGCTGCTCTCTGCCCGTTCGGGGAGTTCATCCATTCCTGGTCAGACGGGGAGAGCTGATCATGAGCGACACCACGCTGGTCACCAGCGACTTAATCGACCTGTATGACGTTGTGTTCACGCACGGTGGCTTCACAGTCCGGTTCAACGCGGCCGGAACCCTGGCCCCGGCAGCATCGGGGTTTGCCGTGTCCGCGACTGACGAACAGTGGTCCATCCCAGCCGCCGTGGCGTTTGCGGACTTCGCGTCGGCCGTTGAGCGGCTGCACACCCTGTACCCCACCGCCAATGCCGTTGGGGGATGGGTGAACGGCCAGCAGTTGTACTTGGACCCGGTCGAGATCATCGACGACCGCGTCAAAGCAGAGTTCCTTGGTCGTCTGCGGAAGCAGATCGCGATCTACGACCTGTCCGCCTCCGAGGAGATCACTCTCTGATCCTGCCCGTGATCAATGGTCCCCAGAGGGGCCGTTGCTCGCGGGGAAGGCCAGAACTGATCCGGGGAGGGGATCATGAAACTAGTCTCACGCGTTACCGGTCAGGAGATCACTCCAGGCTCGACACTGCACGTGCAATCCGGCCCAACTGCCGGACGGGCATGGCGCTTTGAGCACATCGTCGAGCGGCCGGACGGCAATCATCACGTGCACGTCACCCGCTTAAGCGGGAAGTTGGGGCGCACCCCCCGGCAGTACCACCCGGATGTATTCGGGTGCCAGATCACGATCGACATCACTTGGCGGCAGAGCGTCCGCAATGCGGCGCATCACGCGTGGACCAAGGTCGACGACTACCTGATGGCAGGGGCATTCGCTTTGGTCCCGCTCGCCTTCTTCGAGCACTACGACTGGGCCGAAACGATCACGTCGTCCCTGGGGTTCGGCGGTCACTGATCTGCCGGAGCATCGGGCGCGCGCTGCTGGCGTGCGCCCTGCTGCTCTTACAGACGAGAGCACGTCCGTGCCGGTCGGCTGCCGGTCCGGATGCATGGGCGAGGGATTGAGGAGAGAGGACATGGAGGCTCAGCAAGTTGCCGACTTGATCAACCAAGTGAGTTTCCGCCCGGGATGGGAGTTTCGGGCGGATGTGATGGCGGAGGGGGTGCCGTATGTGATCGTTCAGGTGCTCGTCGAGACCGTCAATTCCGACCGCGACCAGGCGCTCTTGGGCTACCCGGAGGAGATTCTGCTTGCCCCTTCGGTGATCATCGATGCCGGGGATTACATGATTCCGGACGACCTGTATGCGGCCATGATGCAGTGGATCATCGATTTGGAGATCCACGAGTGCCGCGAATTCTTCCGGGTCGGGCCGGACAAGGACGCCCCGTTCCATCCTCACCGCCGAGACGGACAGAGGGCGTGGGACGAAATGACGGGCGCCCCGGTCGTCGAGGGGTTCCGGTCATGAGTGGTATCTCTGATCGCGTGTGGCAGGTGATCGGCTGGCTCGCCCTCAGCTGCGTCGCCTTGCTGAACGTGTTCCCGGGTTTCTTCGGCGTCCGCTGAGCCCGCTCGCCCCAGGCTCCGCCGCCGCAGTCGAGTCATCCCGTACTCCCACCGAGACTCCCGTACCCCCTCAACTCCCCCCACCCCGGAGGGGGTACGGGGCCAGGCTGGGGGCGCTGCCAAGCCGGGCGGCGCCCCCAGCGCATTCCACGGCACCAACGGCGTCCGTGAATTGACGAGTCGGCATCGATCAGTTCCCGGGAGGGTGGGTGACCAGTGGCGCGTCCTACCCGGTTCCTGGGGCGTGACCAAGCATCTGCACGACGCAGAGCAGACCCATTCACGGTCAGTGACTGTCTGTGAGGCCGGAGAGCTCTACGTCCGCAACGAGCGCTCAGGGCAACCGCGTGCACCTCGCCCTGAGGCGGACGGCGGAACTCATCACGCTTGGTGCCGCCGTCTCGGACGCCATCGGACAGCTCGTTTGACTGCCGTTCCAGTCCGGCGATACGCCGCCGCACCGGGTCGTGCCGAGCGCCACGCGTGCGACCAAACGCGGCAACGAGCCTCGCCTGCGGGCCGCTGAGGGCCTGTGTGACCTCGTTGATTCCTGTCCGCTTCTCCTTTCTGGAAGGTGCCACGATGAGCATCGCCGAGCGCGCGGCAGCCGCATGTCGGCTGCTGGAGCAGCGCACCACGACCCTGCCGATTTCTCACTTCACCGCTGCCAATATCGCCCGGGCAGCGGGGCGGCTGGCTGCACTGCTGGGCATCGACCCGGCACAGGTGCGGCCGAAGACCAGCTGGAACCACATCACCTATCCCTTGGTGCCGCTCACCCTGTTCGTGAGCGACCGGGACGATCCCGGCACGCAGTACACGTTCTCCTGCCGAGATCCGCTCTTCGACGACGAGCCGTTCTTCCTCATGGGCCCTTGCCCGGTGTGCGGCGCCGACGTCCCGCTCGCCGAGATCCGCACGCTGGCCGATTTTGGGGCCTTTCTGGCGAGTGGTCCAGAACCCCTGCCGGAGAACAACGTCCTGCCCAACAGCTATCCGGACGAATTCGACCGGTACCCGGCGCACACCTCGAAGTGCCCCTACCGCGAGGGCGACTGCTGAGCCCACGCCAGCCGCCGCGCGGGGGTACCGCTGCCGCCGCGGATCCCGCTGAGTGCCAAGGCCGTGCCACGGCGCGCCCGCGTCACGGACCGAGGACTCGTCCCCGGCGCCCGGCGATCAGCGGGCGCACCGGGGTCGGCCGAGGAATGCCCAATCAACCTCCGGGGGGAGGAAGCCATGATCCCGATCAACGTGTCTGCCCAGACACGTGAACAGTTCGTCCAAAACATCATCGCCGCGTGGCACTCCGCCACTTCGGAGCAGCAGCAGTGCGGCCGCACCTGGTACCGCACCGCCCACGAACTCGCCGCGATGATGACCGACGGCAACCCGCGAGTGGGTGCCGGCGTCATCGCCGCCCTGTCGGCGAACAAGTCCTGGCCGGAGAACCTCCGCTTAGCCCGACAGGCCTGTGAAACCGGTCTCACCTCCGGGCACTTCACTGACGCCCTGCACAAGGCGGCCCAGATCGTGGCCGGAGCGGACCCGGCTGACGTACTCCCCATGGAGCGCAAGACCGGGCAGTTCTTCCGTCTCATCGCCAATCCGGACGACCCGGACGCAGTCGTGATCGACCGCCACGCGCACGACATCGCCGTGGGCGAGACGTACGGGCAGCGCGACCGCGGCCTGTCCAGCGCCGGACGCTACGCCCTGCTGGCCCACTGCTTCCGCGAGGCCGCCCTGCGGCTGGGCGAACTGCCCAGCACGGTGCAGGCTGTCACCTGGGTCGCCCACACCGAACGCATCGCGGGCACCAGCACTCGCGGCCCCCGCCGGGCAACGTGACTGGCCCCACCACCCGCCGCTCCGCACGCGGCACGCCGAGCCCGGCATGACCGGTTGTGTCCCAGGTGGCGCGCCAACGCTCTGAGCGGGGCTCATGGTGCTCGAAAACCGGTGGCCGGCCGTATCTCACTGAAGATCGGTAATCGGAGGCTTTTCTCTGCCGTATCTAGGTGACACTTCGGTGCTCAATGGCACGCAGTGCTTACTGCTCGGCTCAGTAAAACGAGCGCCGATAATCCCAGTTCCGCAGCTGCGTTCCGGCCCTTTTCCGGCGCGGCTGCCTGCCCGGTTGCGTAGCTCAGTTGGTAGAGCACCGGTCTTATAAGCCGTTGAGGTCGCGGGTTCGAGTCCCGCCGCAACCACCACCCGACCACCGATACAGCGCTCAGCCGCGTTGACCGAAATCCCCGCTCCCCTCCACGGGCGCTACGTGCGCTCCGGGAGGGGGCGGCCGCATGTCCCGTAGCGCCCCACGCCCGCACGCCTGCCCCGTGCCCTCCCCACACCGACGGGGCCGCGCGTGCGGGTCTGCGGCCCTACGGGGCCCGCCCTGGCCCTTTCGAGTCTGTGGAGAGGAGGCCACCAGGCATGGCCAAAAGCGCGACCGTGCTGCTCCTGGAGGCACAACAGCTTGGCGCGATGATCCGAGAGACCTTGTCGAACGCTCCGGTGCGCTATGCGCCCCGGAGCGCCCACGATCCCCGCCCCTGGGTGGTCCACGAACCCAACCTTGACCAGGACTTCCGGCTGACCGGCCGGGAGTGCACCGCCACCTTCCCCGACCAGGCCCGCACGGTGCCCACCGATCTGCCACCGGCCGCGGCCAAGCAGCCAATCCTTCCAGCAGCGCAACGGCCCGGCCCTCGGGAGGCGTTGACGGTGACCGCGAATACCTCAACTGCTGGCCTACCGGTGGGACATGACGTTGGCGCAGCAGATCGCGGCGTAGCTGCCGGTCCACCGGATGACCGTCACACCGTCGTCCGGCTGACGGGACGCGATCCGGCTGGATGAGGGCATTGCGCCCTCTGGACCTGGAGCGACCGGTGATCGCGGTGAAGATCCGGAAGGCCGACAAGTGGGCAGCGCTGGCTAGCCCGGTCCCCGCAAGCCGCTGTGATCGAGGTAGGCATCGAAGCCGGGCCCGGTCGCATGCAGCGCTGCTGCATCAGCATCGAGGACATCACCAAGGAGTCAGGCTGTGGCCAACAGTGACCGGGCGTTGGAGTGCGACAAGCGGGATTGCAAGAGGATCCCCACCTACGCCCTGCGGACGGACCGACTGTCGACCACCTTCGAGGTGTGCGGCGTTCACGTCATGTGGGCGATCAAGTTCTTCATGGAGATGCACGGCCGGAAGGTCGAGCCGTTCGTCATCTCGAAGATCGCTTTTATGCGGGAGGCCAGCGAGGCCGTACCCGCGATCAAGGCCGAGTTGCTCGACGAGGCGGCCGACCGCATCCAGGACGAGATCACCGTCCAGACCCGCAGCGAGGAGTACGGCAAGAACCGTGCCATCGAGCTGCTGCGCGAGATGGGCAAGGAAGCGCGCTCGTGAGCTGCGCAATCGGCACTCAACCGCGTGGCTGCTCAGCCAAAGGGTGCCGACGAGACGGGCGATGCGTGCTCACGGCACTGATCGACGAGATCGGGACCCTTTTTTGGCGCCCTGTCCACATCCGCCTGACGAGGGCCGCGCATGTGGCCCTCGTCAACCACATCCTCAAGCACATCATGAAGGAGCCGAACCATGACGACTGATCTCAACGCCCGCTTCACGCAGGAGAAGGCAGCCCAGATGGAGGCCGTACACGAGGAGGCGCGCACGTTCCAGGAGCGCATCGACCGGGGCGAGATCACACCGATCGGCGGTGACCGCTACCGCGTCCTCACCGGCTGGGACGAGGACGAGACCTTCACCGTGCGACGCAACACCGAGGGACGGATCGAGCAGATCCTCGCCCGACACGGGCTGGACACCACCACCGGCGGGGCAGCCCTCTACACCACCACCCCGGCCTGGCACGGCCTGGGCGCCGTAATCCCCGGCGGGACCACGGACATCGACGAGGTATTGAAGCTGGCCCGGATCGACTGGGAGGTCAGCAAGAGGCCCGTTCTGTACGAGTGGGACGACGGCATCCGCGACGCCGCCGACCACTACGTCACCCTCCGCAAAGACACAGCCGACGCCCTCGGCACCGTGGGCGAGCGGTACGAGGTCTTCCAGAATCGGTGTGTCTTCGAGTTCCTTCAGGACCTGGTACAGCGCTACGACGCGGTCTGGGAGTCGGCCGGCGCACTGCGCGGGGGCCGGAAGGTCTTCGTGACCATGCGGATCCCCCACTCGATCGTCATCGACCGCGGCGGCCTGGACGACGAGATCACCCTCTACCTCGCCGCGATCAACTCGCACGACGGGACCTCCTCGGCCGAGTCCGTCGTCACGCCCTGGCGCATCGAGTGCGGCAACACCGAGCGCTTCGCGACCCGGGACGCCGTGCACCGCTGGGGCATCCGGCACACCAAGGGTGGCCTGTCGGCCCTGGAAGAGGCCCGCCGCACGCTGGGCCTGACGCTCGACTACGCGAAGGCATTCGAGGCAGAGGAGAACCAACTCGTCCGCACCGACCTGCTGATCGACGACTTCCACAACCTGATCGACGGCCTGTGGAAGGTCGATGAGGATGCCAAAGACCGGGCCAAGGCCTTCGCACAGCAACGGCACGACGAGATTGAGGGCATGTTCCACGACGAGGCCCGGAAGCTGGGACGCACCGCGTACGCGGCCGAGCGGACTATCACCGACTTCCTGGACCACCGGATGGGGGTCGTGCCACGCAACCTCTCCGAGGACCTGGCGCGTGCACAGCGGTCGCTGGAGGGGACGAACGACGACCTGAAGTCCAAGGCCCACCGCAAGCTGCTGCTCCTGACGCAGTGACCCAGACCGCGGCGCCCGTCCGGGACGTGCCACCGTACGGGCGGCTCTACCAGGGTCGTTAACTCAACGGCAGAGCAGGCCCGTTAAACGGGCGCTGGATGCCGGATCGATCCCCGCCCACGGGCCGGGCCTGCCTTGCGCCCCTGCGTCTCCGGGGCTGGGTGCCTGTTCCCCCGCACAACCGGCGCCTGACCGGATCGGCCGCCGGACGCATGGCTACGACCTGGCCGTGGCCCGCGATCACGGTACGACGCGATGCGTCATGGCGCGTTCCTCGACGCCGTGCCGGACGTCGACTACCTCACGGCCCGGCACGGCTGCGGGCCGTCTTCACCGATCACGCCTCACCTCGCCGCTCCGCTGTCTGCGGCCCCATGCCATAACCACTGATGAACGCAAGGGAGTTCACACCATGCAGACCTACACCTTCGTCTTCGATCGGCCTGAAAACGAGGACCAGGATCAACCTCATGTCGTCGCCGCCGAAGGCTACGGCTACCAGGAGGCCGAGATACAGGCTCGCGACTACCTTCGGGAGACCACCGAGATCACCAGCGGCTTCCGCCGCACGCTGATCTTCCGGGGCGCTCCCCTCACACCCCCCGACACCGACGGCGGGGCCTGGATCGACGCCCGCCCTGCCCAACTTCCTGACCCGCAGGGGGAGGCACGGTGACTGGCCCCGAGAAGGAGAGGTACCTGGACGACATGGTCTTCGAGATCACGGGGATCCAGGAGGTCACGGAGAAGAACTGGACCGAGTTGTACTTCCGCCTCAAGATGTATGCGGCCAACGGCCTGTTCGCGCACGGCTTCGTTATCACCCCCGAACTCGCGTACACCCAGATCGGCTACAAGAACGCCTCCATCACGCCGAAGACAGCTGCCCAATTCAAGAATCAGTTCTGGACCGGCCGCCAGCGCGACGCGGCCAGCGATGCCAACAAGTGGCTTACCGAGCGGGACGGAAACGCCACCGCGACCCGCTGAGTCGCCCGGCACCAATCTGACAGGCTCAGCCCCGCTGAACCAGGACCAGATTCCTGGAGCCGTTCCTCGGCCACCGGCCCGCGGCTTGCCGCTTTCCTCGCCCGCCAGCCTCAGCGGGCCGGTGCACACCCGATCCGTCTCGATCCAGAAGGGAGGAACCATGCTTGAGGAGCAGCAGATCGAGACCACACTGATCGGCGAGATCGCTGATCACTTCACCGTCTGCGGCGACGGCCAGGTCTCCCACGCCGGCCTGGTGATCGCCCACGCCGACCAGCGTCAAGGAGAAGCTGTCATCCAAGGCTACGACCGAGAATCCCAGACCCACTTCACGGCGACAGCCCACGTACACGTGACCCCGGAGCCCACGGACACCGCCACGGTCTTCCCGAGGGAACACGAGGAAGGACACGAGGTCGGCCCCCGCTACGTCGATCCCGAAGAAGGCTGATCCTTAAGCCCCTCAGCACTCGCGGTACGCGTCTGCTCGGAGGGCCGGTACCGCATACGGGACGAGAAGACAGCCTTCCCAAGATCGGTATTCGGGACCCGCCAGCGCCGTATATCCATGAGAGGGAAATCGGAGCGATCAAGGAAGGGCCATGAACAGCACACACTGGTTCGTCACGGGCTACGAGCGAAACGGCAGATTCGAGGCGTCGGCCATCGCCGCCCCCTCTGACCATGCCGAACGCGGCAAGCAGTTCGACGGTCTGCTCTACAGCGACGAAGCCCAGGACGGCGGCATGCTCGTCTTCACCGTTCTGGCGATAGACGAATCCGCTGCGCTGCGACTCGGTCAGACAACCTATGCGGGGTGGAGGAACGGCACGCTGCCCGAGGTGCGGTGAATCATGAGCGCCGCAGCATTCAAAAAGCCATGTGAGGTGACGATGAACCTCGACAACCCGCGGTACTACGTCCGCGTCTTCCAGGCTCGCGTCAAGCATGCACAGCTCAGCGACGACCCCGGCATGTTCGAACTGGACCGGGAGATCGAAGCCTTCGCCCTTGACATGCAGGCGCGCGATCCCGAATTCGAGATCATGGAGTTCTATGCGGCCGTGTACGAGAGCGACGGCAACATGGAGCGCGGACGGAGCCTTGCCATGGAGAGGCCGAATCCCGAGGTCCTCTACCGCAAGAAACAGAACGGCTCGTACACACTCCTTGTCGGAAACGAAGAATACGGATCCTTCGGGACCGAGGAGGCCGCCAAGGAGGCCAAAGACCACTGGACCCGTCAGTTGGCGACAGGGCACCCACTCACGGACCGGGAAAAGAGACTGTGCCGCCGTGACACCCACCTGGAATACGGGATCACCTTCCGCGAGTACCTCGGAGGTCTCGCCTGGACGCCGGATCTGTGGGAGGTCTTCCAGAGCGGACGTCGCGTCGGGCGGTACACGACGGAACGCGGCGCACTCCGACGCATAGAGCGTCTCAAGGAAGAGACGCGGACCGAACTGGAGGGATGAGCCATGGCCGACAGGACGACTCGCACCCAGCTCAAGGAGCAGCCGCACAACGCGCTCATGCTCGAAGCCCTCTGCAACCGATGCGGCGAGACATTCACTCCCGCAGATCTGGGCGACCTTGAGCACGTCGAAACGATCGACGGCGCATCCTGCGGCGGGAAAGGCGAACTCGCCGGCATCGCCAGACTCCGCGGCTCCAAAAAGACCCAGAGCACCTAACGAGACCCTTCGGTGGACACAGAACCCTGCCGGGCCGTCCTGCGTATCAATCACAGGCGTGCACCCTCGGCCTTCAGCCCTGCACGACCTGTCCTCCGCAGTGGCAGCCGCAGACGCCTCGCACGCGGCTGCCCCCGGGATCACCACGTCCTCCTGCCGATTTCCGGCGGCAGCGCCCCACAACTCTGTCGCCGCCGCCCCCGGCTTCGGGCGCACGGCCACCCCGGTCTCGTCAGCCACGCGCAGGAGAGGCGAGCCGGTGACCAGGCATGTGGTTCAGTTCTCCGGCGGGATCGGCAGCTGGGCCGCAGCCCAGCGCGTCGCCGCCGAACACGGCACCGACAACCTGGTCCTGCTCTTCGCGGACACGCTGATCGAAGATCCAGATTTGTACCGGTTTCTGCGCGAGGCGGCAAACCAGATCGGAGTGCCGATCACACGCGTTGCCGACGGGCGCACCCCGTTCGAGGTCTTCTGGCAGCAACGCTTCCTCGGAAACAGCCGCATCGCGCCCTGCTCGGAATTTCTCAAGCAACGGCCGTGTCGGCGCTGGCTGGAGGCTCACGCCGCTCCGGCCGACACCGTACTGTACGTCGGCATCGACTGGTCCGAGCAGCGCCGCACGCCCGCCATCGAACGCGGCTGGGCACCTTGGACCGTCACCTTCCCGATGTGCAACCCGCCGTACCTGACCAAAGACGAGATGCTCGACCAGGCCCGAGCGGCCGGTCTCGAACCACCCCGGCTGTATGAGCTCGGCTTCGGGCACAACAACTGCGGCTCGCTGTGCGTCCGCGGCGGTCACCGGCACTGGGCCCGCGTACTGAAGGTCTTCCCCCAGCGGTACGCGGAAGCCGAACGCCAAGAGCAAGAGCTGCGAGCCGAGCTCGGCGACGTGGCGATCCTGCGTGACCGATCCGGCGGCCGGTCCCGCCCGCTGACGCTGACCGAATTCCGTGAACGCCAAGAAGCCTTGCGGAGCGCCTCGGCGGCGTGAGACCTGGCCCCGGAGCCTCCTCGAAGCAGACCAGCGCCGGAATACCCGAGACCGCGCTCGACCAAGGAGCTCGTGGCCAGGCCTTCGGGTCTGCCAGTTGAGAGCTCGGGGACTGGCCAAAACGGGACGCGGCGGGAATCTCTGCGTGATCGGTAATCGGCCGGATCCGGGCGACGTATTTGGGTGACGCGCACCAACTTCGGAGCACCACCCACGGATTCACCCCCCAACATTGCTTGCAGCCCGGTCAGCCGTCCGCAAGACCTCGAAATCATTCACGTACTCATTGACTGCACACACAGGGGACCACCATGGCGGACACCAAGCAGCACTCCATACGACACGTCCTGCACCGCGAAATCGCGGGCACCATCGGCCTGCTCACCGACGAGCAGGACTTCACTGCAATGCGGCGCTACCGCACCTTCCCTTTCGACGACCACGAGTCCTATCTACGGCAGGTGGAAGCCCTGCTCCGGACACGCGCAGACGAAGGCAGCCACACCACAATCGCCCTCTTCGACCCCGAGGAATACGCTGAGTTCTGCGCCGAAACCGGCCTCGACCCCGACGCCCCGGCCAGCCGCACCCGCTTCACCGCCGAACTCGCCACCACTGGCCCCACCCTCTCCTACGAGGGACAGCCCCTCACCGAAATCGTCCCTGACCTCGTCGACAACGCTGTCCGCCAGGCCACCTGGGAGTACGCGGCCACCGTTCTCTCCCGCATAGGCCCCTGCGCCACCTGCGGAGAAGACATAGGCCGCGCAGCCTTCGCCCGCGCCTCGGACCTGCTCCTGCGCATCCTCGACGCCGCGGGCACCGGCGAGCACCACCTCGTGTGCAGCGTCTCCGCCGAGCCCGAAACCCTCGTCGCCGTCCTGCACGCCGACGACAATGCCGAGAGCGACACACGACTCGACGAGACCGAAGCGCTGGAATTCACCACGGTCCTCGCCCTCGGCATCGCGACACACAGCGCCGGAGGCCTCGTGATGCGTACCAGCGCCCCCGGCACGAGCGACCGCGTCTACGGCTGGCGACTGCACGGAGACGGACTCCAGCCGCTTACCGCGGGCGAGGTACTCGACGCCTACTGCACCGACACCGAATCAGGAGACATCGTCTCCCCGGAATCGGGTGTCGACTACAGCGAGCCACCCGACCTGGGCGACTCGGGACAGGTGGGCGGACACACGCACTGAACGCGCGAGGGGCGCCCCTTGGATCACCGCCGGTCGGGCGAGTCCCCGGGCCTGACCCGGACCGGCACTTTCCCCACGATGACCGGTACCGCTTGCAGCCCCGCACGGGGCAAGGGCCACAAGTCCCATCCCCGTGCCGCAGCGGCGGCGAAGCTCATCCGCAACGGGCTGCTGGAGGAGGTCAATCTGCCCCGCCCGACGCCGCTGGGACGGAAGCTCGTGGAGGCAGCGCAGAAGGCCGGCCGACAGATGGACACCGGGGTGGCCACAAGCCCCGCGTGATCGTGGCCAACCGTGCACCGACCCCCGGTAGCCAGCAGGCAACGGCCTGAACGAGCTGCGGGAACTCCTGCGGTTCGAGTAACAGAAGCGAGCCCCAAAGGACGCGAAGCATGGGCAGCGTCGCACCCTACGCCTCTTCTGGGGCCAGCTCGCCTCATACGGAAGGGAGAGGAAGGTCGCCATGACGGTTGACCAGGTTGGCAAGGACGGCTGGTTCTTCCTGACCTGCGGCTGCGAGGTCTTCGTAGTGAGGGACTGGCGGCTGCATACCCAAAGCCCCAACACGGTCGAGTGCCCGGAGTCGCAGCGCCTTCATGCCGCGTACGCCGATGTTGCGCTCAACAAGTCCGTGTGGCATGCCCTGCCGGAACGCCGGGCGATCTATGAGCATTACGGAGTTCCGCAGGACGTGATCATTGTGTACGAGCGACAGGCTCGCCGCTGGCCGGTCCCGGCGCTGGAAGAACCCGAACTGGTCGACCGGATCGGCGACGTGAGCGGTTGGTACAACCTGCGCTGCGGCTGCCGGATGTGGGTGCAGTACCCGGGCTGCTGGATCCACATGGTCGATGCCAGGAAGTCGTGCGCCGAGATGAGCAGGCTCCGGCACGCACACCTGTCGCGGGTGCCGCACGGCTCCCCGCCGGGGCCGGAGGCCCTGGCGTTCTACCTTGCGACGCTGCACCACGTCGGCGCTCCTGATTCCAAGATCCAGCAGGTGGAGAATCTGGCAGGCATCGGACAGCAGACGCGTGAATACGAGGGAGTAAACGTGGCCATCGACGGGCGCCGAGACGATGCGGCCGAGGATCTGAAAAACGCCACCGATCTTCAGCACTGACCGGCGGTGCACACCGTCGCAGAGCAGATGTTCCGGATGCGCAAGAACGGCATACGGACGGAGATCGAACCCGACGTGGCGGAGCACGAGCAGCAGCGCAAGCGGTCCGGCATGAGCACTGTGGAGGTGAGGACGCCGAGGAACTCCACCTGTGCGGCTACTGCGCGCACTACGGCATCGCGCTCTGCACCTCGGTTGTCTCCGAGACCCCGACCGCGGTCGACGGAACTACCCGGTGCACGGGTAGCCCCTGACCCGCGGTCGCGTCACCACACCATTCCACCATGTTCTGCGGCACTGAACCCCCGGTGGAAGCTGTTGGACTCACGCGAGGCATTCGCCATCGAACCCTGGTCCGCCTCGACTCCCGAGGCGAAGACCTCCCAGGTCCCGGCAGAGCTTCACCACAAGACCACTGACTGGGCGCTCGACGCGCGGCCTGAGGCCGACGAGGAGAGAAGCCGGCGGCTGCGCCTACTAGCACCACACGCCACTGCACATCTTCTTCAGCGGCTCACCGGTCGGGAGCCGCTTTTTCATGTCCAGAAACGGAGGAAAGGACGTGCCGTTCAGCCTTGCCGAGTTCAAGCGCCGTGCCCAGACCTGCACGGCATTCCAGTGCGTCAACCACACGCACCCCCACCTGTCCGGTCCACGGACCATCACGTCCATCGGACCGAAGGTCATCCAGTACGCCATCGAGGGCTTTCCAAACACCGGACGTACCGAGTGGCCGAGGAAGGGCCTCTACCGCATCGAGGGCAACAAGATCACTTGGTTGCACGACGGCGACGGTAGTGACTGCTTCACCTACATCTTCCCATTCGATGCCGACGCCGAGCCCCGTCACGTTGCGCCGGAGGAGGTCAACGCGCTGCTGGCTGGGGCGACCGCGGTAGGGGAGCACCGGCCCAACGGGGTCACTGTGTGGCACCGCGACGGCTGGCGGTACCCCGTGACCTGGAGCGGCACTCCTATGGGCGTCCTTCCCGGCGAGCCGGTCGACGCTCACGTCCTGGCCGCCGGGTCGGGTACCTACCACGTGGACCTCTCCCTCGGCGGGACCGCGTGGTTCCGGATCCCGGAACCGGCTGTTCCCCGCCTCTTGCTGACTGGGGTGGCCGACGCCGAGCGCGACGGTGCCCGCTTCACCAGGAACGGCTGGACCTTCTACCTCGCCTACGTTTCCGGCCTGTGCGTACGCCTGACGCCCACCGGCCTGGACCGGCAACTCGTCGATCTGGCCTTGCTGGTGAGCACGCAGGACCCCGGATGGGACGACTCGGACGTTGCCCTGGACATGGCCGAGCGGGTCCTCAAGACCGCCGGACTGCACTGACGGCGGCCGACGGGTTTCCTGGAGTTCGTGGCCGTGGAGGTCAGGCGGTCTTGGAGAGCGCACTCCCAGTTGCGTGCGGCCTCCAGCTGGCCCGGCCTATGCGTCCGTTGATCAAGACTCCGGCGGCGGCTTCGTCTGCATTCCCCGCCGCCGGTCGCGCCCGCTCCCGGCCCTCCCTGCCCGGGAGCGGGCCATACAGAGGCCATGCCCCCTCGCCTCTACGCATTTGCCCGGCTCTGGGCACCGAGCGAACCAGACCCATCACCGCGTTGCTTCGCCACAGGAAGGAGAGCGCTTGTGGACCCATTCGTCCTTCATGAGGAAGCGGCCCGTGCCTGGCTGACCGAACTCGTCGTTGCCCACGAAGTTGACGCGAGCTTTGGCGGCGAGGTCTCGGTGCGCAGCGCTGACTCCCCACCGATCGGGATGGCCTGGGACCCTAGGCAACCGGGCGAGGAGGACGGAGTGTCCCTCCTGGTCGAGGCTGCTCAGGTCGCCGGCGTGGTCGGCAAGCCGGAGGAGATGACGATCACCTTTGAGTTTGTGGATGATGGGGACGAGGGTGTCTACCGTTGGCTGCTGGACATCGCGGACCCCCGTCCGCTGAAGGTTGCGACACTGAGCGAGGCGATGGCGGTGCTGGGAGAACCGGATCTCCACCGGGCGGGGATTGAGGCCGCTGTCGCTATCCTGCGGGAGGCCGTGCATGCAGCCAATCTCCTCGTCCACCAATTGTCGGACTACGTCGAGGCCAGCATCGAGCGGGGCGGCAACTGATCTACAGCCACGGGCTCCGCAAGCGTCCCGGATGCGGGAGACTGCCGGGGGAGCCTGGAGGTAGGGACAGTGAAGATCGATTTGACTCAAGCCCGAGCCACGGTGAAAGAGCTGGCCGAAGAGCTAGAAGCGCTGGACGGGACGGAAGTGCTTGAAAGGCCGAGCCGCGTAGCACGTCGCG
Organism: Streptomyces sp. NPDC033178; assembly: GCF_055577685.1. Lineage (NCBI taxonomy): Bacteria > Bacillati > Actinomycetota > Actinomycetes > Kitasatosporales > Streptomycetaceae > Streptomyces > Streptomyces sp. NPDC033178. Next base: position 110,911 of record NZ_JBVIPT010000020.1, read on the forward strand.
AGAACAGCCACACCAGCCGCACGCTGCTGCGTCTGGCCCACCTGGGCGACCGCGTCTCCGTGGAGATCATGGGCGTTTACCACGACTTCAAGCTCCGGGATAACCCGCCGCAGGGAAGTGACCACTGACGTGAACCCGGACACCGAGAGCCTGGTGCTCGATGTTGCCGGCCGACTGGAGTGGGCCATCCTCGAGCGGGACAGCCCGGCGATGGTGGCTTTGCAGGGCGACCGTACTCTCGTGCTGTCCGACTACGACTACCTGCGCGACGAGCCTACCGCCGCGGCGTTCGAGCAGCGCGCGGCCGAGAAGGCCCGGGAGAACCACACCTCCCGCTTCGTCTTCGCTGTCCCGCAGGTCTGGGTCGACACCGACGACACGGTTCAGGCCCGGGCGGTGTCCAACCACCCGTTGCGCGAGGGCGAACGTGAAGTGATCGCCTGGATGAGTTACGACGCCCACGACGGCGTGGACTACGGATTCGTGCCGTATGTTCGCCGGCCCAATGGCGAGCCGATTTTCGCCGACCCTGAAGTCTTCACCGCCGCCGTCCGTCCCCGTGAGCAAGCGCCGGGCTGGACCCTGCTGCGCGCCCTGACGCAGGACGGCGCCGAGCCGACCGGCACATAACCGCTCGGACCCCAGCACCGCCACGGCGGGGCCATAGTCCAGCCGCAGGACGCAGCACCCGAGGGCAACCCTCCGCTCGCGACCTCACAGAGCCCGGACCGGTCGACCGTGCGACGAGCCGCACCTCGCATCCGCACCACCATGAGCGTGCCATGGGCAACGGTGCTGTTGCTGTCCCCTCACCGACTGCCCGCCCGCCAGCCATGGTCACGGCTCAAGGCGGACCCGCCCCGGCGGACGACGAAGAACGGTGCGAGGGCCTGTGTGATGTCGTGATCAATCTTGCCGATCCGGATCCGCCTGGAAGGCGGATCCGGTAGGAAGACGACCGTGACACGCAGGCAACTCACTGACGAACAGTGGAAGTTGACCGAGCCGTTCCTGCCTATAGGCGAGTACGGCCCGTACCCCGGGCGGCTGCGGGATCAGTTCGAGGGGGTGATCTGGCGGTTCAGGACAGGCGCGCAGTGGCGTGAGATGCCGGGCGAGTTCGGGCCCTGGCCGACCGTCTACGGACGCTTCCGGGTCTGGAGGAACGCCGGTGTCTTCACCGCCCTGCTGGAGGGCCTGATCGCCGAAGCCGCCCGCCAGGGCAGGACGGACCTGTCCCTGGTCAGTGTGGACTCCACGACCGCCCGCGCTCACCACGACGCCGCCGGGATACTCATCGGCAAGGACATCATGAAGGGTCTCGAGGAAGCCGCCGCCGAGCAGGAGATGACCCGGCAAAAGGGGGCGGCGAGGCGGAACAGAACGGGCAGGACGGCGGAAACGAGCCTGAGTGGGAAGAACGTCGGCGCGTCCGCCGTCGACACAGACTCCGTCTGAGGGAAGCCCTGCTCGGCAGGTCCCGTGGCGGGCTGAGCAGCAAGATTCACCTCGCCGCCGACCGGAAGCGCCGGCCGCTGTCGTTCGTCCTGACAGCCGGGCAGGCCGCGGACAGCCCGCAGTTCATCCCCGTGCTGAAGAAGATCCGCGTTCGTCTGCCGGCCGGTCGGCCCCGCTCTCGGCCGGGCGCGGTCGCTGCGGACAAGGCCTACTCGTCCCGCGGCAACCGCTCCTACCTGCGCCAACGCCACATCAAGGCGGTCATCCCTGAGAAGAAGGACCAGGCCGCCAACTGCAAGAAGAAAGCCAGCCGGGGCGGACGGCCCGTCAGCCACGACGCCGACCTCTACAAGGAACGGAACACCGTCGAGCGCCTGATCAACCGGCTGAAGGACTGGCGCGGCATCGCCACACGCTTCGACAAGGCGCCCGAGAGCTACCTCGCCGGCCTCGAACTCCGTGCCTCGATCATCTGGCTCGAAGATCTCCTGCGAGCAGCTGATTGATCACGACATCCCACAGGCCCTAAGTGGGCGGTTCGTAAGGTGATGTCCGTTTCCGGCTGAGGTTGGAGCAAGGGCGCTGGTGGAGGTTCCGTCGGCTCGGCTATTGCTTCCTGGTGAAGTTGCCGGTGTCGGTCTCGGTGAGATCCCGAGTTTGACCAGGCGTTTTAGCTTGGCGCGGGTTCCTTCGACGTTCTTCGGCAGCAGTTCGTGGCCGAGGGCTTCGCAGACGTCCCTGGCCCGTAGCGGCCTGGTCGCGTGGTTGAACGCGGCGAGGATGCGGGGGTAGTCCGGGTGCTCGGGCAGGTCCGGCGTGTGGGCCGGGAGCCGGTCGGCGAAGTCTCCGAGGCCTGCCAGCTCCGGAGACTTCGCCGAACGATCGGTTACTGGACGTCGACGTAGTCGCTGGTGGCGTTCACCGAGGATGTGGTGCTGGTGCCGGCGAAGCTGAAGCGCCAGTAGCCGTCGACGGACGCGGTCGTCGTGGCTTTCAGTGTGCCCGTACTGCTGCTGTAGACCGTCTTGACCGTCGTGTAGGTGCTCGTGCCGGCCTTGCGGAATTGCAGCTTCACCGGCTGGTTGGCATATCCCCCATAGGTGCCGGTGTCCCAGTTGGCGCGGCTCAGCTTGCCCGTCGCCGTGAGTGTGGCGCCCTTCTTCACTGGCTCCGGCGAGGCGTTGACGGTGAGTTGGGTCGCGCGCAGGACCTTGCCGGTGCCGGCGATGTCCTTCTCGATGTAGTCGCCGTCGTTGGCGTCCACCGCGGCCAGTACCTTCCAGGTCCCGGCGGCCGCGTTGATGAGGTCGGCGGCCGGGTCGATGGTGATGCTGGTGGTGCAGGTGGCTGTGGTTGCTGTCTTTGTACAGGTCAGCGGGGAGTCAGAGCCGGCGAAACCGTCCGGGTTGTCGAGCGTGCCGTGGTACATGAAGCCGTAGACGTCACTGATGCCCGAGTTGTCGGAGGCGGTGATCTTGAGGGTGAATGTCTTCCTCGCGGTGGTGCCGAGCACCACGGGCTTGCCGCCGTTCAGGACGACGCCGGTGATCTGCGTGTCGCCCTGGACCTCGTCGGCCTGGGCGGCCGGGACGGTGAGGGCGGAGAGTGCCAGCGCGCCCGAGAGGCCCGCTATGACAGCACGTATGCGCATGTTTCCTCGAAGGTAGGTGTCATCTGCCGGAAGCCGACAGGAGCCGAAATGGCTCTCGAAGGGTATGGATCACGCATAAATGCACTGGCCAAGGACCGGTCAAATCACTGCCTCGGGCGAGTCAACTTTTCACCTCTCAACGACCCAGTCGTGCACAGCCTGCGGCAAGCGCCTGTGCGGATGGGACTCCGACATCCCGCCGCAGTCCTGGGCCAACTGCGCGCCCCCGCCCCCCGGAAGACCGCCTCTTCCTCGTGGTTGCCGTCGGATAAGCCGCGCCCGCCGGCCGCATGAGCTCCTATCCGGTGGCCAGTTGCTGCAGTTGGTCGAAGTCGGCGTCGGTCAGGGGCTGGTGCCGCCGGGTCTACGCAGTCGATGGTCACGGAGGTTGTACGGACGGGGAACAACTCCAGCCGGCGGGGCAGTGCTCGACCGGTGCGGCGCTCTGCGTGACGTCCATGTGGCCACCCGACTCTCTCCTCTGACGGGGTGCCAGCCGGGCGTCACGCGGCGGGCACCGCCGCGAGCGCCCGGCCGAGTTGTTTGGCGGAGACCGGTCCGCGTTCGGGAAGGCCCGCCCCCGCATCCTCGCCGCGTTCAACCACGCGACCAGGCCGCTACGGGCCAGGGACGTCTGCGAAGCCCTCGGCCACGAACTGCTGCCGAAGAACGTCGAAGGAACCCGCGCCAAGCTAAAACGCCTGGTCAAACTCGGGATCTCACCGAGACCGACACCGGCAACTTCACCAGGAAGCAATAGCCGAGCCGACGGAACCTCCACCAGCGCCCTTGCTCCAACCTCAGCCGGAAACGGACATCACCTTACGAACCGCCCACTAAGAGCGGCGCCTACGCCACAACAGCCGGCGCTTGGCGGGGGCCGCCGGGCGCTGAGGCGTGCCGTCGCGAACACCGGACTGTGCCGTCAGTACACCGCCCGGCACGGGCGGTTCGGGGGCGGGCCCGAAGGACCCGGCAGGGGCGTGCGGTCGACGGGTGCGCCTTGCAACCCTCGACCTGCCTCCTGGTTGTCGAGGTAGAAGGTGATGAGGTGCGCGAACTGCGGCATCTGTTGCCGAAGTCGGCCAGCCACCTCAGGTTCCAGTATTTCGCTGTTGAGGGCGATTCTGCCGTCGTCACGCAGCGCCGCACACAGCATCTGGCCATCCGGCGTGCGGTGGTATCGCCATTTGGCACGGGCCTCGGCCTCCCGCAGTGCCCAGTCCTGCGCGCTCATCCCTCGCTTCGTCGCCCATCGCCGATCGTCGGCGATCTGCTGCTCATGCAGCACCCACGCCCGCACACGCACTGCGGCGCAGTACTCCTCCTCGGTGAGGCGGGCACCGCCCTCCCATGGCTTGGGCAACGCCTCCAACTGGGCTACCTGATGCAGGTAATGACGCTGCAGCGATACGTCTCCGCGGGCGCCGGCGGCGTAGGCGTACTGCTGCAGAGAATCGACCTTCAACGTGAAGTCCGCCCGCAGCATGCTCGCCCAGTCGATGTTCTCGTGGTCACTGACCATGAATTGCCCTCCGTCAGGCCCAGTCGTGCCGGGCACCTCGACAGTCACTCGGCGCCGTCACCCCCACGAGGACGGATGCCCATGATGATCCTTGCTCCCGGGCAGCAGCACCATAGGACGACCGGCCGCTGTCACCGGGCTCACCGGGGGGTGGGCCCGCACCGAGCAGACTGCGGCCGCGCCGTGGACGGATCAGCTGCCTGAGCTCGCCAGCCGGCCCCTCGATTGATCACGACATCACACAGGCCCGAGGACACCCCGCGACGACGTGTCAGTGCGGACCACCGGTGCCGCGAGCGGGACGAGACGATCGCCTTCCCGAGATCGGTATTCGGGGCGTGCCACGCCCGTATTCCTATGAAGGGAATTTTTCCGGAGAGATTCAAGGAGCGACCATGAAGAGCATTCGCTGGTTCATTACGGGATATGAGCGCAACGGCAGATTCGAGGCGTCTGTCACCGCCGCCGCCTCTGACGATGCCGAACGTGGCAAGCAGTTCGACGATCTGCTCTATAGCGACGGAGCCCACATCGGTGAGAGCTACACCTGGCGACCGACCATGAGTGAGGAGGAGCAGGCGTGAATAACCCCGGCATCAACGGCCGCCGAGCACGTGGGCTGCACGGCCAACTCGTCCAGCGGCTGGGCCAGATGATCGTCTCCGGCGACCTGGGCACGGACCACCCGCTGGTCCCTGAGGAGATCGGGCAGCGATTCGAAGTCTCCCGCACCGTCGTCCGTGAATCCCTCCGTGTCCTGGAGGCGAAGGGGCTAGTCAGCGCCCGACCGAACGTCGGTACGCGCGTGCGCCCTGTCAGTCAATGGAACCTTCTCGACCCGGACATCATCGAGTGGCGGGCCTTCGGTCCTCAGCGCAACGTCCAGCGCCGCGAGTTGAGCGAGCTGCGCTGGACGATCGAGCCGCTTGCCGCGCGCCTCGCCACCGGACACGGACACGACAAAGCACAGCATCAACTCGCGGACGCTGTCGCGAGCATGGGGTACGCCGTCGGGCAGGGCGACGCGATTGCCTTCTCGCGCGCCGATGCGGAGTTCCACGCCCTGCTTATACAGATGGCTGGCAACCCCGTGCTGGAACACCTCTCCAGGATCGTGGCAGTCGCCCTCCAGGACTCCGACGACTCGTTCGGCCTCTGCAACCCTGGCAACAAGGCCTCGCTAACGCACCACGTTCAGATCGTCGACGCCCTCGCCGCCGGCAATGGCTCGGCAGCCGAAGCAGCCATGCGTCAACTGCTCACCGACCCCACAGAGGCAGACCCCGGATTGCCCGCACAACGCAAGCCCTGACGTGGGGCCGGTGGCGCGCCCCCGACCCTTTAACGCGCCAGAGGCTCCGCTCAGAGGCAGCGCCACCAGGCGCCTTCCCGTCCTGCTCGTGTTTAGGGTCGTTCCTGCTCCTGACAGGCGTCCCTCCCACATCTGATGGCAGAACGAGGAATATGGTCCAGGAATCGAACGCTCGTTGGTTCAAACATATGTGTTGGTTCCGGCCTGACTACTCGGTCGGCAGCGCTGTGGCCAGCGGATATGGCTAGCTGTCCAGATGATCTGTCGGCGGTTTTGTCCGGCCGATCTGTCGCTTCTTGCGCGCCGAGGCCAGATCTGGGTAGTTGGCCCGGCTGACCGTCCGGCCACTTGTCGTCATCGGCGCGGATGAGGGAAGAGGGCGGACGTCGGTGTGTCGCCATCCGTCCAGGGGTAACCTGCCGAAGAGGCAGGACGCCAAGGCGGTGGGTCTGAAAACCGGAGGCAGGAGCCTCCAGCGACGGGCGCAAACCGACAAGTGGCCGACGGATCGCTCGGACAGTGACAGCTTGATTCGGAACCTGCAATATGTTCAGGCCGATGGTCTGGTGGCACCCGCGTAGTCGTCTCCCTGGTACCTGTACGGCTCGATCATGATCGTTTTCCCCGGGCGGGGGGCATCGATCATCTGTCCGCCTCCGGCGTAGAGGCCGACGTGGTGGATGCCGCCGTTGGGGCTGCCGTAGAAGACCAGGTCTCCCGGCTTGAGCTGCTGTCCCGCGGGCACACGGGGGCCGGCGTCGAACTGCTCTTGGGCGGTACGTGGCAGGGTGATTCCGGCGGCTGCGTAGGCGGCTTTGGTGAGGCCGGAGCAGTCGAATCCCGCGTTGCCGGTGCCCGGGCCGTTGCCGCCCCATTCGTAGGGGAGTCCGAGCTGGCCTTGGGCGTAGTTGATCGCCTCAAGAGCAGCGTCGGCGGGGGCCGTGTCGGCGCCGAAGGCTGCGCCGCTGGCGTACGTCTGGGCCTGGGTAAGGACTTGTGAGACGTACGAGTCGTCGGGGTTATAGGTCTTGATCGCACCGGGGAGGTTCTTGCTGTCTCGGGCGCCGGAGTCGCACAGGTACGCGGCGGCGGTGTAGATCGCGTCGTGCGGGTTGTACGGCGAGGGCGGAGTGACTCCGCCCTGCGGCGGCGGGTGTTTGGCAACGACGCTCTGGAAGGTGGGCAGCAGAAACTGCATGGGCCCGCGGGCCCCGGCCTCGTTAGTGCCGCTGTGCACGCCGGGGAGCGTTGAGCGGCCGTGGTCGGATTCGGTCTTGCCGATGGCGGCCAGGACGGACCAGTCCAGGCCGGGGCACGTGGTGGCGGCGTCCATGTACAGGGCGAGGTAGTCGGACGGGATGTCGGTGAGTGCGGCCCTGCTGGGCTGGGTGCTGCTGCTGCCGAAGCCGGACAGCATGCCGCCGGCCCCGGCGCCGCCGAGGACGGCGACCAGTACCAGCAGTCCCAGGGCCGCGGCGGCGATCTTTCCCATGTCCGTTTACCGCAGTGGGCGACGGTCTGATGGGTCGGGTGGCAGCGGAGCCGGCGGCAGGAGGCCGCTGCCCAGGTCCGCTCCGCCAGCCTGGGTGGGATCGGTGGATGAGGCAGCCAGGGGCGGCAGGTGTGGCCAGGCGCGGCCGAGTTCGGCGAGCCGCAGGCGTTGCGGTGCGGGTGGGCGGGCGTCCAGTGGCTGCCAGCGGGCCGCCGCGGGGTCGTTGTGCTCCTCGTCGAGGAAGTCGGAGCTGGAGGTGGCCACCGGCACCAGGGACGGGTCGTCGAGGCTGGTGAGCGCTGCGGACAGGGCGCGGCGGATGCGGGCTTCCCGGCGGGAAGTGGGGACCCAGAACAGGACGGGGGTGGTGATGCCGGTGGTGGTGGCCAGTTTGGCGTAACCGGCGAGTTTTCGGCCCAGGCGGTCGGGGCGCTCGGTGCCGAAGTCGAACTCCAGGAACCACTCGAATGCCGTCGGCGTGGGGCTGTGCTCGTGCCAGAGGCCGTAGGCGTCCGGGCGGACGATGTCGCCGAAGTGTTTGGCGCAGCGGGTCTCGGACCACCAGGCGGCGAGTTGGCCGGCGGCGTCGGGGCGACGGGAGTGCGCGGTGAGGGCGCTGAAGAAGCCGTTGGTGCCCACGGTGTGGGCCAGGTGCAGGGAGTAGGCGATGCCGGTCGCCCGGTCGTGCCGGTAGTCCAGGGCGCGCAGGTCGAGACCCTCCTCGCGGGCGAGCAGGGTGGCACCGGCGAGGTCGAGGACGTAGTGCATGGGGGCGGTGCCGTAGGTGACGAAGGGCTGGAACCGGTCGATCACGCGCCACTGGTACAGCCGGAGCAGACGCATGTTGGCGGCCCGCACCGACGGCCAGGCCATATCGACGATCTGGTGGGTGGTCAGGACCCGGTGCTCGTAGAGCATGCGGGCCAGCCACCGGTCGCGCTCGGTCAGGCGGGTGGCGAGCCGGGCGATGTAGCCGCTGATGGCGGCGTCGCGCTGGCTGATGCGTTGGGGCCGGTGCCCGCGCAGGGAGCGCTGGGGAGTGGGATTGGTGATCAAGACGGTACACCTCCGAATGAAACGGGAGCGGTTGGTGGAGTGGCCGTGCGGCGGCGCGGCTGGCCGCCGCACGGGGCCTGTCAGGGTGGTGAGCTCAGTCGCCCGCACGGGTCGGTCGGGGGTCCGCCGACTGCCCTGCGGGCCCCGTGCGGGTCGGGACTGGCTTGGGGCGGGCGTTGCGGCGGGCGGCGGTGCGGATCTGCTTGGCGCGGCCCGGGATGGGCGGCGGGAGCTGCTCGGTGATGGCGGTGAAGGCGGGCGCTTCGGCGCCGTGCACGACCGGGCGGATGACGGCGTGGAAGGCGTCGAGGTTGGACAGGTCGTGTGCGGTCAGCCGCGGTTCGGTGTGCCGGGCGAGGTGGCGGGCGTCCTCGGGCGAGGAGTTGAAGAAGATCTTGGTGCGGGCGTTGGTGCTGATGCCCTCCTCCAGTTCCTTGGGCAGCTGGCGCAGGTACTGGTGGGCGAGCGTCATCGACAGCCGGTAGCCGCGGGCCTCGGCGAGCATGTCCTCCAGCGCGTAGGGGAGGTTGAGGAAGTTGTGTGCCTCGTCCAGGTACAGCCCGGCGTCTGGGCGCTGGCCCTGGGAGATGCGGGCGCGACCGGTGGCGGCCTGCCAGGTGCGGGCGACCACGATGGAGCCCATCAGGTGGGCGGTCTCGGTGCCCAGGGCGTCTTTGGCGATGCGGACCAGGCAGATTCCGCCGTCGAGCACGGCGTCCATGTCGACGGTGGAGGGCCCGCCGGCGAGGGCGGCGCGGACGAAGGGGCGCAGCAGGAAGCCGCGGAGCTTGTTCATCAGCGGTGCGGTGACCTGGGCGCGGGCCGGCCCGGAGAGGTCGTCGTACCAGGACCAGAAGCCCCGCAGGATGTCGTCGTCGATCTGGTCGACGGCTCGCTGGCGGAACGAGGGGATGGACAGCAGTTTGGGCAGGTCGGTGAGGACCGGCGTGCCGGCCTGCGCGTGCAGGGTCAGCAGCCCGGCGCGCAGGATGTCGTCGGTGCGGGGTCCCCAACTGCTGGCGTAGACGCGGGAGAAGATTGACACCAGGTTGTCGACCGTGCGGGCCGCGTCGGTGCCTTCGAGCGGGTTGAGGATGGGCGGCCGGGCCTTGCTGTCGGCGTCGAAGAGGATCACTTTGTCCCCGAGGTGTGCGGGCAGCCGCATCAGTACGTCGGTGATCAGGTCACCTTTGGGGTCGATGACCACCAGGCCGCGTCCTGCGTCGGCGTCGGCGAGGATCATCCGGGCCATCAGCTCGGATTTGCCGGAGCCGGTGGCGCCGAGGATGTGCAGGTGGTGGCGGGCGTCCGGCACGCGCAGCCCGACGGGGCGGGGGTGGCCGGTGTCGGTGAGGCCGATGGGCCTCACGGCCGGGTTGGTGGTGGCGATGCCGGGCGGCGGCGGCACCGCGCGGGCGCCGGCACGTTGCAGGCCGGGAATGGCCTCGTCCCACGGCAGGTGTGCCACGGCGGACAGTTCCGGGATTGACAGCAGGTCGCCTTTGTTCAGGCGGCGTTCGGCGACGTACACCGCCGGTCGGCGGAGCTTGGCGCGGCGGTAGTAGTTGTGTTCGGTGAAGGCGGCGAACGCACTGGCGATGGCGTGGCCCCGGCCGCGCAGCCGCTCCCGTACCGCGGCCCGTTTCTCGGTGCTCAGGTCTTCGGGCACCGTCATGGTGATCGCGTAGCGGATGCGGGTCTCGTATGGGGCGCCGCGCTGCTTGGCGACGATCACCTTGTCCTCGGCGGACGCCTCCAGCGCCGTCTGCCGGTCTAGCACCGGGGCGGCGCGGTGGGAGCGCGGGGCCCGGTAGCCCGGGGTGAGCAGGTCGAGCACGCGACTGACGGGGCGGACGGGCTGCCCGGTGCGCGCCCGACGGGCAGCCCGGCGGGCCTTGGTGATCCGGCGCCCGGTGACAGGGCGGGCCAGGATCTGCACCACCGCCTGCTCGCTCGGGCCGAGGCCGACCGGTGCGCCGAGCAGGGCGCGGATCGGATCGGCGGGGAAGTTTGTGCGGATCGGCAGGGCCTCGGGGCGGGCCAGGCGCAGCTCGCCGCCTGCCGCCTCGCTGCGCTGCCCGGCGAGGGGGGTGGACGGCGGTGCGGGTGCGGTGCGGGTGCGTGCGCCGGGCCAGGCTGACTCGATCGCGCGCTCGACCATCCCCGGCGGGACGACACCCGGGACCCACAGGCGAACGCGGATCGTTTCACGGTCGAACGCGTATTCCCAGCCCAGGTGGGGCTGCCCGGTCAGGCGGCGGCACCAGGCCGGCCGCAACAGCCCCAGCAAGTTCGCCCACAGTGCTTCGGCACCCGCCGGATCGGCGGTGGGCGGCGGCAGCACATTGACGATCCGGGCGTCGGCGTTCAGCATCCGGCGGCAGCGACGCCGCCACCACCAGCGCGCCCCGCCGAACCCGGAAGCGGCTAGCACCAGGACGGGGCCCGCGACGGGCCCCCAGACGGTGACCCACTGCGCGACGTGGGCCAGGACCGCGTGCACGGCGCCGCCGGGATCGCGCAGGTAGTTCCCCAGCGGAGAATCGGGGCCTGCCGCAGCCGCGATGCGCGATGGCGACGGCAGGAGGTGGCTGGTGAGCATGGCAAGGGCCTCCAAGGGCGCGGTCACGAAGCAGGGGTCAGGCGGCACGACCGTGGTGCTCCGCCGCGGGCAGCTGGCCGGACTCGGCCAGTGCCGAGGGCTCGGGATCGGCGGTGTTGTGCACGAGCCGCAGGCCGCCGCGCTGGGCGCGGCGTTCGGCGTCGACTTCTGCCTGCCAGGAGCGAAACGTGCGGCCACCCAACCGTTTGAGGAAATGCGGGATGCGGTTGGCCGGGATGCCCACCAGGCGCGGGCCGAGGACGGCCAGCAGGTCACTGGCCTCCTGCGAGTGCCATCCCGCCGCGGCGATGGCTGCCTCGTCGGGGAAGACATCCGCCACACGATCGCGCTCGACGTCGAGAACGGCGTCCTGGGTTCCGCCGAAGCTGTAGACCCACAGGAAATTGGCCGGTGGGTCGGGCTCCACCAGGGCCCGGAACCGGGCGACTTCCTTGGTGTAGGCGTAGAAATTGGTCTCCGGCCGGGCGCGGATGATCCGCAGCCACGCCAGCAGGTAGGAGTCTGAGAGGAAGTCACCCGAATCGTGAATCCGCACCCAGGTCCCGCGGAATTTCCGCCTCCCGAGCTCGGCGGTCATCGCTTCTTCCCAGCCGGACAGGTCATCGAGGACGAAGCGGAGATTGGCCTGGTGCTTGGCTTTCACCGTGGGCCAGGTGTAGGTGCCATGCCGTGCGTAGCAAACGTCGCGGCAAATCCCAGCCGAGGGGCAGGTGTTGTAGGTTTTTCCGTCCGGAAAGCGGCCGGCCCAGGCGGGCAGCGTCCAGTTCCAGACGCCGATCGCGCGCATTTCGCGGTTCTGGGTCAGCAGCCGTGCGGGCCGCGTGGGAACGAGAGCGGGCACCGATGTGTGAGACGACATAGATGGCCTCCCAGAAGACGATCAGGAGAGATACGACGGCCTCTGTGCAGAGACCGGCGCACAGGTCGCAGAAGCGGTGATGAGGGACCGTTCAGCCGGCGTCGAGATCGATCTCGCTGCCGGAAACGGCGTCATAGGCGTCGTCGGGGGATTCGGCCGCTTCGAGATCCAGGAACGGATCGTCGGTGTCCGCAACTGCGCCGCTTTCCAAGTAGGCGGCCAGCTCTGCCGGATTCGTGGTCACCAGGTAGTGCTCGGTCGGTGAGGCCACAGACTCGAAGGCCACCCGCTGCGTGCCAGAGGACAGCAGTCCCTGACCGCGGTCGGCCGTCAGCAGGAACTGCCGCTCGCCCTCGGACAGATCGAACGTCCGGGTGATCTCGTCGATGGCCTGCGGGGCCTGGCGCAGCAGGATCTGGGTCGCGGCATTGGCCACCACCGCCTTGCCCAGGTCGGAGCCGAGTACGTCAGCGGTGTCCTGGGTGGCCACGGTCAGCCCGGCCCAGTGCTTGCGGGACGCCTTGGCCATCCGGAACAGGAATTCCGCCCCGGCCGGTTCCTTCATCAGCAGCCATGCCTCGTCGACGGTCACCAGACGGGGTCGGCGCAGCGCCGGGTTGGACACCCGGCGCCAGACCGCATCCAGCGTCAGCAGGGTCCCGATGGGCTTGAGTTCGTCCGGCAGGTCGCGCAGGGAGAACACCACCAGGTGGCCATCCGGCCGGGTGGTGGTGGGCCCGGCGAACAGCCCGGAGAACGCACCCTGGGTGAAGGGGCGCAGCCGGGCCGCCAAGTCCGTCGCGGTCTGGTGCTTCGCGTCGTGCAGGGTGGCGGCGAGGTCCGCCAGCAGCGGGGCTGGCCGAGTCCAGGTACGCGCGTCTGAGGTGATGCCGGCCCGCTGGTACGTCGCGGCGATCGCATGGTCCAGCACCGCCCGCTCGGTCGGCGCCAGAGTCGAGCCGAGCAGTACGGACAGGACGGTGTGCAGGAACAGGGCGCGCCGGACCAGGGCGTCCTTGGGCGCGCTACGGCGCCCGTCGGGGCGGGTGTGGATGGGCAGGTCGAAGGGGTTGAGCCGGACGGTCTCGGCGCCGAGGTGGACGTAGGTTCCGCCGACTGCCGAGGCAAGGCGGGCGTACTCGTCCTCGGGGTCGATGACATAGTTCTCGATCCCGCGGTAGAGCGAGCGCAGCAGTTCCAGCTTGACCAGGTAGGACTTGCCGGATCCGGAGCGGCCCAGGACGACGGAGTTGTGGTTGTCCAGCGCGAAGCGGTCCCAGTGAACGAGGCCTTGGCTGCCGACGTTGTACCCGTAGAGCACGCCGGACGGGGCGGCGACCGAGGTGGGGTCCGGCGGGGGCAGGTCGGGGCTGGTGAACGGGAACGCCGCGGACAGCGCGGCGGTGTCGAAGGTGCGGCGCATCCGCACCAGGTCCAAGGCCATCGGCAGGCAGGTCACCCAGGCCTGGAGGCTGCGGTAGGTGGTGGGCTTGGCGTCCAGCAGCAAGCTGGCAGCCAGCGACCGAACCGCCGCGACCTCGCCTGCCAGGTCCTCGCGGCTTACGGCATGGACGGTCAGGTACAAGCCGAGCCGGTAGAGCTTGCCCTCGCCGCGGGCGACCCGGGCGGACAGGTCGTAGGCGTCCTCGGTGGCGGCCTCGACCTGCGGGTCGATGAGCCGGCCGTGGTCCTGGGTGTAGCGGCGGCCCGATTCGAGCTTGGCGAGCTGCCGCTTGAGCCGGTTGGCGGCGGTGACCGGGTCGACCGGCTCAATGTGCAGGCTGACGTCCACCCGGCCGGGATAGGTCAGCAGCGGCTGGAGCCAGCCCGGATGCACCTCACGCGGGTAGCCGGTGACCGCGAAGGAAGCCACCCACTCCGCCCCGACCTCCAGATGCCGGGGCGCAACGGCCAGGGCATCCGGAGCGAACGCCCCGGCGCGCTCGCGGGCAGGTTCCGGGGATGCCGGGTGTCCTGCGTGCGTGCGGGAGCGCTTCACAGCGCGTCCCTCCCTTCAGGCTCGTCCCAGGGCGAGGACGTGTCATGGGGCCAGCCCTCCTCGGCCGCGGCGGTGGTGATGACGTCGTCGGCGCCGGCGAGAGCGGAGGACGGCGGCAGGAGGCTGTCGGGGTTGCACGCGGCGGCCAGTACGGCGGTGGCCTGGCCGGCGTCCAGCGGCGTGACGACGATGCCGATGGGTCCCAGGAGTTCGACCGCCTCGCCGAGCCGGCGCACCAGGCGCGCTTCAGCGGCGCGCCGGACAGCATGATCCTCGACCTCGCCGCCGGGCGGCCCTTGCCTGCGGCGGGTGAACGCAGGCAGCGGCGAGCCGCCGCCCAGTACATCGGCGGGAACGCTCGGGCCGAGGGGTTCGCGCAGGACGAGCAGGACCTGGCGGCGCAGCAGGTCGGTGTTCTGGCCGAGCTGGGTGAGGTAGTCGGCGTGCTCGCGGGCAGCGGCCTCCAGCGCCGGGTGCGGCAGGGACGGGGCATCCCGGCGCAGCTCGCCGATCTGCGTGGACAGGTCCAGGCGCTCGGCGCGGATGAGGACCTGGACGGGGGCGGTGAGTGAGTGCAGGTAGCGGCCGAACGCGGACACCAGGGAGTCCTGTTCGGCGGGGGTGCGCAGGGCGAAGTTGACGGTGCTGCACACCGCCACCGCCGCGACCCCGTCTGTGCCGAGGTCAATCACGCCGGTCTCGCTCACGCCTTCGGCGGGCAGCCGCAGCGCGGCCGGGGCGATGCCGCCGGTGGGCTGCTCGGGTTCGGTGGCCTGCCGGGTGAGCCAGGCGGGCGCCGGGTGGATGCCTTCCGGGGCGGCGACCTGGTAGCGGGGCGTCATGCGCTGGCGCAGGGCGGCGAGCAGCAGCCGGTCCAGCGACATCCCGTCGCGCCTGCCCAGCGCCAGGAAGGCAGTGGTGGCCCCGACAGGGATGGCGGGGATCAGGAACACCGGCAGGGGCACGAAAGCGCGCGTGATCGACCATGTGCCGTACAGCACGATGCCGGTGACGGCCAGAATCAGCAGCTGACGGGCGGTCAGGTTGGCCAGGACGGTGTCCTCGCGGTCAACGTCGGCAGGGATGCGCACGGGCTGGGTCATGACGGGTCACCTCCTGGGCGGCTGCCGCCAGTACGGCGCGGGGGTGGCGGTGGAGTGCGCCTCGCGGGAGGGGTGGTGGGTCGTGGGGAGCTGAAGACGGCCGGGGGTTGGGCGCTGGTGCGCGGGTGCCGCATCGGGGTGACCCGGGGCTCGGGCACCGGTGGCCGGAAGGTGGCGGGTGCGGGTGGCCGGGTGGCGCGCCGGGGCGCAACGTGGGGCCGTGGAGTGGGCTGCTGGAAGCGCGGCCGGGCGGGAACCGAGGGCCGGCCGGTCGGCTTGGTCGGCTTGGTCGGCGTGAGCGGGGTGCCGCCGGAAGCCCGGAATACCGGTGGGCCAGGCGGGCGGGCAGGTTGTGTCGGCGGCGTGGCCGGAGGGGCAGGGGAGGCGCCCGGGCGGGGATTGCCGGGAGCCCGGAATTGCGGCATCGGTGGCGGTCCGCCGGCCGGGCCGATCGGCTGGCCTGCCCCGGGGGCCGTGGGAATCGGCTGGAGGAACAGTGGCGGTCCCGGCGGGCGCTGCGGGCCGCCCGCCGGTCGGCCGGGCCCCGCAGGCGGGGGGTTCCCGCTCCCGCTTCGGCGGGCCGCACCGCCTGAGGACGGTCCCGAGCCGGACGGCCGGGGAGAGCGGGACGTGCCGCCCGGCCCTGCGGGGGGCGGTGCGCGGCGCGCACCGCCGCGCGAAGCGGCGCCCGCTCCACTCACGCCCCGCAGCAGTCCCATCGTCTTGTACATCACGTAGGCGCGGGCCACTCTGCCGACGAAAGAGCGGCCGTTGCCGAAGCGGATCGACCCCAGGATCCAGAACGGGATCTTGAAGACGACGTACATCAGCGCCAGCGTGATGAGCACGTTGACCAGACCGTTCTCGGTGAGTCCGAACAGTCCGTTGGGGCCGAACCCGCCGGGAGTCAAGAACACCCGCACCCCGGTGATCAGGGCGAGGGACTGGGCGACCTGGATGGCCAGCACGCCGCCGAAGGCCTTCCACCACCAGCGGGCGATGCCGTCGGTCTGCGGAAGGGCGTGGCAGATCAGCGCCAAAGGTGCGGCGACGATCAGAATGATCGTCAGGGCCACGCGGACGACGAAGGTCAGCAGCAGGGCGACCAGGACCCCGATGGCCACGAGCCACATCAGGACGAGGAAGATGCTGCCGCTGTCGGAGTTGAAGGAGCTCAGGACGAAGTCGCGCAGAGCAGGCCCGGCGGTATCGGCGTTGGCGCCGCCGCCCATGGCGGCGCGGGAGAGGGCATTGGACAGGTCGACGGCCTTGCCCGCGAAGAACAGCGACAGGGCTGCGGCGAGGAACCCCAGGGGAATCCGCGGCGCTATTTCCTTGATCGAGTAGCGGGTCTGCACGGTTTCGTGGCTCATCACCACGACTCCGGCGATGGCGACCAGCAGGGCGTAGCAGGCGAGAGCGATCTGCCAGGAATTCGTCCACAGCTCGCCCACGCGCGGCATGGACGCAGGACTCGGTGTGGTCAGCAGCGTGCCGCTGAGCAGGTCCAGCAGCGGATTGAGCGCGAACTTGATCACCGACTTGAAGAAGCCGGTGATCGCACTGCTGATGCCCTTCGCGATCCATCCGGATATCCCGCCGGTGCCGTCGCCGTCGGGAACCCGGGCCGGGGGCAAGGTTCCCGGCGTCGGGGCCGGGGAGGCCGATGTACCGGGCTCAGGGATGCAGTCCGATGCCGGGCACGAAGACTCGGTACCTGACGGTGTTGGTGTGGGCTTGGCGGAGGCGGTTGGGGCTGGCGCCGGGCCGGGGCTTGGGCTGGGGTCGGCATAGGCGGAGAACACCGAGGCGAGCACCGCCAGGGCCACGGTGCCGAGCACCAGGGCGCGGCGCCAGCGGCGCCACCGGCCGCGGAAGGCCGCACGCGATGGGCTCGGTGCTGCCGGGCGCCCGGCCCCGGTCCGGTCCGGGGCGGCCGGACCGGTGAGCCGGTGTGCCACGGCGGTGGTCGCCTGGGCGGTGGTCATCAGGCCCCCACGATCCCTTTGAGGATCTCGACCACCAGCGGGGCCAGCGCAGCCAGCCCATAGCCCCAGCCGGCACTCTTGAAGGCGGTCTTGGCCTTCTCCACCTCACCGGGATCGCCCCCGGCCATGACGTAGCGCACGCCGCCGATGGACAAGAACACCGTGGCGAGACCCGCCAGAATGCCCATGATCCAGTTACGGATGTTGTCCAACACCTCGTCGACCGACTTCGCCAGCGCCAGAACCTGGACCGGTTCGGCGGCGTGCGCCGAGGCGGCGAGCAGGGCGGGCATCAGCACGGTCAGACCGATCAGCAACAGCCCCCGGCGCAGCCAACGGCCCCGGGGTCGCGGCGTCGCAGCGTGGTGTCCGGCGCCCGCCGCGATGAGGGGAAGACGGTGGGGAAGGGGTATCAGGCGCATTTAGGCACCTCCGATGACGTGGCGGCAGGAAGGGCGGGCGTGGATCCCCCGCACCCGAGAAGGCCGGAAACGGGGCCCGGTTTGGACACCGCTGCCGCGGATTTCCCATCCGGCTGTGCCGGGCCGCCGCGCCCCGTGTTGGTAACGGACGGTGACCGTCGGGTCGGGTGGGGCCGCGACGTGACGGGGGTCAGTTCGTCAGTGACGTAGGAGGCGACGGGGTCGTCCGGGTCGGTGGTCGCGGCCTGCTCGCGCAGGAAGGCGACCAGACGTCGCTCGGCGCGCTGGCGGGCCTTGTAAGCCGCCTCGTGGCCCATCTGGTGGTGGTCGGCCCAGTCGGTGATGGGCGTCTCGTCCAGTCGGGTGGCGCCGATCAGGTCGGCCTCAGTCCGAGTCAGGACCGACTGTCGGACCGCGCGCGCCAGTACCAGGTCGGGGTGACCCCACGGCGGACGCGGCGGCGCCGACCGGAAGTCCCTGCCCACGGGAGTCGGCGCATCCAGTGCCTCGGACAGCGCCGCGAACCCGGCCCGGTAGGCCGCCCAGCGCAGCCGCACCAGCACCCGCGGCCGGTCCACGTCGACCGTCGCCAGCGCGCCGAGGAACCCGCCGAGCACCTCGGCGTGCACGTCGAACACCTCGCCGGGGAACCGGGCCGTCAGCCAGCGGGCCACCCCGGCCAGCGCTGGCAGCGCTATGCCCGCGCACGCCAGCGTCCACGTGGCGCCGTGCTCCCGGGACTGCCGCACCAGGTGCGCCCAGACGGCGTCCCGGGTGCGCCGCGGGCAGCGGCGGCGCAGCATCCGATCCCGCAACTCGTCCAGCGGGATGCGCCGGTTGGGCAGGCCCGGGAAGCCCCGGCCGTCCAGGGACAGCGGCTGCGGGCCGGTCACCATCAGCGTGAAGCACTCCCGGGCGGTATCCAACGGCGACGGCTGTTCGACGGTGCAGGCGCGGTGCGCGTGATACCTCTTAGCCATGTCAGGCGACTCCTTCACGAGGCGGAAGAAACGACGCCTCAAGGAATCCAGACGGTCGACAAGAAACCGACAAGAAAACGACAAGGAGATTCCCTTCCAGGAATCTCCTTGCTGCTAAAAATTGCTTAAATAGGGGGCTTGTCGTGGGGCTGGAACGGCCGCAGGAACGGGGCGGCGAGTGGCACTCTAGGAGGGCATTAGTAGCCGCTTAGTAGCCGATGACCTGCTTCTTTAATGCTGTCTTAGTAGGTCTTTAGGTGTCCTATCCGGTGCGCCCCTCCGATGGCACGACACCATTTTCAGAGCTCGCCGGGCGGCCAGGAAAAGCCGTAGCTAACGCACTGAAGCGATTGCGGTCAGGCTGGCCCCGTCGCCTCATGCCGGGCCTATATACGGAAGCTCTCCGGGAAAGTCTGCGACCTCGATATTGCGTGCGGTCCGGCCGCAGGGAAACGGCACTGCGGGTGCGGGCAGAGCAACGAACCTCGCGGCGCGGTGTCCAAAACAGCCCCGAATCCCGGCCTTCTGCGGTGACCGTGCACCACCACGCCACCACCGCATCAGGAGAGTGGGCATGACACCACCACCCCGCCCGCAGCCCCCCGCAGGCGACTCCACACCGCCGGACGGGCACCGGCCGCACCCCCTGCCCTCGCGTGGCCGCGCCGGCACGCGCTCACGCCGCCCCCGGCGTCCCAGGCGCCCAAGCTCCGTCTGGCCGGTCGCCCAGCGCCCCAGTCATCCCGACGCCCGCCTGATCGAACCGTGGCTGCTGGAGACCATCGTCGAGATCGTCGCCACCTACACCCGGCCCGGCCACCGCGTGCTGCTCCTCGCCCCGCCCACCGGCCCCGGAGTGCCGACACCCGACCTGGCCATGCCCAGCACCCGGACCGGCGGCGGACTGCTGCCCGCACTGATCGAGGCAGCCGGGACCGCCAGCCGACTCGGCCGCACCCTCGAAGCACACACCGCCGACCCCCGCATCGCCGCCCGCGCCGCTGAGGACACC
This sequence comes from Streptomyces sp. NPDC033178, assembly GCF_055577685.1. Taxonomy (NCBI): domain Bacteria; kingdom Bacillati; phylum Actinomycetota; class Actinomycetes; order Kitasatosporales; family Streptomycetaceae; genus Streptomyces; species Streptomyces sp. NPDC033178. The sequence continues at coordinate 130,391 of NZ_JBVIPT010000020.1, forward strand.
GCACCGGCCGGACCGCAGTCGGTACACCGACTCCCGACCGAGTCGGTTCCTGCCGCACCGACCAGCCACCGACCGGTCCGGCGACGCAGCCGACCGACCACAGTCGGCCCGGACCGCTTCGACGCGGTCATCGCTCCCGTCGATCCGCACCATCCGGACTGGGTCACGGGCATCTCGTGGGGCGGTCTGCTGACGCCCTCCGGAGTCCTCGCCTTCATCACTCACAGTGACCACTGGCGAGGCAGGCTGATCGACCCGGGCGGCCTCGTGACACAGGCCGCCGACGTCGCCGGACTGGCCTTGCTCGACCGCGTGGCGCTCCTTCAAATCCCCGTCCGCGACAGCGCCCTCGCCCCTGAGCCGGACCTGCCTGCCGTCCTTCCTACGGACACCGCGCCCGGCGTCCCTCCGGTGCCGTGGCACCTGCGGGTGCACGCCGACCTCCTGCTGTTCGTCCGCCCCCGACACGCTGTCGATCCGATGGGGAAGGACCGTCGATGACCGCCCGCTTCCCGCAGCCCGTCGCACGGCCCCGCCCGCTGGTGTCGGTCTGGCCTACCGGACAATTCGACAGCCACGCCCAACTCGCCGAGGGCCGCTACGTGCCCGAGACCGCCCACGACGCCGGCCGCATGCCCCCCGCCGTCGCCGCCTACGCCATCATCACCCACACCCGCCCCGGCGACACCGTCCTGGACCCGGACTGTGGCGCGGGCACCGTCCTGACCGAAGCCCTGCGCTCCGGCCGACACGCCATCGGACTGACCGGCCAGCGCCGCTGGTGGACCGTCGCCCGCGCCAACGTCACCGCAGCCAAGTACGACGGGGCCGCACCGGACGGCATGGTGCTCGACAGCCCGCCCGCATCCACCGCAGCACGGCTGGCCGGACTGGCCGGGGACGTTGACCTCGTCCTGACCACCCTGCGGCCTACTCCCGCCGGGCCGGACCCTGACGGGGCGGCGGACAACTCCTCCGCCCGCCTTCGCCAGGCGTTGACCGAGTGCCGGCCCCTGATGCGCCCCGGCGGCCACGTCATCGTCACGATCCGGCCGCACCGGCACCACGACCGGCTGCTCGACCTGACCGGACACGTCCACAGCGCCGCGCGGGCGGCCGGACTGGTGCTCGTCGAACGGTGCGTCGCCCTGCTGGCCGAACTCCGCGGTGAACGCCTGATCGTCCGGACCTCCTTGGGCCAGCGCCGGTGCACCGCCCGCCATGAGCGCGCCACTGGCCACCCGGTCACACTGACCGCCCACCATGACGTCCTGCTCTTCCGCGCCCCGCACGCGGCAGCTGCAGCCGCCGCACTGCGTCCGCCCCAGCTCCCCCTACGGCGGCGGCACCACACCGCCGACCAACCGGACCACGAAAAGCTGCTGCAGGAGGCCGCGTGATCACCCCGTACTTCGCCGGCGACACCGTCACCCTGTACACCGGCGACGCAGTCGAGGTCCTGCGCGAACTCCCCGACAACACCGCCGACTGCGTGGTCACCTCACCCCCGTACTGGGGGCTGCGCGACTACGGCACCGGCCAGTGGATCGGCGGCAACCCCGCCTGTACGCACTCCACCGGACGGGGCACCAGTACCCCGCCGCCCACCCACCCGAGCACGCCCTATCCGGCCTCGGCTGCACACCGCGGCGGCGACCCCCGAACCTGCAGGCGCTGCGGCGCTGTGCGCCACGACCGTCAGTACGGACTGGAGTCCACCCCCGAGGACTACGTCGGCGCCCTGCGCGGCGTGTTCGCCGAACTGCGCCGGGTGCTGACAGCTACCGGCACGGTGTGGCTCAACCTCGGCGACTCCTACAGCACCACGCCGCCTGGACGTACCGATGACCCGATGCGCAGGAGCACAGCGATGGGGCGACGGGCCTTGGGGATCATGAGGGAGTCGGTCCAGCGCGCCGGGGTGGACCGCACCGAGGCCCTGCCGCGCAAGAACCTGCTCGGGATGCCCTGGCGAGTGGCCTTCGCGCTGCAGGCGGATGGCTGGATCCTGCGCAATGCCATCGTGTGGCACAAGCCCAACGCCATGCCCGAATCGGTGCACGACCGGATGTCCAACCGGTATGAGTTGGTGTTTCTGCTGGTGCAGCAGCCGCGGTACTTCTTCGACCTCGACGCCATCCGCGAACCCCTGGCCCGTCCCGAGGCACTGGGGAAAGGCATCGTCATCGGCGGCTCCCGCAAAGGCCACCGCGCGGGCGTTGGCGCGACCGAACGCCGACGCGGCCAGAACGTCTACGGGGGCAAATACACCGACGACACCGCCTTCTCCGCCCAGCCGCCCGGCGAGGCGCTGCAGCCCACCGGACGGCGGCATACCGCTGCCCACACCAAGGGCAAGAACCCGGGCGACGTGTGGTCGATCACCACCCGTCCGCTGCGGGCCGCCCACTTCGCCACATTCCCTGTCGACATCCCGCTGCGTTGCATCGCCGCCGGCTGCCCGCCGCACGGAACCGTGCTCGACCCGTTCAGCGGCGCCGCCACCACCGCCCTCGCCGCCCGCCAGCTCGAACGCCATTACGTCGGCATCGACCTGCGCAGCGACTTCCATGACATCGGTCTGGACCGGCTCGGCCTGCCCTGCCCCGGGACCACCCGGCCGCAGGACAGGAGGGCCGCATGAACCCGCGCCCCCGGGGTGAGCATCGACCGTCAGGGGCCCCGCCTGATGTCAGACTGCTGACCGGCGACGCCGTGGACGTACTGCGGACCCTGCCCACCGGCAGCGCCGACTGCGTGGTGACCTCCCCGCCCTACTGGCGACTGCGGGACTACGGCACCGGCTCCTGGACCGGTGGCAGCCCCGCCTGCCCGCACCCGGACACCACCGACCCGACCGGTCCTCCCGCATCAGTGAGTGCGCCGCGCTCCTGCACCCGCTGCGGCGCCGCCTGGACCGACGAGCAGTACGGACTGGAAGCCACCCCGCTCGCCTACGTCCAGCATCTGAGGCAGGTCTTCACCCAGCTCTACCGCGTCCTGGCGCCCACCGGTACCGCATGGCTCAACCTGGGCGACAGCTACTCCACCAACAGCGACGGCTACTGGTGCACCCGCCCCGGCCAGTACCGCCAGCCCCGCTACCGACCACCCGCCGACGTGCCCCACAAGAACCTGATCGGCATGCCCTGGCGAGTCGCCCAGGCACTCCAGACCGACGGCTGGATCCTGCGCAACGCCATCATCTGGCACAAGCCCAATGCCGCCCCCTTCCCCAGCCGTGACCGGCTCACCTGCCGGTACGAAGTGCTCTTTCTCCTCGTCAAACAGCAGTCGTACTTCTTCGACCTCGACCCGATCCGCCAGCCCTACACCGGCGACCGGTCGCTGTCCCGCCGCACGCACCGAAGCAGCAACAAACCGCACACCGCCCGCGGCACCTGGCCCTCATCCAGCCGAACACAGACAGCAAGCCCGATCCCGCCCGGGCGAAACCCCGGCGACGTCTGGACCATCCCCGTCACACCGGGACAACGCCAGCCCCACCCCGCCGCGTTCCCCATCGACATCCCGCTGCGCTGCATCGCCGCCGGATGCCCACAGCACGGCAGCGTGCTCGACCCCTTCAGCGGCACCGGAACCACCGGACAGGCCGCCGTCCGCCTCAACCGCTCGTACACCGGCATCGATCTCAACCCGGCCTTCCACCGCCACGCCCTCACCCGCCTCAACGACGTGGTGCCCGGCATCGGCGACGTCGCCGACCACTCCGTCGGCCCGCGAACGGAAGCCGCATGAACAGCGACACTTTTCCCCAGGAGCGAGCAGCCGCCCGCACAGGACGTCAAACCCGTCGGGCACTCGCCCCCACACGCGCCAGGCCGAGTCAGCCGGTGCTGAATGTCGTCCCGGTGACCTTCCGTCAGGCACGCGCCTTCATCGCAGCTCACCACCGCCACCATCGTCCGCCGCAGGGAATGAAATTCACGCTCGGCGTGGCCACGAAGGAAACCCTGGTCGGGGTGGCAGTGGTGGGACGCCCGATTGCCCGTCACCTGGATGACGGACGCACCGCGGAAGTCACCCGCACCTGCACCGACGGCACCCCCAACGCCAACTCAGCCCTCTACGCCGCCGCCTGGCGAGCAGCGCGTGCCCTCGGCTACCAGCGGCTGATCACCTACAGCGAGAGCGGGGCCAGCCTGCGAGCAGCGGGCTTCCAGCCGACGGCGCGCCTCGCCCCTCACCACGGATGGGACCGCCCCAGCCGACGCCGGCGGCCCTCAAACCAGAGCATCGCCCGAACCCGATGGGAAGTTGCGCGTGCTCCGGATCCAAGCGGACCGACCGGCCGGGCGAACAACCTGTTCCCGGATGACCAACCCCACACCGGTACCTAGCCCTTCCGGGCCTCCCAAAACGCCTCGCGGACTGTAGGATGTCGGGCCCTAAAACAATCTGACCAGCTGTTTTGCCCACCGATCAGCAACCGTCCAGGCGTGCAGATCCCAAGGGAGAGACATGCAAACCAACCCGTCACGACAGGTGTTCATCCCCAGCGGGAGCACGTACGCCGCACTGGCGCCCACCAACCGCTCGGCCACTGCAGCCCGGCCGCTCCTGCGGGCCGCCTTCTACGGGCGGACCAACAGCTCCTACCTCGGCCACGCGGGCCAAGCCATTGCCCGTCAGTTCCAGATCTGCCGCCTTGCCTGTGCAGGCCATGCCGAACTGGTCCAGTACTTCTACGACATACCGAAGGCAATCGATCGGACCGAACTCCACCAGACTCCGCCCTTCCTGCACTGGCCGGAATATCACGGAGGCTGGCAGGACCTTGTCGAAACCCTTCCGGAAGAAGGGCGGGATTTCGACGCCGTCGTGTGCCTGTCACTTGACCGCATCTCCCGTCGCGACAGCGAAGTGAAGGAAAGCGGAGAACTTCTCGCCCGCCACCAAGTCCCGCTCATCTCCGCGGAAGGCGGCTGGCAAGAGATCAGCCCCTTTCTGTGGGATCTGGCCTCAAGAAGCGCTTCCCTTCCGGACCCCGGAGCTTCCGACCATCGGCCAAACCCGGGCGCGCTGAGGAGCCCCCGTGACCGCCGATAGCGCGAAACCCCGCGACGAAGATGCTGGAACCTTCGTGCACGAGAGCACCGTGCACATGGTCTTCGAGATCGAGCGCATTGACGGAACACAGGCCGAACGCTTGCGGAAGGAACAGACCCGGGCAATACGAGGGGTGGTGCAGTGGCTAGCCCAGATGCGATCCGAGCTTGGGCAGGATCGCGCCGCGTAGCGGGCTCGCGCAACTCCACCAGTGGAGGAACGGCCCTTGCCGAGCCTCGGGTGATCCGGCTGGCGTTTGCCAGCCGGACCTCCACTTACGACCAGCAGGACCCCACCCTCTCGCTGCCCCGCCAACTGCGGTCCTGCAAGCACGTCCTGCCCGAAAACGCTGTCATCGTCGTGCACTTCTACGATGTGGAATCCGGCCGCAAGGACCTTGCCGACCGAGGCCAGAGCCACGCACACGAACTCTTCCAGATCCCTATCCCTCGCGACGGCGGCATTCAAGATCTCCTCGAAGAGGCAGAGCGCCCTGACCGCCGGTTTGATGCGGTGATCTGCGAATCGATTGACCGGATCTCCCGCCGCGCGTACATCGCCACCGACATCGAGCACCGGCTGGAACAGGTGGGCGTGGCGCTCCTGGCCTCGGACGAGCCCATCCAGTTCGGCGACATGGGCAAGTCCAAGACGGCCACCCAGGTGCTGACCCGGCGGGTGAAGCAGGGCGTCGCCGAGTGGTACGTCACCGAGATGTTGGAGAAGTCGTGGGATGGCTTCGAAGTCCACACCGAGCACGGCTACAACATCGGCAAACCCTGCTACGGGTACCAAGCCAAGCGCGTGCCGCACCCTGTGCCGGCCAAGCGCGCGAAAGGCGTCAAGAAAACGCTCCTTGAGGTCCATCCCGTCGAAGGACCGGTGGTGCGCAAGGCATTCGTCTGGCGCGTCGTGGAACGCCTGGGCTATCAGAGCATCGCGGACCGACTCAACACCGACCTGATCACCAATCCGCCCCCGACCCCGGTCGAGCCCGACCGATCGGTGGGCCGCTGGACATACTCCAACGTCCGCGACATGCTCACCAACCCCAAGCACACTGGCCACATGGTGTGGAACCGGCGAGCGCGCAAAGGGAAGGGGAAGAACCGGGCCAACCCAGTGGAGGAATGGGTGTGGTCTCCGGAACACACCCATGAGGCACTGGTGGACCTGGAGACCTTCGTCCAGGCCCAGCAGGTCACCGAACACCGCAAGCGTTCCCGCACCGATTCCGGCCCCAACCGGCACCCAGACACCAAGCGGACCTACCGACTGCGCAGCTACGTCTTCTGCACCGTGTGCGGCCGCCGCTATTCAGGCAAGACCGCGCGCAACATTCCGTACATGGTGTGCGTGCCGAAGAAGAACTACCGGCCCGCCAACCACCCCAATGGCTTCTGGGTCCGCGAAGACAGCCTGCTGGACGGTCTGAACAACTTCCTGGCCACCCAGGTCTTCGGGGCGGCTCGGCACTACCTGCTCGACCGGGACCTACGCGCCCTGGACACTGCAGAACAGCTGGCCAGGGAGGAACGCCTCGGCTCGCTCAGGACAGCGATCAAGGATACGGAGAGCAAGAGAAAGCGCCTCATCCGCAACCTGGAACTGGTCGAGACGCCCGACGAGGAGTTCCTTCGAGATATCAATGAGCGCCGCGCGGAGCTGTTGGCGAAGAGGGAGAACCTGCAGCAGCAGATGATGGAGTTGGAAGAGCAGGTCCACCAGGCGCCGAACCCCGACCTGCTCAGCCGCCTGCCGGTGACACCCGTTGATCTTGCCCTCGTGCCCGATGAGCTGTCTCGGCGGCTGTTCGAAGCCTTGCGCCTGGAGATCCACTATGACGGAGCGACAAACGAAGCCCTGTGCCGCATCACCCTGACCGGCGACACGATCGACACAGTCGCGCGGGCTATGCACGAAACGGCGGTCATCCCGCTGTCACGGGATGCCGCCGATCGCGACAGTCATCACGAGAAGGAGAAGACCGGGATGAAAACCAATCACGATCTTGCAACCATCTGTGAAGTGCCCCCGGCAGGATTCGAACCTGCGACACCCGCTTTAGGAGAGCGGTGCTCTATCCCCTGAGCTACGAAGGCGTGGTGCCGGTTCCTGGGCTCAGGTGGGGGTGGGGGTGTCGTGCGTGTCCCCAGCCCTCCTCCTGGTCGCAGGGAGAGGTACCGGGAACAGCGTAGCGGACGAGCGTGGGAGCTGGGTGGGCAGTGGTCCGGGGGTGGTCTGTGGGCGGGCTCGGGGTCGGTGCGGTGGCGGTGTGTGGTGCTGCCGGTGCGGTATTCCCTTCGTTCGGGTGGGAGGGGAGCCCCACCCTGGCCCTTGGAAGCCTCGCCCCGCTCACCACACGCGCGCGCCCCGCTCACGGCCCGCCACCGCGCACCCCGGCCCCCGCACCCCGCTCGCCATCCACCCCCACTCCCCACCCACACGGCAGACCCGCCTCGATCACCGTCGGTCCTCCCGTGGGGCTCGTCAGGCGTACGGTGCCGTCGAGGGCGGCGATGCGGCGGCGCATTCAGAGTGGGCCCGAGCCGGTTGTCTCGTCGGCGCCGCCGTGGCCCCTCGTCGGAGATGGTTACGGTCAACCCCTTTGGTACACGGGCAAGTTGGACCGAGGCGCGGCCCGAACCGCTGTGTTTCGCGGCGTTGGTCAGGGCCTCGGCCACGGTGAAGTGGGCGGCTGCCTCGACCCCCGCTGCCGGGGCGCGGGTTGCCGCAATCCAGGTCGGCCGTGTCGACGGTGACGTCGAGGCCGCTGCTCTCGGCGAGAGCCCGTGCGGCGCCCACCAGTCCGCGGTCGGTGAGGATCGGCGGGTGGATGCCGCGGACGACGTGGCGGGGTTCCGTCCGCCCTCGTCGCGGTCAGTTCCTCGACCCGCTCGCTGAGGCGTGCCCTGGGGGAGGGCTTGAGCAGGGCGGTGGACCATCTCGCTTCCAGGTCCGCGAGACGGGTGATCAAGGGGAGGACCAGCGGTTCGCGGTTCACGAGTCCGCAGCGCACTCCGTCCACCAGCAGTGCCACCGGCCACAGCGGGAGTGCCAGGATCGGCAGCAGGCTGCCGTAGCCGTACTGGGCGAACATCCAGCGCAGGTCCATGAGCGTGCCGGGGTCGTGGACCGCGGTGCGCAGGCGGGCGCGGAGCGGGCCATCGCCCAGGGGCAGGTAGGCCTCCGGGATCCGCTCGCCCGTCCACCCGGTCACCCGGCGGCGCTTGGCCCCGGCGATCCGGCGTACCAGCGTCACCGTCTCGGGGAGCAGCTCCGCGCCCGCCACCGCGAGGGTGGCCGTGGCCGTGATCAGCAGGACCGCGAGGAAGAGCGAGGAAGAGCATCGTGCCGAAGGTCAGGAACGCGGCCCTGGCCAGCTGGACCGTTGCCCCGGCCGCCTGCCGCGTCGTCTTCCTCATGCCGTTCAGGCTGGCTAGGAGCCGCGGGATGCCCCGCGCGGGAGAGCGGGGCCCCGTCCCGGTGGTGTAGTCCGCTACACCACCGTTCGGGAGCGCGCTCCCTCGTGGCGCCGGGCCGCCGCCGGGATCGTTGATCTCGGAAGTCGACGCCCCCCCGGGAAGTCGACGCCTCCCCCGGGAAGTCGACGCCCCCCCGGGAAGTCGACGCCCCCCCCGGGAAGTCGACGCCCCCCCGGGAGGCCGACGCCCCCCGGGAGGGCCGACGCCCCCCGGGAGGGAGCCGGGCCACGGGAGGGAGCCGGGCCACGGGGCAACCCCGGCCCACTGCCTCAAGCAACGCCCCGTTGCCGGGCCCATTGCCTGACCCACTGCCGGGCCCATTGCCGGTCCCAGCGCCTGACCCACTGCCTGACCCACTGCCTGGCCCATCGCCCGAAGCGCCCTCATCGCCCGAAGCACTCCCATGCCTCGCCCCTGCTGCCCCGCCCCACACCTCCCGACGTACACGACCCCTGGAGACCCCGTGGCTACTTTCCTCTACCGACTCGGCCGGTTGGCCTTCCGAAGGCGCTGGTACGTCACCCTCCTGTGGGTGGCGGTCCTCGCCGCTGTCGGTTTCGGTGCGGCCAAGGCACCCGCCGCCCCCGAGGCGACGAACAGCATGCCGGGCATCGAGTCCCAGAGGGCCTTCGACCTGATGGAGCAGCGCTTCCCCGGGACGGATGCCGACGGCGCGACCGCCCGTATCGTGTTCGTCGCGCCCGACGGGCAGAAGATCACCGCCGCCGGCCACCGGAAGGCCGTCGACACCCTGGTCGAGCGCGCGGCCGACGGACCGCAGGTCGCCAGCGCTGTCAACCCCTTCCAGGCCGAGGCCAAGGCGGTCAGCGAGGACGCGACGACCGCGTACGCCACCGTGACCTACAAGGCCGACGCCGACGACCTCACCGACGCCGCCAAGCACCGGCTGGAGAGCGCCATCGAGCAGGCCAGGGACACGGGCCTCACCGTCGAGGTCGGCGGAACCGCCCTGGAGACCCAGCCCTCGGCCGGCGGTTCGGCGGAGGCGATCGGTATCGCCATCGCCGCCTTCGTACTGCTGATCACCTTCGGGTCGCTCGCCGCCGCCGGGCTTCCGCTGCTCACCGCGATCCTCGGCGTCGGGGTCAGCATGGCGTCGATCATGGCACTGGCCAGCGCGTTCGGTCTGTCGTCCACGACCGGCACCCTCGCCACCATGCTGGGCCTCGCCTGCGGCATCGACTACGCCGTGTTCATCGTCTCCCGCTACCGCGAGGAGCGCGCCAAGGGCCACTCCCCGAAGGAGGCGGCCGGGCTCGCCACCGGTACCGCCGGATCCGCCGTCGTCTTCGCCGGCCTCACCGTCGTCATCGCGCTGGCCGGGCTCTCGGTGGTCGGCATCCCCATGCTCACCAAGATGGGTCTTGCCGCCGCCGGAGCGGTCGTCGTCGGGGTGCTCATCGCCCTGACCCTCGTCCCGGCTGTTCTCGGCTTCTGGCCCAACGCCGTTCTCGCGCGCAGGGCCCGCCGGAGCGGACGTATCAAGGAGGGCGGCGAGAACAACGGCGGCAGCCGCTGGGCCCGCTTTGTCCTGCGCCGCCCCGTCCCCGTCCTGATCGCCTCCGTCGCCGGACTCGGCGCCCTCGCGATACCCGTCATGGACCTCCAACTGGGCATGCCGGGAGCAGAGGCCAAGCCCACCTCCACCACCGAACGCCGTGCCTACGACGACCTCGCCGATGGCTTCGGCCTCGGCTTCAACGGGCCCCTCACCGTCGTCGTGGACGCCAGGAACGCCGAGAACCCGAAGACCGCCGTCCGTACGATCGAGGAGAGGATCGGCGCCACCGACGGGATCGTGTCCGTCTCACCGGCGCGGTTCAACCCGGCCGGCGACACCGCCGTGTTCTCCGCGATCCCGTCCACGGCACCCACCAGCGAGCGGACCGTGGACCTGGTCAAGAGCATCAGGGCGGACCGTCCCGCGACCGAGGCCTCCACCGGCGCGGAGTTCGAGGTCACCGGCACCACCGCACTGAACATCGACGTCGCCCAGAAGACCCAGGACGCGCTGATCCCGTACCTGATCCTGGTCGTGGGCCTGGCCATCGTGCTGCTGGTGATCGTCTTCCGGTCCGTACTCGTCCCGGTCAAGGCGGCGCTCGGCTTCCTCCTCTCGGTGCTCGCGGCCCTCGGTTCCGTCGTCGCGGTCTTCCAGTGGGGCTGGGGCGCCGGACTCCTCGGGGTCGAGACGACCGGCCCGATCATGAGCATGATGCCGATCTTCCTGGTGGGCATCGTCTTCGGACTGGCCATGGACTACGAGGTGTTCCTGGTCGCCCGGATGCGGGAGGCGTACGTCCACGGGGACACCCCGAGCCAGGCGATCCGGACCGGTTTCCGGTACAGCGCCCGGGTCGTGGTGGCCGCCGCGCTGATCATGATGGCGGTGTTCTCCGGGTTCATCGGCGCCGGCGAATCCATGATCAAGATGATCGGCTTCGGGCTCGCCATCGCCGTCCTCTTCGACGCCTTCGTCGTCCGCATGGCCCTCGTCCCGGCCGTCCTCGCCCTCCTCGGCAGGGCCGCCTGGTGGATGCCCCGTTGGCTGGACCGGATCCTGCCGCGCGTGGACGTGGAGGGCGAGGCCCTCAGCCACCGGGCCGCAGTCCCGCAGGCCACGAAGGACGAGGGCCCCAGCGAGGCTCGTACCGAAGAAGAGGAGACAAGGCCGGACTTCACAACCGTCTGACCGCCTCCCACCGAGGGCCGCCCGCCGACACAGGGGCGGCCCTCGGCCCGTACGCACCCGGGACCGAGCACAGCCCCGCACAGCCCCGCACCCGGCAGGAAGCCGCGATGACCATCAGCCGGCAGCGACTCGTACGCAACAGCCCCCGCGCCCGCGACACCTCGATCGCCCTGCTTCTGTTCGCCGTCTCCGTGCCCGGCGCGCTGTACGTCTCCACGGGCGCCGCATCCCCGCTCCCGTGGTGGGCCGTGCTGCCGCTCTCGGGTGCCTCCTGTGCGGCCCTCTGCCGCTGCACCGCACCCATCCGTACGTCACCGATGCCGTGACCACCGCCTGGGTCGTGACGGCGGCCGGGCTCGGTCAGCTGCAGACTGTTCTGTCGCTGGGGCCGCTCATGGCGGCGCTCTACTCGTTCGCCCTGCGCACCGACCCCGACCGGGTCCACGGGGTCCTCGCCGACCTCGCGGTCTCCACGTCCTCGGCATGCGCGAACGGGCCCAGTCCGTCGGTGGCAGCCTCCTCGCCCGCCACCGCCCCGAGGGTGGCTTCGAAGTGGTGGCCGAACCGCCGCTGAAGCAGAAGGACTTGGGGGCGCTGGGAGACCTGCGAGATCCAGGAGCCCCGGGACAGGAGGGCAACGGCGGGTCAACGCCAGTCGGGAGCGCCTGACGCGGGTGACGGAACACTCTCGATCTTCGTCCGGATCTCCCGCATGACCGCGACGACCCGGGCCTCGTGTTCCGCGTCGAGCCGGGCCACCGGCACCGAGCAGCTGATGGCGTCGACGGCCGGTGAGTCGTACCGCAGGGCGAAGCCGAAGCCCGCGATGCCGGTCACCGTCTCCTCGCGGTCGATGGAGTGACCGCGCTCGCGCACCTCCGCCAGGTCGGCGAGCAGGGTGGCGCGGTCGGTGTGGGTGTTCTCCGTGAGGGCGGCCAACGGGCCCTCGGGGAGCGGGAGTTCGTCGTCGGGGCGCTCGGCGAGGAGCGCCTTGCCGAGGGCGCCCGCGTGGGCCGGGATCCGGCGGCCGACCCGGCTGATGGTGCGCAGGTACTCGTGGGACTCGCGGGTCGCGAGGTAGACGACGTTCGGGCCGTCCAGCCGGGCCAGGTGGATCGTCTCGCCGAGCGCGTCCGAGGCCTCGTCGAGAAAGGGGCGGACCGTGCGGACGTGCGGGTCGCTGTCGAGGTAGCTCGTGCCGGTGTGCAGCGCGCTGATCCCGATGCCGTACAGGGAGCCGGTGGTGTCGGAACGTACCCAGCCGCGGTCGACGAGGGTCTGCAGCAGCTGGTACATGCTGCTGCGCGGAACGCCCAGTTCCTCGGCGAGTTCGTCCAGGCGCGCGGGCCGGTCGCCGCGCGCGGCGAGCAGTTCGAGCAGCGCGACGGTACGGGCCGCGGACTTCACCTCGCGGACACCCGAGACCCCGGTACGGGCCCGCGCGGGGGCCCCTCCGCTCAGCAGCCCTCCGCTCTGCGCCCCTCCACCCCGTACCTCTTCGCTCTCCGGCATGGGGCTCATCGTAAATCCGCGGTGTCGCACCCATTGACCCTGCGCGTTCACCAACTTAGCCTCCATCTTCATACGTAGACGGCATCTGCATATGGAGACAGAGTTCATGACAGGGATCAGCGCGGAGGCCGAAGGCACTGTCCAGCGGCTGCGTGACGGCATGGCGGGCGGGGTGCTGTCCTTCCCCCTCACGAGCTTCCACGGCGACGGCGGCCTCGACCTCGACTCGTACCGGGCGTACCTGACCGGCCAGTTGGCGGCCTCTCCGGGCCTGGGCCCGGCCCCGGGCGCGGTCTTCCCCGCCTGCGGCACCGGTGAGTTCTTCTCGCTGGACGAGGACGAGTACCGCGAGGTCGTCCGGGCCACGGTCGAGGTCGCCGCCGGCCGGCTGCCGGTGGTGGCGGGCATCGGCTACGGCTGGGCGCAGGCCCGCCGGTTCGCCCGCATCGCAGAGGAGGCGGGCGCCGACGCCCTCCTCGTACTCCCGCACTATCTGGTCGCCGCCCCGCAGGACGGACTCGTCGAGCAGCTGCGTCACATCGCCGCCGGCACCTCGCTCCCGCTGATCGCGTACCAGCGGGGTCAGGTCGCCTTCACCGCCGAGGGCCTGCGCCGGATCGCCGGGATCCCGACCGTCATCGGCCTCAAGGACGGGCACAGCGACCTGGACCGGCTCCAGCGCCTCACCCTCGCCGCCCCCGACGGCTTCCTCTTCTTCAACGGCGCCTCCACCGCCGAGATCCAGGCCCGCGCGTACGCCACCGTCGGCGTCCCCGCCTACTCGTCGGCCGTCCACGCCTTCGCCCCCGAGATCGCGAACGCCTTCTTCACGGCCCTGCGCACCGACGACCACACGACAACGACCAAGCTCCTGCGCGACTTCTACGTCCCCCTCGTAGAACTCCGAGACCGAGTCCCGGGCTACGCCGTCTCCCTCATCAAGGCAGCAGCCCGCCTGCGCGACCTCCCGGTGGGCCCGACCCGAGCACCCCTGACGGACCCCGGCCCAACAGACCTGGCGGCCCTGGAAAAGATCCTCGACACGGGCTTGGGCCTGGTCGGCGCACAACGCCAACGCTGACCGGCCCCTTTCTTTCAGGGGCGCGGGGAACTGCGCGATCAGCCCACGAGGACTCGCACCGACGCACCGACGCACCGACGCACCGACGCACCGACGCACCGACCTCAGCCACGCCCTTCAGGGGCGCGGGGAACTGCGCACCCAGCCCCCACCAACCCGCACCCGGCCCCGAACCGGCGGAGCCACCTCGCACCAAACCGGCGGAGCCACTCGCCCAACAGTTCAAAGGGGAACTGCCATGCCTCTCCTCGTAGTAGGGATCAGCGTCCTGATCCTGCTGCTCCTGATGACCCGCCTGAAACTCAACGGCTTCGCCGCCCTCCTCCTCGTCGCGGTCGGCGTGGCCCTGGTCCGCGGGATACCGGTGGCCGACATCCCGGACGTCCTCTCGACCGGCATCGGGGACCAGATCGGCGACACGATGCTCACCATCGGTCTCGGCGCGATGGTCGGCCGGGTCATGGGCGACTCCGGCGCCGCCCAACGCATCGCGGGCAAGCTGCTGGACGCCTTCGGCCCCCGCTGGGTCCAGGTCGCCATGGTGGTCACGTCGATGCTCATCGGCGTGACCATGTTCTACGAGGTCGCGTTCATCATCATCGTGCCGATCGCGTTCACCCTGGTCAGGGTCACCGGGGCGAACCTGCTCTGGGTCGGCCTGCCGATGTCGATCGCGCTGTCCACGATGCACAGCTTCCTGCCGCCGCACCCGGGCCCCACCGCCGTGGCCGCGACCTTCCACGCGTCCGTCGGCCACACCCTCTTCTACGGCCTCTTCATCGCCGTACCGGCCGGTGCGCTCATCGCGCTCGCCTGGCCGCGGCTGCCGTTCATCAGGAGGATGAACCCGGCCATCCCCAAGGGCCTGGTCAGCGAGCGGGAGTTCGCTGACGAGGAGATGCCCGGCATGGGCTGGTCGCTGTTCGTGGCCCTCTTCCCCGTGGTGCTGATCGCGGGCGCCGCCGTGACCGACATGGCCACGTCCGGCGAGAGCCCGTTCCTGAACTTCGTCGCGTTCATCGGCTCGGCACCGATCGCGCTCATGCTGACGCTGCTGCTGGCCATCTGGGCGTTCGGACCGCGGATCGGCCGCAGCATGGAGGAGGTCAGCGCCTCCTGTACCTCCGCCGCCAAGGCGATGGCGATGATCCTGCTGGTCATCGGAGCGGGCGGCGCCTTCAAGAACGTCCTCGTCGAGGGCGGCATCTCCGACTACATCAAGGACGCCACCGACGGCTGGTCCATCTCGCCGATCATCCTGGCGTGGCTCATCGCGGTCATCCTCCGCGTGGCCCTCGGCTCGGCGACGGTCGCCGTCGTCACGGCCTCCGGCGTGGTCCTCCCGCTCCTCGCGGGCAGCGGCGTCCACCCCGAGATCATGGTGCTCGCCGTGTCGTGCGGGTCGATCGCCTTCTCCCACGTCAACGACCCGGGATTCTGGCTGTTCAAGGAGTACTTCAACCTCTCGGTCATCGAGGCGATCAAGGTCCGTACGACCTATACGACGGTGCTCGCGATCATCGGCCTGGGCGGCGTCCTGGCGCTGGAGTGGGCCCTGGACGTCCTCAGCCTGTGAAGTCTTGACCGCCGCCCCCAACCACCCTCACACACAAGGGACTTCGACCCGCATGAGCTTCCTGAGCCAGCCGACCGTCACCCACTTCGCCGTCTACCCCGTCGCCGGCCGCGACTGCATGGAGTTGAACCTCTCCGGCGCCCACGGCCCGTACTTCACCCGCAACGTCGTCGTCCTCAAGGACTCCGAGGGCCGTACGGGACTGGGGGAGGTGCCTGGCGGCGAGAAGATCACCCGGACCCTCCGCGACTCCGAGTCCCTGGTGGTCGGCGCGAGACTGGGCGACTACAAGCGGGTTCTGCGCGAGATCGGCGCCCGCTTCGCCGACCGCGACTCGGGCGGACGCGGCGCCCAGACCTTCGACCTGCGCACCACCGTCCACGCGGTCACGGCCGTCGAGTCGGCGCTGCTCGACCTTCTCGGGCAGCACCTCGACGTACCGGTCGCGGCCCTCCTCGGCGACGGCCAACAGCGGGATTCCGTACGGGTATTGGGCTATCTCTTCTACGTCGGCGACCCCGACCGCACCGACCTGGAGTACGTCCGGGAGCGCGACTCGGACGTCGACTGGTACCGCGTCAGACACGAGGAGGCCCTGACGCCGGAGGCGATCGTCCGCCAGGCCGAGGCCGCCTACGACCTCTACGGCTTCCGGGACTTCAAGCTCAAGGGCGGCGTCCTGGCGGGCGCGGAGGAGGTCGAGGCGGTACGCGCGCTCAAGGCCCGCTTCCCCGAGGCCCGTATCACCCTCGACCCGAATGGCGCATGGCCACTGAGCGAGGCGATCGAACTCTGCAGGCCACTCGTCGGCACCCTCGCCTACGCCGAGGACCCCTGCGGGGCGGAGGGCGGCTACTCGGGCCGCGAGATCCTGGCCGAGTTCCGCCGGGCCACCGGCCTGCCGACCGCGACGAACATGATCGCCACCGACTGGCGTCAGATGACCCACGCCCTCGCCCTCCAGTCGGTCTCCATCCCGCTGGCCGACCCGCACTTCTGGACCATGCAGGGGTCTGTGCGGGTGGCCCAGCTGTGCAACGCCATGGGGCTGACCTGGGGCTGTCACTCCAACAACCACTTCGACATCTCGCTCGCCATGGTCACCCACTGCGGTGCCGCGGCCCCCGGCGACTACAACGCCCTCGACACCCACTGGATCTGGCAGGAGGGCCTGGAACGCCTCACGGTCGACCCGCCCCGCATCACCGACGGCGAGATCTCCGTTCCCGACGCCCCCGGCCTGGGCCTCGACCTGGACATGGACCGCCTCCTCGCCGCCCACGACCTCTACAAGGAGAAGGCCCTCGGCGCGCGGGACGACGCCACCGGAATGCAATACCTCATCCCCGACTGGCGGTTCGACCCCAAGCGGCCTTGTCTGGTCCGCTAGGACCAAGGGGGTTCGCAGACGCACAACAATCCGCGCACCCCCAACCCCCCTCAGTACACCCCCAACCCCCCTCAGTACACCCCCACCTCCCAGTACACCCCACCCCTCAGTACACCCCCGCGACCGCCACCTCCACGGCGCCCGCTTCCTCCTCCCAGTCGGTCTCGTCCCCGCCGACCGACCCCCCGCTCGCTATCGGAATGCCCGACAGCACCTCCGCAGGCAGGTCGAAGGCGTCCACCAGAGTCATGAGATGGGGAGCGAGCTCCCCGACCACCGTGTCGACGGCCTTCGGCAGGGCCCGTACGTGATCCGGCGTCAGCCGTCCCTCGGCGAGCAGATCCCCCGTGTGCTCGCCGAGTTGCTTCAGCAGGAACAGCCGGCACAGGCTCCGCATCAGGAAGGCGGCCCGGGGGTCCTCCACCCGCGAGGAGGCGGCGAGGAAGGCGTCGGCGGCCTGGAGGCGGGCATGTGCGGAGACCATCTCCAGGGCGGCGTCCGAGGTCACGTTCCAGCGGCCGACCGGGTCGCCCGACGGGCCTTCGCGCAGGGCCGTGCGGGCCCGGTCCTGCCAGATGCGCTCGGCCTCGGCCAACAGGTCGCGCAGGAAGGGGAGTTCGGTGAGTTCCCGGCCCTCGGGGTCGCCGGACTCGCCGGCCCGCACGCCCTGGTGGCCGAAGACCATCTCGGAGGCGGCCTTCACCCAGATCACCAGGTTGTCGCCCTCGGCGGTGATGCCGCCCTCGATGTTGAGGGGGAGGTCGGCCAGGCCGTTGGCGGGGAACAGGCCCTGGGCGCCGCAGCGTTCGCGGCACTCGGTGGTGATCGCGCGGGCCTGCCAGGTGATCCAGCCCTTGGCCACGGCCACCTCGCGCTCCACCTCGGCCCGGTCCTCCTCCGCGTGCACGGCGAACCGGCTCACCAGCGAGCGGTGCAGGAACGTCATCGCGTACGCCGTCGCCAGTGCGTGCAGCAGCCGGCCGTGGTGGCTGCGGTGGGCGGCCAGCGGAATGCGCTCGCCCGCCTTCGGTCCGGCCAGGAAGCGGCTGTGCGCGTACCGCACCGCGATGGTCAGCGCGGCCCGCGACATGCCCAGCGTGCCGGCGCTCATGCACAGCTTGCCCATGGTGACGCGGTTGATGGAACGCAGCAGCCGCTTGCGCCTGTTGCCGAGGGTGCTGGCCAGCGTCCCGTCGGCCCCGAGCCGCCCGTGCTCGGCCTCCAGGAGCGCCTCGCGCGGCAGCCACACCCGGTCGAACGAGGTGAGGCAGTGGTCGACCGGGGTGCCGGTGCGCTGGGGGAGCGGCCGGACCCGTACTCCCGGGAGGTGGCCGTTCTCGTCGCTGAGCGGGGTCAGGAAGAGGAAGGTGCCCTGGTCCTCGCCGTCGACGACGAGGCGGGCGGCGACCACCGCCGTCTTGGGGCCGCCGGTCAGGCTGGTGTTGGGCATGAACTTCCGCGCGCCCGGCGTGGGGGTGGTGAGGTGGAAGCCGCCGGTCGTGCGGTCGAACACCGCGACCGTCTCCATCGACGCGACATCGTTCCCGTGCTCCAACTCGGTGCAGAGAAACGTTCCTGTACTCCGGAGCGAGGTGAACGCGGACAGGTCCCTGCCGCGGCCGCCGTCGTGGTCGAGGACGCTCCCGAGGAACAGGTTGTAGTGGATGCTCGCAAGCGTGGTCAGCCCGCCGTCCACCGGTCCCGTCCACTCGTGCAGCCCGGCGAGGCGGTACGGATCGGCCGCAAGCTCCACCGGATCACCGGCCGCGTCGTTGAGGAGCCGCAGCCGCTCGTACGAGAGGGCCGTCCGCTCCTCGGGCGGCAGCCCCGGGCGGTACGCGAACTCCTTGCCGGAGACGAGCCGACGCCAGACCCCGTGCACGCGTTCGCGATCGGCGCCCTCGAAGAGCAGTTGGGCCAGCTCGTCGGCGACGGGGTGGGTCTTGGTGTGTGCGGGCACGGCCATCGAACTCCCCTGGGTGTGGGAACCGGTCAGGTACGAACCACTGCGCATCGAAGATACGTACCAACCGGTTTTGTTTTCAAGGGTGCTCAGGAGGCGAAGGCGCTTACTGGGGGAGCCCTCGGGGGGCGCTCACGGCGCGGCAGGGGCTTCGGTGCAGCTCACGCGGGGGCCACGAGGTCGATGTGGGTGAATCCTTGAGAAACCGTTCAGCTGGTTTTATTCTGGGCCGCGAGGTCGCAGCTGCCCGGTACAGACCTCATGGTCTCTTTTCCCGATGAGCGGGATGGTACGGAGGTTGTTCGTGGCGCGGCAAGAGCGGGCCATTCGGACGCGGCGGGCGATTCTCGTCGCGGCCGCCGAGGTGTTCGACGAGGTCGGATACGAGGCGGCGACCATCTCGGACGTCCTCAAGAAGTCGGGCATGACCAAAGGCGCCCTCTACTTCCACTTCACATCCAAGGAAGAGCTCGCCCAGGCGGTCCTCGCGGCGCAGGTCGAGTCCCTGCCTCGGGTGCCCGAACAGGAGCTGAAGCTCCAGCAGTCGCTGGACGAGGCGCTGCTGCTCGCCTATCTGCTCAAGCGGGACACGGGTGATCCGATCGTCCAGGGCAGCGTGCGGCTGACCGTCGACCAGGGGTCGCCCAAGGACCACCTGAACCGGCGGGTGCCGATGCGGGCCTGGCAGGACCACACCCAGGCCCTCTTCCAGGAGGCCAAGGCGAAGGGCGAGGTCCTGCCGCACGCCGACGTGGACTCGCTCGCGAAGCTGTTCGTAGGTGCCTTCACCGGCGTACAGGTGCTGTCGCGGATCATGACCGGCCGCGCGGACCTGGCGGAGCGGGTGGCCGATCTCTACCGGCATCTGATGCCGTCGATCGCGGTGCCGGGCGTGCTCGTCCGGCTGGACTTCACACCGGAGCGGGCGGCGCGGATCCACCGCGAGGCCATGGAACTGCGCGAGGCGGAGGCGGCCGAGACCGAGGCGGAGGGCGACCTGGAGGACGGCCGCCCGGAGGCGGACATCGCGGCCGGCCCGCAGGCCGGTGCCGGCACCGGGGCTGAGGCGCCCGCGGGGGTCGCGACCGCCGCTCAGTGAAGCGCCCTCGCGTCGGGGGCGTGTCGACGACCGACCGAACGGAGTGCACGGATGGACATGCCTGCTTGCCCGTACGCGCTGGACGTGACGGGGCGCGATCTCGCCTCGGAGGCCGAGAAGCTGCGCTCGCGAGGGCCGGTGGCCGAGGTGGAACTGCCGGGCGGCGTGGTCGCCTGGGCGGCCGTACGGCAGAAGTACGTCAAGCAACTCCTGCTGGATCCAAGGGTGTCGAAGGACGCCCGGCAGCACTGGCCCGCCTTCGTCGAGGGGCGGATAGGCCCCGAGTGGCCGCTGTATCCGTGGGTCGCCAACGAGAACATGCTGTTCGCTTATGGGGATCACCACTCCCGGCTGCGGCGGCTGGTCGCGGGCGCGTTCACCACGCGCCGGAGCGAGGCCCTGCGGCCGCGGATCGAGGAGATCACGGCCGGGCTGCTGGACGAGCTGGCCGCCGTGCCCGCCGGTGAACGGATCGATCTGCGGGCCGACTTCGCCAGGCTGCTGCCGATGCGGGTCATCTGTGAACTGTTCGGGGTGGCGGAGGAGGCCCGCGAACCCCTGTGCGCCGCACTGGAGTTGGTGTTCGGCACGGCCGTGCCGGCCGAGCGCATGGCCGCCGCGCAGATCGAGGTCTTTGGGATGCTCGCCCGGCTGGTCGCCGAGAAACGGGCCGAACCGGGCGGCGACCTGACGTCCGCGCTGATCGAGGCCCGCGACCAGGACGAGGACGGCGGGCTCACCGAGGAGGAACTCCTCGGCACCCTCTACCTCATGATCGCCGCAGGTCAGGAGACGACCTGCACGCTCATCACCAACGCCGTCGGGGCCCTGCTCGCCCACCCGGAACAGCTCGCGCACGTCCGCGCCGGCCGGGCCACCTGGATGGACGTGGTGGACGAGACGCTGCGTATGCACAGCCCGGCGGCGTACTCCCCGATGCGGTTCGCGGTGGACGACATCGCACTGGGGAACCCCGCACCGGCCGACGGCGAGTCCGTTGGCGAAAACGACGGCGAGCCCGACGGCGTGCTGATCCGCAAGGGCGACCCGATCCTGGTCTCCTTCGCCGCCGCGTCCGGGGATCCGGAGGCGTACGGGGACGACGTCGCCGTCTTCGACCTGCTGCGCCCGGGCCGCCGCGAGGACCTGGCCTTCGGGTTCGGGGTGCACCGGTGCCTGGGGGCGCCGCTCGCCCGGATCGAGGCGAGCGTGGCGCTGGCGGGGCTCTTCGACCGCTTCCCCGGGCTGTCCCTGGCGGCGCCGGTGGACGGCATCGAGCCGGTGGAGTCCTTCATCGTCAACGGTTACGGGTCGCTGCCCGTGCTCCGGGCCCAGCAGGAGCAGGAGCAGTAGCAATCGCAATGCCCCGACAATAGAAACCGCACGTGCGGTTTGTTATCGTGATGGCGCCTCTCTGGCACGCCCCTCGCAGCAACGGAGCGCTCTGATGGCCCAGCAGGAACGCGCGGTACGTACGCGCAACGCGTTGATCGAGTCGGCGGCCGAGCTCTTCTGCAAGGACGGCTTCGACGTCGTGTCCCTGTCCACGATCAGTGCCCGGGCCGGGGTCAGCAACGGCGCGCTGCACTTCCACTTCGCCAGCAAGGCGGCACTGGCCGTGGCGGTGTGGGAGGCGGCGGCGCAGCGGCTCCGGCGGATCACGGTCGAGGGCCGGGCGAGGAGCGAGGCCGCCGTGAGCGCCGGGGGTACCGGGGCCACCGGTTCCGGCGGGTCCTTGCAGGTGCTGGTCGACACCACGCACGCGCTGCTCCGGGGTCTGCGGCACGACGTGATCCTGCGGGCCGGGTTCGACCTGAGCGAGAGCCCGGTGCCCGTGGCGGCCGGGGCGGATCTGCGGCGGCGGTGGCAGACCTGGGTGGAGGGCGTACTGGCCGAGGCGGCCCGCGAGGGCGCGCTGGCCCGTGACGTGTCGCCGCAGGACGCGGCCCATGCCGTGGTCGCGGCCACCGTGGGCTTCGGGGCCCTGGGCAGCCGGAACGCGCAGTGGCTGTCGCAGTCCATGCTGACCCGCTTCTGGGCGCTGCTGCTGCCGCGGCTCGCCACGGAGGCGGCGCTCAAGGGGCTGGTTGCCTCTGGGCGGCGGGAGGGAACGGCGGGGGTCGACGGCGTGCCCCCGCCGTTCCGCGTCACGGCCCGCTCGGGAGCGTGACGACGTCGATGTTGAAGGTGTGGCTGCCCAGGCCTTCCGCGATGCCGATGAAGAGCAGGGCGAAGTGCTCCTGACCGCGTGCGGTGCCGATGCCGCCGAGGTCCAGCTGTGAGGCCGCGGACCAGCCGAGGTCGGTGAGCAGCCGACCGGTGAGCCGCTTGGCCGCCGCGCTGTCACCGGACAGGAAGACGGTGCTCCGGCCCTCAAGTGAGCCCGGCCGGACCATCACCGAGGCGTCCATCGTGCACAGCGTCTTGACGACGGGCGTCTCCGGGAACGCCTTCTGGATCAGCTCTCCCAAGCTGCTGTTGGGGTGCGAGAGCTCGGTGAAGTCGTCGGACAGGCCGACACCCACGTCGACGAGCGTCCTCCCGGCGAGAGCCGCCGCCCCGACCGTACCCAGCAGCTCCACGGACACCGTCCCCGGAGTCGCGTTGACCACCACCTCGGCGTCCGCGACCGCCGCGTCGAGCCCCACGACGGTGAAGCCCGCCCCCGTCACATCCGTTCGCTCCTCCGGTCTGCGTGAGCCGAGCACGACGTCGTGCCCCGCGGTGGACCAGCCTGCTGCCAGCGCACGGGCCACATTGCCCGTGCCGAGAATTCCGATACGCATGCGGCCGACGCTAACTGCCTTGTGTCCCAAGGGGATCGGGCCCGCGGACCAGGTGTCACCGGTACCTGAGGCGTAGGTCCGGGGCGGCAAGGACACCCCCGACCAGCCCCCACGACCCGCAGATGCCCACCTGCCCCGAGTCGTGCTCCCGCAGGCCCCGGGCGCCCGTCGGCTAGGCGACCGGCACCCGGGCGAACCGCCCCGCCACCCGTAGATCCCCCTCGATCCGCCCGGCCGTCGCGGCCAGCTCCGGCAGCACCTCACCCACACACTGCTCAACCGTCCGCCGCGAGCTGTGCATCGCCACGTTCACGGCCGCCACGACCCGCCCCGTACGATCCCGCACCGGAACCGCGATCGACCGCAGCCCCTCCTCCAACTCCCCGTCCACCAGGGCGTATCCGGCCTCCCGGACGTGATCGAGGACGGCCGCGAGAGCACCCGGGTCCGTGACCGTGTGCGGGGTCAGCGCGTCCAGGCCGGTCGGAAACGGGTCCCGCCCGGCGGCGGTGAGGCCGGCGAGCATCACCCGGCCCAGAGAGGTCGCGTAGGCGGGGAAGCGCGTACCGACGGTGATGTTGACGCTCATGATGCGGCTGGTGGCGACGCGGGCCGTGTACTGGATCTCGTCGCCCGCGAGGACCGCGAGGGACGCCGAGTCGTGCAGCCGGTCGGCGAGTTCGGCGAGATGCGGGGCCGCGATCTGCGGAAGCGTCGTACGGGAGAGGGGCGGGAAGCCGAGGGCCAGGACGCGCGGTGTCAGCGTGAACGTCCGCCCGTGGGCGGTCACCTGGCCCAGGTGCTCCAGAGTGATCAGCGCACGCCGGGCCGTCGCCCGCGCGAGCCCGGTGGCCTGCGCGACCTCGGTGAGCGTCAGCTCGGCCCGGCCCTCGCCGAACGCAGTGATCACGGTCAGTCCGCGGGCCAGCGACTCGATGAACTCCCGGCCCAGTTCATGCTTCGAGGCTCCGGTCCAGGTGGCGAGTCCGGCGGGTGTGGCGGGCGTGGCGGGCTGCTGGGCGGGGGCGTCCCGCAGATCCCGTTCCATCGCGCGCACGGTCGCCCGCAGCCTGGGCAGCAGGGTGTCCCGCAGGGAGCCGGCAGTGTGCCTGCTGGTGTGGCTCACCACGCTCACCACACAGGCGATACGCCCACCGCGATCCCGTACGGGGACGGAGAGGGCGACCAGGCCCGGCTCGATCAACTGGTCGTCGAGCGCCCAGCCGCGGGCCGCCGTCTCACGCGTCCGTTCCTCGAACTCCTCGTCCCCGGTGGGGTGTTCACGCGGCGGTACGGCGGGAAAACCGTGGTCCTCGGGATCGGCGGCCCGCCGTTCGCGCCAGCGCGTCCAGTCCTCGTCGGTCCACTCCGTGGCGAACAGCGGGCCCGGCGCGGTCCGTTCGGCCGGGAGCAGATCGCCGATGCGGAAGCTCAGCGACATCGCGCGCCGACGGGTCGCCTGGTGGATGAAGCGGATGCCGTCCCGGTCGCCGACCGCCAGCGACACCGACTCGTCCAGTTCGTCGGCGAGCGCGTCGGCCCGCCCGTCCAGCAGCCGGGGCAGCCGCAGCGCGCCCAGATAGGCGTTGCCCAGCTCCATCAGCCGCGGCGTGAGCACGGCGTCCCGTCCGTCGAGACGTACGTATCCCATGCGGGCCAGCGTCGCCGCGATGCGGTCCACCGTGGACCTGGCGAGGCCGGTCGCCCTCTCCAGGGCGCTGAGACTCGACGTACCGCCTGCCTCGGTGAGCCGTTGCAGCACGGTGATGCCCCGCATCAGCGGGGCGACCGCCTCGACGGGTACGACTGCGGGGCCGACTGCGTCGGGCCTGGCGGGTGTGAGGTGGGTCGGTGGCATGGCTCCCCATTACGGTGTGCGAACCACGGTAATGAATGCGGGGGAACGGTCGTGCCGAAGCTGCGGGCCGCCCGTGGCTGGTCGCGCCCACGCGGCGGAGCCGCACGTGTCACAGTCCCGCGCCCCTGAAGGGGCACGGCCGTCTGAAGGGGCACGGCCGTCTGAAGGGGCACGGCCGTCTGAAGGGGCGCTGCCCCGCCCGCCGGCCCCCGGCTCACGAATCCGCCTGGCGGTCTCGGGTCACGTACACCTGGTGGTTGCCCTTGGAGTCGGTGCCCGCGACCGTGATGCGGATGCCGGTTCTGAGGTCCTTGAAGTACTGGCCGGGGGAGAAGGTCGCGTCGGAGAGTTCGGCGTGGACGTTCGGGCTGCGGGTGCAGCCGCCGCTGTCCTTGGTGGAGTCGATCACCGTGATCGGGCCCCGGCCGGTGTCGACGGTCGCGTCGACCTTGTAGATGAGCACGCCCGTCTTGCAGACCGCCTCGTCGTTGCCGGCCTGGGTGCGCAGCTCGACCGCGTACCCCGTCTTCGAGTCGACGGGGACGAAGACCAGTTTGCCGCCGGTGCCGGGCTCGGCCAGCGGGGTCAGGACGTGCTCGGTGGTGCCGGCCGCGGCCGCGCAGCCGACCTGGGCGTCGTCGAGCCAGCCGAGCTTCCACTTGTGCCAGCCCAGCAGGTCGTTGTCGGCCCCCCAGTCCTCGCTCATGATGTCCCAGTGCCCGACCGCGGCGCCCCCGTCCTGGGTGTAGAGGTCTGGCAGCCCGAAGACATGGCTGTTCTCGTGGGGGAGCACGCGGTAGCCGGTCTCGTCGTACGAGCCGGAGCCGTCGTCCTGGCGGCTGTAGACGAAGGACGCGTTCGCCACGGGCACCCCGTCCGCGACCGGTGCCTCCGTGTTGGCCGCGAAGGTCACCGACAGGACCGTGTCGAGGGCGGAGGGGCCGGCGTTCGGGGTCATCAGGACGTTCAGCAGGTCGTACTCCCGGAAGTCCACCTTCGGATCGGCCGCGGCCACGAGGTCCTGGACCAGCTTGCGGTAGCCGGGGTCGAAGGGCGCCCCGCGTTCTATCCCGTACTCCTCGAAGGACTTGGGCATCCGCAGCCAGCCGCCTATCGGGGTCTCGGGGCGGTAGTCGAGGCGGCCGTACGAGCTGGTGCGGAACCAGTTGGTGGTCTGCGGGAAGAACTCGCCGAAGCGGTCGAGCGCGCTGCCCTGGCCGGGCGCGTCGGAGAAGTCGACCATCAGGTTCAGGGCGCGGACGGTGCCGGTGGACCGCGAGTAGCCGGCCGGGGTGGGTATGCCCTCGGACATCTGCACGCCCATCGAGCCGCTGATCATGCAGGGACCGAGAGGGGAGGAGCGCGCCAGCGCGACGGGTCCCGCAGCCGTGGTGGAACCGGTTGTCAGATGTCCGGTCCCGGCCGAGGTGCTGACCGTCAGGGTGAGGACGGTGACCGAGGCGAAGGCTGCGGCGCGGCGGCGCGGGGATATCCGACGGCTGGTCGGCTGCATGCAGGGGCCTTTCGCTCCAGGCAGCCGGCCGGTGTGGCTGCACCCTGTTCGATCACCCTGTGCCGCCGGATGCGAGGGCGCGCGCTGGAGGAGCCCGATCGTGGGTTTCCTGCTCGCGGGAGCCCTCCGAGAGGTGTGACGCGGGTCACATGGAATCTCTTCGAGGTTGGGAAATAACTGGGGATCGTTTCCCCGTTTAGCCATGTGTCCGAGCGAAACGGGGAGTCGATCCCCGGATCGCGCCCACCGGCTCAAGGAGTACGCCGTGGAGACCGCAGTCCGCGTACAGCACAAGGTGACCCGGCCGCGCGCCGACGCCCTGCGCAACCGGGAGCGGATCGTCACCGCCGCCCGCGTGATGTTCGTGGAGTTCGGCCCCGACGTGCCGCTCGACGAGATCGCTCGCCGGGCCGGCGTCGGCAACGCCACGGTGTACCGCAACTTCCCGGACCGTGACGCACTGGTGCGGGAGGTCGTCTGCTCGGTCATGGACCGTACGTCGGAGGCGGCCGAGATCGCGCTCGCCGAGACGGGCGACGCGTTCGAGGCGCTGTCGCGCTTCGTGCACGCCTGTGCCGACGAGCGGCTCTCGGCCCTCTGCCCGATGATGTCCAGCACCTTCGACCAGCACCACCCGGACATGGAAGCGGCGCGTGAGCGGATCGAGGAACTGACCGAGCGGCTGATGGAACGCGCCCGCGAGGCCGGACAGCTCCGACCCGACGTGGGCGTCGGCGACCTCATGATCGCCGTGGCCCAGCTCAGCAGGCCCCCGGCCGGCACCGCGGCCCTGTGCTTCGACCGGTTCGTCCACCGCCACCTGCAGCTGTTCCTCGACGGTCTGCGGGCCCCGGCCCGATCCGAACTGCCGGGTACGACCGCGACCATGGAGGACCTGCGCAAACCCTGACCGATGACTTCCGCCCCTCGCGGCGGTCCGTACCAGCGATGACCCGACCAGTGCTCGCGTAACCCCACTTACGCACCGAACCTTCCGGCCGTCACCGACGACGCGCCGCGCTCCCTTACTGCCTTTTTTCGATCCGAAGTCCCGAAGTGGGTACCTCCATGTCTGAAACAGTCCAGGCCGCCGCCGACAAGGCGCAGGCCCCCGATCCCAACCGCTGGAAAGCGCTGACCTTCATAGCGCTCGCCCAGCTCATGGTCGTGCTCGACGCGACCATCGTGAACATCGCGCTGCCCTCGGCCCAGCAGGACCTGGGCATCTCCGACGGCAACCGGCAGTGGGTCATCACGGCCTACGCCCTCGCCTTCGGCGGACTCCTCCTCTTCGGCGGCCGGATCGCCGACATCTGGGGCCGCAAGCGCACCTTCGTCACCGGCCTCATCGGCTTCGCCGGCGCCTCCGCCCTCGGCGGTGCCGCGACCAACGAGGCGATGCTTCTCGGCTCCCGTGCCCTGCAGGGTGCCTTCGGCGCACTGCTCGCCCCCGCCGCGCTCTCGCTGCTCGCGGTGATGTTCACCGACTCCAAGGAGCGCGCCAAGGCGTTCGGCATCTACGGTGCGATCGCCGGTGGCGGTGGCGCCGTCGGCCTGATCCTCGGCGGCTTCCTCACCGAGTACCTGGACTGGCGCTGGACGTTCTTCGTGAACATCCCGTTCGCGGTCGTCGCCGCGGCCGGTGCGTACTTCGTCATCCGTGAGCCGGCCGGCCGCAACCGGTCGCCGCTCGACATCCCGGGTGTCGTCCTGTCCACCGTCGGTCTGGTCTCGCTCGTCTACGGCTTCACCCGCGCCGAGTCCGAGGGCTGGGGCGACTCCATGACGATCGGCCTGTTCGTCGCGTCGGCGGTGCTCCTCGCCGCCTTCGTCCTCGTCGAGTCCAAGGTCAAGGCCCCGCTGCTGCCCCTGCGCGTCATCACCGAGCGCAACCGTGGCGGTGTCTACCTCTCGCTCGGTCTCGCGATCATCGCGATGTTCGGCCTGTTCCTCTTCCTGACCTACTACCTGCAGATCGTGAAGGGCTACTCGCCGGTCAAGACCGGTTTCGCCTTCCTGCCGATGATCGCGGGCATGATCGCGGGCTCCACGCAGATCGGCGCCCGGCTGATGAACCGCCTCCCGGCGCGTCTGCTGATGGGCCCGGGCTTCCTGGTCGCCGCGGCCGGCATGCTGCTGCTGACCCAGATGGAGATCGGCTCCTCGTACGCGGCCCTGCTCCTGCCGGCCATGCTGCTGCTCGGCCTCGGTATGGGTACGGCGTTCATGCCGGCCATGTCCCTGGCCACGCTGGGCGTCGAGCCGCGTGACTCCGGTGTCGCCTCCGCGATGGTCAACACCTCGCAGCAGGTGGGCGGTGCGATCGGTACGGCTCTGCTGAACACGATCGCCGCGTCGGCCACCACGGCGTACGTCAAGGACCACATCGCCGGTGCCACCACCCAGCCCCAGCAGCAGCTCGTCCAGCTGCAGGCCCAGGTGCACGGCTACACCAACGCGATCTGGTTCGCCGTCGGCATCCTCGTCGTCGCCGCGGGAATCGCCTTCACCTTCATCAACGCCGGAAGCCCCGACGCCACCGCGGCCGCGGGCTCCCTCGAAGGCACGGAGGACGACGTGAAGGTCCCGGTCATCGTCCACTAGGCGCTCCGCTGGGGGGGCGCGGTCAGGAAACCGCGGGTGCGCTGTGGCTGGTCGCGCCCACGCGGCGGAGCCGCAAGTCGACAGCCCCGCGCCCCTGACGGGGCCGCCCCCAGCAAGCCACTTGGCACGACCGGACCTGCACGAGGTCACCCACTGACCTCGTACGTATGCAGGGGTGGGGACGCCTTCATACGTACGAACCGGGATCTGCCCCGGCTCCGAGAGCGGTGGAGCCGGGGCAGATCCATGTCCCGGGGCTGCGGGCTGGGGCCCGCGATGGGCCGCGTGAGCGGCTTTTAGGGGCGCGGGGAACTGCGCAGTCTTTAGGGGCGCGGGGAACTGCGCAGTCTTTAGGGGCGCGGGGAACTGCGTGACCTAGCCACAACCAACCCGCACCCAAAAGGAACCCGGCGGAGCCTTACCGAAGCCAGGGCAGGTCCGCCCCCGCCCCCTCAGGCTGAAGCCCCTCCGCGATGAGCAGCATGGCCTCACCGAGAGCCTTCTGCTGATCGACCGTGAGCCGGTCGAAGAAGGCCTGCCGGACCGCGGCCACATGCCCGGGCGCACTCCGCATCAGAACCTCGTACCCCTCGTCCGTCAGCACCGCGAACTGCCCCCGCTTGTCCGAAGGGCAGTCCTCCCGCCGCACCCACCCGTTCTTCTCCAGCCGCGCGATCGCGTGCGAGAGCCGGGACCTGGTGATCTTCGCCTTCATCGCCAGCTCGGTCATCCGCAGCCGCCGGCGTGGGGCCTCGGCGAGACCGACGAGCAGGCCGTAGTAGATGTGAGGCATGCCCGCATCACGCTGCAGCTGGCGGTCGAGATGGTCATCAAGAAGGGTGGTGGCATGAATGTACGCACGCCACGTGCGCTGTTCCTCGTCACTGAGCCAGCGCGGCTCGTCAGCGGATGCCGTGTTCATGCATCTACTGTACGAGACCCCTCCTTGAATGTTAAACAAATCGGGAGTAACCTCGCATCGTAGAAGTTGAGACTTCAAGAAAGTGGGCCCGACCGGAGCCGGTCGAGCCGGTCGAACGAGTGCCCAAGGGAGCCGCCATGTCCGCCGCCACCGAGGAACGGGCCGTCGTGGAGCGCATGCCCGCCCTCTACCTCTCCCACGGCGCCCCGCCGCTGGCCGACGACCCGGTCTGGCCCGGCCAGCTCGCCGCCTGGTCCAAGGACCTGCCGCGCCCCAAGGCGATCCTCATGATCTCCGCCCACTGGGAGGAGGCCCCGCTCGCCCTCGGGGCCACCGAGACCATCCCCCTCGTCTACGACTTCTGGGGCTTCCCCGAGCACTACTACAAGGTGCGGTACGAGGCGCCCGGCGCACCCGAACTCGCCGAGTCCGTCCGCAAGTTGCTGCGCGCCCCCGGCATGCCCGTCCAGGACATCCCGGACCGCGGCCTGGACCACGGCGCGTACGTCCCGCTGGTGGAGATGTTCCCGGCGGCCGACATCCCGGTCCTCCAGGTCTCGATGCCCACACTCGACCCGGTCCGCCTCATGGACATCGGCCGCAAGCTGGCGCCCCTGCGCGACGAGGGCGTCCTCATCGTCGGCTCCGGCTTCTTCACCCACAACCTGGCGGCCCTGCGGCAGGGCGGGATCCCCGGCTGGTCGGCGGAGTTCGACGAGTGGGGCCACCGGGCCCTGGACTCGGGTGACGTCGACGGCCTCCTCGACTTCCTCCACAAGTCCCCGGCGGGCCGGCTGGCCCACCCGCGCACCGAGCACTTCGCCCCGCTGTTCGTGACGCTGGGCGCGGCGGACGCCGTCGGCGAGCTGGACGCCCAGCGGTCGGTGATCGACGGCTTCTGGCTCGGCCTGGCGAAGAGGTCGGTGCAGTTCGGCTGAGACCGGCGGGCCCGTCGGAGGGTTCCGAGGGCCCACTGGAGGAACTCCGCGGGCCCGCCGGAGGAGCTCCGAGGCCCCGACCGGCGGGCCCACCGGTCGAGCCCTCAGAGTTCCTTCTCGTACCAGGCCACATCCCAGTACCGCCCGAACTTCCGGCCCACCTCCCGGTACGTACCGACGTGCCGGAACCCGAACCGCTCGTGCAGCCGCACGGACGCCTCGTTGGGCTGGGCGATCCCCGCGTAGGCCCGGTGCAGGTCCTCGTCCGCGAGCGCCGCGAACAGGGCCTTGTAGAGCAGCGTGCCGACACCCCGGCCGTCGGCGTCCGGGGCGAGGTAGATCGTCACCTCCACGGACGTCTCGTACGCGGGCTTCGGCCGGAAAGCGCTGGATGTGGCGTAGCCCAGAATCTGCTGTGAGTCCCCGGCCGTGGCAACCATCAGCCGATGCGGGCCGTCTTCAGGGTGAGAGAGCAGCCAAGGGCGGCGCTCTACCGGAGTGAAGGTCGCTGTGTCGAACGTGATCGGCGTCTCACGCACGTAGTGGTTGTAGATGTCGGTGAGGGCGTCGAGGTCGCTCTCGACTCCTGGCCTGACC
Organism: Streptomyces sp. NPDC033178; assembly: GCF_055577685.1. Taxonomy (NCBI): domain Bacteria; kingdom Bacillati; phylum Actinomycetota; class Actinomycetes; order Kitasatosporales; family Streptomycetaceae; genus Streptomyces; species Streptomyces sp. NPDC033178. The sequence goes on from NZ_JBVIPT010000020.1 coordinate 161,498, forward strand.
TGCACCTCTGTACGTTCCGACGGCATCTGCCCTCCCTCGGTGGCCGCACAGGGTACTGCAAGATCAGAAAAATCGAATAGCAGCTTGGGAATTCTGTCCGGATTCCAGTCGTTGTTTCCATCGGATGCAGGGCACCCGGGAGGGTGTCCGAGCCACCACCAGACCCACCAGGACCCGCAAGCCCACCATCGCAAGGGAGCACGCATGGCAACCCGTGCCGTCGCCCGTCGTAAGTCCGCCTCAGGCGGGACCGACGCGGCACGCAGTGTTCGCGTCGTAGGCGGCGAGATCGCCGACCGCGACCTGGTCGGCATGTATCTCGACGAGATCGCGCGCACACCGCTGCTCGACGCCGCCAAGGAAGTGGACCTCTCCCAGACCATCGAGGCGGGCGTGTACGCCCAGCAGATCCTCGACGGCGAGGTCACCGACACAAAGGTGAAGGCCTCCCGCGAGGAGTTCGAAGCGCTGGTCGCCGACGCCGAGCGGGCCAAGGACATCTTCATCCGGTCGAACCTCCGCCTGGTCGTGGCGGTCGCCCGCCGCTACCCGCGCAGCGGCCTGCCGCTCCTGGACCTGATCCAGGAGGGGAACGCGGGCCTGGTCCGAGCCGTCGAGAAGTTCGACTACCGCAAGGGCTTCAAGTTCTCGACGTACGCGACCTGGTGGATCCGTCAGGCCATCACCCGTTCCATCGCCGACCAGTCCCGCACCATCCGCCTCCCCGTCCACCTGGTGGAGGAGCTGGGCCGGATCCGCCGTGTGCAGCGCGAGTTCAACCGCGAGCACGGCCGTGAGCCGGAGCCCTCGGAGATCGCCGCGGAGCTGGACACGAAGCCGGAGCGCGTGGTCGACGTGCTGGACTGGGCCCGTGACCCGGTCTCGCTGAACATGTCGGTGGACGACGACGGCGACACCCAGTTCGGTGACCTGCTGGAGGACACCTCGGCCGTCTCGCCCGAGCAGTCCGTGCTCACGCTGCTGCGCAGCGAGGAGCTGGACGACCTCATCGGCCGCCTCGACCAGCGCACGGCCTCGATCATCAAGATGCGGTACGGCATCGAGGACGGCCGGGAGCGCACGCTCACCGAGGTCGGCAAGGAGCACGGCCTCACACGCGAGCGCATCCGCCAGATCGAGAAGCACGCACTGCTGGAACTGAAGAAGCTGGCCCGCGACACGGGCTTCGACGCCGCCGCGTAGGCCGCCCCGGGCGGCCGGATGCTCCGGCCGCCGGCGGCCTGCCCTGCGACGGGTGGCTTCCGGCCGGGGGCGCGTATCGCGCGCCGGGCGGTTGTGACCGGTTTCGCGGGGGCGGGTGTGTACTGTCTGCCGGAAGCGGGCGGGACGCCTCCCGCGCCGACAGCGGGGCCCGTCCCGGGCGGGCGGTCCCGGGCGGTGAAAATCGCCGTCGTCGGGAGGGTTGGCCTCGCTCGGCCGGGGCAGGCGCTCCTACCGGCGGCCGTGTACCTCGGACCGGGGTCGGACGTGCCTTGCCGGGCGGCCGGGTCAGGTCTCGAACGCAGTCGTACGGAAGTCCGTTTACCGCCGCTTCAACACGTCGGCCCCGGGGCACAAGACTCCAGGGCCCACAGAGCCGAGTCCCGACGCACACCCCCCCGGCGCCGGGACTCTCCCAGAGCCGAGCTCCGGCGCCTCCCCCCCTGGCGCCGGGGCTCGGCTCCATCTTTGGGGGTGCGGGTACGGGTTCGGGTGCGGGCTTTGGGGTGCGGGTGTGTGGTGGGTGCGTGGGCATGGCTGCCCGGGCCACCCCGGACCTGAACCCCGGGGTGACCCGGGTGGCACATTGTGCCACGAGGGCAAACCCTGCCCTCACGGGTGCCGGGCCGGCGGGCTTCTTTCGCCCCCGCCGCCCCTACCCATTCCCGTCCCTTACTCGGGGGCTCCGCCCCCGAACCCCCGCTCCTCAAACGCCGGAGGGGCTGAAATACCTCAGGGGCGCTCGATGCCTGAGGGCCGAGATACCTAAGGGGCGCGGGGAACTGCGCAGTCTTTTGGTTTTTGGGGGCGCGGGGAACTGCGCAACCAGCCCCAGCGGACCCGCACCTCTCAGCTCGTCGCCGTCGCTCGGGTCAGGCGTCCTCCCAACTGCCGCACGTACTCCACGAGTTCGACCGGCTCATGCACAGTGAACTCGCAGTCCAGCATCGTGAGCCGCACCGCCAGCCACTCCACGGCGTCGGCGGAGGAGCTCCGCAGCAGGCAGCTCCGGTCGTCGACCGGCTCGGGCACCCCGAGCCACCCGGGCAGTCGTGCCGCGATGAACTCCGCGGGTGCGGCGAACGTCACCGCGAACTCGTACGTCTCCTGCCGCCCGTGCATCGACTGCCGCAGATACTCGGCAGCGCTCCCCGTCGGCAGCTCGCGCGGTGTGAAACGGGCTCCGGTCGCGAACGGGTCGGCCACCCGGTCGACCCGGAACGTACGCCAGTCCGCGCGGTCGAGGTCGTATGCGACGAGGTACCAGCGGCGGCCGGTCGAGACGAGCCGGTAGGGCTCGATTCGGCGCCGGCTCTCCGCCCCGTCCTTCGCCCGGTACGCGAACCGCAGCAGCTCCCGCCCCGCGATCGTCGAGGCCATCACGGTCAGCGTCTCGGGCGCGATGCTCGCACCGTCGCCGCTGGTCAGGGGAGTGGTCGCGGCCTGGAGGGTGGAGACGCGATGCCGGAGGCGGCTCGGCAGGACCTGTTCGAGCTTGGCCAGCGCCCGTACGGACGCCTCGTCCACGCCCTCGACGGCGTGCCCCGCACCGGCCCGCAGCCCGACCGCGATCGCCACCGCCTCCTCGTCGTCGAGGACCAGCGGCGGCATGGCCTTCCCGGCGACCAGCCGGTAGCCGCCCTCCGCGCCCATCGTCGCCTGCACCGGATAACCGAGCTCCCGCAGCCGGTCCACATCCCGCCGCACGGTCCGCCGCGAGACACCAAGCCGTTCGGAAAGCTCCCCACCGGGCCACTCCCGCGGAGTCTGAAGAAGGGACAGCAACTGAAGGAGCCGTGCCGGGGTGTCGGTACTCATGGGGTCTCCCTCTCGTGGTTCCTCGTTCCTCCGAGAATGCCTCACCACTAGGACACGACCTGACCTACATCCCTCCTACCTTCAGAACATGACTTCTTCCAGCAGCACTCTCCCGTCCCCCCGGCCGGAGGCCGACCGCCGGCGCTGGTTCGCGCTCGCCATCGTGATGACCGCGGCCTTCATGGACCTGGTCGACGTCACGATCGTCAACGTCGCGATCCCGTCGATCCAGCGGGACGAGGGCGCGTCCTTCAGCCACATCCAGTGGATAACGGCCGGCTACGCGCTGGCCTTCGCGGCCGGCCTGATCACCGGCGGCAGGCTCGGTGACATCCACGGCCGCAAGCGGGTGTTCCTCGTCGGCATCGGTGGATTCACGCTCGCGTCCGCGCTCTGCGGCTTCGCGGTGAACCCGGACATGCTCGTCGCCTCCCGCATCCTCCAGGGGGCCATGGCCGCGCTGATGGTGCCGCAGGTCCTGTCGATCGTGCACGCCACGTTCCCGGCGCACGAGCGGGGCAAGGTCTTCGGGATGTTCGGCGCGATCGTGGGACTCGGCGCGGTGTCGGGCCCGATCCTGGGCGCGTTGCTCACCGAGTGGAACCTGTTCGGCCTGGAGTGGCGGCCGATCTTCCTCATCAACCTGCCGGTCGGCATCGCGGGCCTGATCCTCGGCCGGAAGTTCATCACCGAGTCCAAGGCCCCGCACGCCCTCAAGCTCGACCTCGTCGGCGTCGTCCTCGTCACCCTCGGTCTGCTGATGCTGCTCTACCCGCTGACCCGCGGCCGCGAGCTGGGCTGGCCGATGTGGGGGTACGTCGTGATGGCCGGCGCCCTCGTCGTCTTCGCGGCGCTGGTGGCGTACGAGAAGAGGAAGGCGGCGCGCGACGGGTCGCCCCTCGTCGAGCTCTCCCTCTTCAAGGTGAAGAGCTTCGCCGCGGGCATCGCCGTGCAGACGGTCTTCGGCGTCGGCCTCGGCATCTTCTTCCTGGTCTGGACGCTCTACATGCAGGTGGGCCTCGGCTGGAGCGCGCTGCGGGCCGGTCTGACCGGCGTTCCCTTCTCGATCGCGGTCTCGGTGGCCGCGGGCATGTCGGTGCAGAAGCTGGTGCCGAGGTTCGGGCGGAAGGTGCTGCAGACGGGCGCGCTGACCATGGCGGCGGGCGTCCTGCTCTACATCTGGGAGGCCGATCGGTACGGCATGTCCATCGCCTCCTGGCAGATGGCGCTTCCGCTGGTCGTCATGGGGGCCGGCATGGGCCTGATCGTGGCCCCGCTGACGGACGCGATCCTCTCCGAGGTGCCGCGTGAGCACTCCGGTTCGGCGTCCGGCCTGATCAACACGGTCCAGCAGATGGGCAACGCCCTCGGCCTCGGCCTGGTCTCCGTCGTCTTCTTCGGCACGATGTCCGACCACCTGCCCGGACCCGAGGTGGGCCCCGCCTTCGTCGACGCCTTCCAGAACGCGCTGGTCTGGGTCGCCGTGGTGATGACGGCCATCTTCCTGCTGATGTTCGCCCTCCCGAAGCGGCCCGCCCAGCACGTGGAGGGAGCGGAGGCAGCCGAGACCCCGGAGATCACGCCGCTCGACAAGACGCCCGAACTCGTCGGCTGACGGCAGCGGCCGACCGGATCCGGCATCGCGAGGCCCGGCCCCTCAGGGGGTCGGGCCTCGCCGCATGCCCGGCCATGCCCGGTCCGATGTCCGTTCATGCCCACATCCATGCCCGAACCTGTTTACTTTGCGGAAATCTGGGCGTAGCCTCACGCTGAAACCACAGGTTCGGGCACAGAGCGGAGGCGAACGGACATGTACGCACCGGAGCGACAGCAGGAGATCCTCCGACTCGCACGTGACGGCGGCCGTGTGGATGTCGTGTCGCTGGCCGAGGAGTTCCAGGTCACGGCGGAGACGATCCGGCGGGACCTGACGGCCCTCGACCGGGCGGGACTGCTGCGCCGGGTCCACGGCGGTGCCATCCCGGCCGGGCGGCTCGACTTCGAGCCCGATCTCGCCGAGCGCGAGACCACCGCGGCCGACGAGAAGGACCGCATCGCCAAGGCGGCCGTGGCCGAACTGCCGGACAAGGGCACGATGATCCTCGACGCGGGCACGACCGTCGCCCGCCTCGCCGGGGCCCTCCCCCTGGAGGCGACGCTCACCGTCGTGACGCACAGCCTCCCCATCGCGGCCCGCCTCGCCGACCACCCCGGCATGCAGCTCCACCTCATCGGAGGCCGCGTCCGGCACCGTACGCGCGCGGCGGTCGACGCCTGGGCGCTGCGGGCGTACGGAGAGATCCGCGCGGACGTCGTCTTCCTCGCGGCGAACGGCTTCTCCGTCGAGCACGGCCTGACCACCCCGGACCTCGCCGAGGCCGCCGTGAAGCGCGCAGCCCTCTCCGCCGCGCGGCGCGTGGTGCTGCTCGCCGACTCGGCCAAGCACGGCCAGGAACACTTCGCGCGCTTCGGCGACCTCGGTGAAGTGGACCTGTTGATCACCGACAGCGGGCTGAGCCCCGAAGACGCGACCGCCATCGAGCGCGGCGGCACGGAAGTAGTGCGCGCATGATCCTCACCGTCACCCCGAACCCGTCCCTGGACCGTACGTACGAGGTCCCCTCGCTCGACCGCGGCGAGGTCATACGGGCCACCGGCGAGCGCATGGACCCGGGCGGCAAGGGCGTCAACGTCTCGCGGGCCGTCGCCGCGGCCGGCCGGCGCACCGTCGCCGTGCTGCCGCTCGGCGGAGCGCCCGGCGCGCTCGTCGCCGACCTCCTCGACGCCCAGGGCATCGAGGTCGCACCGGTCCCGGTCGCCGGGGCGACCCGCTCGAACATCGCGCTCGCCGAGGCCGACGGCGTACTGACGAAGATCAACGCACCCGGGCCCGAACTCACCTCCGCCGAGGAGGAGTTGCTCCTGGAGACCGTGCGCGAGCAGTCCGGCGACGCCGACTGGATCGCCTGCTGCGGCAGCCTGCCGCGCGGCCTCGCCCCCTCCTGGTACGCCGAGATCGTCGCCCGCGCCCACCGGGCCGGCACCCGCATCGCGCTCGACACCTCGGGACCGGCGCTCCTCGCGGCCCTGCGCGAACGGCCCGACGTCGTCAAGCCCAACGCCGAGGAACTCGCCGAGGCCGTCGGCCGCCCCCTTGCCACGATCGGCGACGCGGTCAAGGCCGCCGAGGAACTGCGCGAGCTGGGCGCCCGTGCCGTGCTCGCCTCCCTCGGCGCCGACGGGCAGTTGCTCGTCAGCGAGGACGGCGCGTGGTTCGCGGGCGCGCGCGTCGACGTCGTACGCAGCAATGTGGGCGCGGGCGACTCCTCGCTCGCCGGTTTCCTCATCGCCGGCGGCAGCGGTCCCGGCGCGCTCGCCTCCGCGGTGGCCCATGGCGCGGCCGCCGTACAGCTTCCGGGCAGCGTGATGCCGAGCCCGGCGGACCTCGACCCGTCCGCGGTGACCGTCACTTCCGAGATCCCCGTGGACCGCGTACTGACGGAGCCGGTGTCATGACCGGCCGCCGACTCCCGCGTACGGGCTGTCCACTTCCGCGCACGGGCTTGCGCGCGACCCCCGAACCGGCCCTGATGCGGCGGGGACTCCCCTTACCCGCCGCAGCCGCCGCCGCACGGAGGCGGGGCCTCCCCGGCCCTGTCCCCGGCCCCGGCCCCGTCTCAGCACACCCCGTAGTCCCCGTAACCGTCGCGGTTCCCGACCGCGGCACCCCCGTCCCCACCCTCGCCCACAGATCTCCCCGGGCGATACGCGTGCGAAGGAGCCCGCGATGAGCGAGATGATCACCGCGGACCTGGTCGATCTCGACCTGTCCGCCGATACGAAGGAAGCGGCGGCCCGCGCCCTCGCCGAGCGCATGGTGTCCCTGGGCCGGGTGACCGACCTGGACGGCTTCCTTGCCGACGTGGCCGCCCGTGAGGCCCAGATGCCGACCGGCCTCGACGGCGGCATCGGCATCCCGCACTGCCGCAGCGAGCACGTCACCGAGCCGACGCTGGCCTTCGGGCGCAGCACGGCCGGGATCGACTTCGGCGCGCCGGACGGCCCGGCCGACCTGATCTTCCTGATCGCCGCCCCGGCCGGCGCGGACGACGCCCACCTCACGATCCTGTCGTCACTGGCCCGCCAGCTGATGAACGCCGAGTTCACCTCGGCGCTGCGGTCGGTGGGCGACGCGGCGGGGGCTGCCGCCCTGATCAGCGGCGAGGAGCCCGCGACCGCGACCGCATCCGCGGCCGGGACTACGGCTGCGGCTGCCGGGTCGGGGGCCGACGGCTCCTCCGAGGGCTCCGGTGACCCGGACGCCTCCGAGGCGGCGTCCGGCACCGCCCCCGCGCCTGCCCCGGCCCCCGCACCCGCCGGTACGGACGACGAGGGTGTCGCCGACGGGAAGGGCGGGCGACCGTTCCGTATCGTCGCCGTCACCTCCTGCCCCACCGGTATCGCGCACACCTACATGGCAGCCGAGTCGCTGGAGAACGCGGGCCGTGACGCCGGAGACGTCGAGATCGTCGTCGAGACGCAGGGCTCGGCCGGTTTCACCCGGCTCGACCCGGCCGTCATCGCCGCGGCGGACGGCGTGATCTTCGCGCACGACATGCCCGTACGGGAGAAGGACCGCTTCGCCGGGAAGCCCACCGTGGACGTCGGCGTGAAGGCGGGCATCAGCAAGGCCGCCGAGCTGATCACCCAGGTGCGCGGCAAGGCCGAGCGCGGCGAGGTCACGGCGGCCGCCGGGCCACGCGGCGGTACGCCGGTGGAGCGGGCCGGCGAGCCCGGTGAGGGCTACGGCACGAAGCTCCGCAAGTGGCTGATGTCCGGCGTGAGTTACATGGTCCCGTTCGTGGCCGCGGGCGGTCTGCTGATCGCGCTCGGGTTCGCGATCGGCGGCTACCAGATCAACGAGGCCAAGCCGGTCACCGAGGTCTTCGACTGGGGACAGGTCGACAGCTGGGCCGCGCTGCTCTTCCAGATCGGCGGCGTCGCCTTCGGCTTCCTGATCCCCGTCCTCGCCGGCTACATCGCATACGGCATGGCCGACCGGCCAGGTCTTGTGCCCGGCTTCGTCGGCGGCATGATCTCGGCCAACATCGCCGCGGGCTTCCTCGGCGGTCTGGCCGCGGGGCTGCTGGCCGGTGGTGTCGTCCTCGCCATCCAGCGGATCAAGATCCCACCGGTGCTGCGCGGCATCATGCCGGTGGTCGTGATCCCGCTGATCTCCTCGATCATCGTCGGCTTCCTGATGTTCATCGTGATCGGCAAGCCCATCGCCGAGGCGCAGAAGGCCATGACGGACTGGCTCTCCGGCCTCTCCGGCACCAACGCCGTCCTGCTCGGTGTGCTGCTCGGCCTGATGATGTGCTTCGACCTCGGCGGCCCGGTCAACAAGGTCGCGTACGCCTTCGCCACGGGCGGTATCGCCGTCCAGGACCCGAGCGGGTCCGCGATGAAGATCATGGCGACGGTGATGGCGGCCGGCATGGTCCCGCCGCTGGGCATGGCCCTGGCCACCACGATCCGCAAGAAGCTGTTCACCACGGCGGAGCGGGAGAACGGCAAGGCGGCCTGGGTCCTCGGCGCCTCCTTCATCTCCGAGGGCGCCATTCCGTTCGCGGCGGCCGACCCGCTGCGGGTCATCCCCGCCTCGATGGCGGGCGGCGCGGTCACCGGCGCCCTCACCATGGCCTTCGGCTCGACCCTGCGCGCCCCGCACGGCGGCATCTGGGTCACCTTCCTGATCGGCAAGCCGTTCCTCTACCTGCTCGCCATCGCGATCGGCACGGCGGTCACGGCGGGCCTGGTCATCGTCCTGAAGGGCATGCGCAAGCAGACCCCCGAGGGCGAACCGGACAAGACCCCCGAGACCCCGACGACCACAGAGAAGAAGCAGCCGATAGCGGCCTGAACGCTCCGCCGAGAGCAACAAACACTGTGGGCCGGGACTGAGAAGTCCCGGCCCACAGTCACGCTCTTTCAGGGACGCGGCGCTGCCTGTTCAGGCGAGCAGCGGCCTTTTCAGGGGTGCGGGGCTGTGTCGATCCGCGGCTCCGCCGCGTGTGGGCGCGGCCGGCCACAACGAACCCGCGGACGACCCACCGGCCTTGCTAAGCCGCTGAACTGCCGGAGGCAGACGCCCGCCGTTCCATGGCGTCCCGCGCATCCTCCTCCGACGGATACACCTCACACATGTGCCGCCCATCGGGCGTAGCCGTGTGCTCGACCTCCCACAGGGACAGCTCCTGCCCGTCGTGGAGCAGAAACGCGTGCTCGTAGAGCGAGAAGCACATCCCCCGCTCACCGGCCCGGCACGGCCGCCCGAAGGCCTGGGTGATCTGGTGCGCGAACGCCGTCCGCAGCAGATCCGCCATGTCCTCGCCCGGCCGGTCCGAGTTCTCCGCGCGCCGCAGCAGCCGCCGCCCGTGATCCGCGGAGTCGTCGGGAACGTACGCGTGCAGCGGCTCGGGGACGTGCGACACCCGCACCAGCACCGGCAGTTCGAAGTCCGGCGCGTCCGCCGGAAGCGGCAGGCGGCTCGTCGCGGTGCGCAGCTCGTCCTCGTCCTCGTACACCTCGTGCTGCGTGTCGCGGCCCGGTGCGGTGTTGTGGACGAGCTCCCAGAGCGTGAGCGCGCTCCCATCGGCCAGCAGCCAGGTGTGCCGGTACGTCTCGCGGTGCAGGCCCGCGCTGTGGTGCGCGGAGTGCAGCGAACTGTCGTGGGCCAGTGCCCGGTCCAGCCGCCGTATCGTCTCGTCCGGCAGCTCGAAGGAGTTCAGGGCACGGCCGAGGAGTCGCGCGAGATGCTCCTCCGGAGACTCGGGCGACTCGGCTGGCTCGTACGCTGCCGTCTCGTACGGAACGCTCAAGGCTTCTCCCGGCGTTGCTGCATGTCACCTTGTGGGTGCATACCGTAGCCCCTCGGGCGGACATCATGTCCGGGAACCGAGAAAACGTACGCACAGAAAACGCCGGGGCCGTGTGAGGAGTTCCCACACGGCCCGCCGAAACGTCAAAACCCCTTGGTCAGAGGGCACTTCCCGCGGTCCAGGCACTCCATGCCATGTTCCAGCCGTTGAGACCGTTGTCCGGTGCGACCGTCGTGTCGGGGGAGTTCTCGACGGTCACGACATCCCCGACGAGCGAGTTGTCGAAGAACCACTTGGCGACCGTGTCGCCGCCGGCGCCCTGCACGTCCGCCATCCCCACGCAGCCGTGGCTGGTGCCCTGCTTCCCGAAGGGCGGATTGCCCTTGTTGTACCAGTAGTTGCCGTGGATGAAGGTCCCCGAGGTCGTCAGCCGCATCGCGTTCGGCACATCCGCGATGTCGTACTCGCCGCCGTAGCCGACCGTCGACCCGTTCATCCGCGTCTGCCGGAACTTCTCCGAGATCACCATCTGCCCGTTGTACGTGCTGTTGTCCGGGCTGCCCGCCGAGATCGGGATCGTCTTCACGGTCCTGCCGTCCCGAACCACCGTCATGGTCTGCGTGTTGACGTCGACCGTGGACACCTGGGAGCGCCCGACCGTGAAGGTGACCGTCTTGTCCTGCACCCCGTAGACACCGTTCGCGCCCTCGACGCCGTCCAGGTCGATCTTCATCGTGACCTTGGAGCCGGCCTTCCAGTACGCCTGGGGCCGGAAGTCCAGCCGCTGCGCGCCGAACCAGTGCCCGACCACCTTCTGCCCGCTGCTGGACGTGACGGTGATGTGCGACTGCACGTCCTTCCTGAACTTCCCGTCGCCGATCGCCTTGTCGAAGGTGAACGACACCGGCATCCCGACGCCGACCTTCGCGCCGCCGTCCGGCGTGTACGTCCCGATGAAGCTGTTGTCCGTGGACACCGTCGTGAAGATGGAGTTGGCCGCCGCCGGCTTCCCGTCGCCGTCCTTCGCGGTGGCCGATATCTGGTACTTGGTCCCGCGCTCCAGCTGCTCCTTCGGCTTCCAGCTCTTCCCGTTCGCCGCGATCGAACCCGGTACGGCCGCCCCCGTGGCCGACGCCTTCATCGCCACCTCGGTCAGCCTGCCGTCGCTGACCTTCACCCCGGTCGAGTTGATCGACGCCGCCGTCGAACCGTCCTTCGCGGAGATGAGGATCTTCGCCGCCGAGGTCTTGGTGTCGCCGTTCTTGTCCTCGGACCTGTTGTCGGCATTGGCGTCGCCGCCGCACGCGGTGAGGGTCAGGGCGCCGACCATCAGGGCGGCACAGGCCACCAGCGCGCGCCTCGCTGTTGTGTCCGGCGTTGTCACGGGCTGCTCCAGTTCTCGCGGTTGTGGGTGATCCGCTCCGTTCCGTGGAGAAAGATCGGATCCATGGAGAAGGAGGGGAACATCGCCCGCCCGGGTTCCCACAGCCCGCCATCAACACCATCGCGTGACAGATTCGGGACAATCGCCTTATGCGGCGGGGGCCTTGGTGGGGGCGTCGGCGGGGGCCTTGTCCGCGATGCGCAGCGCCTCGACCAGATCGCGGTAGAGGGAGTCCGTGGTGAGCAGTTCGTCATGGGTGCCCCGGGCGCGAACGCCGCCCGCGTCCATCACCACGATCGTGTCCGCGTCGATCACCGTCGACAGCCGGTGGGCGATCGTCACCACCGCGTGCTCCCGCGCCCGTCGCCGGACACAGTGGTGGACCGCCGACTCCGTGAGCGCGTCGAGCTGGGCCGTCGCCTCGTCGAGCAGCAGCACGTCCGGCTCCCGCCCCCGCCCCCGCCCTTCCGGCCTCCGCCCATCCCCTCCCGCTACGGCCGCCCGTACAGCTCCCCGTACGCCGGCCACCTTCCTCCCGGTCCCTCCACCGGCTTGGCGGCCCGTGCCGCTCGGACGATCGCGCGTGTCACGAGGTCCGCGCCGGCGGCGAGGATCTCGTTGAGGGCGAGCGGGTTCTCCTCCGCGAGGGGGCGCGCTCCTGTGGCGAGCGCGAACACCGTGTCACCGTCGTGGAGGAGATGCACCGGCCGGACGGCACGTGCGATGCCGTCGTGCGCCGTGCCCGCCAGCTTCTGGGCCTGCGCCTTCGACAGGTCGGCGTCGGTGGCGACCACCGCGAGGGTGGTGTTGAGCGGGGGAAGGCTGTTCTTCGCTGCGGCCTCGGCGAGCCGCGCCCGCGCCGCCTCGTGAACCTCCTCGGCCGGACAGCTCAAGATCCCCTGGACCAACTCCCCGTACAACGCCCCCGTCTCCGGCTCCACCACCGACCCCGCCGCGTTGGCCACGACCAGCGCCGCCACCGTGACACCCGATTCGAGCACGGCACTCGCGGTGCCGACCCCTCCCTTCATCATTCCGACGGCCGCCCCCGTCCCGGCACCCACGGACCCCTCCTGAACAGGCGCGCCCGGCTCGCTCGCCGCCGCGGCCTCCACCGCCTCGCGCCCGACCGCCGCGTCCGGCCTGGCCCGGAAGTCGCCGCCCCGGCCGAGATCGAAGACACAGGCCGCGGGCACGACGGGCACCACCTGCCGCGGATCGGGCCCGACCCGCACCCCGCGCCCTCGCTCCTCCAGCCAGGCCATCACACCCGTCGCCGAGTCCAGCCCGTACGCGCTGCCACCGGTCAGTACGAGTGCCTCGATCTTCCGCACCACATTGCGCGGATCGAGCGCGTCGGTCTCCTTGGTACCCGGCCCGCCACCGCGCACGTCCACCGCGGCGACCGCGCCACCTTCCGGGGCGAGGACAACCGTCGTACCGGTGAGCCAGCCGTCACCGATCCTCGTGGCGTGCCCCACTCGCAGCCCGGCCACATCCGTCAGAGCGTCAACTGTCATACGCCCAGTGTCGACCCGACCTACATGGCCGACGCGCCCGCCACGGCATCCTCGCGCTCCTCCCGCGCGGCCATCCGGGCGGTCAGCGTCACCCCCACGACCACCGCAAGCGCCGCCACGACGCCCGCCGAGAGCACCGCCCAGTCACCCAGGAACGTGCACAGGGCCACCGCCAACGCCGTGACCGGCAGCACCAGTTGCTGCGCCGTGCCCACCTTGTAGTGGCGGGCGTGCAGCGCCCAGACGGTCAGGAGGAACAACGCCGTCGGAAGTGTCACCGCGGCCGACGCCGCCGGAGTGGAGATGTGCGCCTTGCCGACCGTCTGCTCCACCGCGACCTCCAGCCCGGCACCGATCGCCGCCGCCGACGCGAAGATCACGTAGTGGCCGTACCCCCACAGGAACGCCTTCCTGCTGGAGCTGAGATGGCCGTGGATCGGCACGACGAAGTAGATCCACCACGCGGCGAAGATGATCAGTAGCCCGCCCGAGGCGATCGGGAGGAGCTCGCCCAACGCGTCGTTCTCGTCCACCCCCACCTTCACCGCGATCGTGGCCGCGGCGATGGTCTCGCCGAGGACGATGATCGTGAAGAGCCCGTACCGCTCGGAGATGTGGTGCGGATGCCAGACCGTGCTGAACTCCCTCTCCGCCAGCAGCGGGACGCACATCTCGGCGATCGCCATCACCAGGAACAGCCACGGCCGGCCGGACTCCGGCAGGAGCACCAGCCCCACCCAGCCGACCTGGCACACCACGACCCCGCCCGCGTACCGCAACGCCATCCGCCGCTCGGCGCCGTCCGCGTTCCGGGCCACGCGCAGCCACTGCACGGTCAGCGCCATCCGCATGATCACGTAGCCCAGCAGGACCAACAGGAAGTCGTGGTCCTCGAACGCCTGGGACACCCCGGCGGCCAACACCAGCACACCGGCGATCTGGATCAGGGTGACGACCCGGTACAGCGCGTCGTCGTTGTCGTACGCCGACGCGAACCAGGTGAAGTTCATCCACGCCCACCAGATGGCGAAGAACACCATGGCGTAGTTCAGGATGCCCTCGGCCGCGTGCGCCTCCGCGACGGAGTGCACCAGTTGCACTCCCGCCTGGGCGATGGCCACGACGAAACACAGATCGAAGAACAGCTCCAGCGGCGACGCCACCCGGTGCGCCTCGTCGCGACTGCGCGCGGTCATCCTGCGCAGCGGTCGGGAGGAGGGGACAGTTCGAGAGCGGTGAGGAGCGGCTTCGGAAGAGGCATCGGGCGTCATGCGACCAAGCACACCAGAAACGCCCCAAAAATCCAGAAGCACGCCGAGACCCGCACCCTGAGTCCGGACAGCGCCCGCACCCCGGGCCCGGCCCCTGCCCAGGACCGTGCCCGCACCCAGAGTCCGGGCCGAGCCCAGGACCGTGCCCGCACGCATAGTCCAGACCGCACCCAGATTCCGGACCGAGCACACGACCGTGCCCGCGCCCGGAAGCCAGTTCGCACCCAGAGTTCCGACCGAGCCCAGAGCCGGACCCGTACCCTGGACGTATGAGCTCTACCCCCGCCCCGCCCCCTCGCCCCGACGCCGAACCACGTGACCCCAAGGCTGCGCTGGTCTTCGACGACCCGCTGAGCCGGCCGTCCGCCGACGACACGGACCGCGGTTGGGGTGAGCGGCCCCCCGGCGACAGCGCGGCGGACCTGGCCCGCTTCCTTGACGAGAAGCCGCCCCACCACATCTGACCCCCGCACCACCCCCGAGCCCGGCGGCCCGCAGCCGCTGCGAGGCCCCGACGGACGGCCACCAGTACGGCAGATACCGCGGCCAGTACCGCGTCTGCCACGACTACTGCTCGTTGTGCCCCGAGCCGCGCTGGGCCACCAGGGCGTCGCGGATCTCCTTCAGAACCTCCAGCTCGCTCACCTCGATCACTTCCTGCGTACCCTCCTTCGCCTTCTGGCGGGCCGCCTGCTTGGCGAGGTACTTGGACATCGGCAGCACCATCAGGAAGTAGACGACGGCCGCGGTGATCAGAAAGGTCAGCGTCGCGCTGAGGACCGTGCCCCACATGATGGGGATACCGCTCGTCGCGGTCCCCGTCGCCTCGTCGAACCGGCACGGGTCCTTCAGGCACGAGCTGTACTGGTTGAGGTCCTTGGTGCCGAAGGCGCCGACCAGTGGATTGATCACGCCCTTGACCACGGAGTTGACGATGTTGGTGAAGGCGGCGCCGATGACCACCGCGACAGCCAGATCGACGACGTTCCCGCGCATCAGGAAGGCCTTGAAGCCGTCCCAGACGCCCGGTTCCTTCTTCTGCTCGCTCACCAGGGAGCCCCTCTTCAGCCGCACAAACTGTGGAATCAACAGCTCCGCAACCTACGTCAGGGCGTGGCAGCGCTGTCCAATTCTGTAACTCCAACGAGGGGCTTGACAGCCTGACGGCAGCCATCCTGGCCATGGTCAGCACAGGGTCACCGCCAACCGTGAGGTCGCGCCCGCCCCGGCCAGCAACGTA
Organism: Streptomyces sp. NPDC033178; assembly: GCF_055577685.1. Classification (NCBI taxonomy): domain Bacteria; kingdom Bacillati; phylum Actinomycetota; class Actinomycetes; order Kitasatosporales; family Streptomycetaceae; genus Streptomyces; species Streptomyces sp. NPDC033178. Next base: position 176,833 of record NZ_JBVIPT010000020.1, read on the forward strand.
GCCGTCCGCCGCGGCACGGACAGGACGACCAACGCCCCACCCTCGGAGACACTGTCCGGCGACTCGGGAACTGTCGTCACGCGCGCACCGCGCGCCACGACGTGCGCGTCACCCGGCCCCACCGCGCCCTGCTCAGCGGCGACGACGTCCACCCGGTCACCGGGCCTGAGCAACCGCACGGTCGCACCGTCGGCGATCCGCACCGGCGCCGTAACCATCTCGACGGGCCGTCGCTCCCGCACCGCATCCGCCACCGGCCGCCCCTGGGGCGGTCCGGCCCCCCGCGCCTCCGTATCCCTGTCCCTGGGCCCTGCCGCGACGAGCGCCACGGCGGTCACCGCGAGACCGACCGCCAAGGCCCGCCTCCGATGCCGAACGAGACGCCGCACCTGATACCGCCCACCGCGCACCCGCACAGGAGCGAAATGCGGCACCTCACATGTGCCGGGCACGTCCGTGCCCAACGGGCGCGGGAAGGAGGAGAGCTGCGACACGGGTACCACCGCCTGTGGTCGAAAGATCGGCTTGCGACCCCAGCCTGCGGCCTCCTCCGGAATCCCGCCGAGCCCGGTGGACGACCACTCGGTTGTGGACAACTCCCTCACCCGAAGGGACAGTTCCGCCCCCACACGACCGGAGGCCACGTCAGGAGCCCATGACGGGACCCCACGACACGGCCACACGGCACGCGGCGCACCACCTACGGCAGCTCGACCCCCGGATCCATCCCACCCAACGCGCTCGTGCACAGGCAGTCCCGCGAAGCGTTCGCAGGCAGCCCCGCCACCGCGTCGAACAGAACGCCCCGCAGCCGATCCACATTCGCCGCGAACACCTTGAACACCTCGTCGTGCGAGACGCCCTCCCCGCTCTCGGCGCCCGCGTCGAGGTCGGTGACCAGCGTCAACGACGTATAACAAAGCTCCAGTTCACGAGCGAGCGCCGCCTCCGGATGCCCGGTCATGCCCACCACGGACCACCCCTGCGCCCGATACCAGAGGGACTCCGCACGGGTCGAGAACCGCGGCCCCTCGATGACCACCAGCGTTCCGCCGTCCACCGGCTCCCAGTCCCGCCCGCGCGCCGCGTCCAGCGCGACCTTGCGCCCGGTGGGGCAGTAGGGGTCGGCAAGGGACACGTGCACGACGTTCGGCACTTCACCCCCGGGCAGCGGCAGCCCGTCGAAGTACGACTGCGCCCGGGACTGCGTACGGTCCACGAACTGGTCCGGCACGAGCAGCGTCCCCGGCCCGTACTCGGGCCGCAGCCCGCCGACCGCGCACGGCCCGAGCACCTGACGCGCCCCGAGGGACCGCAGCGCCCACAGGTTGGCGCGGTAGTTGATGCGGTGCGGCGGCAGATGGTGGCCGCGCCCGTGGCGGGGGAGGAAGGCGACCCGCCGCCCGGCGATCTCGCCGAGGAAGAGGGAGTCGCTGGGCGGCCCGTACGGCGTGTCCACCTGTATCTCGGTCACGTCGTCGAGGAAGGAGTAGAAGCCCGACCCGCCGATGACGCCGATCTCGACGTTCTCCGTGTTCACCATGAACGGCACCCTAGCCGGGCCCGGAAACGCCGAAGACCCTGCCGTCGTACGACGACAGGGTTCGTGGGCGAAGATCCGTTGTGCGCGAGAGCGTTACGCGGCGTTGCTGCTGCCGGAGGACGAGCTCGTGGACGACGACTTCGAGTCCGAGGACGACTTGGAGCCCGACGAGGACGAGGAGTCCGACGAGGACGACGTCTTCGAGTCGGACGATCCGGTCGACGACTTCGTGGCCGGCGCCGGGCTGCTGCTCGACGACGAACCGCGGCTGTCGTTGCGGTAGAAGCCGGAGCCCTTGAAGACGATGCCGACCGCGGAGAACACCTTCTTCAGGCGTCCGTCGCAGCTCGGGCACACGGTGAGGGCGTCATCGGTGAACTTCTGCACCGCCTCGAGGCCCTCGCCGCACTCGGTGCACTGGTACTGGTAGGTCGGCACTTGTCTTCCTCCTGGCACTCTCACTCAGTGAGTGCTAACGACGGTCCATAGTGACGTATTCCTCGGGATCAGTCCACTGCCACCGGCACTCGGTGACCCACGCCACGTGCGACGGTCCGGCTCACGACCCGGGGCGAGAGCCGTGAACGCAGGGTCACGAGGGTCGCCAGGGCCAGCAGAGTGCCGCCCATCGGGACGAGGAATCCGGCACCGTCCCACAGGCGGTCCTCCATCTGCCCGGCGACCGTGACGGCCACCGCCTGCCCGAGCGCGACCGCTCCGGTGAGCCAGGTGAAGGCCTCGGTCCGGGCGCCCGCCGGCACCAGTCCGTCGACCAGGGTGTAGCCGGTGATCAGGGCGGGAGCGATGCACACACCGACGAGGAGGCCGATGCCCGCGAGGACGGTCACCGACTGGGCGGCCCACAGCCCGGAGGCGGCCAGGCCCAGGGCGGCGTACGCGACGACGAGGCGGCGGCGCGGGGCGACCTTCCAGGCGATCGCGCCGCAGACGACGCCGGAGAGCATGTTGCCCGCGGCGAACGTCCCGTACAGGACACCGTTCAGACCGGGCTCGCCGATGGACTCGCTGAACGCGGCGAGCGAGACCTGCATGCCGCCGAACACGGCGCCGATGCCGAGGAAGGCCACGATCAGCACCCGCACGCCGGGGACGGACAACGCGGAGGCGTGCTTCACGCGCGCGTGCCCCTTGAGACCGACGGCCGGCTGGGTGCCGCGCTGGGCGGCGAACAGCAGACCGCCGACCAGGGTCAGCGCGGCCTCCGTGAGCAGACCCGCGGCCGGGTCCACGGCGGTGCACAGCGCTGTCGCCAGCAGCGGCCCGAACACGAAGGTCAGCTCGTCGGTGACGGACTCGAAGGCCGCCGCGGTCGTCATCAGCGGCGAGTCCTGGAGCTTGACGCCCCAGCGGGCCCGCACCATGGGCCCGATCTGCGGCACCGAGGCGCCCGTCGGCACCGCGGCCACGAAGAGTGCCCACAGAGGCGCGTCCGAGAGCGCCAGCGCGGTCAGGGAGAGACCCGCCAGCGTGTGGACGAGGACCCCGGGCAGCAGCACGGCCCGCTGGCCGTGACGGTCGGCGAGGCGGCCGGTGAACGGCGCGAACAGTGCCAGGGAGACACCGGTCACGGCGGCGACGGCGCCGGCGGCCCCGTACGAGCCGGTGGTGTGCTGGACGAGCAGGACGATGGAGATGGTCAGCATCGCGAACGGCTGCCGCGCGGCGAAGCCGGGAAGCAGGAACGTCCACGCGCCGCGCGTACGCAGCAGTTGTCCGTATCCCGGGCGGGAGGAGACAGGAGTCCCGGGGGACTCCGAGGTGACCGTGGATGCCACGGCCCGTGCCTTTCTGCCGCCTGGTAGCGCGGCCCGTGTTACGGGGCCGGAGGCGCCGAGAGCTGTCCTCTTGCGCGGAACTGCGGTAGATGCCGGGCCGCCCGGAAAGAGGGCACCGCGGCCGCCATACGGTCGCGCCAGCTCTGCGTCAGGCAGAGTTGGTTAGATCAAGATGCGCCTTGATGATACAGGCACAGGCGACTCCGCCCCTGTGAAACCCAGCACTCTCCTGGTCGACGCCTGCGATTCGGCACCGATGGCGACTCGCCAACGATCACTCGCCAATGACCGCACGCCAGTGCCGGCGCTCAACCCCCCGCTCAATCCTCCGCCCCGTTCCCACCCGTACCCAGCCACCCCGCCAGCTTGCCGCCCTGACCGACCGCGCGCAGCCGCTGTTCGGCCGCGTCCCGGACGGGATCGGTGGCCACCACGAGCAGCTCGTCACCGCGCCGCAGCACGGTCGTGGGAAGCGGAACGAACGATTCTCCCCCGCGGACGACCAGCGTGACGGCGGCGCCCGCGGGCAGCCGCAGCTCGTTGATCTCGACGCCGTGCATCTTCGAGCCCTCCGGGATCGCGACGGACAGCAGGTGTCCGCGCAGCCGCTCCAGGGGTGCCGACTCGATCCCCAGGTCGGCGGTCTCCGACGGGGCCTTGGACACGCCCAGTTTCCGGGCCACCCAGGGGAGCGTGGGCCCCTGGACGAGGGTGTAGACGACGACAAGTACGAAGACGATGTTGAAGATGCGGCGGCTTTCCTCGACGCCGCTCACCATCGGGATCGTGGCCAGGATGATGGGCACCGCACCGCGCAGCCCGGCCCACGACATCAGGGCCTGCTCCTGCCAGCGCATACGGAACGGCGCCAGCGCCACCACGACGCTCAGCGGCCGCGCCACCATGGTCAGCACCAGCCCGATGACGAGCGCGGGCCAGATGTCGTCACCCATCTCGTGCGGCGTGACCAGCAGCCCGAGCAGCACGAACATGCCGATCTGGGCGATCCAGCCGAGCCCGTCGGCGAAGCCGCGCGTGGCGGGCCAGTGCGGCAGCTTCGCGTTGCCCAGCACCATCGACGCCAGATACACCGCGAGGAAGCCGCTGCCGTGGGCCAGCGCCCCGGCCGCGTACGCCGTGACCGCGATCGCCATCACCGCGATCGGGTAGAGGCCGGAGGCGGGCAGCGCCACATGCCGCAGTCCGTACGCCCCCAGGAAGCCCACCGCGAGGCCGATGGCCGCTCCGATGGACAGCTCCAGCGCTATCTCGCCGAGCAGGTGGTACCAGTGCTCCACCGGACCGGCCATGGAGAACGAGACGACGAGGATGACCACCGGGGCGTCGTTGAAGCCCGACTCGGCCTCCAGGATGCCCGTCACGCGCGCGGGGAGGGGCACTTTCCGCAGCACGGAGAAGACCGCCGCCGCGTCCGTCGAGGACACCACCGCGCCGATGATGAGCGCCTGCCGCCACTCCAGCCCGATCAGGTAGTGGGCCGCTGTCGCGGTGATGCCGACGCTCACCGAGACACCGACCAGCGCCAGTGAGGAGGCAGCCGGCAGCCCGGGCCTGATCTCCTTCCACTTCGTGCCGAGGCCGCCCTCGGCCAGGATCACGACCAGGGCCGCGTACCCGATGACCTGGGTCAGTTCGGCGTTGTCGAAGTGGATGTCGCCGATGCCGTCCTGGCCCATGGCGACGCCGATGCCCAGGTAGACGAGCAGGCTGGGGAGCCCGCTGCGCGACGAGATCCGAACCGCTGCCACCGCGACGAGCAGAACGAGCGAGCACACGAGGAGGAGCTGGTTGAGGTGGTGGACAGTCAGCGGCTGTTCCCTTCTCGCCGTTCCGGGTGGATCACTTTGACCAGTTGGACCGCTTTGATCGGCTGGATCACCTTGTTCGGTGCAACCGTGGCCGGTTCAGCCGGCTCGATGGTTCAACTACTTCGTTACCTTACCTAACTCTTGACGCTTTCTTGACACTCGGCAAGGCAAGATCGAACTCCCGTCCATCCGGGTTCCCGACTCCGCGTCAAGCCCGAGTTGGCCCTGCGCCTATGGTTGCTCCAGCGCTCAGTCAAATGGACATGCCCGCCTGCCGCTCGCGTGAGGACAGCAAGGACAGCGATGCCCCCCAACACCACCGCATCTTCCGGTCAAAAGCCCGGCAAGTCCGGCAGGAAGAAGGGGCGCAGAGCCCGTCTGATCCTGATCGTCCTGGTTCTGGCCATCATCGGCGGCATCGCCTACGGGTCGTTCTGGAGCATCAGCACCGTCCGTGCCTCCTTCCCCCAGACCAAGGGTTCCATCACGCTCGACGGCCTGTCGGGCCCCGTGGACGTCAAGCGTGACGGCTACGGGATCCCGCAGATCTACGCCTCGACCGACGCGGACCTGTTCATGGCGCAGGGCTACGTCCAGGCGCAGGACCGGTTCTACGAGATGGACGTACGCCGTCACATGACGGCCGGCAGGCTCTCCGAGATGTTCGGCGAGAGCCAGGTCGACGAGGACGAGTTCCTGCGCACGCTCGGCTGGGACCGGGTCGCGGAGAAGGAGTACAACACCACGCTCTCCGCGGAGACGAAGAAGTACCTGCAGGCATACGCCAAGGGGGTCAACGCGTACCTGAAGGGCAAGGACGGCGCGGACATCTCGCTGGAGTACGCGGCCCTCGGTTTCTCCAACGACTACAAGCCCAAGGAGTGGACCCCGGTCGACTCGGTGGCCTGGCTCAAGGCGATGGCCTGGGACCTGCGCGGCAACATGCAGGAGGAGATCGACCGCTCCCTGATGACCAGCCGCCTGGGTCCGCAGCAGATCGCCGACCTGTACCCGCAGTACCCGTACGACCGGAACAAGCCGATCGTGCAGGAGGGCCAGTACGACAGCACCACCGGGGAGTACGAGCAGGACAGCGACACCGGCACCGGTACCGGCGGTACGCAGTCCTCGGCGGGCACCGGGCTGGCGAACAACGCGGAGGCCCCCTCCGGGCTGCAGAGCCAGCTGTCGGGCCTCTACAAGGCGCTCGACGACGTCCCTGAGGCCGTCGGCGTGAACGGCAACGGCATCGGTTCGAACTCCTGGGTCGTCAAGGGCACCCACACCATCACCGGCAAGCCACTGCTCGCCAACGACCCGCACCTGTCGCCCTCGCTGCCGTCCGTCTGGTACCAGATGGGCCTGCACTGCAGGAGCGTCTCCGAGAAGTGCCAGTACGACGTCTCCGGATACACCTTCGCGGGCATGCCGGGCGTGGTCATCGGCCACAACCAGTCCATCGCCTGGGGCATGACCAACTCCGGGGCCGACGTCACCGACCTGTACCTGGAGAAGCTCACCGGGAAGGGCTACGAGTACGACGACAAGGTGAAGGCCTTCACCACCCGCGAGGAGAAGATCAACGTCGCGGGCGGTGACGCCAAGACCATCGTCGTCCGGGAGACCAACAACGGGCCGCTGCTTTCCGACCGCGACGACGAGCTCGTGAAGGTCGGCAAGAAGGCCACCGTCGACAGCGCGGCACCCGACCGCGGCGACGGCTACGGCATCTCCCTGCGCTGGACCGCCCTGGACCCGGGCAACTCGATGGACGCCGTGTTCGCGATGAACAAGGCCACCGACTGGACGGAGTTCCGCAAGGCGGCCGCCCTGTTCGACGTGCCCTCGCAGAACCTGGTCTACGCGGACACCGAGGACAACATCGGCTACCAGCTGCCGGGCAGGATCCCGATCCGCGGTGAGGGCGACGGCTCGCTCCCCTCGCCCGGCTGGGACTCCAAGTACCGCTGGACCGGTTACATCAAGCAGGCCGAGCTGCCCTACGAGTACAACCCGGAGCGCGGCTACATCGTGACCGCCAACCAGGCAGTCGTCGACAAGGACAAGTACCCGTACACGCTCACCACGGACTGGGGCTACGGCACCCGCAGCCAGCGGATCGGCGATCTCATCGAGTCGAAGATCAAGGGCGGCGGCAAGATCTCGACCGACGACATGCGCCAGATGCAGCTCGACAACAGCAGCGAGATCGCCAAGCTCCTGGTGCCCAAGCTGCTCAAGATCGACGTGGCCGACAAGCACGTCCGTGAGGCGCAGAAGCTCCTGGAGGGCTGGAACTACACCCAGGACGCCGACTCCGCCGCGGCCGCGTACTTCAACGCGACCTGGCGCAACATCCTCAAGCTCGCCTTCGGCAACAAGCTGCCCAAGGAGCTGCGGGTCGAGGGCCAGTGCCTGAACGTCGAGCCGGTGGACTCCACCGGTCCCGCCGACGAGGACCAGCGGGTGCGCGAGTGCGGTCAGCGCGATGCCGACAGCGCGCAGCCGGACGGCGGCGACCGCTGGTTCGAGGTGGTGCGCAAGATTCTCGACGACGAGGACAACGCCTGGTGGTCGGCGCCGAAGACGCGTACCGACAAGGCCGTCGACACCCGCGACGAGCTCTTCAAGCGGGCCCTCACGGACGCCCGCTGGGAGCTCACCGCCAAGCTCGGCAAGGACATCGACAGCTGGAACTGGGGCCGACTGCACCGGCTCTACCTCAAGAACCAGACCCTGGGCGTCGAAGGCCCCGGTTTCCTGCAGTACATGCTCAACCGCGGCCCGTACAACATGGGCGGCGGCGAGGCGGCGGTGAACGCCACCGGCTGGAACGCCGCGGGCGGCTACTCCGTGGTCTGGGTGCCGTCGATGCGCATGGTGGTGAACCTGGAGGACTTCGACAAGTCGAAGTGGATCAACCTCACGGGTGCCTCCGGGCACGCTTACAGCGCCCATTACATCGACCAGACCGGCAAGTGGATCAAGGGCGAGCTGCTGCCCTGGGCCTACAAGGAGCGGGCGGTCGACGCGAAGACGTCGGACACGCTGGTCCTGAAACCCTGAGTGCCACCTGAGAACGGCCCTCCACGCACGCGTGGAGGGCCGTTTCGCGCACTACGGAGAGGGCCGGCGGAAGCGGTGTACTCCCGAAGGGGTCACCACCGCGTGCACGGGCCGGTCGTGCGGCTCCTCGGGGACGCGGTCGACCACTTCGGAGTCGTACAGCAGCACCACAAGGGCCGGATCGGCGCCCGCGCGGTCGAGCCGCGCCAGCACCCGGTCGTACGATCCGCCGCCGCGGCCCAGCCGCATCCCGCGCGCGTCCACGGCCAGCCCCGGCAGCAGCACGGCGTCGGCCGCGAGCACGGCGTCCGGGCCCAGGCGCTCGCCCGCGGGCTCCAGGAGGGCCATCTTTCCGCGGTGTTGTACGGCGACGAGCGAGCCCTCTCCGGAGTACGCGCCCCAGTCCAGGTCGTTGTCCGCGAGCAGTGCCGGGAGCAGGACGCGCACGCCGCGCGCGCGGAGTACGTCTAGGAGCGCACGGGTGCCCGGTTCGCTCCCCACGGACACGTAAGCTGCCACCGTGCGCGCGTGCGCCAGTTCGGGCAGCTCCAGGGCGCGGGCGGCGAGTGCGGCCCCGGTCTCCCGCACGTCATCGGCCGTATACCGGCTTCTCACCGTGAGGAACTCTCGCCGCAACACTCGCTTGCCAGACTCGGGTTCGGGTCCCAGGTGGCTCATAGGCTTGTTCCGTACCCTTCATAATGCGCTCATATGAGAGCGAATTAACCGGAGCCACAGATTCCATACAAAGGCACCGGATATGGTGTCGGGCATGACTCAGGCACACCCCAGGATCAGCAAGGCTGTCATCCCCGCAGCAGGCCTCGGCACCCGGTTCCTGCCGGCCACCAAAGCCACTCCCAAGGAGATGCTGCCGGTCGTCGACAAGCCGGCGATCCAGTACGTGGTCGAGGAGGCCGCGTCCGCGGGCCTCGATGACGTCCTCATGATCACGGGCCGCAACAAGCGCCCCCTCGAGGACCACTTCGACCGCAACTACGAGCTGGAATCGGCCCTTCAGAAGAAGGGCGACGCCGACCGGCTCGCCAAGGTGCAGGAGTCCAGCGACCTCGCGACCATGCACTACGTCCGCCAGGGCGACCCCAAGGGCCTCGGCCACGCCGTGCTCTGCGCCGCCCCGCACGTCGGCCACGAGCCCTTCGCCGTGCTCCTCGGCGACGACCTGATCGACCCGCGCGACCCGCTGCTCAAGCGCATGGTCGACGTCCACGAGCAGTACGGCGGCAGCGTGATCGCCCTCATGGAGGTCGCGCCCGAGCAGATCCACCTCTACGGCTGCGCGGCCGTGGACGCCACCGACGACAGTGACGTCGTCAAGGTCCACGACCTGGTCGAGAAGCCGGCCGCCGCCGACGCCCCGAGCAACTACGCGATCATCGGCCGCTATGTCCTCGACCCGCACGTCTTCGACATACTGCGCGAGACCGAGCCCGGCCGCGGCGGCGAGATCCAGCTCACCGACGCCCTCCAGCAGCTCGCGGCCGACGAGAAGGTGGGCGGCCCGGTGCACGGCGTGATCTTCAAGGGCCGCCGCTATGACACCGGTGACCGCGGCGACTACCTGCGTGCCATTGTCAGACTCGCGTGCGAACGTGAAGACCTGGGCCCGGACTTCCGGACCTGGCTTCGCAGTTACGTCACCGAGGAGATGTAGCAATTTGAGCAGCGCCGCGACCCGCGTCACCGGCCAGGACCACCTCTGGTCGGTGTCCGAGCACCTGGAGGACATCCTCGCGACCGTCCGCCCCCTCGAAGCCATCGAGCTGCAGCTCCTGGACGCCCAGGGCTGCGTCCTGGTCGAGGACGTCACGGTGCCGGTCTCCCTGCCGCCGTTCGACAACAGCTCGATGGACGGGTACGCGGTCCGGGTCGCCGATGTCGCGGGCGCGAGCGAGGAGTACCCGGCCGTGCTCACGGTCGTCGGTGACGTCGCGGCGGGCGAGTCCGAGCTGCTCCACGTGGGACCCGGCCAGGCCGCCCGCATCATGACGGGCGCCCCGCTGCCGCCCGGCGCCGAGGCCGTCGTCCCCGTGGAGTGGACCGACGGCGGCCTGGGCGAGGGCCCCGTCTCCGGGATGCGCGCCCGCAGCGCGTCCCCCGAGGGCGCCTCCGGCCAGGTCCACGTCCACCGCTCGGCACCGGCACGCGCGCACGTGCGCGCCAAGGGCAGCGACGTGAAGGCCGGCGACCGCGCCCTCTCCGCGGGCACGGTCCTCGGCCCGCCGCAGATCGGCCTGCTCGCCGCGATCGGCCGGGGCACCGTCCGGGTGCGCCCGCGCCCGCGCGTGGTCGTCATGTCCACCGGCAGCGAACTGGTCCAGCCCGACGAGCAGTTGGGTACCGGCCAGATCTACGACTCCAACAGCTTCGCGCTGTGCGCCGCCGCCCGTGACGCCGGCGCGATCGCCTACCGCGTGGGCGCGGTCGCCGACGACGCCGAGACACTCCGCGCCACCATCGAGGACCAGCTCATCCGCGCCGACCTCGTCGTCACCACGGGCGGCGTCAGCGTCGGCGCGTACGACGTCGTCAAGGAGGCCCTGTCCTCCGTCGGCGACGAGGACGAGGCGGGCAGCGGCATCGAGTTCCGCAAGCTCGCCATGCAGCCCGGCAAGCCCCAGGGCTTCGGCTCCATCGGCCCCGACCACACCCCGCTGCTCGCGCTCCCGGGCAACCCCGTGTCGTCGTACGTGTCCTTCGAGCTGTTCGTGCGCCCCGCGATCCGCACCCTGATGGGCGTCGACGACGTCCACCGGACCATGACCAGGGCGTCCCTGCGTACGGACAAGGCGCTCACCTCGCCCGCCGGACGCCGTCAATTCCTGCGCGGACGGTACGCGGACGGGGAGGTCACCCCCGTCGGCGGCGCCGGATCCCACCTGATCGCGGCCCTCGCGCACGCGAACGCGCTGATCGTCGTCCCCGAGTCCGACGAGTCCGTGGAGCCCGGCACCGAGGTCGACGTGGTCCTCCTCGGCTGAAGCCCTCGACTTGGGGGTACCGTGTCGCGCACAACAGGCCCGACCGGGAGCGCCCCAGCCATCATGAGTACGCAGGACCGACTGACCCACATCGACGAGGCGGGCGCCGCCCGCATGGTGGATGTGTCCGAGAAGGACGTGACCGCCCGCACGGCCCGCGCGAGCGGTCGCGTCCTCGTCTCGCCCCGCGTGATCGAGTTGCTGCGCGGCGAGGGAGTGCCCAAGGGTGACGCCCTCGCCACCGCGCGCATCGCGGGCATCATGGGCGCCAAGCGCACCCCCGATCTGATCCCGCTCTGTCACCCTTTGTCGGTGTCGGGTGTCAAGCTTGATCTGTCGGTCGCGGACGACGCCGTCGAGATCCTGGCCACCGTGAAGACCACCGACCGCACGGGCGTCGAGATGGAGGCCCTCACCGCGGTCACCGTCGCGGCTCTCACCGTCATCGACATGGTCAAGGCGGTCGACAAGGGGGCGGTCATCACGGACGTGCGCGTGGAGGAGAAGACGGGCGGCAAGTCGGGCGACTGGAGCCGGGCATGACGGCGGGACCGACGGGACCCGCGGCACCGGCCGAGCCGCCGATCGGCGGCGCCCTCACCGCCCCGTACAGCGCCCTCGTCGTGACGGCCTCGAACCGGGCCGCGGCGGGTGTCTACGAGGACAGGGGCGGGCCCCTGATCGCGGAGGGGCTCCAGAAGTTCGGCTTCGCGGTCGACGGGCCATGGGTGGTCCCCGACGGGGACCCCGTCGAGAACGCCCTGCGGGTGGGCGTCACGGCCGGGTACGACGTCATCGTGACCACCGGCGGCACGGGCATCTCACCCACCGACCGCACCCCCGAGGCCACGCGGAAGGCGATCACGTACGAGGTGCCGGGCATTCCCGAGGCCATCAGGGCGTTCGGTAGGGAGAAGGTGCCGACGGCGGCGCTCTCCCGGGGGCTCGCCGGGGTCGCGGAGAGGACACTGATCGTGAACCTTCCGGGTTCCACCGGCGGGGTGCGGGACGGTCTGGCCGTCCTCGAACCCCTCCTGATGCACGCCGTCGAGCAGATCCGCGGCGGCGACCACCCCAGACCCGGCGGCAGTGGGGGTGTGAGCTGAACAGCCCATCCTGGCCGGTCGAGCTGGTGGACGGCGATGTGGTCCTCCGGCCCATAAAGCTGCGCGACCAGCGGGCCTGGCGCGACGTGAACCGCCGTAACCGGGACTGGCTGCGCCCCTGGGAGGCGACCATCCCGCCGCCCACGCCCAGCGGGCCGATCGCCCACCGGCCGACCTATCGCCAGATGGTCCGGCATCTGCGCGCCGAGGCGAACTCGGGGCGGATGCTGCCGTTCGTCATCGAGTACCAGGGGCGGCTCGTCGGGCAGTTGACGGTCGCCGGAATCACCTGGGGCTCGATGTGCTCGGGCCATATCGGCTACTGGGTGGACGAGGCGGTCGCCGGTCGCGGAGTGATGCCGACGGCCGTGGCGCTTGCGTCCGACCACTGCTTCCGAACCGTTGGTCTGCACCGCATCGAGGTCTGCATTCGGCCCGAGAACGGGCCGAGCCGACGGGTCGTGGAGAAACTCGGATTCCGTGACGAAGGCCTTCGTCCACGTTATCTCCACATCGACGGCGCCTGGCGTGACCACCTGGTCTTCGCGCTCACGGCCGAGGAGGTACCCGAAGGACTGCTGGCCCGCTGGCGCCGGACGCGCTCGCGGAACACGTCCGAAAACTCACCGCGGGACACGCCTCGAAACACCGCGTAAATGAAATGGGTGTTCGAAAATGATCGACGATCGACCATCCTCGGGCATTAATTTCGCGCTCCCGGCAGCCTGCTGATCGCATCGGTCACAAAAAAAGCTCGAAATATCAGCCAGATCGTGCGACACACCGGCTCAATTGGCAGATGGCCTCACGCAAACCCCTCTACCGTGTGAGGCGTGAGCAGCAGCGGCCTCATCTACGCAGTCATTGTCGGGGCCTGGGCCGCCTACTTGGTGCCTATGTGGCTCCGTAGGCAGGACGAGCTGAATGAGGCCCGTCCGACGGAACGCTTCAGCACCGCCATCCGGCTTCTGTCCGGCCGGGCGGGCATGGAGCGCCGGTACGCCAAGGACCTGCGGGCGCGCTCCGCCGAAGAGGGGGAGCACCACGCCGACCCGGACGGCGTCACCGACTCGGTGGACGTCCGGGCCTTCGCCATGCCTCCGACGCGTCGCGAGGCACGGGCCGACGTCGACGACGTACGGGATGCACGAGACGTACGGGATGCACGAGACGTGCGTGACGGACGGGACGTTCGGGACGGAGCGCGGTCCGAGGGGCAGGCGCAGGCGCAGCCCGCTTCGAAGCAGGCGCCCAAGCAGGCGTCGAAACAGGCATCGGAACAGGCGGCGCGGCAGGCGTCGAGACAGGTGTCCGCGACGGTGCCGAAGCCCGGCTCCCCGGCCGGCGCCGCCCACCCCGCGGCGAAATCCGGCCGTACGGCGGACGGTCGGCCGGTGCCCCGGCAGGGCGCCAAGCCGTCGTCGAACGGAGCGTCCGCGCCTTCCGTCTCCTCCGCGTCGTCCCCCGCGAGGCGGGCCGCGGCCGCGGAGGCCGCAGCGCGCGCCCGGCGCTCGAAGGTACTCGCGCGCCGACGGCGTACGACGATGATGCTCTTCATGGCCTTCACGCTCGGCGCGGTCGTCGCGGCGGTCGGCGGACTCGCGTTCCTGTGGGCGCCCGGCGTGCCCGCGGTGATGCTGAGCGTCTACATCGCCTATCTGCGCTCCCAGGAGCGGCGGCGCTTCACCTACGTGATGGACCGCAGGCGGGCCGAGGTCGCGGCGCAGCGGCTGCGGGAGCGGCAGCCCAGGCGGCGGCCGCCCACCGACCCGGGTGCCGCGGACGAGCCGGAGGACGGACCCGAGGCCGACACCGATCCCGGTCTGTCCGCGCTCGCCGCCGACCGCCGTGCCCTCGTCGAGCAGACCGACCACGCCGAGTGGGTCGACCAGCAGCGCGAGCGCCGCAGCGGCCCCGCGGGCGGCGACAGCTGGGACCCCGTCCCGGTGCCGCTGCCGACGTACGTGACCGCCCCGGTCGCCCCGCGCGCCACGTCCGACGTCGACCTGGGCGGGCCCGACGCCTGGAGCTCGGCCCGGTCCAGCACGGTCGAACCGAACGCCGACAGTTCGACGGCCGAGGCGGGGGAGGAGTTCGGCGAGTTCGGTGAGTCCGACGCGGACGACACGGACGACACCTCGGACAGCGCCGCGGACGCCCGGCGCGCGGCCTCGGCCCGGCGCGCCCGCGAACGGGGCCGCACGCCCCTCTTCGACCAGTACGAGGACGGCGACCGGCCGCGCGCGGCCAACGAGTGACGGTGCCTCAGAACTCCCGTCGCGGGCCCGCTCCTGACCAGCGGGTGAGGGCCCGGGAACGGATTTCCAAGCACCCTGACGGGGATGCTAGAGTTTCACTCGTTGCAAGGGCCTGTGGCGCAGTCTGGTAGCGCACCTCGTTCGCATCGAGGGGGTCTGGGGTTCAAATCCCCACAGGTCCACGCACAGATCAGAGCCCCAGTCGGTATCACCGACTGGGGCTCTGACGTGTTCGCCGCTCGGCCCGGTTCGCTACTTCGCGTCGACCATCTGCAGGTGGTGGCCCGTGACGCGGATGTCCGTGCCGGACGCCGGGACAACAGCCATGGTGATCAGGGAGTTCGTGCGGGTGAGGCCGCTCGTGCTGGTCCTGCCGTCCAGGTAGATGTCCGTGACCGTGGGCAGGTCGTCGATGTTCAGCTGGGTGGCACAGCGGGGTCCCTCGGCCTTCGGCCAGTTCCGGTAGTCGATGCCGAAGTCGTAGAGGGCAAGGGCGCCGCCGTCGGTGGTCTCCAGACCGTACGCAGTCTCGGCCGCGGTGAAGCCGGGCCGCGTTGGCCGCGTTGTTGACCTTGGCGTAGTTGAGCAGGACGGCCTGCGCCGACTTGAGGGAGATGACGCCCGCCGTGGCGGAGGAGCCGCCCTTGTCGTCCGCGCCGGACGCCTCGCTTCCGCCGTCGGAGCACGCGGTGAGGGTGAGTGCCAGGGTGGCGACGGGCACGGCGGCTCGCAGAAGTCCGGGCGTGCGGCGGCGCGAAGTCATGGGTCCCCTGTCGTGAAGCGTTGTGAAGTGCCGGTGGTGCCGGTGGTCGGTGGTGCGGGTCCGGCGGTCCGGTGCCGTCCGATGCCCGTGGTGCGGGTCCGGCGGTCCGGTGCCGTCCGGTGTCCGTGGTGGACCGGGCCGATGATCATGACAGGCTAGTGGCCCCGCGCGCGCCGGGCCGGTGTCCTCACAGAAGCTTCGCGAAGCAGCGGCTGTCCTCGTGGAAGCGGTAGTGGCCGAACTTGACGCACGGCTCGTAGCCGCTGGAGGCGTAGAGGGCGATGGCCTCGGGCTGCTTGTTGCCGGTCTCCAGGACCATGCGGATGCGGCCCGCCGCGCGGGCGTCGTCCTCCAGGGCGGCCAGGATGCGGCGGGCGAGCCCGTTGCCCCGGGCCTCCTCGACCACGTACATCCGCTTCAGCTCGGCGTCGCCGTCCGAGTAGCCCTCGTCGTTCTCGTCCTGGGTACGCCAGCCGCCCGTGGCCACTGGGTGCCCCTGGACGTCGTACGCCATCAGGTACAGGCCGACCGGCGGCGCGAACATCGACGCGTCGAGCGGGGTGACGTCGCCCTCGTCCCCGTAGCGCACGGCGTACTCGGCCTGCACCTGGTCGTTGAGCTTGACGGCGTCGGGGTGGTCGAAGGCGACCCGGCGTATATTCATGCTGGTCATCGTACTTCTATGCGATGGATGGGATGGTCGTGTGTGGTGCGTCCGCCCGTCCATGCGAAGGGCTCGGGCGGGCGCTGTGCACGTACCAGTGTGCCGGTATCGTGCCCGGGTGCTGACTGTGACCACTGTGAATGTGAACGGGCTCCGGGCCGCCGCCAAGAAGGGCTTCGTGGAGTGGCTGGCGGAGACGTCCGCCGACGTGCTGTGCCTCCAGGAGGTACGGGCCGAGCCCCAGCAACTCCCGGAAGGCGTACTGCAGCCCGAGGGGTGGCATGTCGTGCACGCGCCCGCCGCCGCGAAGGGGCGGGCCGGCGTCTCCCTCTACACGCGCCGCGAACCCGACCGCGTCCAGGTCGGCTTCGGGTCCGCCGAGTTCGACGGCAGCGGACGGTACGTCGAGGCCGACCTGCCCGGCGTCACCGTCGCCAGCCTGTATCTGCCCTCCGGCGAGGTCGGCACCGAGCGGCAGGACGAGAAGGTCCGGTTCATGGACGAGTTCCTCGTCCACCTCAAGGACCTGCGCAAGCGCGCGGCCGCCGACGGGCGCGAGGTCGTCGTCTGCGGCGACTGGAACATCGCCCACCAGCAGGCGGACCTCAAGAACTGGCGCGGCAACCAGAAGAACTCCGGCTTCCTGCCCGAGGAGCGGGAGTGGCTCGGCCGCGTCCTCGACGAGACGGACGGCGGGTACGTGGACGTCGTACGCGCGCTGCATCCGGACGTGGAGGGGCCGTACTCGTGGTGGTCGTACCGGGGGCGGGCCTTCGACAACGACACCGGCTGGAGGATCGACTACCAGGTCGCCACGCCCGGTCTCGCGGCCCGGGCCGTCAAGGGGCTCGTGGAGCGGGCGGCCACGCACGGCGAGCGGTGGTCCGACCATGCGCCGGTGACTGTTGTGTACGAGTAGTCCTCGCTCCCCGCGTGACTCCGCGCGGCCGCTGCGGGAAACGGCACGACGAGACTGCTCCGTGAGACGGCTTCGAGCGGTGGAATCACGGGCTCCGGACGCGGGGTGCACCGGACGCCGTTTTCGAGCGTGTGTGCGGACGTGCGTGCGCGGAAAGGCTCCTCCCCATAGGACGGTACTTACCGGTCGGTCATAGGGGGACGCGTGCGGGGGCAGGAGTGGGGCGGCCACAACGAACTGAGCGGCGTCGTTCACGGTCCCAGCGTCCAGGCCGCCGTCGTGCACGGCGACGTCCACATCCGCACCGGTGAGACGGCGGAGCAGCAGTTGCCGTGGCAGCTTCCGCCGGCCGTTCGCCTCACCGACCGCACCGCGGAGGTGGAGCGGCTCGAACACCACCGGGCTCTCGCCGCACAGCGGGACCACCCTGCCCTCGCCACCGTGAGCGGCCTCGGCGGAGTCGGCAAGACCGCGCTGGCCCTGGCCTGGCTGCACGGGCTGCGCCCGGACTTCCCGGGAGGCCAGCTGTACGCGGACCTCTGCGCGCAGGCACCGACCGGCCCCGTCGAACCGGCTCACGTGCTGGGCAGTTTCCTGCGTGGGCTCGGTGTGCCGCCGCAGCAGGTGCCGGACGGCGTCGCCGACCGGGCCGCGTTGTACCGCTCGCTCACCGTCGACCGTCGGATCGTGGTGCTGCTCGACGACGCGGCGACGGCGGCGCAGGTACGGCCGCTGCTGCCGGGCGGGTCCAGCGTCACGCTGGTGACCAGCCGTCGGCGGATGTCCGGGCTGGCCCTCGAAGGCGGCTACCAGGTGCATCTGGAACCGCTCGCCCCCGAAGCGGCGGTCGAACTGCTCGCGGCCACCCTCTCCGACGACCGCGTGGCCACCCAGCCGGACGACGCCCGCGCCCTCGTCGGGCTCTGCGCCGGGCTGCCGCTGGCCGTGCGGGTCGCCGGGGCGCGGCTCGCGGCGCGGCCGCAGCGCCGGATCACCACGATGGTCCGGGCCCTGACCGCGGAACGGGGGCGGCTGGACGCGCTGGCCATCGACGGCGACCACGGTGTACGCGCCGCCCTCGATCTCTCCTACCAGGGGCTGCCCGGGGAGGCCGCCCGGCTCTACCGGCTGCTCGGCGTGCATCCGGGGATGGAGTTCGGGGGAGGGGTCGCGGGGGCGGTGCTGGGGGCTGGAGGTGGGCATGTCGGTGGGGGCGCCGGTGTCGCAGGGGGGTTTGCCGCCCGCGGAGACTCCGGCTCCTGCGAGGGTTCCGGCGCCTGCGAGGGTTCCGGCTCCGACGAGGATCCCGGTCCCGCTGAACTCCTCGACGTCCTCCACGACGCCAACCTGCTCATCGACATCGGCGAGGACCGCTACCGCTTCCACGATCTCGTACGGCTGCACGCCATGGGGAAGGCCGCGGAGGACGAGTCCGCGGCGGAGCGGGCGGCGGTGTTCCGGCGTATCGCCGACCACTATCTGGCCACCGCGACGCGGGCCGAGCGGGCCATCGATCCTCGACACCCCTTACGGGAACGTTCCTACGGGCCCGGCCCGGTGATCACCGAGGACTTCGGCGACGGCACCAGGGCGGCGCTGGACTGGCTGGAGCGGGAGCTGCCCAACCTGATGGCGGTGATACGGCGGGCCGGGGCGACGCGTGAGCGGGACATCAGCTGGCAGCTCGCCGACGCCCTGGGCCCCTTCTTCCTGCGGCGCAAGCACTACGACGCCTGGCACACCTCGCATGCCGAAGGGCTCGCCGCGGCAAGGGAGTTGGGGGACGGACCGGCCGAGTGCCGGATGCTCACCTCCGGCGGACAGGGCGAACTGGGCAGGGGAGACACCGCCCGCGCCCTGGAGATGTTCGAGGAGGCGGCCCGGCTCTTCGCGGCCGCAGGGGACGAGCTGGGTTACGCGCGTACGTCGAACTACCGCGGGCTGGCCCATCAGCGCGCGGGCCGACTGGACGAGGCGGCCGAGCTGTTCGAGTGGGCCGCCGTGGAGCTTCCCCGCTGCGGGGACCTCCGGGCCGGCGGGCTGGCCCGGCTCAACGCGGCCGATGCCGAGTTCGCCCGAGGTCGGCTTCCACGCGCTGCCGAGGGCGCTGCCGAGGCACGTACGACATTGCTGGCGGCCGACGACTCCTACAACGCCGCCCGTGCGGCCACCCTGCTGGGCAGGATCTGTCTCGGCGACGGCCGGCCCGACGAGGCGGAACGCTGGCTCTCCGGCGCGCTGGCCGTGCTGCGCGAGGTCGCGGCCCACTACGAGACGGCCCGGGCCCTGGATGCCCTGGGCGAGGTCGCCGAACTGCGCGGACAGCGCGAACTCGCCCAGGGGCACTACCGGGAGGCGCTCGATCTCTACGTCGGCGTGAACCGGCGTGGACCGGCCGACGTCGTACGGGAGCGGCTGCGGAGGCTCGACGAGGGCGGGACCGCCGATCCAGGAGCCCACGGCTGAGGAGCTCCCGAGAACCGAGGAGTTCCCGCGTGGGCGACCAGCCAGGCGTGCGCGAGCGAGGCCCAGACGGGCCAGGGATGCAGGGCGGCATGGCGTGCGGTGAGCGTCAGCGCGAGCGGTGCGGGGGTGGTCCCGGAGCCGTACGGGCCGAGCCGCAGCCGGCACAGACCAGTCCCGTGGTGCACCGCGACCACCGCGGCGCCCGGATGGTCGGCGGCCAGCGCGTTGGCCGCCGTGTCTCCCGTGTCTCCCATGCCTCCCGCACCCGGTGCGCCCGGTGCAAGCAGCACGTCCGCCAGCGATGGCCAGGGACTCGGGGTGGCCGGGAGCGCGACCCGCAGATGCCGGTCCACGAACGGGCGGTCGTGCCCCGGCAGCGCCAGCGTGACCTCGACGTCGTGGAGCGAGGGCGCCCGCAGCCGCTCGTCGAACGACGCGACACAGGAAGCGACGAAGGAAGCCGCACAGGAAGCGACGAAGGGAGCGGGGAAGTCACTCATGTGCCTGTGCCCCCGGGTCGTCGCAGCGCACGACGACCGGCAGCCGGGCCCGTTCCGCGGTGGGCGTCGCGGCCGGTGGGCGCAGACGGAGCCGGCGGTACAGCAGCGCGCGCATCCGGCGGGCGAACCGGCCCGGCTCCGAGCTGAGCCGGCCCGCGATCCGCGTGTACAGCTCCGAGCGGTACGCGGCGGAGCTCTGCCGCAGTTGCCTGCGCAGCGGACGGTCCGTACGGATCCGGGGCGCCAGGGACCGCAGTTCGGCCATCGGCGAGGAGGGGTCCAGTTCCGTGTCCGGGGAACCGGCCGTCAGGATGCGCGCCCCGGTCATCGCGCCGTACAGCGACACGGAACCGTGGTCGCTCACGATGTAGTCGGCGGCGACGACCGCCCCGCACCACTCGGAGTGCTGGCCGACCAGCCCGACGCCGGACCGGTTCAGCCGGGCGAAGGCGCTGCGGATGTGCCATTCGCTGTGTGCGTTCCAGACGTTGGAGTGCAGCATGACCACGATGCGGAACTCCTCCCGGGGAAGTTCGGCGGCCAGCCGCTCCAGCAGGTCCCACTGCTGCCCCAGCAGCGAGTCGGGTCCCCAGGTGGAGCAGACGAGCACCAGTTCCTGACGAGGCCCGGTCCGCAGGGCCTCCCGGTACAGGGCCCGCGAGGGCAGGCTCGCCGCCACGCGGTCGTAGCAGGGGTCGCCGACGACCTCCGCCACGGGCAGCGCCTCGGGGCACTCGCGGCCGAGGCGTGCCCGGTCGTCCTCGTGTGCCAGCACGATGGCCGACGGGACGACCACACCGTCCCTGACCAGCCACTGCCGGCCCAGTCCGTACACCTCGCGCTCCGCCACGGCCCGCCCACGGTGGTCGCCGGGCGCGGAGACCCGTTTGTTGTACGAGGCGCCGTGCGGGAGCACGATCACCGGGACGTGCAGTTCGTGCAGACCGCCGTAGCTCGCGGCCAGCGCGAGGTCGAACCGGGTGTGCACGGCCTGGCTCCAGGGCACGACCAGCGCCCGTGTGTCCTCCAGGAACGCGTCCACGCCATGGTTGAAGACATCCGCGGCCGTCGTGAAGACCACTTGCACCCTCGGGTCGCCCTCCAGCAGCCGGACCGCTTCCAGCAGTCGCCGCGCGGAGGTCACCGTGTGCACCACGGCGAGCACCCTCTTGCGTATCCGGAAGGTGGCCCAGCGCTCGACGTCCAGACGCAAGGGCACCGCCAGACGCCGGTCGGCATCCGGCATCGTCATACTCATACGAACTCCCCCGTCACGCCAACTCCCTTGTTGGCTCAGTGAGTTGAAGCGAGTTGGCTCAGTGAGTTGAAAGGGGCCACCCGCTCGCGGCAGTGCGGCCCCACCGTCCGTGTCTGCCCCGGTGGCTGGACGCCGGGCTTGCAGAAACCTTGCAGTCCCCGCACGGGGCAGCCGGCGGATCACCCGAGGGGAGTGCGCGGCCTTTGCATGCGCCCCTCACGCGCCTGTGCGCCCCGTTCCGCTCCCTCCGGCCGTTCCGGCAGTGCCCTGACAGTGAGTGGGAGGAAGCGGCTGAACCATCTGGGGGAGATGGTGGACCTCCTTGCGCTGGGGCCTCTCGAACTGTGGCACCAGGGACGTCAGTACGCGCTCGGCTCCCTGAAGGAGCGACACGTCCTCGCGATCCTGCTCCACTCCCGGGGAGCCCCGGTCTCCGTAGACACGCTCGTCGAGCGGGTCTGGGACGACGACGATCTGCCCGCGGCTCCCGTGGAGGCGCTGCGCACCTATCTCTCGCGGCTGCGCACCAGACTCCACCGCGCCGTCGGCGACGACGCGCTGGTCGAGCGGGCGGCGCCGCGCCGCTACCGGCTGCGCGTCGAGCGCGAGGACGACGTGGACTTCGTACGCCTCGAACTGCTGCGCGCGCAGGCCCGTGCGGCGGCCGGGCGGGGCGACACGGAGTACGCCGTGGGCCTGCTGCACGCCGCTCAGGCGCTCTGGCGCGGGGAGCCGTTCGCGGAGTTCACCGGCGCCTGGGCCGGCTCCGCACGGGCCCGGCTGACCGAGGACCACCGGCGGGTACGGGAGGAACGCATCCGCCTGGAGCTGGAGTTGGGCCGCCACGCCGACCTCGTCGGCGAACTCCACGAACTGGTCTCCCTCGACCCGCTCGCCCAACAGGCCGTCGCCGCCCTGATGCTGGCCCTCTACCGCTCGGGGCGCGACGGCGAGGCGCTGGCCCTCTACCGGGACACTCGTGGCCGTCTGGCCGACGAACTGGGCATCGATCCAGGGGTCGACCTGCAGGAACTGCACCACCGCGTCCTCAGGCAGGACCCCGGCCTGCGGGATCCGGCGCCGCGGGATCCGGCCCCGCGGGATCCGGCGCCGGGCACCTTGTCGGTCCGTACCGGCTCCGGCGAGGTGCCCGAGCCGGTCCCTGCCGGCTCCGGCGAGGCCTCCTCCGTACGAAGCCAGGGGGCGGGCGGCGAGGTGCGTGACCCGCGACAGCCGGCGGCCGCCGCGGACAACGGGCCCGTGGGGAGCAGCCTGCCTCGTGACACCAGGGACTTCACCGGCCGAGGGAGCGAGCTGGAGGCCATGCTCGCCGCGACCGTTCCGGCCCCGGGCGGAGGCGGGACAGCCCTTCCCCTCACGGTCGTGCACGGCATGCCCGGCGTCGGCAAGTCGGCGCTGATCATCCATGCCGCGCACCGGATGAGATCCCGCTACCCCGCGGGACAGTTCTACGTCGACCTGCGCGGTTACAGCGACCAGCCGCCGTACGAACCGGCCGACGCCCTGGCCTTCCTGCTGCACACCGTCGGCGTGCCCGATCCGCTTCCCGAGACGCTCGACGAACGGACCGCGCGCTGGCGGGAGTGGACCGCCTGCCATCGCGTCCTCGTGGTGCTCGACAACGCGCGCGACGCCGAGCAGGTACGGCCGCTGCTGCCCGGCTCGCCGGAGTGCCACGTGATCGTGGCCAGTCGCAATCGGCTCGCCGGCCTCGACGGCGCCATGTCCCTCCCGCTGGACGTGCTGCCGGTGTCCGAGGCGGCCTCGCTCTTCGCCCGGATCGCGGGCGCGGCGAGGGTCTCCGACACCTCCGCACTGCGCCGCGTCGTGGAGTTGTGCAGCTGCCATCCGCTTACGGTCCAGTTGCTCGCGAGCCGGTTCCGGCACCGGGACACCTGGGACCTGGAGTACGTGGCCGACCGGCTGGCGCGCGCCGGTGACCGGCTGGACGAGTTCGACCAACGGGTCGCCGCGGCCTTTCAGCTCTCCTACACGGATCTCGACGCCTCCGCACGACTGCTCTTCCGTCACTTGGCGCTGCACCCGGGCCCCGACATCACGCTGGAGGCGGCGACCGCGCTGTGCGGGGGCACCGCCACCGATGAGGTCCGCCGCGCAGCGGACGACCTCCTCGACCGGCACCTGCTCAACGAGCCGGTGCGCGACCGCTATCAACTGCACGACCTGGCGCGCGCGTTCGGCGGGCGATTATGCCGCGCCGAGGACCCGCCCACGGCGCGGGACGGAGCGCTCCGCCGCCTGATGTCCTACTACCTCACGGCCGCCGACCGTGCCGACCGGCTCGCGTATCCGCGTCGCCGGAGACGGCCCATCGGCCAGGAGCGCCTGTCTCCCTGCGCACCGGACTTCACCAGTGCCGAACCCGAACCCGAACCCGAGGCCGAGTCCGAAGCGGTCGACGCGGCATCGGCCTGGCTCACGTTGGAGCGTGCGAACCTGCTGGCAGTGGCCCGTACGGCCGCTGCCGGCCTTCCGGACTTCGCCGCGCTCTTTCCCCATGTACTGGCCTATGCGCTCAAGTTGTGGGGTGCCCGGGATCTCACGGCCGAACTCCACGGCGCCGCCCTGGCTGCCCTCCGCGCCGGGGACGACCACCAGGCGCTGGCCCAGACCCTGGTGGAGCGAGCAGGTGTACTGGCCCAGGAGAACCACGGCGAGGCGCTCCACTGCGCGTCCGAGGCACTGTCCCTCTTCGAGGAACTGGACGATGTGCACGGTCGTGCCGACGCTCTCTTCGAGATCGGCCGAGCCCATCTCGCGGCGGGGCGGGGCGAGATGTCCTTGCACGAACTGGACCGCGCTCTCGCGCTCTACCAACAGGTCGGTGACCGCTACGGCGTGGCCGAGAGCCTCAACGTGCAGGGAGCCGCCCTGATCTTCGGAGCCGAGTACGCCAGAGCGATGCAACGCTTCAGGGCCATGCTGGAGATCCACCGGGATCTTCAGGACGCGCACGGTCAGGTGAAGGCCCTGAACAACATGGGCGAGATCTACTTCGCCGAGGGACTGTACGAAGCGGCACGCAGTCACTACGAGCAGTCCCTGGCCCTGGCACGACGCTTCGGCGGGCGCCAGGCGCTGGCCATACTCGATACCAACCTCGGCACCGTCCATCGCGTCACCGGCAGGCCGGAACTGGCCCTGGTCTGCTTCCGACGCGCCCTCGCCAGCCACCGGGCCAGTGAAGACGCCGTCGGCGAAGTGAACGCGTTGAACAGTCTTGGCGCGGCCTGTGCCGAGTCCGGGCGGACGGACGAGGCACTGCGTCACTTCAGCACGGCGGAGAGGGTCTCCCGGCGGATCGACAATCAGTACGAGCGTCAGCGCGCCCTTGTCGGTATCGCCGACACACAGCGCACGGTGGGCCAGTTGGGCATCGCACTGGAGACATACGGGAGCGCACTGGAGATCGCGGAGAAGTTCGGCTTCCCTCTCGGCTCGGCACACGCGCTGGCCGGACTGGCCCGAACGCGCCTTCACACGCGGGGAATCGACTCGGCCCGACCGGACGCCGAGCGTGCGCTGGCGCTCTATCAGAGACTCGGCGCAGCCGTAGAAGCAGAGGAACTGCGCTGTCTCCTCGCCAGTTGGGGAGCCACCGGCTCCTGAACCGAACACGGCAACTGCCGACGGAGCCTTGATCCCCTGCGGCCCCTCGCGGCGGTCGGCGACCGGCTTACCCGACCCACGAGGAGGGGAACCCCGGTCGCCGCACGCTGATCCTCAGTCGTTCGTCACCTGTTTCACCACATCACCTGCTGGGGCTTTACCAGCTGGCCGGACCACATCACCTGCTGGGGCTGCAACCCCTTGCTGGACCACATCACTTGGTGGTCCACAGCCTGCGTCGTGCGCTGGCCGCCGGCCGCCGTGACGGGCTCGTCGGCGGCAGACGCCGGCGTCGCGGCCAAGGCAAGGAAGGCGGCGGTGGTGCAGAGGATGGGTGATTTGCGCCTCAAGTTCGGAGTTCTCCCTACTCGTTCTAGGTGGAGTTCCCGTCGGGGTGACTGGGTGTCATGAACCTATGGCCCCACGGCCGTCCCTCGTACCTATGTTCCCTGTAGTCACTCGAAAGGGTGAACTTCATGGCGTTTGTGGGAGGTTGAGACGGTTCAAGGTGCTTCGTGCGTGGATCGGCGCGCCTTCGCTGCGCGAGGCGGAGCCTGCTCCTCGGGTCCGACAGCGCCCGTCAGCTTCCCCAGCTTCCGGTCCAGCGCCATCGACACCTCCGCGTCCACCACACTCTTCGCCAGAGGGCGCAGTCGCTTGAGGTCGTCCGTCGTGCGGCCGCCCTGCGTAAGGACGAGGTCGGTGAACAACTCGGCGAGGGCGTCGGCGTGGTCGCGGACGCGGCGGGCCGCTGCCAGGACGTCTGCGAGCGGGATGCCCTCGCGGACCAGTGCGGCCGATGTGTCCAGGAGGCGCCGGCTCACGTGGACGATCTCGCCGCCGTCCGTGCCGAGGTAGCCCAGGTCGAGCGCGGCCGACAGGTTCTCCGGCGTCGCCTCCTCGCCGAACACGTCCGCCAGTTCCTCCGGCGAGAGGCGGACCGGGATCTCCTCCGTGGGCGCGCCCAGGCCCAGGAGTTCGCCGACGTCGCGGCCGTGGTCGAAGGCCTCGGCGAGTTCGGCGATGCCGTTGAGGGTGTGGCCGCGTTCCAGGAGGGCGGCGATCGTACGCAGGCGGGCCAGGTGGTCCTCGTCGTACCAGGCGATCCGGCCCTCGCGGCGCGGTGGCGGGATCAGCTTGCGCTCGCGGTAGAAGCGCAGCGTGCGCACGGTGATGCCGGCCTCCCTGGCCAGCTCCTCCATTCGGTACTCCCGCTTGTCCGCCACGCCGGAAGCCTATGCCGTACCGTCGGTAACTTTCCTTCCTCCTGACCCCTACCCATCGGTATGGAGCTGCTCTACGCTCCCATTGCGCCAGTGTTCACTGGCGGAGTCGGCAGCGTCGTACGCGGCAATGGAGGCGTCGGGATGACCGAGCACGAGCATGTACGGGTGGCGGTGATCGGCTCCGGATTCGGTGGGCTCGGAGCCGCTGTGCGGTTGCGCCGCGAGGGCGTCACCGACTTCGTCGTCCTGGAGCGGGCCGACAGCGTGGGCGGGACCTGGCGGGACAACAGCTATCCGGGGTGTGCCTGCGACGTGCCGTCGCACCTGTACTCGTTCTCGTTCGCGCCCAATCCCGACTGGCCGCGCACCTTCTCCGGGCAGGAGCACATCCGTGCCTATCTGGAGCACGTCGCCGACGTCTTCCGGCTCCGGTCGCATCTTCGCTTCAACTCCGAGGTCAAGATGATGACCTGGGACGCGGAGCGGCTGCGCTGGGTCGTCGAGACCAGCAGCGGGACGCTCACCGCCGACGTCGTCGTGTCCGCCACCGGGCCGCTCTCCGATCCCAAGGTCCCGGACGTTCCCGGCCTCGACACGTTTCCCGGCAAGGTCTTCCACTCGGCCCGCTGGGACCACGACTACGACCTGCGTGGCAAGCGGGTCGCGATGGTCGGTACGGGGGCCTCGGCCATCCAGATCGTGCCGAGCGTCCAGCCGGACGTCGCGAAGCTCACCCTCTTCCAGCGCACCCCGCCCTGGGTGATGCCCCGGGTCGACCGGCCCATCACCGGCGCCGAGCGCTGGCTGCACCGGCAGCTGCCCTTCACCTCGCAGGCCCGGCGCGGACTCCTATGGGGCCTGCGGGAGTTGCAGGTCCAGGCGTTCACCAAGCGACCCAACGAGCTGGGGCTCGTCGAGCGGTTGGCCAAGCGGAACATGGCCCGGGCCATCAAGGACCCCGAGCTCAGGGCCAAGCTGACACCTTCGTACCGCATCGGCTGCAAGCGCATCCTGCTGTCCAGCACGTACTACCCGGCCCTCGCGCAGCCCAATGTGGACGTGGTCGCGAGCGGGCTCGGCGAGGTCCGCGGGTCGACCGTCGTGGCCGCCGACGGGACCGAGGCCGAGGTCGACGCGATCGTCTTCGGCACGGGCTTCCACGTCACCGACATGCCGATCGCCGAGCGGGTCGTCGGGGCGGAGGGCAAGACGCTTGCCGAGGCGTGGCAGTCCGGCATGAAGTCCCTGCGGGGCGCGACGGCGGCCGGGTTCCCCAACTGGATGACGATCATCGGGCCGAACACCGGCCTCGGGAACTCCAGCATGATCCTGATGATCGAGTCCCAGCTGAACTACATGGCGGACTACGTACGGCAGTTGGATGTGCTTGGCGGCCGAGCCGCCCTCGACGCACGGCCCGGCGCGGTCGACGCCTGGAACCACCGCGTCCAGGAGCGCATGAAGCGCACGGTCTGGAACACCGGCGGCTGCACCAGCTGGTACCTCGACGACAACGGCGTCAACACGACCATCTGGCCCGGCACGACCACGGAGTTCCGCGGTGCGACCCGGCGCGTGGACCTGGCGGAGTACGACCTGCTGCGGCCGCCGCCCGAGCCGGAGGCGGCGCCGAAACGTCGTACGGAGAAGAGGGTGGAGGCGGGCGCGTGAGCCGGCTGATGCATGTGGACTCCGGTCCGTACGCGCCGCCCGTGCCCGTGCGCGAGCTGACCGCGGTCTCCGCCGACGGGGCCCGGCTGCACGTCGAGGTGCACGGGCCCGAGGGCGCGCCCGCGGTGGTGCTCTCGCACGGGTGGTCGTGCTCGACCGCCTTCTGGGCGGCGCAGATCAGGGACCTCGCAGCCGACCATCGCGTGATCGCGTACGACCAGCGCGGGCACGGGCGCAGTCCGGTGAACCCCCTCTGCAGCGCGGACGCGCTCGCCGACGACCTGGAGGCGGTGCTCGCCGCCACGCTCGCGCCCGGGGAGAAGGCCGTTCTGGCCGGGCACTCCATGGGCGGGATGACGCTGATGGCCGCGGCCGGGCGGGACCGGTTCCAGGAGCACGCGGGCGCCGTGCTGCTGTGCAGTACGGGCAGTTCACGGCTGGTCGCCGAGTCGCTGGTGGTGCCGATGCGGTCCGGGCGGTCGCGGACCTGGCTGACCAGGAAGGTGCTCGGGTCACGGGCTCCGCTCGGGCCCGTCACACCGCTCGCCCGGCGGATCCTCAAGTACGCCACGATGGGGCCCGGTTCGGCGCCCGGCATGGTCGAGGCGTGCGCGCGGATCGTGCACGCGTGCCCGCGCAAGGTGCGGCACGCCTGGTCGCACGTGCTCGACACGCTCGATCTCGACCATCGCGTACGGGAGTTGAGCGTGCCGGCCGCGGTCGTCGTCGGCACGGCCGACCGGATGACGCCCGTCGTGCACGCGCGCGCCCTCGTCGCAGCGCTGCCGAACTGTGTCGGTTCCACCGAACTGCCCGGGCTCGGGCACATGACCCCGGTCGAGGCGCCCGAGCTGGTCATCACCCGGATACGGGAACTCGTCTCCACGTACGTACGGATCCAGCAGAAGGAGGGCGCATGAGCAGGGTCAGCCTGGAAGGGCAGGTCGCCGTTGTCACGGGGGCCGCGCGGGGCGTCGGGGAACTCCTCGCCCGCAAGCTCTCCGCCCGTGGTGCCACCGTCGCGCTCGTCGGTCTGGAGCCGGACGCGCTGAAGCAGGTCGCCGAGCGGCTGCACGGCGAGAGCGGGCACTGGTACGCCGACGTCACCGATCACGAGGCGATGGCGCGGGTCGCCGCGGAGGTGAAGGAGCGGTTCGGGAAGGTCGACATCGTCGTCGCCAACGCCGGGGTCGCCAACGGGGGGCCGTTCGTCGACTCCGACCCTCAGGCGTGGCGGCGGGTCATCGAGGTCAACCTCATCGGGTCGGCGATGACCGCGCGGGCGTTCCTGCCCGTGCTGATGGAGAGCCGCGGCTATCTGCTGCAGATCGCCTCGCTCGCCGCGATCACGCCCGCGCCGATGATGACCGCGTACTGCGCCTCCAAGTCGGGCGTCGAGGCGTACGCGCACAGCCTGCGGGCCGAGGTCGGGTACAAGGGCGTCCGCGTGGGGGTCGGGTATCTGTCGTGGACCGACACCGACATGGTGCGCGGGGCCGATCAGGACGACGTCATGCGGGAGTTGAGGCAGCGGTTGCCGTGGCCCGCGAACAAGACGTATCCGCTCGGGCCGGCCGTCGACCGGATCGTGGCCGGGATCGAGCGGCGGTCCAGCCATGTGTACGGGCAGTGGTGGCTGCGGGGGATGCAGGGCGTACGCGGGTACCTGCCGGGGATCATCGGGTCGGTGGGGCAGCGGGAGATGCGGCGGTTCGCTCCGCGGGCCGGGCAGGTGTCGAAGGGGCTGGTCGGGGCCGGGGGAGAGGCCGATGAGCAGGCACGGGGCACTCTGCGTAACTGACCGTTACTGATCGAAATGCGCGCTTTGTCGGTCCGTGTGAATCTGGTTGAGCCCCCAATCCCCACCCACTACGGGAGTGAATCTCATGGGCATGAAGGACCAGTTCCAGGACAAGGCCGACCAGCTCGACGAGCAGGCGCGTCAGCGTGCCGGCCAGGGCCGGGACGAGGAGCGTGAGCGCGGGCAGCAGCCGCGTGAGCCGCGCGAGCCGCGTGAGCGGGCGCAGCGCGAGCGTCAGGAGCCGGGGCGGCAGACGCCTGACGAGGCGCAGCGGGCGTCGCGCGAGGAGCAGGAGCGGTTCGATCAGGACTACGACATCTGATCGAGTGGTCTGAGCGTGGGGTGCCCTTCCTCGGGAGGGCACCCCACGTTTTTGTGTTGAAGGCGAACGGCCTGCTCGGCGCCCCCTGTCACGAAGCCCTCGGAGGTAGCTTCGGGCGGGTTCTGTCGGGGGTTGGTTCGTTGGTCGGTGGGGTTGCCGCGGGGTGGAGGGACAGGAGGTCCAGGGCGAGTCGGACCGCGTCGTCCAGTTGGGCGTGGCGGCCTTCTGCCCAGTCCAGGGGGGTGCGGAGGATTTCGAGGTCGGGGGTCACGCCCTGGTTCTCGATGGACCAGCCGTACGCGTCGAACCAGGCGGCGTTCATGGGGACCGTGATGACGGTGCCGTCGCCCAGGCGGTGGCGGCCGGTCATGCCGACGACGCCGCCCCAGGTGCGCTGGCCCACCACCGGGCCCAGTTTCAGGAGTTTGAAGGCCGCCGTGATCATGTCGCCGTCGGACGAGGTCATTTCGTCGGCCAGGGCCACCACCGGGCCCCGCGGGGCGTTGGACGCGTACGACACCGGCTGGGCGCCCCGGGTCAGGTCCCAGCCCAGGATCGTGCGGGTGAGTTTCTCCACGACCAGCTCGCTGATGTGGCCGCCCGCGTTGCCGCGTACGTCGACGATGAGCGCGGGCCGTGACACCTCCATGCGCAGGTCGCGGTTGAACTGGGCCCAGCCCGAGCCGCCCATGTCCGGGATGTGCAGATAGCCGCAGCGCCCGCCGCTCAACTCCCGTACCACCGCACGGCGTTTGGCGACCCAGTCCTGGTAGCGCAGGGGGCGTTCGTCGACCAGGGGAACCACCGCGACCCGGCGCGAGCGGCCCTCGCCCTCCGCCGGGGTGAACGTCAGCTCGACCGTCGTGCCGCCCGCGCCCGCGAGGAGGGGGAAGGGGCCCGCGACGGGGTCTACCGGGCGGCCGTCCACGTGGGTGAGGACCGCGCCCTCGCGGATGCCCGTACCGGCCAGCGGGGAACGGGCCTTGGAGTCGGACGAGTCGCCGGGGAGGATGCGCCGGACGAGCCAACCCTCCCCGCGCCGCACGAAGTTGGCGCCGAGGAGGCCCTGCGCCCGCTGGTAGTGCGGCGGGCCCTCGTTGCGGCGGGCGGCGGTGACGTACGCGTGCGAGGTGCCCAGTTCGCCGAGCACCTCGCGGAGCAGGTCGGCGAACTCGTCGGGGGAGGCGACCCGTTCGACGAGCGGACGGTACTGCTCCAGGATCCCGTCCCAGTCGATGCCGCACATGTCGGGGGCCCAGAAGTAGGCGCGGATGAGACGGCCCGCCTCGGCGTACGCCTGGCGCCACTCCGCGGCCGGGTCCACCTCGTGGAGGATGCGGCGGAGGTCGATCCAGACGGTCGTGTCGCCGTCGCCGGACTCCGTGGAGGGGACCGCTCGCAGGTCGCCCTCGTCGACCACGACCAGCCTGCTGCCGTCGCCGCTCAGCGCGAACCAGTCGAGGTGCTCGACGAGTTCGGACTTCTTCGCCTTGGCGATGTTGAAGTACTCCAGGGTCGGACGGCCGCTCGTGTCGTCCGGGTTCGCGAACGTCTCGCCGAGCGCTCCCGAGATCGGCCAGCGCAGCCAGACCAGGCCGCCGCCCGCGACCGGGTACAGCGCCGAGTACTTGGAGGCCGTGACCGGGAAGGGGGTCACCCGGCTCTCCAGGCCCTCGATCTCCACCGTCACCGTTCCGTCGCCGGTTTCGTCCTCGACCGGGTCCAGGCCGCCCGCGGCCGGGCGGCCCTCGGGGTTCAGCGCGAACGGTGACGGCGTCGCCGAGGACAGGGGGACGAGGTACGGGCGGCAGCCCAGCGGGAAGGAGAGGTCGCCGGTGTGGACGTCGTACACCGGGTCGAAGCCTCGCCAGGAGAGGAAGGCCAGGAAGCGGCCGTCCCGGGTGAAGACCGGGTTCTCGTCCTCGAAGCGGCCGTTGGTGACGTCGACGATCGTGCGCGCGCCGGGCCCCTCGATCCGGGCCATCTTGATCTGGCGCAGGGTGCGGCCGATGCCCGGGTGCGACCACGTCAGCCAGGCCCCGTCCGGGGAGAAGGCCAGATCGCGCACCGGCCCGTTGATGGACCGGATGAGCTCGGTAACGTCTCTGTTCGACTTCTCCGTCGCGTCGAGCAGCAGCAGCCGCCCGTCGTTCGACGCGATCGCGAGGCGCTCGCCCTTCGGGTCCGAGACGAGTTCCAGTACGCGGCCCAGCTCGCCGGAGGCCAGCCGGCGCGGCTCGCGTTCGCCGCTCGCGCGCGGCAGATAGGCGATCTCGACGGCGTCCTCGCCCTCCGCGTCCGTCACGTACGCGACCTGCCCGCCCGAGCCGAGCATCTCGGGCAGCCGGACACGCACACCCGGGGTGTCCGCGATCGTGCGCGCCGGCCCGTCGCGGTGCGTGAGCCAGTACAGGCTGCCGCGTACGACGACCGCGCCGGCCCGGCCCGTCTCGTCCACGGAGATCCCGTCGACGTGCTGCGCGGCCGGCACCTGGTACGTACGGCGTCCGGCCCGCGGGCCGCCGAGGCGTACGTCCAGGCGGCGGGGGAGCGATCCGGGGGACAGGTCGTCGACGATCCACAGGTCGCCCGCGCACTGGTAGACGACCCGGGTGCCGTCGCTGGACGCGTGCCGGGCGTAGAAGGTGTCGTGGTCGGTGTGGCGGCGCAGGTCGGAGCCGTCGTGCAGACAGGAGTAGAGGTTGCCGATGCCCTCGTGGTCGGAGAGGAAGGCGACGCGGCCGCCGACGAACATCGGCGAGTCCAGGTGTCCGTCGAGATCTGCGAGGATGCGCCGCCCGTGCAGCCAGAGCCGGCCGGTGGCACCGCCGCGGTAGCGCTTCCAGGCGGCGGGCTCGTGCGGGGGCGTGCCGGTGAGCAGCAGTGTCAGGCGCTCGCCCGCGAAGTCCTCGACGGCGATGTGGGAGACCGGGCCCCACGGGAGCTTGCCGCCGGGGCAGCCGTCGACGGGCACGCTGTAGGCCCAGGTGAAGTACGAGAAGGGCTCGCCGTGCGAGGCGACGGCGAGGATGTCGCCGTCGGGGGACCAGCCGCAGACCTGGGTGTCGGCGTTCCCCCAGTAGGTGAGCCGCCGGGCCGGACCGCCGTCCACCGGCGCCAGATGGATCTCCGGCACGAGGTTGCGCCAGGTCGTGTACGCGAGGTGGCGGCCGTCGGGCGAGAAGCGCGGATGGCTCACCTTCGTACGGTCGACGGTCAGCCGCCAGGCCCGGCCGGGGGTGTCGAGGGGGGCCACCCAGAGGTCGTCCTCGGCCGCGAAGCACAGGCGGTCGCCGCTGAGGTGCGGGAAGCGCAGGTAGGCGGCGGAGCCCTGGCCGTCCCCGGCCGCCCCGTGGTCCGCGGCCTCTCCTGCCGGGGGCCCGTCTCCGGTCGCGTTCTCGTACTCGTCGCTCACTCACCCATGCTTTTCCGGTGGGCGGGCCCCGGCAACTCGTGGTCCGGCGGAACGGGCGTGCCGCGGCCCGGGCGAGGCCGTCGGTGGAGACCGCCGGTGGGGCGCGAGTGGGGATGCCGGTGAGGGGTCGGCGAGAGGTCGGTGAGAGGTCGGTGGGAATCCGTGACGCAGCACACGTACGAAACGGTTTCGTTTCGCTTGGTGATGGGGTACCTTCATAGGAGTACGAGACAGTTTCGTTCGAGCGGGAATGGTGAGTGGCATGGCTGAGACAGCAACGACGCGTCGCAGCCGGATCACGCCCGAGCGCGAGGCCGAGCTGTACGAGGCCGTGCTCGACCTGCTCCGGGAGGTCGGTTACGACTCCCTGACCATGGACGCGGTCGCCACCCGCACCCGATCCAGCAAGGCCACGCTCTACCGCCAGTGGGGCGGCAAGGCCGAACTGGTCGCGAGGGCGATCCGGCACCACAAGCCGGTCGACCCCTCCGCGATCGACACCGGGTCCCTGCGAGGGGACTTCCAGGCGATGACACATCGCCAGGACGACTGCCAGATGGAACAGGACTCCGCGCTGATGCGGGTCCTCGGCACGGCGGCGCACACGAACCCCGAGCTGCTGACCGCCCTGCGCGAATGGCTGATCGAGCCTGAGCTGGCGGAGATGCGGCGCGTGGTGCAGCGTGCCGTCGACCGCGGTGAGGTCCGTGCGGACAACCCCGCGATCGAATACGTGCTGCACATGATCATCGGCGCCTTCGTGGCGCGGACGCTGATCGACGAAGAGCCACCGACCCAGGCCTTCGTCGCCTCGTACATCGACGCTGTGGTGATCCCCGCCCTCAGCGCCTGATCCGTCCCTCGATTCCCCGAGCCTCCCGCCCCGAGGCTCAACCCCTTTATGCACGACCCCAGTTGCACCTGACGCGACCGCTCACGTCGTCGGGCCGATGACTCACGCCCTGCCATCACCGACCTGACCGGGAGTACGCCCTCGTGGCCACGTTCCTCTACAACCTCGGCCGACTCGCCTTCCGGCGACGGCATTTCGTCGCACTGATATGGGTGGCGCTGCTGACGCTCGCGGGCGTCGGAGCGGCGAGCGCACCCGCCGCCGGAACCACCTCCTTCTCGATCCCCGGCACCGAGGCGCAGAAGGCCTTCGACCTGCTGGAACAGCGGTTCCCCGGCGCCAGCGCCGACGGAGCCACCGGACGCATCGTCTTCAAGGCGCCCGACGGCCAGAAGATGACGGACGCCGACAACAAGGCCATCGTCGCGAAGACCGTCAAGGAGCTGGGCGGCGGCACCGAAGTCGTCTCCGTCACCGACCCGTTCACGACGAACGCCGTGAGCAAGGACGGATCCGTCGCCTACACGTCGGTGAAGTACGAGGTCCCCGGCATGGAGCTCGCGGACTCGACCAGGGAGTCCCTGGAAGCCGCTGGTGACGACGCCCGGTCGGCCGGGCTGACCGTCGACGTCGGAGGTGACGCGCTGGAGGCCGGCGCCGAACCCGGAGCGGTCGGTGAGATCGTCGGCATCGCCATCGCCGCGGTCGTCCTCGTCATCACCCTGGGCTCGCTGGTCGCGGCCGGACTGCCACTGCTGACGGCCATCATCGGTGTGGGCATCGGAGTCTCCACCATCACCGCCCTCGCCAAGGCGCTCGACCTCGGCGACACCACCTCCACGCTCGCCCTGATGATCGGCCTCGCGGTCGGCATCGACTACGCGCTGTTCATCGTCTCCCGCTACCGGAACGAACTGGCCGAGGGCCGCGACCGCGAGGAGGCGGCGGGCCGCGCCACCGGCACCGCCGGCTCGGCCGTGGTCTTCGCGGGTCTCACGGTCGTGATCGCCCTCGCGGGCCTCGCGGTCGTCAACGTCCCGATGCTGACCAAGATGGGCCTCGCGGCGGCAGGCACGGTCGTCATCGCCGTCCTCATCGCGCTGACCATGATCCCGGCGATGCTCGGATACGCGGGCAGGAGGATCCGCCCGGCGGGCGAGAAGCGCAAGTCGTCCAAGGAGCGCAAGTCCTCCGACGCCGCCACCTCCGAGAAGCAGGCCAAGCCCAACATGGGCACCCGCTGGGCGAGCTTCGTCATCCGCCGCCCGGTCGCCGTGCTGGTGCTCGGCGTGGTTGGTCTGGGCGCGATCGCCCTCCCCGCCACCCAGCTGGAACTGGGCCTGCCCGACGACGGCTCGCAGCCGACGTCCACGACCCAGCGCCGGGCGTACGACACGCTGTCCGAGGGCTTCGGCCCCGGCTTCAACGGCCCGCTGATGATCGTGGTCGACGCCAAGAACAGCGACGACCCGACGGCCGCCTTCGACGACGTGGCCGACGGCATCAAGGGCCTCAAGGACGTCGTGACGGTCACCCCGCCGGCGCCCAACAAGGCCGGCGACACCGCGACGATCACCGTGATCCCGAACTCCAAGCCGTCCTCGACACAGACCGAGGACCTGGTGCACGCCATCCGTGACACCAGCTCCGACATCAAGGCCGACACGGACGCGGAGGTACTGGTCACCGGTACCACCGCGATGAACATCGACTTCTCGCAGAAGCTGAACGACGCGCTGGTCCCCTACCTGGCGCTGGTGGTCGGTCTCGCCTTCCTGCTCCTGATCGTGGTCTTCCGCTCCATCCTGGTCCCGCTGAAGGCGGCCCTCGGCTTCCTGCTCAGCGTGCTCGCCGCGCTCGGCGCAGTGGTCGCGGTCTTCCAGTGGGGCTGGTTCTCCGGCCTGATCGGTGTCGAGGAGACCGGCCCGATCATGTCGATGATGCCGATCTTCATGGTGGGCGTGGTCTTCGGTCTCGCGATGGACTACGAGGTGTTCCTCGTGACCCGCATGCGGGAGGCGTACGTCCACGGCGAGACGCCGAGCCAGGCCGTGGTGACCGGTTTCCGGCACAGCGCCCGGGTCGTGGTCGCCGCCGCGATCATCATGATGGCCGTCTTCGGAGGCTTCATCAGCTCCGGCGAGTCCATGATCAAGATGATCGGCTTCGGTCTCGCGATCGCCGTCTTCTTCGACGCCTTCGTCGTCCGCATGGCGATCGTCCCGGCGGTCCTCGCGCTGCTCGGCAAGAAGGCCTGGTGGCTGCCGAAGTGGCTGGACCGCGCCCTGCCGAACGTCGACGTCGAGGGCGAGGGCCTGCGGGCCCACGACGACCGGACGAAGGGCTCGGGCTCCGGCTCCGACGAGGACCGGGAACTGGTGCGCGTCTGAGAACCGGGAGGCGGTACGCGTCCCGTGCGCGGGAGCCGGTACGCATCCGAAGTGCGGCCGACGCGCAGGTGACGTGCCGGCTCCCGTGAAGAACCAGCCGGTGAGGGCTCCGTGGGGACGGGCGGCCCTCACCGGCTCCATGTGTGCCGTGGGCGTAATCGGCACACCGGGCCGGGGCGGTTGTCAGTGGCGCGGTCTAGCGTGAGGGGCATGACGACTTTCTCCGAACGACCCCACACGGCCCTGATGGTGATCGACGTCCAGAAGGGTGTCGTGGCCGGCGCCCACCAGCGCGACACGGTGGTCGCGAACATCGCCGCTCTCGTCGACACGGCACGCGCCCAGGGCGCCCCGGTCGTCTGGGTCCAGCACTCCGACGAGGGCCTGGAGAAGGGCAGCGAGGACTGGGAGTACGTTCCCGAACTGCCCCGCCGGGAATCGGAACCGCTGGTGCACAAGACGTACGGCGACTCCTTCGAGGGCACCGACCTGGAGGAGGTACTGGCCGGGGCCGGCGTCGGACACCTGGTGGTCACCGGCGCCCAGACGGACGCCTGCATCCGCTCCACGATCCACGGCGCGTTCGTCCGGGGCTACGACGTGACACTCGTCGGAGACGCCCACACGACGGAGGACCTGAGCCGGTGGGGCGCCCCGCCGCCGGAGCAGGTCATCGCGCACACGAACCTGTACTGGCAGGAGCAGTCGGCACCGGCCCGCAAGGCCGGGGTGGTGGAGACGAAGGACGTGACGTTCAGCGGCTGAGCCAGGGCCCGTCCGACAATCCCTGGGGGCGGCGGCCCCGCGTGCTGATCAGGGGCAGGGAGTTGACCACGAACGCCGGGTCCGCCAACAGAGCCTGGAAGCGGTCCAGTTCGCCGTCCGTGAGCCCCTCCGACCGCAGCCGGTCGGCCATCTGCTGCGCGTTGACCCGGTGCAGGCCGATGCCCGTACCGCCACCCGCCCACGACTCCGCGTACGTCGTCGCCGTGACGTCCGAGAGACCGGCACCCAGCATCGCGCCGGGCACCCGGCTGCCCCACGCCGGGTCCAGGCCCGCCTTCTCCAGCTGGACCCGCAGGGCGGTGTGGACGCGTTCGAAGAGGGCGGCCCCCTCCTCGTCGGGGGCGGCCAGCACCGGCATCCAGTGGGTGTCGAACTCCTCCAGCACCAGCCAGCCGCCCGGCCGCAGCGCCCCCGCGAGCCGCGCCAGGACGTCCAGCCGCTCCGGCAGGTGCTGCAGCACCAGCCGGGCGTGCACCAGGTCGTAGTCGGCGGCGGGCAGTGGGTCCCGGACGATGTCGTGGCGCAGGAGACGTACGTGCGGCGGCCGGGGGCGGGACTCGGCCCACCGCAGGTCGAGGTCGGTGATCGTGACCTCGCCGTCCGGGCCGGCCTGTTCGCCGAGCCAGTCGCCCAGCGAGCCGCCCCCTCCGCCGACCTCCAGGCACCGCCAGCCCCGGGCGATCCCGGTCAGCTCCACCTGGCGACGGGAGAAGGGGTCGTAGCAGGACTCCAGCGCGAAGAAGCGGCCCTTGGCCTGGTCGGCGCTGTTGTCGAACACATAGCGGGACATGGGGGAGGCCTCTCCTTCGCGCACGGTGCTTCCTCGCACACGGCGGTTCCATCGTCACCGTCGCGGCGCCCGACGGCACGGCGGCAGGGCGGGACGGGTGACGTGAGCGTGGGGGCTTGCGGGGGCGCGCCGCGGCGGGGGAGTGCGCCGTCGTGGAACTCGTTCGCGTGTCCCGTACACCCACCGCTAGCGTGCCGTGCATGACGACGAGCGCAGCTGAAGAGTCCGGAGCACACCCCCGTTTCGCCGAAGCCCTGAGCGAGCTGGGTCTCGACGATCTGCACCCGCGGATCCGCCGCTTCCCGGACGGCGCCCGTACGGCCGTCGAGGCCGCCGAGGCGATCGGGTGCGAGCTGAGCCAGATCTGCAAGTCGCTGATCTTCGCGGCGGACGGTGTGCCGGTCCTGGTCCTGATGGACGGCTCGTCCCGGGTCGACGTCGAGCTCGTACGCCGGGAACTGGGCGCCGAGAAGGTCACTCGGGCCAGGGCGGAGCTGGTCAGGGAGACCACGGGGTACGCGATCGGTGGCGTACCGCCCTTCGGGCACCGCACCAGGACCCGTGTCCTGGCGGACCGCTCGCTGCTGGACCACGACACGGTGTGGGCCGCCGCGGGCACCCCGCACACCGTGTTCCCCATGGACCCGAAGACCCTGATCGCCCACGCGGGCGCCACGCTGGTGGACGTCCGCGAGCAGACCACGTGACCCCGCTGGTCACCGCCGCCGTCCTGCTCGCCGCGGTCACGCACGCGAGCTGGAACGCCATCGCCCACCGGATCACCGACAAGCTCGTCGGCTTCACGCTGATCGCGGGCGGCGGGATGCTGATCGGGCTCGCGATGGTGCCGTTCGTGCCGTTCCCGGCGGCGGAGGCGTGGCCCTATCTGATCGCCTCGGCGGTCATCCACGTCGTCTACTACGTGCTGCTGATGAAGTCCTTCCGGCTCGGCGACTTCGGGCAGGCGTATCCGATCGCGCGCGGCACCGCCCCGCTGGTCGTGACCGCCTTGGCCGCCGTCTTCGCCCACGAGGTCCCTGACGGGTGGGCGTCGGCCGGCATCGCGGTGTCCTGCGCCGGACTGACCGGCGTCGCCCTGTGGGGCCTGCGCGGACACCGGCCCAACTGGGCCGCGATCGGCGCGGCGTTGGCGACCGGCCTGTCCATCGCCGCGTACACGGTGGTCGACGGCCTCGGCGTACGCGCCTCCGGCTCCTCCCTCTCCTACATCGCCTGGCTGATGGCGGTGGAGGGCGTGGCGGTCCCCGCGTACGCGCTGTACCGCTGGCGTGGCGAACTGCTCGGCGTCCTGCGCCCGTTCGCCGCCGTCGGCCTCCTGGGCGCGGCTCTCTCCGTCGCGGCGTACGGCTTGGTCCTCTGGGCCCAGACGAAGGCGGAACTGGCGCCGATCGCGGCCCTGCGGGAGTCGTCGATCATCGTCGGCGCGGCGATAGGAGCGATCTTCTTCAAAGAGAGGTTCGGCGCACCACGCATCGCCGCGGCGGGCCTCCTGGTGGTGGGCATCGGCCTGATGCTCCACGCCGCGTGAGCCTGCGGCCCGGGCCCGGTGGGGGTGGGTGTCTGGTGTCGTGGGTTGGCCACGGCCCAGTGCGGTCCGCACACAGCACCGGGCCACCGGCCCGCCAGTGGCACCCCCTACAACGAGGCCCTC
Organism: Streptomyces sp. NPDC033178; assembly: GCF_055577685.1. NCBI lineage: Bacteria > Bacillati > Actinomycetota > Actinomycetes > Kitasatosporales > Streptomycetaceae > Streptomyces > Streptomyces sp. NPDC033178. Next base: position 216,580 of record NZ_JBVIPT010000020.1, read on the forward strand.
AAGCCGCGTACCAGTGCCTGCGCCCGAGGGTCCGCCGTCACCGTCTTGCTGAAGCCGTTCGTGACGTAGCCGAAGGCGATGCCCGACTCGGGGTCGGCGAAGCCGAGGGAGCCGCCGCGGCCCGGGTGGCCGAAGGAGCCGGCGTCCAGGAAGGGGGAGGCCGAGCCGTGGAGCATGTAGCCGAGGCCGAAGCGGGTGTTGATCACCAGGACCCGGTCCGGGCCGGCGGACTCCTCGGTGCGGGCCGCCGCCAGCGTCCCGGGCGTGAACAGCCGCGGGCCGCCGTCCACTTCACCGATCAGTGACGCGTAGAAGCGCGCCAGCCCGTCCGCCGTAGCGATCCCGTTCGTCGCGGGAAGCGCGGCCGCCCGGTACGCCGGATCGTTCTGGTCGGGGAACGGGGTGATCGCGGCGAAGGCCCGACGGGTGAGGGAGGCCGGATCGTCGTAGGCCTCGGCGACCGACCGCTTCGGGCGCGACCGCAGGCCCCCGGCGTTCCCCGGTGCCTCCACGCGGCCGGCCACGCCCACCCGGCCCACCTCCGCGGCGGGCAGCCCGACCCACAGGTCGGCGCCGACCGGCCCGGCGATCTCCTCGGCGATCCAGTCACCGACGCCACGGCCCGTGACGCGCCGCACCAGCTCACCGATCAGCCAGCCGTACGTCAGCGCGTGATAGCCGTGATCGGTGCCCGGCTCCCACACGAGCCCCTGGCGCGCGACCGCCTCGGCACCGCGCAGGGGGTCCAGCGCCTCCTCGGGCGTCAACGGCCGGTCCAGGACGGGCAGTCCGGCCCGGTGCGACAGCACGTGCCGCACCAGCACCCGCTCCTTGCCCGCCGCCTTGAACTCGGGCCAGTACTCGCCCACCGGAGCGTCCAGGTCCAGCAGCCCCCGCTGGTGCAGCAGAAGGAGCGTTGCCGCGGCGACACCCTTGGTCGCCGAGCGCACGATCTGGGCGGTGCCGCGCTCCCAGGGCGCCGAGTCGGTCCTGCCGTCGACATCCTTCGTACCGTCGACGTCCTTCGTGCCGGCCCACAGGTCCACGACCCGGCGCCCGTCCCGGTACACGGCGACGGCCGCACCCCGGTCCCCGAGCACCTCGAAGTTCCGTACGAACGCTTCCCCGACCGGCTCGAAGCCCTCGGCCACAGTGCCGTTCACGTCCACGCCCGTGCTCCGTCCAGTCCTGTTCCGCCTGCTCCGCAAACGGACTGCCCCGCAAACAATCGGTGCAACACGCACCCACCGCCCGCGATTCCTAGCCCAGCAGGATCGTGACCTCGATGTTGCCGCGTGTCGCGTTCGAGTACGGGCAGACCTGGTGGGCGGCGTCCACCAGCTTGGACGCGACCTCCTGGTCGAGGATCGGCAGCGAGACGCTCAGGGCGACCGCGAGGCCGTAACCGCGCTGCTTGTTGGGGCCGATTCCGACCTTCGCCGCGACCGTCGAACCGGACAGGTCGAAGCCCTCGCGGCGGCCGACCAGGACCAGCGCGTTGTGGAAGCAGGAGCTGAAGCCGGCCGCGAAGAGCTGCTCCGGGTTGGTGCCGTCACCGTCGCCGCCGAGGGCCGGAGGCATCGCGACCCTCAGCTCCAGCTGGCCGTCCTGGCTGGTCACGTAGCCTTCGCGGCCCCCGTGTGCGGTGGCCTCGGCCACGTACATGATCTTCGTGGGACGGCTGTCGAGCTCAACAGCGGCGTCGGTCATGGATCGCCTCACCCCCAGGCACGCGAGAACGCGGAATCAGAGTGCAGAAACAGAGTGCACAAACACATCGCACACAATGTATCCACCGATTCAGGCCACTTATTACTTGGGGGTAGAAACTGCCGGTAACATCGAGGTCAGCCGCCGCAGGTCCTCGCGCAGCCGCTCCACCTCCTCCGCCGTCAGCCGCGTCCCGGCCAGCAGCGCCGACGGCACGCACTCCGCGCGCTCCCGCAATGCCTCGCCCCGCCCGGTGACCGCGACCAGCACCGACCGCTCGTCCAGCGCGGAGCGTTCCCGGCGGACGAGACCGGCCGACTCCAGGCGTTTGAGCAGCGGCGACATGGTCCCGTAGTCGAGCCGCAGGGTCCCGGCCAGCTCCTTGACGGTGAGCTGCCCGCGCTCCCAGAGGACGAGCATGACCAGGTACTGCGGATAGGTGAGCCCGAGCGCTTCGAGAAGCGGACGGTACGCGCCGGTCACCGCACGCTGGGCCGCGTACAGCGCGAAGCACAACTGGTCGTCGAGCAGCAGCGAACCGGCCGGCGCGCACTCGTCGGGCGAACCCGCTGCCGGACCCCCGTCGGGCGAACCCGCCGTCGGAACCTCTTCGTTCGTCACGCGCCCATTGTCACGGAGCGCGGGTCGAAGCCGAACGGCAGCTCCAGACGGTGCTCCCGCATCAGCTCGTCGTCCGACAGCAGCTCGCCGGTCCTGCCGTCCGCCGCGATCACGCCGTCGCTGAGGATCAGGGCCCGCGGGCACAGTTCGAGGGCGTACGGCAGATCGTGCGTGACCATGAGCACGGTCACGTCCAACGACCGCAGGATGTCGGCGAGTTCGCGCCGCGAGGCGGGGTCGAGGTTGGACGAGGGCTCGTCGAGGACCAGGATCTCCGGCTCCATCGCGAGGACGGTCGCGACCGCCACCCGGCGCCGCTGCCCGAAGGAGAGGTGGTGCGGCGGGCGGTCGGCGAAGGCCTCCATCCCGACCCGCTCAAGGGCGGTGCGCACTCGCGCCTCCAGTTCGGGCCCCTTGAGCCCGGCGGCCGCGGGCCCGAAGGCCACGTCCTCGCGCACGCTCGGCATGAACAGCTGGTCGTCCGGGTCCTGGAAGACGATGCCGACCTTCCGCCGGATCTCCGCCATGTGCTTGCGGCCGACGGGCAGACCGGCCACCGTCACGGTCCCGGCGCCGCCGGTCAGGATGCCGTTGAGGTGCAGCACGAGGGTCGTCTTGCCGGCCCCGTTCGGCCCGAGCAGCGCCACGCGCTCACCGCGGCCGACGGTGAAGTCGACGCCGAACAGGGCCTGATGCCCGTCGGGGTACGCGAAGGCGAGTCCGGAGACTTCGAGCGAAGGTGCGGTCACAGGGGGCACGGAGGAGGTGGTCACAGAGTCCATCCCAGCAGACACACGACGAGGGCGGCGGACGGCAGGGCGAGCGCGTACGACCACTGCGCCCGGGACGCGGTCACCTCGTCGATGACCGGCATCGAACCGGCGTACCCCCGGCTGATCATGGCGAGATGCACCCGCTCCCCGCGTTCGTACGAGCGGATGAAGAGCGCGCCCGCGGACTTGGCGAGGACGCCCCAGGACCGGACGCCGCGGGCCTCGAAACCGCGCGACTCCCGCGCGATCTTCATCCGCCGCATCTCGTCCGCGATGACGTCCCCGTACCGGATCATGAAGGACGCGATCTGTACGAGGAGCGGCGGCAGCTTCAACCGCTGGAGTCCCAGCAGCAGTTCGCGCAGTTCGGTCGTCGAGGCGAGCAGCACGGACGCGGCGACGCCGAGCGTGCCCTTGGCCAGCACGTTCCAGGCGCCCCACAGCCCGTTCACGCTCAACGACAGGCCGAGTACGTCGACCCGCTCGCCCTGCGCCACGAACGGCATCAGCACCGCGAAGGCCACGAACGGCACCTCGATCAGCAGCCGCTTCAGCAGGAAACCGGCCGGTACCCGGGCCGCGTACGCCACGGCTCCCAGCAGCAGCGCGTACAGCCCGAACGCCCACATCGCCTCGCGCGGGGTCGACACGACGACCAGCACGAAGGCGAAGACGGCGGCGAGCTTGGTGTGCGGCGGCAGGGCGTGCACGGGCGAGTGCCCGTGCCGGTAGAGCCGGTGCGCGTGTCCCGCACCCATGTCAGACGGATTCCCCGACCTCGGAGGGCGACGTCTCGGACGTACGGCGCTTGCGTACGGCCCAGAAGACGCCCGTGCCCGCGACGACGGTGACGCCCACGCCGATCACGCCCGCGAGGCCGCCGGAGATCCGGGAGTTCGTGAGGCCCTCGACGCCGTAGTCGGCGAGCGGGGAGTCGGCGGCGGCGTGGTCCTCGGCCTTGGCGTCGATGCCCTTGTCGGCGGCGACCTTCTCCAGGCCGTCGGGGTTCGCGGAGGCGTAGAAGCTGACGAAGCCCGCGAGGACGAGGGAGGCGGCGAGGCCCGCCAGCCACACCGGGCGGTGGGACCGTGCGGCGACCGGGACGGGCTCCGCGGAGGGCGTGTCCACCAGCTCCCCGCCGACCCGCAGCTTCAGCGGCGCGGTCAGACCGCGGGCCCCGTACACGAGGTCCGGTCGTACGGCGATGACGGCGCCGACCGTGAGCGCGGTGATCGCGGCCTCACCGATGCCGATCAGGACGTGGACGCCGACCATCGCGGTGAGGACCTGCCCGATCGGGACGTCCGTGGTGCCGCCGATCGCGTAGACGAGAGTGAAGGCCGCGGCGGCGGCCGGCACGGAGAGCACGGCGGCCACGAACGCCGAGACGGTAATGGATCGACGCTTCTTGGGCAGAAGTTTTACAAGACCGCGGAAGACGGTGTACGCCACCACCGTCGTGACCACCGCCATGACGGTGATGTTCACGCCGAGCGCGGTGAGTCCGCCGTCCGCGAAGAGGATGCCCTGCATGAGGAGCACGACCGAGACACAGAGGACCCCGGTGAAGGGGCCCACGAGTATCGCGGCCAGCGCGCCTCCGAGCAGATGTCCGCTGGTCCCGGCCGCGACCGGGAAGTTGAGCATCTGCACGGCGAAGATGAAGGCGGCGACGAGACCCGCGAGCGGTGCGGTGCGCTCGTCCAGTTCGCGCCGCGCGCCGCGCAGGCTCACGGCGACGGCCGCCGCGGCGACCACTCCGGTGGCCACCGAGACGGGGGCGTTGATGAAACCGTCGGGGACGTGCATGAGGGCTCCGCTTCCGGGGGCAGGCCGGCTGTCTATAACCGTTCGATGATAGTGGCTTAATGCGAACAGCTTGCAAGAGCGAGGTGACCTCGAATAATCCAGAAGCGCATTCCGGAAAATATGCGACATTGGAGAGGAAGCAGCTCAAACAAGGAGCAGCTCACAGAGGGAGCGATCGATGTCCGCCGTCGAGCAGTACGCGCGCGCCCACATCGTGACGGACGCGGCGCAGGATCCGCCCGCCGTTCCGGTGGCCCTTCGATACGACCCGGAGGCCGACCCCCGACGGGTGCACATCATGCTGCCCGGCCATCACGAGTGGGTTTTCGCCCGCGACCTGCTCGAACAGGGGCTACGGGCTCCGGCCGCCGCCGGTGACGTACGCATCTGGCCGTGCGGGCGGGTCCAGGCCGTCATGGAGTTCCACTCGCCGACGGGCGTGGACGTCGTGCAGTTCGACACGAGGACCCTGATCCGCTTCCTGCGTCGTACGTACACGGCCACCCCGGTCAGCAGCTGACGGGGTGCCCCCGCCGGGCGCGCCCCGCGCTCCCATGGGGCGCGGGGCCGGTCGCGGGTCTCAGCTGCCCGCCTTCAGCAGTGCCGCCACGATCGGGCCGGCCGTCTCGCCGCCGTGGCCGCCCTGCTGGACCACGCCCGCGGCCGCGAGGTCGCCCTTCCAGGCGGTGAACCAGCCGTTGGGCTTCTTCTGGCCGTCGACCTCCGCGGAGCCGGTCTTGGCGCCGTAGTCCGGGCCGAGACCGGCCATGGCCTCGGCCGCCGTACCGGCCGCCGCCGTGTACTGGAGGAGCTCCTTGAGCTGGGCCTGCGTGCCGGCGGACAGCGAGCGGGACGCCTTCGCGAGGGTGCGCTTGTCGACCGTCGGGGCCACCAGGTAGGGCTGGCGGAAGGTGCCCGTCTTGGCGGTGGCGACGACCGACGCCATGTTCAGCGGGTTCATCCGGACCCCGCCCTGGCCGATCAGCGAGGCCGCCATCTGGGCCTGCGACTGGACCGGCACCGAGCCGTCGAAGGTCGGCACCCCGATGGCCCAGTTGTCCATGCCGAGCCCGAACACCTGCTGGGCCTGCTTGGTCAGGTCGTCGTCGCTCAGCTCCTTGGCCTGGCTGATGAAGGCCGTGTTGCAGGAGCGCGCGAAGCTCGCCTTGAACGTGCCGCCCTTGATCTCGAACTTGTCGTCGTTCTGGAACTTCCAGCCGCCGTACGTCGAGTACTTGGGGCAGGGGTGTTCCTTGTTCGTCGACGCGAGCCCCTTGTCGATGAGCAGCGACGCCGTGATGATCTTCATCGTCGAGCCGGGGGCCAGGGAGCCCTGGAAGGCGGTGTTGAAGCCGTGGCCGGCGTTCGCGACGGCCAGGATCTCGCCGGTGGACGGCCGGATGACGACGGCCGAGGACTTGGCCTTCTTGGCCACCTGCTGCTCGGCACTCGCCTGGAGGCCCGGGCTGAGCGTCGTACGGACCGTGCCCGGGGTCCCCTTGCTCAGCTCCACCAGCGTCTTGTCGGGGGTCTCGTCCGAAGAGGTCTTGGCGGAGCCCTCGGTGTCCTTCGACTTGGCCTCGGCGCGGATCACCCGCAGCTCGATGCCCGCCTTGCCGCCCGCCGTCTTGCCGAACTTCTCCCGCAGACCGTCGAGGACCGTGCCGAGCGAGGGGTACTTGGCGGTGGTCAGCTCGCCGCCGTCCCGGTCGAGCGCCTTCACCGGCGGCGTCCCGGCCTCCCCGGTGACCAGCTTGTCGCCGTCCTTCAGGTCCGGGTGCACGACCGCGGAGTGCCAGTCGACCAGCGGTTTGCCGTCCTTGGCGCGACGGACGACGGTGAGCTCGGACTCGTACGCCAGGGGCTTGGTCAGGCCGCCCTTGTACGCGACCGTGCCCTTGACGGAGAACGGGACGGCGTCGCCGGAGCGCTTCTTGGCGGTGAGCGTCACATCCTTGATGTACGCCTCCTTGCCGTAGCCGGTGAGGAGGGTGCGGGCCGCCGCGGTGTCGTTCGTGGTGGCCGCGGCGGTCGTGACATCGCCGCTCTGCCAGGCCGTGAGGAACGCCGTGGCCGTCGACTTCACCTCGGTCGCCGACAGCGGGCCCTTCTTCACGGGCTTCGCGTCGGAGGCCGAGCTTGAGTCGTCGGCCGCCGCCCCGCCCCCGTACAGGGCGTACACACCGAACCCCGCGCCGCCCACGACAACGGCGATCATCCCGCCGATGACGGCGGGTTTCGTCCTGTTGCGCTCAGACGCGCGCCTTCTGTTCCCCACGGCTTCCGTTCCTTCGCTGCTTCCCCGGATACCTCACGGTCCCCTACAAGAACGAGAGTCACCACCCTAGAGTCCCGCCCTGTGAGGGTGAGTTCGGACACCTGTGTACCGGCGTCCTCTCGGGCTCAGCCCCCCGCCCGCAGGACCTGGGCCACGATCGGTCCCGCCGCGTCGCCGCCGTGGCCGCCCTCCTCCGTCATGGCCGCGGCCGCGATGTCGTTGCGGAAGCCGGTGAACCAGCTGTCGGAGGTCTTCTGGCCGTCGACCTCGGAGGAGCCGGTCTTGGCGCCGATGTCTCCGCCGAGCCCGCGCATGGCCTCCTGGGCGGTGCCGCCGGTGGCGGTGAGCCGCATCATCTGCTTCAGCTGGCCGACGGTTCCGCTCGACAGGCCGCGTGCGGTGGCCAGTCGGCGGTTGTCGAGCTTCGGCGACACGAGGTAGGGCTGCCGGAACTGGCCCGTGATCGCGGTCGCCGTAACCGACGCCATGTTCAGCGGGTTCATCTGGACCTCGCCCTGGCCGATCGCGTTGGCCGCGCGGTTCGGGCCGCCGGACGCGGGGACGCTGCCGTCGAAGGAGACGATGCCCGTCTTCCAGTCCTTGCCCAGGCCGAACCGCTCCTGGGCCTCGGTGGTGAGCGACTCATCGGTGAGCGGGCGCTCGTCGGTGCCGTCGATGAGCTTCACGAAGGCCGTGTTGCACGAGCGCATGAAACTGTTGGCGAGCGTGGCGCCCTCGTTGGGCTCCATACCCGTGAGGTTCTTGAACGTCTGGCTCTGCCAGGTCGCGGTCGACGGACAGGGCGCCGGGCCGTTCATCGAGGCCACGCCGTTGTCGATGAGGGTCGCCGCGGTGATGATCTTCATCGTGGAGCCGGGTGCGACCTCGCCCTGGAACGCCGCGTTGAACGCGTCCTCGCGGTGGTTCGCGACCGCCAGCACCTGCCCGGTGCTCGGCTGCACGGCAACCACTGACGACTCCGCGAACCGTGTGACCGCCTTCTCCGCCGCCGCCTGCACGTTCGCGCTGAGCGTCGTGCGCAGCTTGCCCGCCTCGCCCTTGGCGAGGGTCACCAGAGAGGTGTCCCCCGCGCTCTCGCTCTCGTGCCGGATCGCGAGCTCGACGCCGGGCGTGCCGCCCGCCTTGTCGCCGTACCTGTCGCGCAGCGTGTCCAGGACGGGACCGAGGGACGGGTACTTCTCCTTGGTCAGGACAACATCGTTGCGGTCCACGGCCTCGATGGGCGGGCTCGCGGCCTCGCCCGTGACCAGGGTGTCGCCGGTCTTCAGCTCCGGGTGCACGACGGACGGCTGCCAGTCGACCAGCGCCTTGCCCGTGGTCTTCCCGCGTACGACGGTCAGTTCGCTCTTGTACGCGAGGGGCTTGCTCTTCCCCTCGTACGACACCGTGGCCGACACCGAGTAGGGAACGGTCGTGCCCGTCGGCGTACCGGGCGTGATCTTCACCTTGGTGATGTGCGCCTGGCCGCCGTAGGCGACCAGCAGGGGCCCGGCGGCCTGCGCGTTGTTCGTCTCCGCCGCGGCCGTGGCCGCCTCGCCCTGCTCCCAGGCCGCGAAGAACTTCCTGCTGGTCTCCTCGACCTCGTCCCCCGACGGCGGCCCGGTCTCCTTCTCCGCCTTGGTCCCGGCCGAGCCGCTGTCGCCGCTGACCGCGCTGACTATGTTGTACGCGCCGTACCCGGCGCCCCCCACCATCACAGCGAACACCCCGCCCACAATGGCGGCCTTGGCCCCGTTGCGCATCGCGCGTTCCCCTCCCCGACCCCGTGAACCTTTCTGAACACGTTCAGAAAGGTGTCCCTATGTCGCACTGTATGCGGGGGGAGTGACGGACGGGGGTGGTGTTCCCCGATTGTTAGACCGAGGTGTCCAGCACATCGGTGGACGTCGGCTGTCGATCGGGAATGCACGTTTGTCAGTTCGGCAACCGCCAGCACGGCCCTTCCGGATGTCCCAGCCAGACGATCTGGTTCAGGTCCGTGACGGTCATCCCGAACGATGTCTGATCGGGCGAGCCCGCCTCCCGCCACGTCATCAGCGCGTCTTCGACCTGGTCCCACAGGTTCAGCGGCCCGTTCTGGTGGACTGCCCAGCCGTTTCCGTCGGGTTCTGTCCACGCCTGCGAGCCGGTGGCCACGTCGAGGAGAACCACGTCGTCGCCCACGCGCAGCAACTGGGCCGAGGGCGCGGCGAGTTGCGCCACGAAGTGCCCGGTCCACCGGTCGAGCAGGGAGGGACTCACCTGGGTGGGACGGGTCTTGCCCGGGTGCGGGAAGAAGCTGGGGTGAGGAGGGCGTTCGTGGGGGTGGGCCAGCATGTACGAGACGGCGTCCCCGGTGAAGCGCCCGCGCGCGACGCCCTCGTCGTCGAGGGTGAGGCGGATCATTCCGGAGGCGAGCATCCAGCCGCTGATCGTGGTGGTGATGCTGCCGCCGTCGCGGAGCTGGAACAGCCACGACGGTGGGACGCTGCGTACGGAGCACGTGGCGATGACCGCGTCGTACTCGGCGCCTGGCCCGTGGCCTTGGAGGCCGTCGCCGGTGACGAGATTGGGACTGCCCCCGGCGGCACGGATGCGGTCGGCGGCGAGGGCCGCGAGGCGTTCGTCGTACTCGACGGAATAGACGTTCCTGCCGCCCAGGCGGTGGGACAGGATCGCAGTGGAGTAGCCGGTTCCGGTGCCGATCTCCAGCACCTTGTCGCCGTCCTGGAGTCCGGCGAGCTCGATGGTCCTCATGACGAGGGAGGGCAGGGTGCTTGAGGAGGTCGGGCGCCCGGAGCGAGGGCCCGGGGAGTCGATGGCGTCGATGCCGTCGACCTGTGTGACCCAGGTGGTGTCAGAGCAGGCCAGGCGCAGCCACTCGTCCTCGCCGAGATCTTCGCGGAGTACGGGTTCCCACCGTGTCCTGTGCGGTCGGTAGAACGCGGTGCCGAGGAAGAGCTCGCGGGGAACCTCCTCGACAGCGGTTCGCCATGCGGGGTCTGTCAGTTGGCCTCGGGCGGCGAGGACGTCGGCGAGGTCCTGGCGGAGGGCAGCGGCGTTGGTCATGGGGTGTCCTGGTGGGGGTGCTGGAGTTCGTCGGCGATGGCTGCTGTGATGCGGCTCGTGACGGGGTCGGGGAACCAGGCGTACTGTCCGTTCGGATTGCACTCGTACCACCACCACCCGCCGTCCGGATCGAGCCCGAAGTCGAACGCGCCGTAGGTGAGGCCGAAGGCATCCATGTACGTCCGTATGCCTTTGGCGACGTCGGACGGGGTGTCGATGAGCGTGTAACTGAGGTCGTCGTAGTGGCGGCGCCAGTCCAGGCCCGGAGAGCCGTCGATGCGTACGGCAAACAGGCGATCGCCGACGGCGGTGAGACGGATGTCGGCCACCTTGTTCACGCGCTGCTGGAACAGGTGCATGGTCTGCGCGACGCCGGTCCCGAGGGCATGGGGTTCCACCTCCTCGACCCACACGGTGAGCCCGTGCCCGTCGTGGTCGGCGTAGTCGCTGTTGCGCAGCGGTTTGTAGACCACGGGCCCGTACTCGCGCGTGAACTGGCGGGCCCGTTCCGGGTCGTTGGTGAGGAGCGTCGGGGGTACGTGGAGACCGCTGCGGGCGGCGGCGGCCAGTTGAGTGGACTTGTACTCCGCGTCCCGGTTGCGCCACGGGTGGTTGACGTAGTGCGCGCCCGGCAGAGCGGCGAGCAGGCCGCCCAGCCCGTACCGGGCCTGCTCCACGCACCAGCGGGAGTCCTGGGCGTCCACCCCCTCGGGAGCGCTGTACGGGCTCGGGCGGCGCCAGTACACCGAGCGAACCTGGCCCAGATCGGCCGCCCGGGTCGTGGTCCGCACACGGCCGGCCAGGCCGACATCGCCCAGACGCACGTCGACGGTGACACCGGCCGGGAAGTCGCCAGGATCGAGCCGCACGACCGGAACCGACCGGCGGTTCAGCTCCTCGATGACCCCGTCGGCGGTCGCGTCGTCGAGCTGAGTGACGACAAGAACGGGTGACGAGGTCAATCGCTGTCTCCCTGCTGGTCCCCGCCCTCGTCGGGACTCCCGTCCAGGCTCGTCTTCGTCTTTGTCTCCTTCGACGTCTCGGACCTCTTGTGCCGGTCCAGCGCGGGGATGCCCAGCCCGTCCGGCCCCAGCCAGCGCCCGGTCTGCGTCTTCGGGTCCAGTACGACCGTGGCCGGAACGAGAACCACGGAGTCCGGGAACGGCCGCATCCGGGTCAGGCCAAAGGGCACGGCGGTCGGTTCGCTCACCAGGTCCTCCTCGTTGCAGTCGGTCTTGCTCGGCACAACTCCTCCTTTTTTCGGATGGGTGGTGTTCATCGTCACGGGCGCTCACCCCGGGAGCGGGCATTGGCTGCGGCCACGCCCGCGCTGAGCGCCTCGGTGAGGGTGAGCGGCCGGAGTTCGTCCGGACCGGCGTCCCACTCGATCCCGCCGCCGACGGGCCGCAGTTGCACGTAGGGGCCCTCGAACCCCATCACCTTGCCGACCCTCTTCCGACGGGTGTCCTCGACGGTGTCGCCGAGCTGCGGGGTGTACGTCGCCATAGTCACCGGAACTCCACTGCCGGTACGGGCAGAGCCGATACGCGTTCCTTCATCGGCAGCACGTACGAGCGCTCTGGAGCATCAGTGACGGAGTCGGCCCCGAAGGCGGGTGGTTCGGTGGACGGCCACAAGTGCGGCGCCCTGCGACGCCGCGCGCACGCGAGGAGGGCACCCCACATCTCGGGCGAGGGGTAGCGCGTCGGCAGCTCCGCGGGGACCGGCAGGACGGCGGCCGTGTGGGCAGTTCTGGCGTTGGCATGGTGCCTGAACAGGACCCTTGTCGCCCGTTCGAGTAGTCGTGATAGGTAGTGCATTGTCGGCGCTCCTAGTCAGCGTTGGCCGCGCCCCGGGACCGGTCGCTCGGTCGCCGGGGTTTTGGGTTGAGTGACGCGTACTCGGACCGTAAGGGCGATATAACGGTCTGTAGGCACGCAATGTGCGTGCATCGCCGCCCGATCATCGGAGGCCCTGTGGACGCGACCGGAATCGGCCGGCGGATCGCCTACTGGCGTGAGCGCCGACGGATGACGCAGGCGGACTTCGGCGCATTGCTGGGGAAGTCCCGGCGGTGGGTGCAGGACCTGGAAGGTGGCCAACGCCAAGCAGATCCACGCCTGTCGGTCCTTGAAGGTGCGGCCCGCGTACTGGCGGTACGTCTCGAAGACCTGCTGTCGGACGCCCCGCTCGGGACCGGCACTGAATGCGTGGACGCGTCGGAACTGGAGGCGATCCGCAACGTCCTGCAGCGCCACGATGTGATCACCGGTACCTGCGACAGAACCACTCTTGAGCCCGTGCCCGTCGAGACGCTGAGCCGCAACGTGGAGTACGGCTGGACGGCTTTCCAAGCCAGCCACTTCGCTGCGCTCGGCCGTGTCGTCCCCGGGCTGCTTGTCGATGCCAACCGTGCTGCTGCCCGGCATGAGGGAGACGCCCAACTTGTCTCCTTCCGGCTGCTGTCCATGTCGTTGCAGTTGGTCGAGGCCGTGGCCATCAAGTTCGGGGACACGGGTCTCGCATTCACCGCTGCCGACCGGTCGGTGGCAGCCGCGGAGCGCTCCGAGGATCCGGTGACGATGGCTGCCGCGGCGCGGCATCTCGCCGACGCCATGACGCACTACGGCCAGGCTCGTGCCGCCGCCGAGTTCGCCGTCGCATCCGCAGTCCGCCTCGAAGGCGACCTGACTGGGCGTGGGGCTGACGGGCTTTCCGTCCTCGGCATGCTCTACCTCAAGGCCGCCATGGCCTCTGCGGCTGTCGAGGACCGTGACGCCGCGCCCCTGCTGCTCGAACAGTCCGAGCACCACGCCGCGCAGCTCGGTAAGGACGGAAACGCATTGTGGACCGCGTACGGGCCGACCAATGTCGCTGTATATCGCGTTGCCGCGCATGTCCAGTTGTGTGAGGGCGCGGAGGCCGTCGCCGCTGCGGCCGGCATCCCTGACCCGCGCCGCGAAGCCCTTCCGCGGGAGCGGCGTGCCCATCACCTCGTCGACCTCGCCTGGGGATACACCCAGGCAGGCCGTCGCGAGAAGGCTGTGGAGACCCTGCTCAAGGCGGAAGAGGAGGCAGAGGAGGAGGTGCGCTGCCGGCCACGCAGCCGCCAACTCGTCGAGGACCTTCGCCTGCTCGGTACGGGGAGCACCGAGGGCCGCTTGCGTGCGCTCGCCGAGCGGTGTGGACTGCCGGGGTGACCAAGATCCTGTATCTGATCTCCTGCGCCGCCCCGCCCGCCCGTTCCGTAGCGACTGGCATATGTAAGGCCCAAGCCGCCGGATGGGACGTCTGCCTCGTCGTCACCCCTTCCGCGCACCGCTGGTTGGAGCCGGACCTTGCCGACCTCCGTGAACTCACCGGCCATCCGGTACGGCACGAGTACAAGCTGCCGGACGCGGCCGATGTCCTTCCCCCGCCGGACGCGATCCTCGTCGCCCCCGCGACCTTCAACACACTGAACAAATGGGCGTCCGGGATCTCCGACACCCTCGCCCTCGGACTGGTCACCGAAGCCATCGGGCTCGAACTATCACTGGTCGCCCTGCCGTACCTGAACCGTGCCCAAGCGGCGCACCCCGCGCTCGGCCGGAGCGTGGCCTTTCTGCGCGAGTGCGGGGTGAACGTTCTGCTCGGAGAAGGCGGATTCGTGCCGCATATCCCCAAGCAGGGCGACGTCGATGCCTACCCGTGGGACGCGGCCCTCGCTGCGCTGCCCACTTGATCAGGCTGAACTCGCGGCGTGCGGTTGCCTCTTGTCAGTCGGAGGGCCTGCCGGGCTGTCGTCGGGCCATCCGATGTGTGTCGCTCAAGCCGTCTTCTGTTGGTCCCGCAACCACGGGCAGTTGCGTACATCGTTGTGCTTGACGCGGTACTTGCCCACGACTTTTGACCTGTGCCGCAGCTGCAGCGGAGTGCCCAGCGCCAGTACCTCGCTGATTTCCTGACTTCCGTCTCCCATAGGTGCAGGTCTGCGTTTCTGCTTTCTGTGACATGGGTGCGGGGTGTGCTTGATGATGGTGGCCATGACACGACCGCAAAGATCAATTGCCTGGAGCGGGGTAATTGTTGGGGGACTGCTGGCTGCGGGACTGATCGCGCTCATAGTGGTAGCCGACCTCGACACCGCAGGGCAGACGGCGGGCATCGTGGGCACGATCGTCTCCCTGGCGGGGCTGGGTGTGTCGGTGTACGCGCTGCGGCAGCCTAGTCCGCACGTCGCGGCCGGGCCAAAGGTCACTGCGGGCGCAAGCCGGGCTATCGCCGTGGGCGGAGATATCTCCGGCACGGTTTCGACGGGCGACAATCACGCTTTGGGACAGATGCCAGATCCGCAACGTGTCGGGGATGTGGTACGGCTCGTTTCGCCGGTGTTGCCAGGCGGCATGGTTTCGGCAGCGGGCGATCGATCGATCGCTGCAGGCGGAGGCATCTCCGGGCACATGTCCACTGGTGACGCCGCCAACGGCGCGCACGAACGCTGATGGGTCGCTGGTCCAGGCGGCCGGAAGAGCCGCCGCAGGTCTCTTATGCCTCTCTAGCTCCGACACCCGCGGCCTCCGCAGACGGTGACCGTGCCATTTCCGCCAGCGGGAACCTAAACGGAATCGCCTCGTCTGGCGACTGCGCGACCAACGTCCAGACGCGGGCGGAGCACGCCACCGTGCTGCCGCCGGAGGCCTTCGTGCCGGCGGCAAAGCTGTCCGCCCCAGAAGGGTTGATCAAACTTCCCCCGCATACGGCCCATTTCGTCGGCCGTGCACGGGCCTTGGCCCTGCTTGACAAGAAGTTGGAAGGTGCGGGGGGAGTCGTGGTGCAGGCCGTTCATGGGCTCGGTGGGATCGGAAAGAGCACCTTGGTCGCGCACTGGGCCGCTACCCGCGCGGACAGCCACCACCCGATCTGGTGGATCACCGCCGACACCCCCGCCGCCCTCGATGCGGGACTGGCAGAACTCGCGACCGCACTGCAACCGGCCCTGGCCGGTGTGCTGCCCGCCCAAGCGCTGCGCGAACGTGCGGTGCAGTGGCTAGCCGCGCACGACGGCTGGCTGCTCGTCCTCGACAATGTGAGTACCCCGGACGACATCCGCCCACTGCTCGCACGGATCCGCCACGGACGATGCCTCATCACCAGCCGTCGCACCACCGGCTGGCACGGCTTGGCCCACCCCGTACCCATCGACGTCTTAAGCCACCCCGAAGCCATGGACCTGCTCCTCCGTGTCCTCGACCGCACCGCACAGGGCCTGGACGGCGCTGAGGAAGTGTGCGTGGAACTGGGCTGCCTGCCCCTAGCTGTGGAGCAGGCAGGCGCCTACATCGCCGAGACCGGCATCACTCCTCGCTCCTATCTCGACCTGCTCATCGCGCACCCGGCAGCCATGTACCGCCACGGCGCCGAAGGCACTGTCCCGGACCGCACCATCGGCCGCATTTGGCACGTCACCCTCGACCACCTCGCCGACGATCCCCTGACCGGCACCGTTCTGCGGACTCTGGCCTGGTACGCCCCAAACCACATCCCCCGCATGCTCCTGGACGGCCTCGCCGCCCCACCGGATCTAACCCGGGCGATTGGTCGCCTCGCCGCGTACGGCATGCTCACCGTCGACCCCGGCACCGCGACCCTGAGCATCCACCGCCTCGTCCAAGCCCTGGCCCGCACCCCCGACCCCGACGACCCTCACCGCCGCCCCCACCACATCGACGAAGCCAGAACCCGTGCCACACGCCGCCTCGACGACGCCGTTCCCGACCACCCGGACGACCCCGCCCACTGGCCTACCTACCGCACCCTCCTCCCGCACATTGACGCCCTCGCCGATCACGCACCCCCCAGCACCGACACCCGCGTCACCGCATACCTCCTCGACCGCACAGGAGCCTTCCTTCAGAATCAGGGCGCCGTCTCCCGTGCTATTAGCCACCGCCAGCGTGCCCTCACCGCCGTCCGCCGGGTAGTAGGCGAGGACCACCCGCACACCCTGACCGTCCGCAACAACCTCGCCTGGGTGTGGCTCTCCTGTAGGGAAGCCCTGAGCTGGGAGAACACTGGTTGACGGTGTGGGCGGGGTAGGCGTCCTTCTACTGTGGCGGGTGAAGTA
>NZ_JBVIPT010000021.1:0-205730 GCF_055577685.1 Streptomyces sp. NPDC033178
AACGCCCGGTTACATTCCGAACCCGGAAGCTAAGCCTTACAGCGCCGATGGTACTGCAGGGGGGACCCTGTGGGAGAGTAGGACACCGCCGAACTATTATTAATAGAGCTGGTCCCTGAACTTCGGTTCAGGGACCAGCTCTTTTTTGTTGTGCGTCACTTGGAGTTCACGTTGCGCGACCAACATCCGTCACATGGGTACTGCTGCAATGCTCCGGGCCGCGGGCGTGGGAATCGGTGACGAGGTCATCGTGCCGGCGTTCGGCAACGCCGAGGTCGCCGAGGCCGTGATCCAGGCCGGTGCGATGCCAGTCTTCGCCGACATAGACCCGGCCACGTACTGCCTGGACGTCGTCGAGGTGAACGCGGCCGTCGGTCCTCGGACGGTCGCTGTCGTCGCCGTGCACCGCTTCGGGCGGCCCGCTGACATCGCGAGGCTCCGGGATGTCGGGCAGCGGCACGGGCTGCTCGTGCTGGAGCAGGGCGAGTCCGAGGCGCCGTACGACGAGATCGAGGAGCGCAGGGCGCATGCGGCGTTCCTCGACGGGCGGTTGAGGGGCGTGCGGACGCCGGTGCGCGGCATCGGACACACGTACCAGCAGTACGTCGTGCGGGTGCCGGGGAACGGGCGGCCGGACCGGGACGCCTTCGCGCGGGCCGTGCGGGCCAAGGGAGTCGAGTGCCGGGTGCCGGTGAAGACGCCCGTGCACCGGATGCCCGTGTTCCGGCGGGACGTCTGTCTGCCGGAGACCGAGCGGGCCGCCGACGAGACACTGGCTCTGCCTGTCGACGCCTCGTTGTCGAAGCGGGAGATGCAGCGGATGGTGTCCGCGTGCAATGCGCTCGGTGGGCTCCTGCAGCCCGCCTTCTAGCGTCCGAACAGGGTTGGGAGCACGCCGCCGTTCGGGGTATGATCTATTCCGTTGCCACGAGGGAGACCTCGAAAAGTAACTGGCCCCCCTAGCTCAGTCGGCAGAGCGTCTCCATGGTAAGGAGAAGGTCAACGGTTCGATTCCGTTGGGGGGCTCAGACAAAAAGGCCTCCGCCCTTGTGGGCGGGGGCCTTTCGTGTGTCCGGGATCGGTTCCCCCGGGCCGGGATCAGTCGTTCTGAAGGCCGGGAACGCGCATCGCGAGAATGGCCATGTCGTCCGACGGGGCGTCCGACGCGAAGCGTTCCACTGCGCGCATGATGCGAGCTGCCACTGCTCCGGCCGTGAGGCCCGTGCAGGTGGTGAGGACGTCGATGAGGCCGTCGTCGCCCAACATGCGGGTGCCCTCGCGGCGTTCGGTGACGCCGTCCGTCACGCACAGCAGGACGTCGCCCGGGTCGAGCGTGATCGTCTGCTCGTACAGTTCCAGGTCTTCCATCACGCCGAGGAGCGGCTGAGGTTCGGCGGCCGGTTCGACCGTGCCGTCCTGGCGGAGGCGCAGGGGGAGCGGGTGGCCGGCGCAGACGACCTTGAGAAGCGCCGAGCCGTCCTCCTGGGGCCACAACTCCCCGTAGAGGAGCGTCAGGAAGCGGCTGCGGGCGCCCTCGTCGAGGATCGCGGAGTTCAGGCGCTCCAGGACCGCAGGGCCGCCGAAACCCTCGCGGGCGAGCAGACGCAGCGCGTGCCGGGCGAGGCCCGTGACCGCGGCCGCCTCCGGGCCCGTACCGCAGACGTCTCCGATGGCGAAGCCGTAGGCGCCGTCGCGGATGGGGAAGAGGTCGTAGAAGTCGCCGCCGACTTCGTTGCCCTCGCCCGCCGCGCGGTAGATGACCTCGACCTCCACGCCGTCGATCTGGGGGAGTTCCGGGGGCAGGAGGCTGCGCTGGAGGGACTGGCTGATGGCCGTGCGCTCCGAGTACAGGCGGGCGTTGTCGAGGGCCAGGGCGGCCCTGCGGCTCAAGTCCTCGGCGAGTTCCAGGATTTCCTGGCGGAAGTGTTCGTCCGACGGCTTGCCGAGCGTCAGCATGCCGATGACGCGGTTGCGGGCCACCAGGGGGAGTACGACGGTCTCGCCGCCGACCGCGGCGGCCGTCTGCAGGGTCGTACCGATGCCGGAGCTCACCGTGGCGGGCTCGCCCAGGCCGAGGCTGCGCATGGAGGTGCGCAGGGCGGCCTGGTGGGCGGCCTCCGCGGGAGCGGCCCAGACGCGGGCCCCCGGGGTCGGGACGGGGTCCGGAGGGGCGATCTTCGACAGGAGGGCCTTGAGGCCGTCGATGCGGTCCTCGTCCTCGTGCAGGACGTACGAAAGATAGGGATCCGATGCCTGGTCGGCGATCGTGTAGACGGCGCACCAGGTGGCCAGGGTCGGGACCGTCATCTGGGCCATCAGGGCCAGTGTCTGGTCGCGGTCCAGCGTGCCCGCGAGGAGGTCCGAGGCCTCGACGAGGAAGGACAGGGAACCGCGGCGCAGGCGCTCCAGCTCGCCCAGGCGCGCCGACTCCACGGCGAGCGCGATGCGGTCGGCGGCGAACTGGAGGCGCAGGGCCTCCTCGTTCGAGTACCGCCCCTGGGCCTCGGCCGCGACGCCGAGCGAACCGGTCAGGCGGCCCTCGACCTTGAGGGGGACCGTGACGACCGAGCGCATGCCCGTGCCGCTGAGCAGCGGTACGGCGCCCGGAACGACCGTCAGGTCCTCGTGCACGGCGGGCATACGGGCCGAGCCGTAGCGGCCGGGGCCCGCTTCCACGGGGACGCGGGCGAAGCGCTGGCGGGCCGAGGGGAGGCCGGTGGAGGCGCGGACCTCCAACTCCGTTTCGTCGTCGGTCGCCAGGAGGAGGAAGGCGGAGTCGCCGTCGAGCATGTCGCGGGCGCGCTCCACCGTGCGCTGGAGGAGGCCGTCCAGGTCGTCCGGGGCCGGCGAGCCGATGAAGACCTCGAAGGGGTCCGACGCCTGGCCCTCCGAACTGGTGGTCGTGTCCGAGGCGTTGACGCGCAGCGGGGTCTGCAGGACGGCGCGTTCGTGGTCGCGGACGAGAAGGCAGACCGTCGAGGGTTCGCCGCCGGTGTCCCGGACGCGCAGATGCGAGGCGTAGACCGGCGTCACACGGCCGTTGGCGGCGCGGAGGCCGTAACTGCCCTCCCAGCGGGAGAGCTGGAGCGCCTCGACGATGCCGGTGCTGGTGCCGGGCGTGTGCGGCCAGGCGGCGAGATCGGTGAGGGGCTTGCCGATGACCTGCTCGGCCGCGTACCCGAAGAGTTCCTCCGCGTCCTCGTTCCAGGCGTTGATGGCGCCGGTGCGGTCGATCTGGATGACCGCCACACGTACGCGGCCGTCGGCGAGCGGGAGGAGGTTGGCCGGGAGGGCGGGGCCGGCCGTACGGGTGCCCACCGAGCGTTCCGGCAGTTCCAGCTGGAACCAGACCTGCTTGTGCGTGGGTGTGTACTCGACGCCCCAGCGGCCGGCCAGGGCTGCGCAGAGCTGCAGGCCGCGGCCGCCCTCGCGGTCTGGGCTGCCCATGTTGATGGCGGCCGCCTGGAGTGGAATCTCACGTTCCGGGTAGCGGTCCCCCACCTCGATCCGTACGCCCTCGTCGCTGCGCAGGCACAGGACGTCGGCGGACGTGCCCGCGTGCACCACGGCATTGGTGACAAGCTCGCTGGTGAGGACCACGGCGTCGTCGACGATGTCGGCAAAGCCCCAACCCTGGAGGGTGTCACGGACGAAGGACCGAGCGGTCGCGACGGACCGCCCGACAGGATCGAAGCTGGCGGCCGCGCGCGCGGTGATCACAGAACTCCTTGTCCGGTTGTCGGAGGGCAGCGCTGCGTGGCCGACCCGCTCCTGCCGTGGCAGGGGCTGGTTCCCCGTCGGCCGGGGATCCTGGGGTGGTCCCCCGGGATGCAGTTCGGTGGTCATGGTGCGGTGCCCCTCCGATGCCTGCCCGCTCGTGCTCGTGCCACCGCCCAGGCCGGAAGGACCGGCGTGGCTGGACAGCCGCATGCAAGGTTACTTACCTTCGCCGTCCATGCGGATGCCGGTCACCACTGTTTCCACTCCGGAGCGTGTGTGCGGACCATGTGCGAAGCTGCCGAACTGTTATGGCCTGGTTCAGCCATGGTGAAACACTGGGCAAGCTTCCAGGGAAGGTCCGGGCAGGCAGAGTGCCTTCCAGTACGCCGAGCAGTAGTACCCGAGTACGCCGAGCAGTAAATGGTCGACCCTTGCGGGAGGGACACAGTGGAGTCTGGCGCAGCGACGCGGGGCACTAAAACGCGCGCGAAAGGCGGACAGTCCCTGAGTAACCAGCGCAAACCACGCAATGGCACCACCGACGTGGACACGGCTGCCCTGAACAGGCTGCTGGCGGCCCTGGTGTCGATGCGGGACGGCAACTTCCGTAAGCGGCTCACGGTCTCGGGCGATGGTGTGATGTCCGAGATTGCGGCGGTCTTCAATGAAGTGGCTGACCGAAATCTGCATCTGACGGGCGAGCTGGCGCGTGTGCGGCGCATGGTCGGCCGTGAGGGGAAGTTGACGGAGCGGCTGGAGTCGGGCGCTTGCGAGGGCTCCTGGGCCACCGCGATCGACAACTCCAACGCGCTGGTCGACGATCTCGTGCGGCCCGTCTCCGAGGTCGGGCGGGTGCTGTCCGCCGTGGCGGAGGGCGATCTGTCGCCGCGTATGGAGCTGCGGGCGCAGGCCGCGGACGGGAACGGGCATCCGCTGCGCGGAGAGTTCCTGAAGGTCGGGCGCACGGTCAACAACCTGGTCGACCAGCTGTCGACGTTCACCGACGAGGTCACGCGCGTGGCCAGCGAGGTGGGCACCGAGGGCAAGCTGGGCGGACAGGCGCGAGTGCGTGGAATGTCCGGTTCGTGGAAGGACCTCACGGACTCGGTCAACACCATGGCGTACCGGCTGACGGCTCAGGTGCGGGACATCGCGCTCGTGACCACGGCGGTCGCCAAGGGCGACTTGTCCCGGAAGGTCACGGTTCACGTGGCCGGCGAGATGCTGGAGCTCAAGAACACCGTCAACACGATGGTGGACCAGCTGTCCTCTTTCTCCTCCGAGGTGACGCGAGTCGCGCGCGAGGTGGGCACCGAGGGGGAGCTCGGCGGCCAGGCACAGGTGCCAGGTGTGGCGGGTGTGTGGAAGGACCTCACCGATTCGGTGAATCTTATGGCCGGCAATCTCACCGCACAGGTGCGCGGGATTGCCCAGGTGACGACCGCGGTGGCCAACGGTGACCTGTCGCAGAAGGTGACCGTGTCGGCGCGCGGCGAGGTCGCGCAGCTCGCCGAGACGATCAACCAGATGACCGAGACGCTGCGTACGTTCGCGGACGAGGTCACCCGCGTGGCCAACGAGGTCGGTGGCGAGGGGCGGCTCGGCGGGCAGGCGAACGTGCCGGGTGCGGCGGGAACGTGGAAGGACCTCACCGATTCGGTGAACACGGTCTTCCGGAATCTCACCACTCAGGTGCGGGACATCGCCACGGTGACGACGGCGGTGGCCAGCGGTGACCTGTCGCAGAAGGTCAGCGTCGAGGTCGCCGGCGAGATGCTGGAACTGAAGAACACCGTCAACACGATGGTCGACCAGCTGTCGAGCTTCGGTGCCGAGGTGACCCGCGTGGCGCGGGAGATCGGTGTCGAGGGTGAGCTGGGCGGCCAGGCGGCGGTGCCGGGCGCGGCCGGTACGTGGAAGGACCTCACGGACTCCGTCAACACGGCGTTCCGGAACCTCACCGGACAGGTGAGGAACATCGCCCAGGTGACGACGGCGGTGGCGAACGGCGACCTGTCGCAGAAGGTCACCGTGGACGTTTCCGGAGAGATGCTCCAGCTGAAGAACACCGTGAACACGATGGTGGACCAGCTCTCGAACTTCGCCGACCAGGTGACGCGGATGGCGCGTGACGTGGGCACGGAGGGCCGGCTGGGCGGCCAGGCGCGCGTGGACGGTGTGTCCGGCACCTGGAAGGACCTCACCGACTCCGTCAACTTCATGGCGGGCAACCTGACGTCCCAGGTGCGGCAGATCGCCCAGGTGACGACGGCGGTCGCCCGGGGTGACCTGTCGCAGAAGATCGAGGTCGACGCGCGCGGCGAGATCCTGGAGCTCAAGAACACCATCAACACGATGGTCGACCAGCTCAGCGCCTTCGCCGAGCAGGTGACCAGGGTGGCCCGTGAGGTGGGCACGGACGGCCGGCTGGGCGGTCAGGCGCAGGTGCCCGGCGTCGCCGGTGTCTGGCGCGACCTGACCGACTCCGTGAACGGCATGGCCGGCAACCTCACCGCCCAGGTGCGCAACATCGCGCAGGTCGCGACGGCGGTGGCCCGGGGCGACCTGTCGCAGAAGATCGACGTGGATGCGCGCGGCGAGATCCTGGAGCTCAAGAACACCCTCAACACGATGGTGGACCAGCTCTCGAACTTCGCCGAGCAGGTCACGCGGGTCGCCCGCGAGGTGGGCACGGAGGGCATCCTCGGCGGACAGGCCGAAGTGCAGGGTGTCTCCGGCACCTGGAAGGACCTCACGCAGTCCGTGAACTTCATGGCGAACAACCTGACCATTCAGGTGCGCAACATCGCCGAGGTCACGACCGCGGTCGCCATGGGCGACCTGTCCAAGAAGATCACCGTCGACGCCAAGGGCGAGATCCTCGAACTGGTCACGACCGTCAACACGATGGTCGACCAGCTGTCGTCGTTCGCCGAGCAGGTGACCCGGGTGGCCCGCGAGGTGGGCACCGAGGGCCAGTTGGGCGGCCAGGCGCGGGTGCCCGGGGTCACGGGCATCTGGAAGGACCTGAGCGACAACGTCAACCTGATGGCCTACAACCTCACCATGCAGGTGCGGAACATCTCGCAGGTCGCGGCGGCCGTCGCCAACGGCGACCTGACGCGGACGGTGACGATCGAGGCGCGCGGCGAGGTCGCGCAGCTCGCCGACACCTTCAACACCATGGTGAAGACGCTGAGTTCGTTCGCGGACCAGGTCACCAAGGTGGCCCGCGAGGTGGGTACGGACGGCATCCTCGGCGGCCAGGCGCGCGTACCGGGTGTGTCCGGTACGTGGAAGGACCTCACCGAGTCCGTGAACGGCATGGCGTCCAACCTCACCGGCCAGGTGCGCAACATCGCGATGGTCACCACGGCCATCGCCAAGGGCGACCTGACCAAGAAGATCGACATCGACGCGCGCGGCGAGATCCTGGAGCTGAAGACCACCATCAACACGATGGTCGACCAGCTGTCGTCCTTCGCGGAGGAGGTCACCCGAGTCGCCCGCGAGGTGGGCACGGAGGGCCAGTTGGGCGGCCAGGCGCGTGTCCGTGACGTCGACGGCACCTGGCGCGACCTCACCGAGTCGGTGAACGAGATGGCCGGGAACCTCACCCGGCAGGTGCGTGCCATCGCGCGCGTGGCGACCGCGGTGACCCGTGGTGACCTCAATCTGAAGATCGACGTGGACGCCTCCGGCGAGATCCAGGAACTTCAGGACTACATCAACAAGATGATCGCCAACCTCCGCGACACCACCATCGCCAACAAGGAGCAGGACTGGCTGAAGGGCAACCTCGCCCGGATCTCCGGTCTGATGCAGGGCCGGCGCGACCTTGCCGACGTGGCCTCGTTGATCATGAGCGAGCTGACTCCGGTGGTCTCGGCGCAGCACGGCGCGTTCTTCCTGGCGATGCCGCTGGACGACGGCAAGGACGTGGGCGCCGCGCACGACGACTCGTACGAGCTGCGCATGCTCGGGTCGTACGGGTACTCCATGGGCTCCATGCCGACGTCGTTCAGGCCCGGTGAGACGCTGATCGGGACGGCGGCCAAGGAGAAGCGGACGATTCTCGTGGAGAACGTGCCGCCGGGGTATCTGAAGATCGCCTCCGGGCTCGGTGAGGCGCCTCCCGCGCATGTCATCGTGCTGCCGGTGCTCTTCGAAGGGACCGTCCTCGGCGTGATCGAGCTGGCGTCGTTCCACTCGTTCACGCACATCCAGAAGGACTTCCTCAGCCAGATCGCCGAGATGATCGCGACGAGCGTCAACACGATCGCGGTCAACACGAAGACCGAGGTACTGCTCAAGCAGTCGCAGGAGTTGACCGAGCAGCTGCGGGAGCGGTCGGCCGAGCTGGAGAACCGGCAGAAGGCCCTCCAGGCGTCCAACGCCGAGCTGGAGGAGAAGGCCGAGCTGCTGGCCCAGCAGAACCGCGACATCGAGGTCAAGAACACCGAGATCGAGGAGGCGCGGCAGGTCCTGGAGGAGCGCGCCGAGCAACTCGCGGTCTCCATGCGCTACAAGAGCGAGTTCCTCGCCAACATGTCGCACGAGCTGCGTACGCCGCTCAACTCGCTGCTGATCCTGGCCAAGCTGCTCGCCGACAACGCGGACTCCAACCTCACCCCGAAGCAGGTCGAGTTCGCCGAGACGATCCACGGCGCGGGGTCCGACCTGCTCCAGCTGATCAACGACATCCTCGACCTTTCGAAGGTCGAGGCGGGCAAGATGGACGTGTCGCCGACGCGGATCGCGCTGGTCCAACTCGTCGACTACGTAGAGGCCACTTTCCGTCCGCTGACGGCAGAGAAGGGCCTCGATTTCTCCGTACGGGTGTCGCCGGAACTGCCGGCCACGCTGCACACGGACGAACAGCGGCTCCTCCAGGTGCTGCGCAACCTGCTCTCCAACGCGGTGAAGTTCACCGACTCCGGAGCGGTCGAACTGGTCATCCGGCCCGCGGGCGCGGAGGTGCCGGTCGCCATCCGGGAACAGCTCCTGGAGGCGGGCTCGCTGCGGGACGCGGACGCCGATCTGATCGCGTTCTCCGTGGCGGACACGGGAATCGGGATCGCGGCCAGCAAGATGCGCGTGATCTTCGAGGCGTTCAAGCAGGCGGACGGCACGACGAGCCGCAAGTACGGCGGTACGGGACTGGGGTTGTCCATCTCCCGGGAGATCGCGCGGCTGCTGGGCGGCGAGATCCACGCGCAGAGCGAACCGGGACGCGGCTCGACCTTCACGCTGTATTTGCCGCTGCACCCGAGCGAACTGCCCCCGCAGGGCTATCCGCAACTCGGTACGCCCATGGAGAACGGGGCGCTTCCGGCGGGTTCGGACGACGAGAACGGGGGCCATGTGGAGACCCCCGCCGAGGTCAAGTCGTACCAGGAGACACAGAACGGGGCCGCCGCGCTCTTCAGGCGGCGTCGCAGGGCGATGCCCTCGGCCCAGCAGCGGCCCGCCCTTCCGGGGCCGCAGACGCAGGCCAGGGACACCTGGTCCGTTGCCGACGAGGAGACGTCCGTGCACTCGCGCGGTGTCATCCGCTTCGAGGGCGAGAAGGTGCTGATCGTCGACGACGACATCCGCAACGTGTTCGCGCTCACCAGCGTCCTGGAGCAGCACGGGCTGTCGGTGCTGTACGCCGAGAACGGCCGCGAGGGCATCGAAGTGCTGGAACAGCACGACGATGTGACGGTCGTCCTGATGGACATCATGATGCCCGAGATGGACGGATACGCGACCACGACGGCGATCCGTCGGATGCCCCAGTTCGCCGGGCTGCCGATCATCGCGCTCACCGCCAAGGCGATGAAGGGCGACCGGGAGAAGGCGATCGAGTCGGGCGCTTCCGACTACGTGACGAAACCGGTCGATCCCGATCATCTGCTCGCGGTGATGCAGCAGTGGATGAGCGGACAGTGACAGGGTGACAGGGTGGCGGGAGTGATCGGCAGGCCGGGAACGGCCGGGTGGCCAGGGGTGTCCGGGCGGTGGCCCGGGCTCGCCGGGCTGTTGACTGAGTGTGCCCGAGGCGGTGTAGAAACCCGGGATTCGGGGAACCTTCTGGTCTCCCGCTACGTTTCTGCTACGTGCACAGTGACATCGCGGTGACAGGGTGTGGCGACAGGCGGGGTGCGGCTACCATGACCGGCACAAGGACGGGCGACGCAAGGGAGTCGTCCCCTGGGGCGGCGCCCGGTGCACTGCCGGGGCGAGGAGGGCGGGCCATGGTGCAGAAGGCCAAGATCCTCCTGGTCGATGACCGGCCGGAGAATCTGCTGGCGCTGGAGGCGATTCTCTCCGCGCTCGATCAGACACTGGTTCGGGCATCTTCCGGGGAGGAAGCGCTCAAAGCACTGCTCACGGACGACTTCGCGGTCATTCTGCTGGACGTCCAGATGCCAGGCATGGACGGTTTCGAAACCGCCGCGCACATCAAGAGGCGAGAACGGACCCGGGACATCCCGATCATCTTCCTCACGGCGATCAACCACGGCCCGCACCACACCTTCCGGGGATACGCGGCGGGTGCGGTGGACTACATCTCGAAGCCGTTCGACCCGTGGGTGCTGCGCGCGAAGGTCTCGGTCTTCGTAGAGCTCTACATGAAGAACTGCCAACTCCGGGAGCAGGCCGCGCTGCTGCGGCTCCAGCTCGAAGGCGGGGGCGGCAAGGCGTCGGTCGGCAACACCAAGGAGCCTGCCGGGCTGCTCGCCGAACTCTCCGCGCGGCTCGCGGCTGTCGAGGAGCAGGCCGAGGCCCTCTCCAAGCAGCTCGACGACGACTCGGCTGACGCGGCGGCGGTGGCAACCGCGGCCCATCTCGAACGCAAACTCACGGGGTTGCGGCGGGCGCTGGACGCGTTGGAACCGGGGACGGGGAGCGGGGCGGCCTCGCTGCCCTCGCAGAACTGAGTCGCACCGGGTTCGTCAAGACCGGTGTGTGGCTTACGGGTTGGTGGGCGCGGACCGTGCCCACGCGGCGGAGCCGCACATGGTGCGGCCCCGCGCCCCTTACGGGCTTCGCCGGTTGAGGCGGCGTCAGTTCGGTGCCCTCTGTGGGCGACACGAACGGGTGAAGCAGTAGGCACACGTGTCCGCAGTGGTCTCCACCGGTAACCTCACACTCATGGCCCCACGTCAGTCCGCAGCCAAGAAGGCGCCCGCGAAGAAGGCGGCCGCTCCGCGGAAGGCTGCGGCGAAGAAGGCCCCCGCGAAGAAAGCTCCGGCGAAAAAGGCGCCCGCGAAGAAGGCCGCGACCAAGAAAGCCGCTCCTCCGAAGCCGGCGCCCAATCCGACCGGGGGCGTGTACAGGCTGGTGCGCGCCCTGTGGCTGGGAGTCGCGCACGCCGTCGGCGCCGTGTTCCGCGGCATAGGGCGGGGCGCGAAGGGGCTCGACCCGGCGCATCGAAAGGACGGTCTCGCGCTGCTGCTGCTCGGGCTGGCACTGATTGTCGCCGCCGGGACCTGGTCCAACCTCCGTGGTCCGGTGGGTGATCTCGTCGAGATGCTGGTGACCGGTGCCTTCGGTCGCCTCGACCTGCTCGTGCCGATACTGCTCGGGGTCATCGCCGCGCGCCTCATCCGGCACCCCGAGAAGCCCGAGGCCAACGGCCGCATCGTGATCGGTCTGTCCGCGCTCGCCATCGGTGTGCTCGGCCAGGTCCACATCGCCTGCGGAGCGCCCGCGCGCAGCGACGGCATGCAGGCGATAAGGGACGCGGGCGGGCTCATCGGCTGGGGTGCGGCGACACCGCTGACGTACACGATGGGCGAGGTCCTCGCCGTGCCGCTCCTCGTGCTGGTCACGGTCTTCGGGCTGCTGGTGGTCACCGCGACACCGGTCAACGCCATTCCCCAGCGGCTGCGCATGCTGGGCGCCCGGCTCGGCCTCGTACACCCTCGTGAGACCGACGACGGTTTCGGCGAGGACGACGAGCGCTACGACGACCAGTGGCGCGAAGCGCTGCCCGCGAGCCCCCGGCGGCGCCGGGCGGCGTCCGAGGAGTACGACCCGGACAGTGCCGAGCAGGAGGCGCTCTCCGCGCGCCGGAGCCGCCGCAGGCGGCCCGCCGTGCAGCAGCCCGCGCTGGACAGGCCCATGGACGCCGTGGACGTGGCAGCGGCCGCCGCCGCGGCGCTCGACGGTGCCGTGATGCACGGGATGCCTCCCAGCGCGCTGGTGGCCGATCTGACGCAGGGCGTCGGCGTGGACCGCGGGGACCGTCAGGACACCGGCGGACAGGACTCGGGCGGGCGCGGGGAGCCGACGCCGGTGCCCGCCGCGCGTGCCAAGGGGACCAAGGGCGCCAGGCCCAAGCAGGAGATGCTCAAGGCCGAGGTCGCCGACCTGACCAAGCCCGCTCCCGAGGCACCGCGCGACCTGCCTCCGCGCGCCGAGCAGCTCCAGCTTTCCGGCGACATCACCTACTCCCTGCCGTCGCTCGACCTCCTGGAGCGCGGCGGCCCCGGCAAGACGCGCAGCGCCGCCAACGACGCCGTGGTCGCCTCGCTCACGAACGTCTTCATGGAGTTCAAGGTCGACGCCGCCGTCACCGGCTTCACCCGCGGCCCGACCGTCACGCGGTACGAGGTCGAGCTCGGCCCCGCCGTGAAGGTCGAGCGGATCACGGCGCTGGCCAAGAACATCGCGTACGCCGTCGCCAGCCCGGACGTGCGGATCATCAGCCCGATCCCCGGCAAGTCCGCGGTCGGCATCGAGATCCCCAACACCGACCGCGAGATGGTCAACCTGGGCGATGTGCTGCGCCTCGCGGACGCCGCCGAGGACGACCACCCGATGCTGGTCGCACTCGGCAAGGACGTCGAGGGCGGCTATGTGATGGCCAACCTGGCGAAGATGCCGCACGTCCTGGTGGCCGGAGCGACCGGTTCCGGTAAGTCCTCATGCATCAACTGCCTGATCACGTCCGTCATGGTCCGCGCGACCCCCGAGGACGTGCGCATGGTCCTCGTCGACCCCAAGCGCGTCGAGCTGACCGCGTACGAGGGCATCCCGCACCTGATCACGCCGATCATCACCAACCCGAAGCGGGCCGCCGAGGCGCTGCAGTGGGTCGTACGGGAGATGGATCTGCGGTACGACGACCTGGCGGCGTTCGGGTACCGGCACATCGACGACTTCAACCAGGCCATCCGCGACGGCAAGCTCAAGACGCCGGAAGGCAGCGAGCGGGAGCTCAAGACCTATCCGTATCTGCTGGTGATCGTCGATGAGCTCGCCGACCTGATGATGGTCGCGCCACGGGACGTCGAGGACTCGATCGTGCGCATCACGCAGCTCGCGCGTGCGGCCGGCATCCACCTGGTGCTCGCCACGCAGCGGCCGTCCGTGGACGTCGTCACCGGTCTGATCAAGGCGAACGTGCCGTCGCGGCTCGCCTTCGCCACGTCGTCGCTCGCGGACTCGCGGGTCATCCTCGACCAGCCCGGCGCCGAGAAGCTGATCGGCAAGGGCGACGGGCTCTTCCTGCCGATGGGGGCGAACAAGCCGACCCGTATGCAGGGCGCGTTCGTCACCGAGGACGAGGTCGCCGCCGTCGTCCAGCACTGCAAGGACCAGATGGCGCCGGTCTTCCGGGACGACGTCACCGTGGGCACCAAGCAGAAGAAGGAGATCGACGAGGACATCGGCGACGACCTCGACCTGCTGTGCCAGGCCGCCGAACTGGTCGTCTCCACGCAGTTCGGGTCGACCTCGATGCTCCAGCGCAAGCTGCGCGTCGGCTTCGCCAAGGCCGGTCGGCTGATGGACCTCATGGAGTCCCGCAACATCGTCGGTCCGAGCGAGGGTTCCAAGGCACGTGATGTTCTTGTGAAACCTGACGAGATGGACGGAGTGCTCGCGGTGATCCGTGGGGAGGCTCATCCGTAGAGAAACGGGGAAGTCCGTTTCCTCTTGCGGATGGGCCACGGCCACGTGGGTGAGCACGTCAGGGCCACGTGGGTGATTCGAACGTGACTCACCCGTAAGGGAACCGTGAGCAACCGTTTCCCTTCGTCGCACGTCAAGTTGAGGGAAGCGAAAGACGCGTGTCCCACCATCAGGATGACCGGCCGTTCTGATGGCGTACAAAGTCCCACCGCCCGGTTGCCCCACCCTTTCGCAACCCCCCTAGACTGAACCTCCAGCACAGGTGGCTACACGCTCGAAAGGCGCCCCCGTGTCCATCGGCAACTCCCCTGACGACAACTCCCCTCAGGACGAGCCTCCCATCGAAAAGGCTGATCGCCCTTCGATCGGCCGTGCTCTGCAGCAGGCGCGCATCGCGGCGGGGCTGACAGTCGACGACGTCAGTAACGCCACCCGGGTCCGCATCGCCATCGTGCACGCGATCGAACAGGACGACTTCACGCCCTGCGGCGGCGACGTGTACGCGCGCGGTCACCTCAAGACGCTGGCGCGCGCCGTCCACCTCGATCCGGCGCCCCTCCTCGCCCAGTACGACGACGATCACGGCGGGCGGCCCGCGCCGACCCCCGCGGCACCGATGTTCGAGGCCGAGCGGATCCGTCCGGAGCGCCGGGGTCCCAACTGGACCGCCGCCATGGTCGCCGCGATCGTCGCGGTGATCGGCTTCGTCGGGTTCACGATGGTCAAGGACGACTCGGACGGCTCGAAGACGCAGGTCGCCGAGGGATCCACGCCCACCGCCAGCAAGCCCGTCAAGACCAAGCCGACCGCGACCAAGCCCGCCGACCCCAAGCCCGACCCGTCGGACAGCGCCATCGCGGCCGCGCCGCAGGACAAGGTGACCGTCCAGGTGACCGCCCCCGACGGGCGCAGCTGGATCTCCGCCAAGGACCACAACGGCCGACTGCTCTTCGACGGCTTCCTGAAGCAGGGCGACTCCAAGACCTTCCAGGACAAGGAGAAGATCGACCTCGTCCTCGGTGACGCGGGAGCCCTCCAGCTCTACGTCAACGGCAAGAAGATCGAGGACGAGTTCCAGCCCGGTGGCGTCGAGCGCCTCACCTACACGAAGGGCGACCCCGAGGTCGGATGACCGACCCCGAGGTCGGACAAGCGACCTCAAGGGGCATGCGGGTACGGGGTTGGCCAAGATCGGCCAACCCCGTCGACGTGGGCTGTCAGTGGGACGAAGTAGTCTTGAGCCCATGCCTGAACGCCGTACCGTCGCACTCGTCACTCTTGGCTGCGCCCGTAACGAGGTGGACTCGGAGGAGCTCGCAGGCCGCTTGGAGGCGGACGGCTGGCACCTCGTGGAGGACGCCGAGAACGCGGACGTCGCGGTCGTCAACACCTGTGGCTTCGTCGAGGCCGCCAAGAAGGACTCCGTCGACGCCCTCCTGGAGGCCAACGACCTCAAGGGCCATGGAAGAACGCAGGCCGTGGTCGCCGTCGGCTGCATGGCCGAGCGGTACGGCAAGGAGCTCGCCGAGGCCCTGCCCGAGGCCGACGGAGTGCTCGGCTTCGACGACTACGCCGACATCTCCGACCGGCTCCAGACCATCCTGAACGGCGGCATCCACGCCGCCCACACCCCGCGCGACCGGCGCAAGCTGCTGCCGATCAGCCCGGCCGAGCGGCAGAGCGCGGGCACGGAGGTCGCCCTTCCGGGGCACGCTCCCGTCGATCTTCCGGAGGGCATCGCTCCGGAGTCCGGCCCCCGCGCACCCCTGCGCCGCCGGCTCGACGGCTCACCGGTCGCCTCGGTGAAGCTGGCCTCCGGCTGCGACCGACGCTGCTCCTTCTGCGCCATCCCGTCCTTCCGCGGCTCCTTCATCTCGCGGCGGCCGTCCGACGTCCTGGGCGAGACGCGCTGGCTGGCCGAGCAGGGCGTCAAGGAGGTCATGCTGGTCTCCGAGAACAACACCTCGTACGGCAAGGACCTCGGCGACATCCGCCTCCTGGAGACGCTGCTGCCCGAGCTCGCCGACGTCGACGGGATCGAGCGGGTGCGGGTCAGCTACCTCCAGCCCGCCGAGATGCGGCCCGGGCTCATCGACGCACTGACCTCGACGCCGAAGATCGCGCCCTACTTCGACCTGTCCTTCCAGCACTCCGCCCCCGGGGTGCTCCGCGCGATGCGGCGCTTCGGGAGCACCGACCAGTTCCTGCAGCTGCTCGACACGATCCGCTCCAAGGCCCCGCAGGCCGGTGTGCGGTCCAACTTCATCGTGGGCTTCCCCGGCGAGACCGCGGACGACCTGGCGGAGCTGGAGCGCTTCCTGACCGGCGCGCGGCTGGACGCGATCGGCGTCTTCGGGTACTCCGACGAGGACGGCACCGAAGCGGCGACGTACGAGAACAAGCTGGACGAGGACGTCGTCGCCGAGCGGCTCGCGCGCGTGTCCCGGCTCGCCGAGGAGCTGGTCTCCCAGCGGGCGGAGGAGCGCGTCGGGGAGACCTTGCAGGTGCTGGTCGAGTCCCTGGGCTCCGCCGGTTCCGACGGCGAGGAGGAGCCCGCGTACGGCCGTGCCGCGCATCAGGCACCCGAGACCGACGGCCAGGTGCTGTTCACAAGCGGCGAAGGTCTCACCGTCGGCCGTATGGTCGAGGCGAAGGTAGTCGGTACGGAAGGTGTCGACCTGGTGGCCGAGCCGCTCCCGGGCTCGCTCGCATGTACAGAGGAGGCGGCCAGATGACCGGAGTCCCGGCATCCGCGGCGGGCGGCCCCGGTGCGCCCGGTACGCGTGGTGCTGCCGGCGCTTCCAGCGCCTCCGGCAAGGGAACCTCCGGTACGGGTGCCACCGGTACCCAGGGCTCGAAGACACCACGGGGCGCGAAGCTGAGCGCCGCGGCCGTCAACCAGGCCAGCCTGTGGAACGTGGCCAACCTCCTCACCATGCTCCGGCTCGTGCTCGTGCCGGGCTTCGTGGCGCTGATGCTGGCCGACGGCGGGTACGACCCCGTGTGGCGGGCTTGGGCCTGGGCCGCCTTCGCCGTAGCCATGATCACGGACGTCTTCGACGGTCATCTGGCGCGTACGTACAACCTCGTCACCGACTTCGGGAAGATCGCCGACCCGATCGCAGACAAGGCGATCATGGGAGCGGCGCTCATCTGTCTCTCCTCGCTCGGCGATCTGCCATGGTGGGTGACGGGCGTGATCCTCGGGCGTGAACTGGGGATCACCCTCCTGCGCTTCGTGGTGATCCGTTACGGCGTGATCCCCGCCAGCCGCGGCGGCAAGATAAAGACGCTGACGCAGGGAGTGGCCGTCGGGATGTACGTCCTGGCGCTGACGGGGCCGCTGGCGACCCTGAGGTTCTGGGTGATGGCTGTGGCGGTCGCCCTGACTGTCGTCACCGGGCTCGACTATGTGAGACAGGCCATTGTGCTGCGGCGTCAGGGACTGGCCGACCGAAAGGCCGCCGCCGAGGAGGCGGAAGCGTGACCTCCACGGCCGCCGAAGTGCTGCGACTACTCACGGTGAGGGGCGAGACGCTCGCTGTGGCCGAGTCGCTGACCGGCGGTCTGGTGGCGGCGGACCTCGCGGCGGTGCCCGGAGCCTCCAAGGCATTCCGCGGCTCGGTGACCGCGTACGCCACCGACCTCAAGCGCGATGTACTCGGCGTCGACGCCACTCTGCTGGATCAGCGCGGAGCGGTGGATCCGCAGGTCGCGGCCCAGATGGCGGCCGGCGCTCGCAAGGTGCTCGGCGCGGACTGGGGCATCTCGACGACCGGTGTCGCCGGCCCCGAACCCCAGGACGGACAGCCCGTCGGCACGGTTTTCGTTGCCGTGGACGGGCCGCACGGCACCTCCGGCGAAGGCGTTCTTGGCGGGAAAGTGGTGGCGTTGCGGTTGAACGGCTCCCGGACGGAAATCCGTATGGAGAGTGTACGGAGCGTGCTCGCACTGCTTCTGGAGCAGCTCGTGGGCGAACTCACTGAGAATGAGCGGGCACAGGATACGGAACAGAACGGGGGGTTTTGATGTTTGCAGCCCTGAGTGAACACGACATCGCTCCCCGCACGGCCGCGGCGCAAGGCGGTACGGTGGGGCGAGAAGGATGCGGCTACGCGGTCCGAGGAGGGAGCCACCGATGATTCTGCTCCGTCGCCTGCTTGGTGACGTGCTGCGTCGGCAGCGCCAGCGCCAGGGCCGTACTCTGCGCGAAGTCTCCTCGTCCGCCCGAGTTTCACTCGGCTATCTTTCCGAGGTGGAGCGGGGGCAGAAGGAGGCTTCCTCTGAGCTGCTCTCCGCGATCTGCGACGCGCTGGACGTACGGATGTCCGAGCTCATGCGGGAAGTGAGCGACGAGCTCGCACTCGCCGAGCTGGCCCGGTCGGCAGCGGCTACCGAGCCTGTGCCCACACCGGTGCGCCCGAGGCTCAATTCCGTATCGGTGACCGGTGTGCCGCCGGAACGGGTGACCATCAAGGCGCCTGCGGAGGCGGTCGACGTCGTCGCCGCCTGACGCTCACGGGCTCGCGCCCGCGAGCTGAGATGCGAAGAACTGTGTGAGAGCCCCGGCCGGGGCCTTCTCCGGGGAGACCTGGAGGGGGCGGTCGGGGCTTTTGCGTAGGCGGGTGAGGGTCGGGGAGGGCGTGGGCCGG
Source organism: Streptomyces sp. NPDC033178 (assembly GCF_055577685.1). Taxonomy (NCBI): domain Bacteria; kingdom Bacillati; phylum Actinomycetota; class Actinomycetes; order Kitasatosporales; family Streptomycetaceae; genus Streptomyces; species Streptomyces sp. NPDC033178. Next base: position 18,279 of record NZ_JBVIPT010000021.1, read on the forward strand.
GGGAGGGCGTGGGTCGATGACGCGGCGGGGTTTGTCAGCGTTTGCCGGTAAGGGGCGGGGCGGCCATGGTGGAGGAGCGGGGGCTGAAGCCGGGGGTCGTTGCTGACCGGAGGATGTCCATGTACGTCGTGAAGAGCCCGTTGACCGATGCTGATCTGAAGACCGTGGCCGAGGCGCTGCAGGGTGCGCTGGTCGATCTGGTGGATCTGTCACTCGTGGCGAAGCAGATTCACTGGAACGTGGTCGGACCGCGCTTCCGGTCCATCCATCTCCAGCTCGACGAGGTCGTGGACACCGCCCGGCTGCACTCCGACACCGTGGCCGAGCGTGCCTCCACGCTCGGGGTCTCGCCGGACGGACGTGCGGCGACCGTCGCGACCAGCAGCGGCATCGGGGCCACGCCGGACGGGTGGGTGAAGGACACCGACGCGGTGGGGGCGCTGGTGGACGCACTCGCAGCCGTCATCGAGCGGATGCGGGAGCGGGTCGGGGCGACGGGGGAGGCGGATCCGGTGAGCCAGGACATCTTCATCGGGATCACCGCGGATCTTGAGAAGCATCACTGGATGTTCCAGGCGGAGAACGGGTGAGGGTGGCTCTGCCGGGTTACGTGGGCTGTGGCTGTGGCTGTGGGGTTGGGGATGGCCTCGGCTTCGGTTTTGGGTGTGCGGTTGTGGGGCGGGCGCCGGTGGTGTGCGCCGGGCGCCCCATTCGTGTCGATGCGCCCTGTCGATGGGTGAACTCGGCGGTCTAGCGTCGGGCGTCCGGCTGGAGGTGGTGCCATGGCGGGGCGGATGGGGCGAATAGGCAGGTGGGGGCTGGCTCTCGGAGTTGGAGGGCTGTGGTGGTGGGCCGTGATGCGGCTGGCGTTCGCGTCGGACGCCGGCGTGCTGGAGGGGGCGGTCGCGGCCGGCGGGTGGGGGCTGAGTCTGCTTCCGGTGCACTGTGTGCCGAAGGGGCGCGCTGCGGGCGCGGCCGGGTCGGACCAGTGGGCGCGGCGCGTTTCGGAGGCTTGGCGGAGGAGGCGGGGGCCGCTTCTGGGGCGCGGGGGGTCTTCCTGAGGCGCTTTCCGAAGGGCTTCGGAAAGCCTGGGCGAGCTTGGGATGGGCTCGCGGCGGCTTCGGGGAAGGGCTCTGGAGGAGGCGTGCGCCGGTGGATGGGGGAGGGCGGCGGGTGGGTGCGGGGCGTGCGTCGGTGCCTCGCTACCAGGGCATTGCCACGCCCCCGTTGGGACGGAGGATCTGGCCCGTTGTGAACGACGAGGCGTCGGAGGCGAGATGCAGGACCGCGTGAGCGATGTCCTCCGGCTCACCGACCCGGCCCAGTGGTGACATCCGGGCCATGAACCCCTCGGTCCGCACCTGGGCCTCGCCGTCGTGGCGGTCCGTCATGGGCGTACGGATCCAGCCCGGCGCCACCGCGTTGACGCGGATGCCGTGCGGGCCCATCTCCGTCGCCAGGGTCTTCGTCAGCTGGACGACGGCTGCCTTCGCCGCTCCGTAGCAGAGCAGGCCCGGTCCGCCGGTGTCGACGGCTCCGGACGCCATCGTGACGATGCTGCCGCGCGTGCCTGACGCGATCATCGTGAGGGCCGCCTCCTGGCAGGCGTACAGGACACCCTTGAAGTTGACGCCGAGTACACGGTCGAGGTCCTCGTCCCGGGTCTCCAGGACCGGGCTGCTGTGCATGATCCCGGCGACCGCGGCCATGACGTCCAGGCGCTCACAGGCCGCGACCGCCTCCTTGAGCTGGGCGCGGTCGGTGACGTCGAGGGGGTGCGGGTGTGCGGTACCACCCGTGTCCTTGATGAGGGCCGCTGTCTCGTCCAGACCCTGGGCGTCGCGGTCCGCGCAGTGGACGGTGGCACCCGCCTCCGCGAGCAGCACGGCACTGGCGCGGCCGATACCGCTTGCCGCGCCGGTGACGAAAGCGGTGCGTCCGGTGAGGTCGTACGCCGTGACGGACATGAAGGGACCGTACGAGGGTTTCTGACGGGTCGTCAATTGGTCGTGCGTGGCGGGTTGTACGCGGTGGGGCCGGCCATTGGTCAGGGGTGCGGGGACGGGCCCGGCTGGCAGGTCGGGCACCAGTACGTGGGGCGCTCTCTGGAGCCGTCGCCCTGGTTCGCGGTGCGGATCGACGTGCGGCAGCGCAGACAGGGGCGGGGTGCGCGGCCGTAGACGTACAGGTTCTGGTCGTGGCGGCCTGTGGTGCTGCGGGCCGGGCGGTCGCGGTTGGCTTCGAGGAGCTTCCTGGCGAGGGCGGGCAGACGGGCGGCGTGTTCGGCGGGGAGGGCGCCGATGGGGAGCCAGGGGGTCGCGCGGAGCAGGAAGCAGAGCTCGCTCTTGTAGATGTTGCCGATGCCGGCGAGGTTGCGCTGGTCGAGGAGGGCCTCACCGAGGGGGCGGGCCGGGTCGCGCAGGAGGTTCGCCAGGGCCTTGCCGGGGTCCCAGTCCGGGCCCAGGAGGTCGGGGCCGAGGTGGCCGACGGCTCGTTCCTCGTCGGTGGTGCGGAGCAGATCCAGTACGGGGAGCCGGTAGCCCACGGCCGTGCGGTCGGCGGTGCCGAGGATCACCCGGATCTGGTGGCCCGGGCCGCCGCTCCAGCGCTCGCCCGGGGCGTACACCTTCCAGGAGCCGTCCATCCGAAGATGCGAGTGCAGGGTCAGGCCGCCCTCGATGCGGGTGAGCAGGTGCTTTCCGCGCGGAGTGACGTCCAGGACCGTGCGTCCGGTGAGGTCGGCCGTGGCGTACTTGGGCACCCTGAGGTCGGAGCGGGTGAGTACGTGGCCCGCGAGCGCGGTGTGCAGGCGCCGGGCGGTCTGCCAGACGGTGTCTCCTTCGGGCATGGGGTCCAGGGTGGCACGGGGCGGGCGGTGTGTCTTGTGTGGCGGGGAAGGCCGAGGAGGGGGCCGGGCGGGCAGCGAGGGGAGCGGGTGGGGACAGGACCGGTGGCGACGGGTGGGCGTTGGGCGGGCGGCTCTACGCCGCGGGCTGCTCTACGCGCGGAGGCGCAGCCCTCGTGGGGTCGCGTGGAAACCGGCTCCTTCCAGGAGGGTGCCGAAGGGGGATGTCAGTGCGGAGGCGCCGTTGACCCGCTCCACCGTGACCGTGCCGAGGGATCCCGCGCGGGCGGCCGCGGCGAGTGCCTCGGCGGCTGTGCGCAGGCGTGGGTCGTGGAGCGCAGAGTCGTCGGGGGGTGAACTGTCGGAGGGCGAGCCGTCAAGGGTGGACGGCCAGGCCAGGAGCGTTTTGCCGCCGCGCTCCATGTAGAGGGTCAGCTCGCCGTCCACCAGCACGACCAGGGAGCCCGCCTTGCGGCCCGGCTTGTGACCGGCGCCGGTGGGGGGTTCTGGCCAGGGGAGGGCCGCGCCGTAGGCGTTCGCGGGGTCCGCGGCGGCGAGCACGATGGCGCGGTTGCCGTTGCCCGCGCGCGTACGGGAGGCGGGGCCTCCGGGGAAGGCCTGCGGGGCCGTACGGGGGGTGTCGGCGAAGCGGGGCGGATATCGGTGGTCGGAGTCGGGCGTCGGGGCACCGGGGAAGGGCGGTCCGGAACCGTCGCGCAAGGAGTACGGGTCGTTGTCCGACCGGAGTGCGTCGGAGGCGGGGAAGCCCGTGTCGCCCATGTCGTCGAAGGGGGCCGGGTGTTCGGTGGGGCCGTCGGTGGGACCCGGTGTGCGTGCGCCCGGGCGGCCGCCGGGCAGGGGCATGCCCGGGAATCCGGGCTCCGGCAGGGCTTCGCCCCGCTCGCGGGCGTTGGCCGCCGCGCGCAGCCGGTCCACCGCGCCGTCCATCGCGAACTGGGCGGCGCCGAGTCCCTCCACCACATAGCCGCGGCGGGCCTGGCCGCTCTCCTCGAAGGCGGACAGGATGCGGTAGACGGCGGAGAAGCCGCCCTCCACGCCCTCCGCGGCGACCGCGCCCCGGGTGACCACGCCGTGCCGGTCGAGCAGGGTCCGGGCCAGGGCATGTGCGCGGACCGTGGCGTCGGGCTCGAGACCGGGGAGCAGTGACCAGCGGCCCGCGACGGTCGGCGGGCCCGTCCGGGACTGGGGGCGTGCGGCGGCCGTCAGGCTTCCGTACCGTCCGCGGGGCACCGTCCGTTTCGCGCGGTGCGCGGTGGAACCGGCGGTGCGGCCCGAGCCGAGGAGGGAGCGCATCGGGCCGAGTGTGTCGTTCGTCAGACGGCCCGACCAGGCCAGGTCCCAGATGGCGTCGGCGAGTTGGGGATCGGTGGCATCGGGGTGTGTGGTGGCACGGATCTGGTCGGTGATCTGGCGGAAGAAGAGGCCGTAGCCCCCGGAGAGGGCGTCCAGGACGGACTGGTGGAGCGCGGTCAGCTCCAGGGGATGCGGGGGTGGCAGGAGGAGGGGAGCGGTGTCCGCCAGGTAGACGGACACCCAGCCGTCCTTGCCGGGGAGCGCGCCCGCCCCGGCCCAGACGACCTCTCCTGCGGCGGTCAGCTCGTCGAGCATGGCGGGGGCGTAGTGCGCGACGCGGGACGGCAGGACGAGCTTCTCCAGTGCAGACGCGGGCACCGAAGCGCCCTGCAACTGCTCGATGGCGCGCACGAGTCCGTCGATGCCGCGCAGGCCGTGTCCGCTGCCGAGGTGCTGCCACTGCGGCAGGAACTGTGCGAGCGCGGCGGGCGGCACCGGCTCCAGCTCATGGCGCAGCGCGGCCAGCGAACGGCGCCGCAGCCGGCGCAGCACCGTCGCGTCGCACCACTCCTGACCGATCCCCGCCGGGTGGAACTCCCCTTGGACGACGCGACCGGCCGCGGCGAGCCTCTGCAGTGCCCCTTCGGTCACGGCCGGACCCAGGCCGAAGCGGGCCGCCGCCGTGGTCGAGGTGAACGGGCCGTGCGTGCGCGCGTACCGGGCGAGGAGGTCGCCGAGCGGGTCCTTGACCGGTTCGGTGAAGGCCTCCGGGACGCCGACCGGCAGCGCCGTGCCGAGCGCGTCACGCAGCCGGCCCGCGTCCTCGATCGCCGCCCAGTGGTCTGCCCCGCCGATCCGGACCCGGATGGCGCGGCGGGCCGAAGCCAGGTCCCGGGCCCACTCCGGTTCGGCGCCGCGCTCGGCCAGTTCGGCGTCGGTGAGCGGGCCGAGCATCCGCAGGAGGTCCGCGACGCTTTCGGTGTCCTTGGCGCGGCGGTCTTCCGTGAGCCACTGGAGCTCGCTCTCCAGCTCCGTCAGGACGTCGGCGTCCAGGAGCTCGCGCAGCTCCGCCTGGCCGAGGAGCTCGGCGAGCAGACGCGAGTCCAGCGACAGGGCCGCGGCACGCCGCTCGGCGAGCGGGGAGTCTCCCTCGTACAGGAACTGGGCGACATAGCCGAACAGCAGTGACCGGGCGAAGGGTGACGGCTCCTGTGTCGTGACCTCGACGAGCCGCACCTTGCGGGACTCCAGGTCACCCATCAGTTCCGTGAGGCCCGGTACGTCGAAGACGTCCTGGAGGCATTCGCGAACCGCTTCCAGAACGATGGGGAAGGAGCCGTACTCGCTGGCCACCTGGAGTAGTTGGGCGGCGCGTTGGCGCTGCTGCCACAGGGGGGTGCGCTTGCCGGGGCTGCGGCGCGGCAGGAGCAGGGCGCGGGCGGCGCATTCGCGGAAGCGGGACGCGAACAGGGCGGAGCCGCCGACCTGGTCGGTGACGATCTGGTTGACCTCTCCCTTGTCGAACGCGACGTCCGCCGCGCCCACGGGGGCCTGCTCCGAGTCGTACTCCGTGCCCAGCTTGGTGGGTTCCTGGTCGAGCAGGTCCAGGCCCATCAGGTCGGCGTCCGGGAGGCGCAGGACGATGCCGTCGTCGGCGTGCATGACCTGGGCGTCCATGCCGTACCGCTCGGAGAGGCGGGCGCCCAGCGCGAGGGCCCACGGGGCGTGGACCTGGGCGCCGAAGGGCGAGTGCACGACGACCCGCCAGTCGCCCAGCTCGTCACGGAAGCGCTCGACGACGATGGTGCGGTCATCCGGGATGTGGCCGCAGGCCTCGCGCTGTTCGGCCAGGTAGGACAGGATGTTTTCGGCGGCCCAGGCATCCAGGCCCGCCGCGAGGAGGCGTAGGCGGGCGTCGTCCTTGGGCAGTGATCCGACCTCGCGCAGGAAGGCGCCCACCGCGCGGCCCAGTTCGAGCGGACGCCCGAGCTGGTCGCCCTTCCAGAACGGCAGTCTGCCCGGCACACCGGGGGCGGGGGACACCAGGACGCGGTCGCGCGTGATGTCCTCGATGCGCCAGGAGCTGGTGCCGAGCGTGAAGACGTCTCCCACCCGGGACTCGTAGACCATCTCCTCGTCGAGCTCGCCGACCCGGCCGCCGCCCTTCTTGGGGTCGGCGCCGGCGAGGAAGACCCCGAAGAGGCCGCGGTCGGGGATGGTGCCGCCGGAGGTGACGGCGAGGCGCTGGGCGCCGGGGCGGCCCGTGACCGTACCGGCGACGCGGTCCCACACCACACGCGGCCGCAACTCGGCGAAGGCGTCGGAGGGGTAGCGGCCCGCGAGCATGTCGAGCACCGCCGTGAACGCCGACTCCGGAAGTGACGCGAAGGGGGCCGCGCGGCGGACCGTGGTGAGCAGGTCGTCGACCTGCCAGGTGTCGAGCGCGGTCATGGCGACGAGCTGCTGGGCCAGCACGTCCAGGGGGTTGGTGGGGATGCGGAGGGACTCGATGGAGCCGGTGCGCATCCGCTCGGTGACCACGGCGGCCTGTACGAGGTCGCCCCGGTACTTGGGGAAGACCACGCCTGTGGAGACCGCCCCGACCTGGTGGCCCGCACGGCCCACGCGCTGGAGGCCGGACGCCACGGACGGGGGTGACTCGACCTGGACGACGAGGTCCACCGCGCCCATGTCGATGCCGAGCTCCAGGCTGGACGTTGCGACCACCGCGGGCAGGCGGCCCGCCTTCAGGTCCTCCTCGACGAGGGCGCGCTGCTCCTTGGAGACCGAGCCGTGGTGGGCGCGGGCGATGACCGGCGGGGCACCTTGGGCCGCCCCCGAGCCCCCCATCAGCTCGGCCGGCGCGTGGTGCTCCTCCAGGGGCTCGCCCGTCGCCCTCTCGTACGCGATCTCGTTGAGCCGGTTGCAGAGGCGCTCCGCCAGACGGCGTGAGTTGGCGAAGACGATCGTCGAGCGGTGGGACTGGACCAGGTCGGCGATCCTCTCCTCGACGTGCGGCCAGATCGAAGGGCGCTCGGCTCCCGTGTCGGAGTCCGCGACGGGGGAGCCGCCGAGCTCGCCCAGGTCCTCGACGGGCACGACCACGGAGAGGTCGAATTCCTTGCCGGACGGGGGCTGGACGATCTCGACCCTGCGGTGGGGGGAGAGGTAGCGGGCGACCTCGTCCACCGGGCGGACGGTGGCGGAGAGGCCGATGCGGCGGGCCTGCTTCGGGAGCAGTTCGTCCAGGCGCTCCAGGGTGAGGGCGAGGTGGGCGCCGCGTTTCGTGCCCGCGACCGCGTGCACCTCGTCCAGGATCACCGTCTCGATGCCTGTCAGCGCGTCGCGCGTGGCCGACGTGAGCATCAGGAACAGCGACTCCGGGGTCGTGATCAGGATGTCGGGCGGGCGGGTGGACAGTGCGCGTCGCTCGGCGGGCGGGGTGTCGCCGGAGCGGATGCCGACCTTCACCTCGGGCTCGGGCAGGCCCAGGCGCACCGCCTCCTGCCGGATGCCGGTCAGCGGGCTGCGCAGGTTTCGCTCCACGTCGACCGCCAGGGCCTTCAGCGGTGACACGTACAGGACCCGGCAGCGCTTCTTCGGGTCGGCGGGGGGTGGGGTCGAGGCCAGCTGGTCCAGGGCGGCGAGGAACGCGGCCAGGGTCTTGCCCGAGCCGGTGGGGGCCACGACCAGCACGTCCGAGCCCTCGCCGATGGCTCGCCACGCTCCGGCCTGGGCCGCGGTGGGCGCGTCGAAGGCACCCGTGAACCAGGCACGGGTCGCTGGTGAGAAGCCGTCCAGGGCTCGGTGTGCGGAGCTGACCATGCGTCCATCCTGCACCCGGCCACTGACATCGGGGCTGACCTGCGGAGGGATCGGTTGTGAGGGGTTGGTGGCGAGGGGTTGGCTGCGAGCCGGTGGGTTGCGCGGCCGCTGTCGCTGTGAGTCGGGGCCGGCGGCTGCGGGGCGTGGGATGTGCCCGTCCCGTGTTTGCCCCGATGGCGGAGACTGGGGGCATGGCTGGAGCGGGGAAGGAGCGGGCTCGGCACTGGCAGTATGCGGAGCTGCCCGGTGTCGATCTGCTGCGGGCTCGGTATGTGCAGAAGACCTTTGTCCGGCATACGCATGAGAACTTCGTCATCGCCGCAATCACCGATGGTGTCGAGGTCTTCCGTCACGGCGGGGCGGATCAGTACGTGGGGGTCGGTTCGCTGGCGCTGGTCAACCCCGATACGTCGCACACGGGGCGGGCAGGAGTGCCCGAGGGCTGGCGGTACGGGGCCGTCTATCCGTCGCCGGAGCTGGTTGCGGAGATCGCTGCTGAGACCACCGCTCTTCGTGGTACTCCGGGGTTCGTGAGCCCGGTTCTCGATGATCCGTACGCCGTGACGCTGGTCCATCAGGTGTTGCGGGCCGCCGAGGAGGGCAACGCGCTGGCAGCCGACACGTTGTTGCGCGTTGCTGTGACCCGGCTGCTGCGGGTGAACGGAGGGCCACTGCCGGAGCGGGTCCTGCGGACCGCGGGAGCCAGGGTGGCGGCACGCGCGCGTGCCGTTCTCGAGGAACAGATCGTGGAGCCGCCCACCCTGGAGCGGCTCGCCGCCGATCTGGGGACCAGTCCCTTCGCGCTGTTGCGCGCTTTTCGGGACGCCTATGGGATGCCCCCGCACGCGTGGCTGACCGACGTCCGGGTACGGCGCGCGCGTCGGTTGCTGGACTCGGGTGTCGCGCCCGCGGAGGCGGCCGTCGCGGTGGGGTTCACGGACCAGCCGCACCTCAATCGGCACTTCACGCGGATCGTGGGCGTGCCGCCGGGCGCGTACCAGCGCGAGCGCAAGAACGTACAAGAATCGCGGCGGCAGATTCTCGTACCGTCCGGGGCGTGGCAGAACATGCAGCTCTCGCAGACATACGCAGTGAAGACGGCGGAAAACCCGACGCCGCCGTCGTACGGGACGCCCTCGGAGTCGGGGTTGCCGTCGGACTGTCCGGTTTCGCCTTCGGAGTGACCTCGGTGGGCAGCGGGCTCACGCTGCTGCAGACCTGCGCACTGAGTCTTCTGGTGTTCACCGGCGCCTCCCAGTTCGCCCTGGTGGGTGCGCTGGCCGGCGGGGGCAACCCGTTCACGGCCGCGGCGGGCGCGTTCTTCCTGGGGGTGCGCAACGCCTTCTACGGGCTGCGGCTGTCGCAGTTGCTGGCCCTCCCGCGCGCGGTGCGGCCTTTCGCCGCCCAGTGGGTCATCGACGAGACCACGGCCGTGGCCCTCGCCCAGCCCACGCGGCGCAGCGTACGGATCGGCTTCACCGTCACCGGGCTCACCCTCTACGTGTTGTGGAACCTCACCACGCTGCTCGGCGCGCTCGGCGCCGACGCCATCGGCGACACCGACGCCTGGGGCCTGGACGCGGCCGGGCCCGCCGTCTTTCTGGCGCTGCTCGCGCCCATGATCAAGACCACCATGGAGCGGGTTGTCGCGGGACTCGCGGTCGTCCTCGGGCTCGGGCTGTTGCCTGTCCTGCCTGCCGGTGTCCCCGTCCTGGTGGCCGCGCTCGCCGCCCCGGCCGTCCTGTGGGCGGAAGGGCGCCGCCGGACGCGTACCGGGCCGGACGAAGACGACGACACCGTGGGGGAGGGGCGTTGAACATCTGGATCGCCATCGGCCTCACCGCCGTCGGTTGCTATGCCGTCAAGCTCATCGGGCTGCTGATTCCTGCGGGCCTGCTGGAGCGGCCGCTCGTCCAGCGGCTCGCCGCACTGTTGCCCGTCGCCCTCCTGGCCGCCCTCACGGCCCAGCAGACCTTCGCCGACGGACGCGTCCTGGTGCTGGACGCGAAGGCGGCGGGGCTTGCCGCGGCCGCCGTGGCGCTGGTGTTGCGTGCCCCGTTCCTGCTGGTCGTCGCCGCGGCCGTGCTCGTCACGGCGGGGGTGCGGGCGATGACCGGCTGAGGAGGGGCCGGGCCGAGGTGATCTGGGCTGAGGAGGGGGCACGCGTGCGTGTGCCCCCTGATCAAGGCCCTGCCGACGATCGGAAGCGGCACCTCACGACCGGTGATCGGCTTGGCCAGGACGGCGAGCGGACGGGCGACGGCGTCATCCGACGGACAGTCCATGGGCCCGCAGGGTGCGCAGGGCCTCGATCGTCACGATCGGGCGTGCCTCCAGGGCCGCACTCGGTGCCCACTGGCGCCGGCGGATCGGCCAGCCGCCGTCCTCCTGCTGCCGGCTCACCAGGAACTCCAGGGAGCCCGTCATCTCGGCGTCGGTGAACCACGCGCGCGCGAGTGAGCCCGGGGTCTTCGCGTAGTCGTACGGGAAGAGGTGCTCTCCGGGCGCGTAACCGGGGGCCACGGGGAATGCGTCAAGACGTGCCGGGTCCAGCGCCGCGAGCCGGTGCTCGCGCACCAGGCGGCCGAGCCGGTCGGCGGCCGCCTCCGCGCGCGGGCGGTCGGGCGCCGAGTCCAGGAAGGCCACGGCCGCCTCGATCTCGTACGGATGCGACTTGTCCAGGGAGTCCACCGCCTGCCAGCAGAAGTCGGTGGCCCTGAACAGCCAGGCGTGCCAGACCTCGTTGCGGTGCAACAGGCCCACCACGGGGCCGGTGGCGAGAAGTTCGCTGGGCGGGTCGTCGACGATCGGCAGGAAGGGCGCCGCCGGATAGCCGCGCTGGCTGGGATGGATCGTCGGCAGTGCGCCGTCCTGCGTCGACACGGAGGTCAGATAGCGGCACATGCGCTCCACCCGCTGCCCGTCACAGCGCCCGATCGAGTCCAGGACGCGCAGCGCGTGCCCGGTGTGCAGGGGCTGGCTGACCGGGCCGCGCAGACCGGGTTCCAGTGCGTGACCGTACCCGTCGTCCTCGTTGCGGTAGGCGGACAGCGCGGTCTCGACCGCGTCGGCGCCGCCGCCCAGGAAGTGGTACGCGAAACGGCGCTGCTCCAGCACGCGCGCGGTGAGCCAGACGAAGCGCTCGGCGCGGGCGAGGGGGGTGTGCGCCGGGGGCGTCGGGGGGAGTGGGGATGCTCCTGTTTCGGCCATGAGTCAGACCGTAGGACGGAAAGCGTTCTCGGCAAGCGCTCCCGGCTCGGGCCCACTCTCAGGGGCGGGATACTGGAGTCATGCGGTTGACGGTCTTCTGGCAGCGAATGGCGGATCACTTCGGAGCGGGGTACGCCGATACCTTCGCGCGCGACCACGTGATGTCGGAACTCGGCGGACGCACGGTGCGGCAGGCGCTGGACGCGGGCTGGGAGGCGAAGGACGTGTGGCGCGCGGTGTGTACAGCGGTGAACGTTCCCTACGAAAACCGCTGACGGGACCCGAAGATCCGGGGCCAGGGGTCGATTGTCGGAGGTGTGGGCGAGACTTGGTCCGTGGCATCGACAGATGAGACCGCGCACGTCGGTCAGCAGGCATCCCCGCTCGGCACGACACCCCCCAGGCCCCCGGCCGGGAGCGCGGCCGGGACGGGTGCCCGCATGCCGCGCTGGCTGCCGCGCGCCATGGTGCTCGCCCTCACTCTCATCGCCTGTTTCCAGCTGGGCAGCTGGGCCTTCCACGAGCTGACCGGGCTGCTGATCAACATCCTGATCGCGTTCTTCCTGGCCCTCGCCATCGAGCCCGCGGTGAGCTGGATGGCCTCGTACGGCATGCGCAGGGGCCTGGCCACCGGGATCGTGTTCCTCTTCGTGATGATCGCCAGCGCGGGCTTCGTCACGCTGCTCGGCTCGATGCTCGCGGGACAGATCATCGACATGGTCGAGGACTTCCCGAAGTACGTCGACTCGGTGATCAGCTGGATCAACACGACCTTCCACACGGAGCTCAGCCGCGTCGACATCCAGGAGGGCCTGCTGCGCTCCGACTGGCTGCGGAAGTACGTGCAGAACAGCGCGAGCGGTGTCCTGGACGTGTCCACACAAGTGCTGGGCGGACTCTTCCAGCTCCTGACGATCACACTGTTCGCCTTCTACTTCGCCGCCGACGGCCCGCGGCTGCGGCGCGCCCTGTGTTCCGTACTGCCGCCCGCCCGGCAGGCCGAGGTGCTGCGCGCGTGGGAGATCGCCGTCAACAAGACCGGCGGCTATCTGTACTCGCGCGGGCTGATGGCCCTGATCTCCGGCGTCGCGCACTACATCCTGCTGGAGTCCCTCGGCGTGAACTACGCGCCCGTGCTCGCCGTCTGGGTGGGTCTGGTCTCCCAGTTCATCCCCACCATCGGTACGTACCTCGCGGGCTCCCTGCCGATGCTGATCGCCTTCACGGTCGACCCCTGGTACGCGCTGTGGGTGCTGCTCTTCGTCGTGGTCTACCAGCAGTTCGAGAACTACGTGCTGCAGCCCAAGCTGACCGCGAAGACCGTGGACATCCACCCGGCGGTCGCCTTCGGGTCGGTCATCGCGGGCACTGCACTCCTCGGCGCCGTCGGCGCGCTGATCGCCATCCCGGCGGTCGCCACGCTGCAGGCCTTCCTGGGGGCCTACGTGAAGCGGTACGACGTCACGGACGACCCCCGGGTCCACGGGCGCCGCGAGCGGGGCACGAGCACTCTCCTCGCACGCATACGACGCGCGCTGAAGGGGCCCCGGGAGGCGCGGCCGGCGGAGGACGAAGAACCCCGCGACGCCTCCTAGCGCACCGGCGCGGCGCCCGTACGACCCTGGAAACAGCCGGGAGATACGGCCCGCGACACGCTCCCGTCGAAGCGCGTGGTGCGCTTGACACCAAAATCGAACATCCATTCTGATGGAGGCTCCGGCGAAGCCCGAGACAGGACGTCGACGGGGATTTTGGTGGAGAAGCGCCCGAGTTATCCACAGGCCGGACGGGCGTCGGGGCGCATTGTCAGTGGCAGGCGTTAGCGTCTTTGACGTGAAGCGATCGACACAAGCAAATCGGGTGGAACCAATGGCAGCAGGCACTGACCGCGAGAAGGCGCTCGACACCGCACTCGCACAGATTGAACGGCAATTCGGGAAGGGCGCGGTGATGCGCCTCGGCGAGCGGCCGAACGAGCCCATCGAGGTCATCCCCACCGGGTCGACCGCACTCGATGTCGCCCTCGGCGTCGGCGGTCTGCCGCGCGGCCGAGTGGTCGAGGTGTACGGCCCGGAGTCCTCCGGCAAGACGACCCTGACCCTGCACGCGGTGGCGAACGCGCAGAAGGCCGGCGGCCAGGTGGCCTTCGTCGACGCGGAGCACGCCCTCGACCCCGAGTACGCGAAGAAGCTCGGCGTCGACATCGACAACCTGATCCTGTCGCAGCCGGACAACGGCGAGCAGGCTCTGGAGATCGTGGACATGCTGGTGCGATCCGGCGCCCTCGACCTCATCGTCATCGACTCCGTCGCAGCCCTCGTCCCGCGCGCGGAGATCGAGGGCGAGATGGGCGACTCACACGTGGGTCTCCAGGCCCGGCTGATGAGTCAGGCGCTCCGCAAGATCACCGGCGCGCTGAGCCAGTCCCAGACCACCGCGATCTTCATCAACCAGCTGCGCGAGAAGATTGGCGTGATGTTCGGCTCCCCGGAGACCACGACCGGTGGCCGGGCGCTCAAGTTCTACGCCTCGGTGCGGCTCGACATCCGCCGTATCGAGACGCTGAAGGACGGCACGGACGCGGTCGGCAACCGCACCCGCGTCAAGGTCGTCAAGAACAAGGTCGCCCCGCCCTTCAAGCAGGCCGAGTTCGACATCCTCTACGGGCAGGGCATCAGCCGCGAGGGCGGCTTGATCGACATGGGCGTGGAGAACGGCTTCGTCCGCAAGGCCGGCGCCTGGTACACGTACGAGGGCGACCAGCTCGGCCAGGGCAAGGAGAACGCGCGCAACTTCCTCAAGGACAACCCCGACCTCGCCAACGAGATCGAGAAGAAGATCCTGGAGAAGCTGGGCGTCGGTGTGAAGCCGGAGAAGCCCACCGCCGAGCCGGGCGCGGACGCGGCGGTGTCGGCAGCGTCGGACGAGGCCGCGAAGACGGTTCCCGCTCCCGCCGCCAAGGCCGTCAAGCCCAAGGCCGCGGCGGCCAAGAGCTAGTCCGTGACACGGCGAACCGACTGGGCCGAGTACGTCCACCCCGCAGCCTCCGAAGGGAAGAGGCGCGGGGGTGGCAGCGGCACGGCCGGAGACAGCGACAGGGCGTACGACGTTGACGGGCCGTACGGTCTCGGGGCCTGGGACGCCGAGGCCGCGTACGGCGATCCGGAGGGGGACGGGCGGCCGGACGACGGTCCGCGCCGCGATGACGGTCCGCGCCGCGATGACGGTCCGTACCGCGGCGACGATCCGCGGGACGGTGACACCACGCCGAGCGGCGGATCGCGTCGCGGCTCCGGCCGGCGCGGTGACGATGGCTGGTCGTACGGGGGCGACGGGCCGCAGGGCACGGGGGAGCGGGATGCTGGAGCCCCGCGCGGTGGCGGCCGTGGTGGACGTGGCCGCGGTCGGCGGCGTGGTTTCGGCGAATCGACTGCAGGCGGCGACCCACAGGACGGAGGCCCCTCTTCCTCGTCGAGGGCCGAGAAGGGGGAGCCCCCAGGGGACCCGGCTGAGCGGGCGCGGGGCATCTGCCTGCGCCTGCTCACCGGGACCCCGCGCACGCGGAAACAACTCGCGGACGCGTTGCGCAAGCGCGAGATCCCGGACGACGTGGCGGACGAGGTGCTCTCCCGCTTCGAAGAGGTCGGGCTGATCAACGACAGTGCCTTCGCGGACGCCTGGGTGGAGTCACGGCATCACGGCCGGGGCCTGGCCCGGCGGGCGCTCGCCCGGGAGCTGCGGACCAAGGGCGTGGACTCCGCACTGATCGACGAGGCCGTCGGACAGCTCGACTCCGAGCAGGAGGAGACGACCGCACGCGAGCTCGTCGCCCGCAGGCTGCGCTCCACACGCGGCCTCGACCGCGACAAGCGGATACGACGCCTCGCGAGCATGCTCGCCCGCAAGGGCTACTCCGAAGGCATGGCCCTCAGAGTGGTCCGGCAGGCGTTGGAGGAAGAAGGCGAGGACACGGAGTTCCTCGATGACGGCGAGGGCTTCTGAGACAGGCCCTTGAGGAGGCGTGAGGTTGCCTCCGGGCCGACCTGTTCCGGGCCCCGGGCACGGTGGACGCGCGGGGGCGCCCATCGCGTCCGGGGCCGGGACGGGTGGAGCGGGGCAGGGCGGAGGCCAGCTGGGCGGAGCGCGTGCTTCCGACACCAGCGCCAGCACCGATGTCAGCGCCGACGCCAGCGCCAGCTCCGATGTCAGCGCCGACATCGGAGTCGGAAGCCCGCGCCGGCGCCGGAGAGCCTCGACCCTGACCCCGGACGAGTGACAACTCCCTTCCGGGGAGCCCCTGTTGCCATGAGCGATGGTGGGGTTAACCCCCGGTCCAAGACGCTGGCCGACCGCAATGCACAGACCCCTGTGCACAGGCGACTGTGTACGCATGGCACAGGAACCCGGCGCCACCGACCCCGCTGAGCCGGGACACACACGTCCCGATCCCGCGAAGCCCGAGCACACAGCTCCCGACCCCGACCCTCGCCCGGCCCCCGTCGAGCTCTCCGACCTCGCCGCGCTCAAGGCACTTGCCCAGCCCCGGCGGCAGTGGATGCTGCAGCACCTCACCGTGCACGGCCCCGCCACATCCGCGACGCTCGCCAGGGCGCTCGGGCTCAACACCGGGGCCACCAGCTACCACCTGCGCGAACTCGCGCGCTACGGCTTCGTCGAGGAGACGGGTGCCGCCGGACACGGCCGCGAACGTTGGTGGCGAGCCGTCCCCGGTGACCGTCGCTTCCCGCCGCGCAGCCGCCAGAGCCCCGAGATGCGGCTCGTGATGGACGAGCTGAACCACCACGCGTACGCCGCCGACCTCGAACTCTTCGAGCAACTCCAGCGGGACGCGGCCGACGAGCCATGGGCCGACGCCTTCCCGTACTCGCGAGGCACGATCCGGCTGACGCTCCCCGAACTGCGCGAGTTCTTCGAGGAGTACATCGCGCTCCTCAACCGCTACAAGCGCCCCGAGGCGGACACGCCGGCCGACGCACGCACGGTACTCACCCGGTTCCTGGCCTTCCCCGCCCAGGCCGCCTCCGCAGAAGCGCCCACCCGCGATACCTCGCCCGACTCGGCGCCCGGCTCCACTCCTGACACCGCAGACGACGGAAGAGAGACCGAGACCTCATGATGCTTCGCTACGCCCTGCGGACCGTCCGCCACCGCAAAGGCGGATTCCTCGGTGCCTTCCTCGCCCTGATGTGCGCGGCCGCACTCATCACGGCCTGCGGCACCCTCCTCGAAACCGGACTGCGCGGCACCATCGGCACCGAGCGCTACGCCGCCACCCCCGTCGTGGTCTCCGCCGACCAGAACGTCCACCGGACCACCGTCAAGCACAAGAAGGGCAAGACGAAGACCAAACACAAGGCCAAGCCCATCGCCGAACGGGCCTGGTTGTCCGAGAACCTCACCACGACGCTCAGCCGAGTCCCCGGCGCCGATCGCGTCATCCCCGAACTGACCTTCCTCGCCGAGCCGTTGACGCCCACCGGCACAGGCGGTCGCACCACCTACGGCCACGCTTGGGACTCCGCGGCCCTCACCCCGTACACCCTCACCACCGGAACCCCGCCCCGCGCCCGGGACGACCTGGTCGTCGACCGCTACCTCGCCGACCGAGCCCGGCTGAAGCCGGGCGACCGCCTGACCGTCCAGTCCACCCGGAGCCCGCGCACGTATCGCGTCACCGGCATCGCCGCTCCCACCGGAGACGAGATACGCCACCAGACCTCGCTCTTCTTCTCCACCGCTGAAGCCCGGCACCTCGCCGCGCACCCCGGGCGGGTCACGGCGATCGGCGTCGTCCCGGCGAAGGGCACCGACACCGCCGACCTCAAAGCGGCCGTGGCCAAGGCGCTGCGCGGCACGACCGCGCAGGTCAGCTCGGGTGACGAGCGCGGTCCCGTCGAGTTCCTGGACGCGGCCGCCGCGCGGATCAAGCTCGTCAGCATGGGCGGAGCGATGGGCGGCACGTCCCTGCTCGTCGCCGTACTCGTGGTCGTCGGCACCTTCGCGCTCTCCGTGCAACAGAGGCACCGCGAACTCGCCCTGCTGCGCGCCATCGCCGCCACACCAGGACAGATCCGCAAGCTCCTCGGCCGCGAGGCACTGCTTGTCGGCGCGGCAGCCGGAGTGGCCGGAGCGCTCGCGGGGCTGCCGCTCGGCGGCTGGCTGCACGGCAGATTCGTCGCCCTGGGCGCCGTGCCCGCCACGCTTCAGCACACCGTCAGTGTGTTCCCGGTGTTCGCTGCCATCGCCGCCACGCTCATGGGTGCCTGGGCCGCCGCCCGTGTCTCCTCACGCCGCATCGCCCGTATTCGCCCGGCCGAGGCGCTCGCCGAGGCCGCCGCCGAGCGCGGCCGCCCCGCCTGGGGGCGCATCCTCGCGGGGCTCGTGCTGCTCGCCGGAGGTACGGTCCTCGTCGCCGTACTCAGCATCCTGCGCACCGAGCCGGCGTCGACTCCCGTGACGTTCCTGGCCGTTGTCGTCCTCGCCTCGGCCGTCGCGCTGCTCGGCCCGCTCCTGGTGAGGGCGGCCGCGGCGGTCCTGGGCGCCCCGCTGCGACTCAGCGGCCCGGGCGGCAGGCTCGCCACCGCCAATCTGCGGGGCAACGCCGCCCGCATGGCCTCCGTTGTCACGCCGCTCACCCTCCTCATCGGTATGACCTGCACCGTCCTCTTCGTCCAGCCGACCCTGGGACACGCCGCGCGCACCCAGGCCCGCGAGGGCATCCGCGCGGACTGGGTCCTCACCGCCGAGGGCCCCGGCGTCCCGGCGCAGGCCGCACGGCAGTTGCGTACGGACCGCGATGCCGCCACCGAGGTCGTCCGGACGACCGTCCGTGTCGGCCTCGACAAGTACGCGGCACAGGGCGTCAGCCCCGCCGGCCTGACCCGCACCTGGGACCCCGACGTCACCGCGGGCTCCCTCGCCGAGCTTACGTACAACACCGTCGCCGTCAGTGAACTCGCCGCGGACCAGCTCCACTTGAAGCCCGGCAGCACGCTGAAGCTCACCCTCGGGGACGGCACGCCCGCCACCCTCACCGTCGTCGCCGTCTACGCCAAGGGACTCGGCTTCGGCGACCTCACCATGGCCCACGACCTGGTCGCCCGCCACGTCGACAACCCGCTCGCGGCCACCGTCCTCGTCTCCACCGCCCGTTCACAGGAAGAACTCGCGGCCGCCGTCCGGAAGTTCCCGGGCGTCCGGGTCGTCTCGCCGGCCGCCGCGGACTCGTTGCAGGCCGAGCGCCTGCAGGCGAACGCCGAGGTCAACTACTTCGCCATGGGGCTCGTTCTCGCCTTCACCGCCATCGCGGTCGTCAACACGCTCGCCATGTCGGTCTCCGAGCGCGTACGGGAGTTCGCATTGCTCCGCCTCGCCGGTGCCACGCGGCGCCAGGTACTGCGGATGCTGCGGATCGAGGCCCTGTCGGTGCTGCTCCTGGCCACGACCCTCGGCAGCGGCATCGCGCTCGCTGTCCTCACGGCCTTCAGCATCGGGATGACAGGCAGCGCGGCGCCGGCCGTCACACCCCTGGTGTACGTGACGGTGGTCGCCGCCGCCGGACTGCTCGCCCTCGTCGGCACCGCGCTGCCGGGCCGGGTGGCCCTCAAGGCGCGGCCGGTCACGGTGGCAACGGCCAGGGAGTGACCTGAGGGGGCTGGGGGTAAGGGGTGGTGCGCAATGGTGGGGGCCCCTTACACGAAGGGGCCCCCACCGCTACATATGCCCAAGTAGGCGCCGGAGTACGCCGGCGGGGGAGGCTCTGTGTACGGCAGGAATCGCTGCCACGCACTCCGGGCAGGGGCGTGTGCCTCCGACCTGGTCCAGGCAGGGCCGCGGCTCCGACCCGCGCACACAGTTGTGACGGACGCCGGGATCAGGAAGTCTGACCGGAGCCGCAACCGGAGCTCTGACCGGAGGTCTGGGATGCCACCGGCAGGCCGGCCGCACGCCAGGCCTGGAAGCCGCCCACCAGATCTGTCGCCCGGTGCAGTCCCAACTGGCGCAGGGACGCGGCCGCGAGGCTCGATGCGTAGCCCTCGTTGCAGACGATCACGACGCGCAGGGCGTGGCTCGTCGCTTCGGGAGCGCGATGGCTGCCCTGGGGGTCGAGCCGCCACTCCAGTTCGTTGCGCTCGACGACGAGGGCGCCGGGAATCAGCCCGTCGCGCTCGCGCAGTGCCGCGTACCGGATGTCGACCAGCAGGGCCTCGCCCGCCCGCGCGGCCTCGTGGGCGGCGTCGGCCTCGACCCGGTCGAGGTCCTCACGAACCCGCTCAAGCAACTCGTCGATCCCGACCGGGGTTTCGGCTCGCAGGGGACCTTCGGCGGTCACTGCCAGTCCGCCGGGCGCTCGACCTGCTCAAGGCGCAGGACGTGGCCGCTGCGGCTGTAGCGGCGGATCCGCGGCAGCGGCGGGTAGTACGCGTGGACGGAGATCGCGTGCTCCTGCGTGGACTCGTTGAGCACCTCGTGCACATGGTGGCGACCGAAGGAACGGCCCTTGCCGGCCCCCAGACGCCGTTCACGGTCGATGCCCTCGGTCAGTTCGAGGGTCTTCCAGCCGTCGGTGGGCAGCCGCGCGGTGAGCGAGTGCTCCTTGAGCTCGCCCGACGCCGTGAGGAAGGCGCCGACCGACTCGGCGTGGTCGTGCCAGCCGGTGCCCGTACCGGGCGGCCAGCCGATGAGCCAGGCCTCGCTGCCGCCGGGGCCTTCGAGGCGTACCCACGTACGGCCCTCGGGATCGAGAGGGAGAGAGGCGATCAGCTCGGCGTCACCGGCCGTGCGCCGGACGAAGTCGAGCAGCTCGGCCTGCGTAGGGCCGTGAGCCGGAGCGGCGGCAGAGGCAGCGGGCGTCAGGGAAGGGGAGACAGACACGGGTACCGTCCTGGTTCAGCGTTCGCGTGGGAGCGCGCGGGAACGACGTCGCGACGCGCGCGGGTGGAGAGGATGCGAATTCAGCAGGACGGGCGACACACGCAGCCCGCATAGCGGACGAGGTCCATATGGACCCTCCGCCACAGGCGCACACAGGTGTCGGTCACGATCCGGAGTACACCATGACGGTCCGGACCGGTCAACTCAGTGTCACCGACTGGACAGCGCGCACTCAGGAGGTACCCGCAGCGGCCTCCGCCGTGGCCCGGGGGCCGCCCAGAGCCGCCTCCGCCGCCTCGTACAGATCCGCCGGGCGCACCCCGCTCAACGCCGTGACCAGGTGTCCGTCGGGGCGGATCAGCAGCACCGTGTGCGCCGCCGCACCCGGGTAGCTCTCGGCGACCAGCAGCTCGGCGTGGTGCGGCAGCGCGGTCACGGCGGCCGCGAGGCGCGGCATGATCCCGGCCGTCACCCAGTGCTTGCGCTCCCACACCCCGGTCCCCGGCGCGATCAGCAGGACCAGCAGCGCCCCGTGGCCCAGCCGGTCCCGCAGCCGTACGAAGGAACCGTCCTCCGCCGTCACCCGTACATCGGCAACCTGGTCGCCCACCGCCGTACCGACCTCGGCCGACGACTCGGCGCGTGGAGGCGAGAGAGGCGAATCGGCGTACGCCCCCGGCGCGCCCAGCGGGCCGCGCCCCAGATGACCGTCGGTGAGCAACGAGTCATGGCCGCGGGCCGACCCGGGCACCGCGGAGCGGAGTCCTCCGGCACGCAGTATCGGCAGCGCCTGGTCCGCGGCGCGCAGGCGCGCGGCGACGACCGCGCGCCGCTCCACCTGGTAACTGTCGAGCAGCGCCTCGTGCGGGCCGTGGTGCCAGGCGAGGGACAGCTTCCACGCGAGGTTGTCGGCGTCCCGCAGCCCGTCGTCGAGGCCCTGCGTACCGAGCGCACCGAGCAGATGCGCGGCGTCCCCGGCCAGGAAGACACGGCCGGCCCGCCACCGGCGCGCCAGCCGGTGGTGCACCGTGTGGACTCCGGTGTCCAGCAGCTCGTACGGGGGTGTGGTGCCCCCGCTCCAGCCCGCGAGGGTCTCGCGGACGCGCGCCACCAGCAGATCCGGCGTGACCAGGTCCTTGCCCGGCGGCAGCAGCCAGTCCAGGCGCCACACGTCGTCGGCGAGCGGGCGGGCGGTCACCTCCCCGGCCGAGGGGCCCGACGTCCGCCACGGCGGCATCCGGTGCAACAACGCCTCGCCGGGCCACGGAAGTTCCGTACGCAGCGCGGCGACGGCGTGTCGCTCCACGGCGGTGCGACCGGGGAAGCGGATGTCCTGGAGCTTGCGCACCGTCGAGCGCGGTCCGTCGCAGCCGATCAGGTAGCTGCCGCGCCACCAGGTGCCCTTGGGTTCGCGGGTGTGCGCCGTGACACCCGAGGTCTCCTGCTCGATCGAGTCGAGGCGGCTGTCCACGGCGACCTTGACCAGACGCTCGGTCGCGATGGCGGCCCTGAGCGCGGCGGTCAGTACGTGCTGGGGGACGTGCAGCGGTGCGGGCTCGTCGTCGCCGAACGTGATCTGCCGCATCACCTGCTTGCGCCGCATCGACCGCCATCCGGCCCAACGGAAACCGGCCTCGGCGAGCGGGAACCCCGTCAGCCGCTCGACCAGCGCGGTGGTGTCCTCGCGCAGTACGACGGTCCGCGCGAGCCTCTGTTCGTCCTTGCCGGGACCCTCGTCCAGCACGATGGACGGGACCTCCTGGCGGGCCAGCGCCAGGGCGAGCGTGAGTCCGACGGGCCCCGCTCCGACGATGATCACCGGGTCCACGACGCGGCGCCCCCTGCCCGGAGAGGTGTACCGAGGGTCTTACCGGGAGTGGCAGGTGGAGCGGGGTGCACGATCACAGAACGTATGCAACCCATTGCCGGTGCTTGCGTCAAGTGACGGAGGCAGTGGCGATCATGCCACTGCCTCCGGTTGCTCACATCTCGTCAGTTCTTCGGTCTGCGAGGGTCGTTCACGGACCCTTGTCGACCTCGTGGGTGACGTCCACGTGGTCGCCGGGGGCACTGAGCTCGTCGACCGCGTCCACTCCGAGGACCGCGCCGGTGGACTTCTTGCCGCGGCGCAGCCTGCCCTCCAGCCAGCTGGCGAAGGACGTGAGGGAGAAGTTGATCGCGATGTAGATCGCGGCCACGACCGTGAAGCTGGCGATGGTGTTCGCGCCGTAGTAGCCGCTCATCGTGTTCGCCGAGGCGAGCAGCTCGGAGAAGGTGAGGATCGCGCCGCCGAGCGCCGTGTCCTTCACGATCACCACGAGCTGGCTGACGATCGCCGGCAGCATCGCCGTGACCGCCTGCGGCAGCAGGATGAACCGCATCACCTGGTTCTTGCGCAGACCGACCGCCAACGCGGCCTCGGCCTGACCCCTGGGCAGCGACAGGATGCCTGCCCGGACGATCTCCGCGAGGACCGAGGAGTTGTAGAGCACCAGGCCGGTGACGACCGCGTACAGCGGACGGTCGTCCGAGCTGACGCCCGTGTACTCGGAGTACGCCGCGAGGGCGAAGATCATCAGAATCAGGACCGGAATGGAGCGGAAGAACTCCACCACGGCGCCGGCCGGGATACGGACCCAGGCATGCTCGGACAGACGGGCGATACCGAAAACCGCACCGAGCGGCAACGCGATGAGCATCGCGAGCGCCGCTGCGATGAGCGTGTTCTTCAGGCCCGGCCAGATGTAGACCGTCCAGGCCTCCGTGCCGGTGAAGAACGGCTTCCACAGGACCCACTCGAGCTGGCCCTTGTCGTCGAGCGTCTTGAACACCCACCACAGCACCGCGGCGAGGGCCACCAGGAACAGCACCGTGAAGATGACGTTCCGGCGCTTGGCACGCGGCCCCTGTGCGTCGTAGAGGACCGAGCTCATCGCTTCACCGCCACCTTCTTGCTCACCCAACCGAGAATCAGGCCCGTCGGCAGGGTGAGGCACATGAATCCGACGGCGAACACGGCCGCGATCAGCAGTAGCTGTGCCTCGTTCTCGATCATTTCCTTCATCAGCAGAGCCGCTTCGCCCACACCGATCGCGGCCGCCACCGTGGTGTTCTTCGTCAGCGCGATGAGTACGTTAGCCAGCGGGCCGACCACCGAGCGGAACGCCTGCGGCAGCACGATCAGCGTCAGGACCTGGGTGAAGTTCAGGCCGATGGCGCGGGCCGCCTCCGCCTGGCCGACGGGCACCGTGTTGATACCGGACCGCAGCGCCTCGCACACGAAGGCCGAGGTGTACAGGATCAGGCCGAGCACGGCGAGCCGAAAGTTGATGGTGTCGAACTTGTCCGCACCGAGACTGATGCCCAGCGTCTGGTTGAGGCCGAGCGAGGAGAACAGAATGATCACGGTGAGCGGGATGTTCCGCACGATGTTGACGTAGGCGGTCCCGAAACCGCGCATCAGAGGCACCGGACCGACACGCATGGCGGCCAGGAGGGTTCCCCAGATCAGGGAGCCGATGCCTGAGAGGACGGTGAGCTGCACCGTCGTCCAGAAGGCTTCCCACAGGTCGTAACCTTCAAGAAAGTCGAACACGATCTCCCGCGCTTCCGCGTGTGTGGAGGGCTCTTTCGAGCAGGTGCGCCGCCCCCGGGGGCGGCGCACCTGTCACATCAGGACCCGCTTCACTTGACGATGTTGCCGATCTTCGGGGCGGGCTCGTTCTTGTAGTTCGCCGGGCCGAAGTTGGCCGTCACGGCCTTCTCCCACGCACCGTCGGCGACCATCTTCTCGAGAGCCGTGTTGATCTTGGCCTTGAGGTCGCTGCCGTTCTTGACGCCGATGCCGTAGTTCTCGTTGGTCATCTTGAAGCCGCCGAGCTTGAACTTGCCCTTGAAGCTCGCCTGGGATGCGTAGCCGGCGAGGATCGAGTCGTCCGTGGTCAGCGCGTCGATGGCCTTGTTCTGCACACCGGTGAGGCATGCCGAGTACGTCGGGTACTCCTGGAGCTGCGCCTTGGGAGCGAGCTTCTCCTTGACGTTCTGCGCCGAGGTCGAGCCCACCACCGAACACAGCTTCTTGTCGTTGAGGTCCGCCGGCGACTTGATCGAGTCGTCGTCGGCACGGACGAGGACGTCCTGGTGGGCCAGGAGGTACGGACCGGCGAAGTCGACCTTCGCGTCACGCTCGTCGTTGATCGAGTAGGAGGCGGCGATGAAGTCGACGTCACCACGCTGGAGCATGGTCTCGCGGTCGGCGCTCTTCGCTTCCTTCCACTGGATCTGGTCCGCGTTGTAACCGAGCTGCTTGGCGACGTACGTCGCGACGTCGACGTCGAAGCCCTCGTAGCCCTGCGGCGTTTTCTGGCCGATACCGGGCTGATCGAACTTGATGCCGATGGTGATCTTCTTGCTGCCGCCGGAGCCGGTGTCAGCGCTGTCGCTGTCCTTGTCGTCCGAACCGCACGCGGTGGCCGTGAGGGCGAGTGCGAGGACGGCGGCCGAGGCGGCGGTGACCTTGCGGAGCTTCATGGTGAACATCCTTTGAGTGGTGAAGATGTGCGATCCGTCGGTGGCGGGTGACGCAGGCCGTCAGTGGTGCAGGATCTTCGACAGGAAGTCCTTCGCCCGGTCGCTGCGGGGGTTGCTGAAGAACTGGTCCGGCACAGCCTCTTCGACGATGCGCCCGTCCGCCATGAAGACGACGCGGTTGGCGGCCGAACGGGCGAAACCCATCTCGTGTGTGACTACAACCATCGTCATCCCGTCACGCGCAAGCTGCTGCATGACTTCGAGGACCTCGTTGATCATCTCCGGGTCGAGAGCCGACGTCGGCTCGTCGAAGAGCATGACCTTGGGGTCCATCGCCAGCGCCCGCGCGATCGCGACACGCTGCTGCTGGCCACCGGAGAGCTGCGCGGGGTACTTGTCCGCCTGCGTGGCGACACCCACCCGGTCGAGCAGCCCGCGGGCCTTCTCCTCCGCGGCCTTCTTGTCCGCCTTACGGACCTTGAGCTGGCCCAGCATCACGTTCTCGAGCACCGTCTTGTGCGCGAAGAGGTTGAAGGACTGGAAGACCATGCCGACATCGGCCCGCAGCCGGGCCAGTTCCTTGCCCTCCTCGGGCAGCGGCTTGCCGTCGATCGAGATGTCTCCCGAGTCGATCATCTCCAGGCGGTTGATGGCGCGGCACAGGGTGGACTTTCCGGACCCGGAGGGCCCGATGACCACGACGACCTCACCACGCGCGATCGTCAGGTCGATGTCCTGCAGCACGTGCAACGCACCGAAGTGCTTGTTGACGTTCTTCAGTACGACCAGATCGTCGGCCGCGGGTACGGCGTCCTTGGTCACCGATACTTCGGTCATCGGCCTCTTGCTCCGTCCTCCTCGGTTGCGGAGGACAGTAGTGATGCCGCACGACCAGCGTCATTACATCTGAGGGGAAATTGAGCATAACGATCTGGTAGCAACCGGACACTCTTCGTGAAGGCCGCGGCGGGCACGTACCGGCTGCGTAACGGAACTCGGCCGCGCCCCGAACACACTTGACGCCGTCAGCGTCATCGGACTGACTTCCAGGGGGCACGCGCGCGTGCCCACGTCTATCCACCGAAAACGTACGACCGATGAACCGAAGGGGGCCGGGATGAGACTGCTCCTCGTCGAGGACGACAATCACGTGGCCGCCGCTCTGTCCGCGGTCCTCGCACGTCACGGCTTCGACGTCACCCACGCGCGCAGCGGCGAGGAGGCCCTCCAGGCGCTCGTCCCCGAAGGCGCCGGCTTCGGAGTGGTGCTCCTCGACCTCGGCCTGCCCGACCAGGACGGCTACGAGGTCTGCGGCAAGATCCGCAAGCGCACCAGCATCCCCGTGATCATGGTCACCGCGCGCGCCGACGTGCGCTCCCGGATCCACGGCCTCAACCTCGGCGCCGACGACTACGTGGTGAAGCCGTACGACACCGGGGAGCTCCTCGCCCGTATCCACGCCGTCAGCCGGCGCACCGTCGCCGACGAGGCCGCGGCCCCCGGTGAGACCGCGCTGCACCTCGGGTCCGTACGGATCGAACTGCCCACCCGTCAGGTCAGCGTGGACGGTTCGGTTGTCCAACTGACCCGCAAGGAGTTCGACCTTCTCGCCCTCCTCGCCCAGCGTCCCGGCGTCGTGTTCCGGCGGGAACAGATCATCAGCGAGGTCTGGCGCACCAGCTGGGAGGGGACAGGCCGCACCCTGGAGGTGCACGTCGCGTCCCTGCGCTCCAAGCTGCGCATGCCGGCCCTGATCGAGACCGTGCGCGGCGTCGGGTACCGGCTCGTCGCGCCCGCCGCGTAGCGGGGCCAGGTGCGCGCACGTCTCCTCCCGCTGCTCATCGTCCTGATGGCGGCGGTACTGCTCGCCCTCGGCGTCCCCCTCGCCGTCAGCCTGGCGGCCGCCCAGCAGCAGAAGGTGGTCGTCGACCGGATCGACGACACGGCCCGCTTCGCGTCCCTCGCACAGTTCGTCACCGACCCGCCCAAGGGCTCACGGGTCGAGTCCTCGGACGAGCGCCTCAACACGCTCGGCAGGGAACTCATCAAGTACAACGGGCTGTACGGCATCAAGGTCGGCGTGTTCTACCGCGACACCATCATGGCCAAGGCGCCCGTGGACTGGTACATCCCCGTGAAGGGCGAGGCCCGTGACGCCTTCGACGAGGCCTTCCAGAGCCGCCGCAGCCACGACCCCGCACAGGTCTGGCCGTGGCAACGGGACCGTCTCGTCGTGGCGTCCCCCGTCATCCGGGACGGTGACGTCATCGCCGTCGTGGTCACCGACTCGCCCACCGGGCAGATGCGCTCGAAGATCCTGCGCGGCTGGCTGGTCATCGGCGTCGGCGAGATCGCCGCGATGCTCCTCGCGCTCAGCGCCGCGCTGCGCCTGACCGGCTGGGTGCTGCGGCCCGTACGCGTCCTCGACGCCACCACCCACGACATCGCGACCGGCCGCCTGAAGTCCCGCGTCGCGGCCGCGGGCGGGCCGCCGGAACTCAGACGCCTGGCCCGGTCGTTCAACGAGATGGCCGACAACGTCGAGGACGTGCTGGAACAGCAGCGCGCCTTCGTCGCCGACGCCTCGCACCAGCTGCGCAACCCCCTGTCCGCCCTGCTGCTGCGCATCGAACTGCTCGCCCTGGAACTCCCCGAGGGCAACGAGGAGATCGCCTCCGTCCGCACCGAGGGCAAGCGCCTCGCGCAGGTCCTGGACGATCTCCTGGACCTCGCCCTCGCCGAGCACGCCGAGGCGGACCTGCGGCTCACCGACATCGGCGAGCTGACCGCCGAGCGCGTGGCGTCCTGGTCGCCGGTCGCCGACGACAAGGGCGTACGACTCGTCGGGACCTGCCCCGCCACGACCGCCTGGGCCGACCCCGTCGCCCTGTCCAGCGCCCTGGACGCGGTGATCGACAACGCACTGAAGTTCACCCCCGAAGGAGAGTCCGTCGAGGTCGAGGTGGCGTCCAACGGCGAGGTCTCGACCATCGTCGTCACCGACCTCGGTCCCGGCCTCACAGACGAGGAACTCACCCGCGTCGGCGACCGCTTCTGGCGCAGCCCCGGCCACCAGAACATCAAGGGCTCGGGCCTCGGCCTGTCCATCTCCCGGGCCCTGCTCTCGGCGGGCGGCGGCGCCATCGCGTACGAGCACCACGAGCCGCACGGCCTGAAGGTGACGGTGAGCGTGCCGCGGACGGTGCCGGGAGCCTGAAACCGCCCCGCGAGCGGCGCCCGTGCCGTGCCTGTGCCGTCGCCCCGGCCTGCCGCCGTACGAACCGCTACGGCTTGACCGAGCGGTAGTAGCGGCTCGCACCCTCGTCCAGGTCCAGCGGATCGGTGTAGATGGCGGTCCGCAGGTCCACACGCTGTGCCGCGTGCACCTCCTCGCCGATGCGGTCGCGACTGTGGATCACCGTGCGGGTCATCCCCTCGGTCAGCTCCGTGTCCGTTCCCGCCCGGGTGACCAGCAGGTTCGCCACCGCCACCGTCTGCACGGATTCTCCGGACTGGGCACGGGGATAGGCATCGGCCGGCATGACGGCGGACCGGTAGTACTCGGCTTCCTGCCCTTGCTTGTGCAGTTCCTCCACGAGGTCGGGGGTGATCTGGAGCAGCCTGATGTCGGATCTGTTCGAGAGGTCGCTCACTGCTTTCGTCGGGAGCCCGCCGGACCAGAAGAAGGCGTCGATCTTCTTCGATTCGAGCAGCTCCGGCATTTCTCCTATGCCTACGGACACCGGCTGGATGTCCTTGTCCAGGTCGAGGCCGGCCGCTTCCAGCACATGCTCGGCGATCAGCCGCACCCCGGAGCCGCGCGGCCCCACCGCGACCCGCTTGCCCTTCAGCTCCGCGATGGTCTCGACGGGGGAGCTCTGGGGGACGATCACGTGCACGTAGTCGTCGTACAGCCGGGCACAGCCGCGGAGCAGTTCCGCGCCCCGGCCGCCCTCCCGCTGGTACTTCGCCACCGCGTCGGCGGCCGCGATGGTGAAATCGGCCTGCCCGGTGGCGACCCGCTGCACGTTCTGCTGCGAGCCCACGCTTCCTTCGAGCTCCACCTTCAGACGAGGCATGTCCTTCGCGAGCGCCTCCTGCAGCAGCGTCCCGTACAGCTGGTACACGCCGGACGCCGACCCCGTACTGAAGGACACCGTCCCGCCCGGTGAGCTCTTGCCCAGGGGCAGCAGCCACCACAGGAGCAGCCCGAAGGCCACGAAGGCGGCGGCCGAACCCTGCAGGGCCCGGCGTCTGCCAATACGGGAAAATGCCTGGAACATGGGCGCGATCCTGCCAGCACACCGCCCACGATGACCAGGGCCGGGCCCCCGGAGGCGGGCGCCGCGGCCCGCACGCCCCCGCACGACAGGCGCCAGGGCCGGACGTACTCCGGGCACCGCCTACCCTTGTCGCATGAGCAGCAGCGACCGGAGCCGTGCAGTGGACCTGACGAGAACGTATGAAGTACGCACTTACGGATGTCAGATGAACGTCCACGACTCGGAACGGCTCTCCGGACTGCTCGAGGACGCCGGGTACGTACGCGCGCCCGACGGCTCCGACGGTGACGCCGACGTCGTCGTCTTCAACACCTGCGCGGTGCGGGAGAACGCCGACAACCGTCTCTACGGGAACCTCGGCAGGCTCGCGCCGATGAAGACGAAGCGGCCCGGCATGCAGATCGCCGTCGGCGGCTGCCTCGCCCAGAAGGACCGCGACACCATCGTGAAGAAGGCGCCCTGGGTGGACGTCGTCTTCGGTACGCACAACATCGGCAAGCTGCCCGTCCTCCTGGAGCGCGCCCGCGTACAGGAAGAGGCACAGGTCGAGATCGCCGAGTCGCTCGAAGCGTTCCCCTCGACGCTGCCGACCCGCCGCGAGAGCGCGTACGCGGCCTGGGTCTCCATCTCCGTCGGCTGCAACAACACGTGCACCTTCTGCATCGTCCCGGCGCTGCGCGGCAAGGAGAAGGACCGCAGGACCGGCGACATCCTCGCCGAGATCGAGGCCCTGGTCGGCGAGGGCGTCTCCGAGATCACGCTGCTCGGGCAGAACGTAAACGCTTACGGCTCCGACATCGGCGACCGTGAGGCCTTCAGCAAGCTCCTGCGGGCCTGCGGGAAGATCGAGGGCCTGGAACGCGTCCGCTTCACCTCGCCGCACCCGCGCGACTTCACGGACGACGTCATCGCCGCGATGGCCGAGACACCGAACGTCATGCCGCAGCTGCACATGCCGATGCAGTCCGGTTCGGACACCGTCCTGAAGGCGATGCGCCGCTCGTACCGGCAGGAGCGCTACCTCGGGATCATCGACAAGGTCCGCGCCGCGATCCCGCACGCCGCGATCACCACCGACATCATCGTGGGCTTCCCCGGCGAGACCGAGGAGGACTTCGAGCAGACCCTGCACGCGGTCCGCGAGGCCCGCTTCGCGCAAGCGTTCACGTTCCAGTACTCCAAGCGCCCCGGCACCCCGGCGGCCACCATGGAGGGGCAGATCCCCAAGGAGGTCGTGCAGGCGCGCTACGAGCGTCTCGTCGCCCTCCAGGAGGAGATCTCCTGGGACGAGAACAAGAAGCAGGTCGGCCGCACGCTGGAGCTGATGGTCGCCGAGGGCGAGGGCCGCAAGGACGGCGCCACCCACCGCCTCTCCGGCCGCGCCGCCGACAACCGCCTGGTGCACTTCACCAAGCCCGACACCGAGGTCCGCCCCGGCGACGTCGTCACCGTCGAGATCACGTACGCCGCTCCGCACCACCTGCTCGCCGAGGGCGCCGTCCTCGACGTGCGCCGCACGCGCGCGGGGGACGCCTGGGACAAGCGCAACGCCACCGAGGCCGCCAAGCCGGTGGGCGTCATGCTGGGGCTGCCGAAGATCGGGGCGCCTGAGCCGCTGCCGGTCGCCACGGGCAGCGGGTGCGGCTGCGACTGAGGGTCTGCCGCAACACGGACGGGGAAGTGACACCCGGCCGCCGAGGAGTGCCGTCCGGCCGTCGCACGGGGCTACGCTGCCGATCATGCTTGTCGCCGCTGCCGTCTGCCCCTGCCCGCCCCTCCTCGTGCCCGACGTCGCCGCGGGCGCCGCACCCGAACTGGACGCCGCGCGTGCCGCCTGCGCGGACGCGCTGGGGGTACTGGCCGCCGCGCGGCCCGACCGGCTGGTGGTCGTGGGTCCCGCCGCGCAGAGCGGCCGTGGACCCCACCCGGAGGGCGCGCGGGGCACGTTCCACGGCTTCGGCGTGGATCTCGACGTCAGGCTGGGGCGGAACGAGGATCGGCTGGGCCGGAATGGAGATCGCCTGGGCCAGAACAGGGCCCGGACGCCAGAGGGCCCGGCCGGATCCGGACCCGTCGAGGGCGCCGATCGGCCCCTGCCGCCGTCGCTCGCGGTCGCTGCCTGGCTGCTCGGTCGTACGGACTGGTCGGACGCCCCCGTCGAAGGTCTCGGCGTGGGGGAACCTCTCGCGGCCGAGCGGTGTATCCAAAGCGGAAGGGAAATCGCCGCGCGGGCCGAGAGAGTGGCGTTGCTGGTGATGGGCGACGCCAGCGCATGCCGCACGCTCAAGGCACCCGGGTATCTGGACGACCGGGCGGCAGGCTTCGACGCGGAGGTGGCGCATGCGCTCGGAACGGCCGACGTGGCCGCGCTCAAGACGCTGGACGCGGAGCTGGCGTACGAGCTGAAAGCCTCCGGCCGCGCGCCCTGGCAGGTGCTCGCGGGCGCGGCCGAGGGGGCGGGGCTCGCGGGGTCGCTCCTGTACGAGGACGCGCCTTACGGCGTGGGATACGTGGTGGCGGCCTGGTCGTAGTGACTGGGCCGGGTGTGGGGCTTGGGCCTGGCGTAGGCCCCCTGCCTGGCGTAGGACCCGGCTTGGCGTAGGACCCGGCTTGGCGTAGGACCCGGCTTGGCGTAGGACCCGGCTTGGCGTAGGACCCGGCTTGGCGTAGGACCGGAGCCGGCCGGTCTGCGCGCCCGGGGTGGTCGGTCGTAGCGTCCGAGACGGTCGTAGCACCTGGGGCGGTTGTAGTGACCGCGCTCGCCCTGGCCCTGTGCTGGTCGTGGTGCCGGCGCGTGTCGGGTGCGCGGCACCGTCGGGATGCCATCTGTGCCTTCAGTGCCTTCTGTGCCCCTGCCGGGACTCGGGCAGGGGCGAAGCCGACAGACGCGGGGCGGCAGGTAGGGGGGCGGCGGGGGTGACAGGCACGGGGCGGCGGGACCGCGGGGCGCCAGGATGCCGCCAACACGGCGGACGGCCCGGAGCTCAACGTGCTCCGAGGCCGTCCGCCGATGTGGTGTCGCTCAGGATGCCGAGGGCGGTGATGCCGGGGGAGACGGGGGCGTCGCGCCGCCGTCCGTACCGTCACCCTCCTTGTGCGCGAGTCGGTCCAGGGCGCCCTTGGCCTTGCCCGTGCCCGTCTGGATCTTGTCGCTGTACTTGCCCTTGGTCTTCTCATCGGCCAGCTTCGCGGCCTTGTCGAGACCCTGCTCGATCTTGTCGATCTTTCCCCCGTGCTGCTGCGCGAGGTCGGAGACCTTCTCCTTGGCAGGCGCGAGCCTGGCCTTCAGGTTGTCCAGGAGACCCATGGTTCACCTTCCCTCGCGGGACAGTTACTTGCGGGCGCCCTCGCCGGCCTCGCTGTCGGCCGCCTCCTCGGCGGACTGCTGCTTGGGGATCTCGACGCCCTCCGCCGCGGAGTCCTCGGACTCCGCCGACTCCGTCGCCGCTCCGGACTCGGCCTCGGTCTCGGCCTTCGCCGACCCCTTCGCCGCGTCCTCCGCATCCGCCCCGGACTCGGCCGTCACCGTGTCGGCCTCGGCCTCAGCGGTCGACGCCTCCTCCGAACCCTTGGACTTAGGCCCATCTTTACGAAGAAGCCGTGCAAAAACGCCCATATCATCTCCATACTCTACTCATGTGGGCGAAATTCCGCGCTGCCCGGTGCGTCCCATTGCGTCGCCCGGGTCACCGGCCCTCACGACCGGCGGCTGGAACCTCGCAACAGGCAACGACCCCGGCCCCGCGCCGTCACGTAGCTCGTTCGAGAAGAGGCCCCGAGGTTTGCGAGACTGTTGCGGTGAGTAGTCCTGCCCCCGCCCCGCGGGTCATCGCCGTCGTCGGTCCCACCGCGGCGGGAAAGTCCGATCTCGGCGTCCATCTGGCCCAACGCCTGGGCGGCGAGGTCGTCAACGCCGACTCGATGCAGCTCTACCGGGGGATGGACGTCGGTACCGCCAAGCTGACGCCCGAGGAACGGGGCGGCATCCCGCACCACCTCCTGGACATCTGGGACGTGACGGTCACGGCGAGCGTCGCCGAGTACCAGCGCCTCGCGCGCGACCGCATCGACGCACTCCTGACCGAGGGACGCTGGCCGATCCTCGTCGGCGGCTCCGGGCTGTACGTCCGGGGAGCCGTCGACAACCTGGAGTTCCCCGGCACCGACCCGGAAGTACGGGCCCGCCTGGAGGAGGAGCTCACCCTGCGTGGCTCCGGTGCCCTGCATGCCCGGCTCGCCGTCGCCGACCCCGAGGCCGCCCACGCGATCCTGCCCAGCAACGGCCGCCGGATCGTCCGGGCCCTGGAGGTCATCGAGATCACCGGCAAGCCGTTCACCGCCAACCTCCCCGGCCACGACTCCGTCTACGACACCGTGCAGATCGGCGTCGACGTGGCGCGCCCCGAGCTCGACGACCGCATCGCCCTGCGGGTGGACCGCATGTGGGAGGCCGGCCTCGTCGAGGAAGTGCGCGCACTGGAGGCGCAAGGGTTGCGCGAGGGGCGTACGGCGTCGCGCGCCCTCGGCTACCAGCAGGTGCTCGCGGCGCTCTCGGGGGAGTGCACGGAGGACGAGGCGCGTGCCGAGACCGTACGGGCCACCAAGCGCTTCGCGCGCCGTCAGGATTCCTGGTTCAGACGCGATCCACGGGTGCATTGGCTGAGTGGGGCTGCGGCGGATCTCACAGAACTTCCGCAGCTCGCGCTGGCATTGGTCGAACGACCGGTCACAGCCTGATCACGTCCTGGCATCGGGACGCTCCGGCCGTCATCCCGGTCTCCGAGGCCGTGCCATCATCGAGCTTCGATCGACCAAGTGGAGTCCGAGTTGGGAGGGCGCGTGGCGATGGAGGCCGGCCCTCGCGACACCGCACAAGGCGCGGAACAAGGCACCGCCACCGGCGGGGCGCACGACACCGCACAGGAGCAGCAGGACCCCGATGAGGACCGACTGAGCCCGGACGGGCCCGACGAGATCACCGGCGGGGTCACCGCCGACGGTCCCGAGCCCGACGAGATGTTCCCGGGGCCCGAGGTCGAGGTCGAGCTGCGGCCACAGCGGCGCATGCGCATCTGGCAGCTCGCACCCATCGTGAGCCTCGCCGCACTCGGCTCCCTGATGTTCGCCTTCCCGCTCGCCTTCGACTTCGGCGACAGCGGGGCCATGATCGCCATGCTCGGCCTGCTGATCTGCTCCTGTGCCGCCGGCTGGGGCATGATGGCCGCCCGCCGCGTGGGTTACACGTGGCCAGGCCTCCCGCAGCGCGGCTCCGGCCGCCGCCCGGACTGGCGGGTCGTGATCGCGTACGCGGTCGTCGTCGCCGCGGTCGTGGTGCTTGCTGTGGGGCGCGTGGCGCGGCTGCGCTGAGCCTTCTGGGCGGCCTGCCCGGCGTGCGCGGTCCTGCTGCCTGACAGGTTCCGCCCCTGAGGCCTCTGTCGGTGAGGTCCGGTTGCCTGTGAGGTCCGCCGTGGTCCGGCTGCCGGACCACACGGCCGGGTTGTCGTACCGACCCCTTACGATCGAGGAATGAGCACGCGGATCGCCTTCCTCAAGGGGCACGGGACCGAGAACGACTTCGTGATCATCCCCGACCCCGAGAACGTCATCGACCTGCCCCCGGCCGCCGTCGCCGCCCTGTGCGACCGCCGCGCGGGCATTGGCGGGGACGGTCTGCTGCACGTCGTGCGGTCCGCGGCGCACCCCGAGGCACAGGCGATGGCGGCCGAAGCGGAATGGTTCATGGACTACCGCAACGGCGACGGCTCGATCGCGGAGATGTGCGGCAACGGAGTTCGTGTGTTCGCCCACTACCTCCAGCGCGCCGGACATGTGGCCGAAGGTGACATCGCCGTCGCCACGCGCGGAGGCGTCAAGACGGTGCACATCGCCAAGGAGGGCGACATCACCGTCGGCATGGGCAAGGCGCTCCTCCCCGAAGGGGACGTCACCGTGAGCGTCGGCGACCGCAGCTGGCCCGCGCGCAACGTCAACATGGGCAACCCCCACGCGGTCGCCTTCGTGGAGGACCTCGACCACGCCGGAGATCTGTACACGGCGCCGCCGTTCAGCCCCGCCTCCGCGTACCCGGACGGCGTGAACGTCGAGTTCGTCGTCGACCGTGGTCTTCGTCACGTCGCTCTGCGTGTCCACGAGCGCGGCTCCGGCGAGACCCGCTCGTGCGGCACGGGCGCGTGCGCCGTGGCCGTGGCGACGGCACGCAGGGACGGCGCCGACCCCGCGGTGACCGGCGCACCGGCGACGTACACGGTCGATGTGCCCGGCGGGCGTCTGGTGATCACCGAGCGGCCCGACGGCGAGATCGAGATGACCGGGCCCGCGGTGATCGTCGCAGAGGGTGAGATCGACGCCGGATGGCTCGAAACCGCGACCCCCTGAACCTTCGCTCGAATGGGTGATCCGTTTCACGCTCGGCGAGAGGCGGTCAGCCGGGCGTGGTGGGCTCGGTAGCATCAAGCACCGGCCCGGACGGGGGAACGACGCCATCCCCAGAGCCGCGCAGTACGCCATGGGGCACCCCGTCCGCCGGTCCACGCAGCCGGAGGTGCCCATGAGTGCGGAGGCCACGAACCCCGCGACGCCCGGCCCCATGACGCCCGGGGCACAGCGCAGGAGAAGCCGCCCCCGGATCGACCTGCGACGCCTCGGCCGGGCCGCTCTCCTGGGGCCCACAGTCCGCGGCCGGCTGCCCGACGCGATCGGCCACGTGGTCGAGGCCCATCGCGCCCACCATCCCGACGCCGACCTGGACCCGCTGCGCCGCGCGTACGTCCTCGCCGAGTCCTCGCACCGCGGCCAGATGCGCAAGAGCGGCGAGCCGTACATCACGCACCCGCTCGCCGTGACGCTGATCCTCGCCGAACTCGGCGCGGAGACCACGACTTTGACGGCGTCTCTGCTCCACGACACCGTCGAGGACACGGAAGTGACACTCGATCAGGTGCGTGAGGAGTTCGGCGAGGAGGTCCGCTATCTCGTCGACGGCGTGACGAAGCTGGAGAAGGTCGACTACGGGGCGGCCGCCGAGCCCGAGACGTTCCGCAAGATGCTCGTCGCCACCGGCAGCGACGTACGCGTGATGTCGATCAAGCTCGCCGACCGGCTGCACAACATGCGCACCCTCGGCGTGATGCGCCCCGAGAAACAGGCACGCATCGCCAAGGTGACGAGGGACGTGCTGATCCCGCTCGCCGAACGCCTGGGTGTGCAGGCCCTGAAGACCGAGCTGGAGGACCTCGTCTTCGCGATTCTGCACCCCGAGGAGTACGCCCACACCCGCGAACTCATCGTCAACAACGCCTCGCGCGCCGACGATCCGCTCGACGAGATCGCCGAAGAGGTGCGGGTGGTCCTGCGCGAGGCCGGTCTGCAGGCCGAAGTCCTCATCCGGCCACGGCACTTCGTGTCCGTGCACCGTGTCTCGCGCAAGCGCGGCGAGCTGCGCGGCTCCGACTTCGGACGCCTCCTGGTGCTCGTGAACGAGGACGCCGACTGCTACGGGGTCCTCGGCGAACTGCACACCTGTCTCACGCCCGTGGTCTCGGAGTTCAAGGACTTCATCGCCGTCCCCAAGTTCAACCTGTACCAGTCGCTGCACACCGCGGTCGCCCGCACCGACGGCCAGGTCGCCGAAGTCCTCATCCGTACGCACCAGATGCACAAGGTCGCCGAGGCCGGCGTCATCGCGCTCGGCAATCCCTACGCTCCTCCTTCGGAGGAGCAGACGGACGGCGACGGCACGCGCGTCGGCGACGCGGTGGACGGCGAGCGCGCCGACCCGACCCGTCCCGGATGGCTCTCCCGCCTCCTCGACTGGCAGGAGGCGGCCCCGGACCCCGACACGTTCTGGTCGACGCTCCGCGAGGACCTCGCCCAGGACCGGGAGATCACCGTCTACCGGCCCGACGGCGGCACACTCGGGCTGCCCGCGGGCGCCAGTTGTGTCGACGCCGCGTACGCCCAGTACGGCGAGGACGCGCACGCCTGCATCGGCGCGCGCGTCAACGGCCGCCTGGTGAGGCTCAGTACGGTCCTGAGCGACGGCGACACCGTGCAACTGCTCATGGGCCAGGACGCGGCCTCCGAGCCCTCCAGGGAGTGGCTGGAGCACGCGCACACGCCCGTGGCGCGGATCGCCATCACCCGCTGGCTGGCCGCGCACCCCTCACCCGCGACACCGCCCGAGGCGCCCGCCACGACCCGCCGCCCCTCCGCGGACGCGCCCGCCGCGCGCCCGGCCGCCGCGGACGTCGTCGTCGACCACCCCGGCGCGACCGTACGCCTCGCGGGCTGTTGTACGCCCGTGCCGCCCGACGACATCACCGGCTTCGCCGTACGCGGCGGAGTGGTGACCGTGCACCGCGTCGAGTGCGCGGGCGTGACCCGCATGAAGGACCTAGGGCGCACGGAGGTCTCGGTGCGCTGGGGCGACACCTCGGAGTGCCGCGTCACCCTCTTCGTCGAGTCCTTCGGCCGGCCCCACCTGCTCGCCGACCTCACCGAGGCCATCGCCCTGGAGGGCGTCGACATCGTCTCGGCGACCGTCGAACCGCCCAGCCAGCAGCGAGTACGTCACACCTACACGCTCCAACTCCCCGACGCCGCCCACCTTCCCGTGCTGATGCGCGCGATGCGCAACGTTCCGGGTGTCTTCGACGTGGGCCGCGCACAGCACCAGACGACGACTCCGTAGAACAGCGACTCGGCGGAAAGCGCCCGTTCGGGTGGGCTCGGCGCGAGTCGTCGCCGCGGGGCGGGCGGTCGCTGATAGCCGTGGTCCATGCTGCGCACCCCCAGGACCACCCCCCGTACCGGGACGCCACGTCAGAAGGTCCCCCGACGGCTCCGCACGGCGTTCCTCGCCTCCGCCGCCTCCGTCTGCCTCATCGCCGCGAGCGCCCCCGCTCCGGCCCCGCTCGGCATCGGCGACCGGCTCTTCCCGCACCTGGGCAACCCCGGGTACGACGTCACGGCGTACGACCTCGCCTTCACCTATCCCGGCAGCAACAGCAAGCCGCTGCCGGCCGTCACCACGATCGTGGCCAGGCCGACAGACTGGCTGGAGCAGGTCAATCTTGACTACTCGCTCGGAACAGTGCGATCCGTCGAGGTCAACGGCGAGCCCGCGGAGTTCCGGAGTGCCGGGGAGGACCTGGTGGTCACACCCGCGGAGCCGCTGCCGCCCGGCATCCGGATGCGGATCACCGTGCGCCACGACAGCAACCCCGTGTCGAGCAAGGACCAGGACAGCGGCTGGGTGCGGACCGAGGACGGCCTCGCGATGGCCAACCAGGCCGACGCCGGCCACCGGGTCTTCCCGAGCAACGACCACCCCTCGGACAAGGCCCTGTTCACCTTCCGGGTCACCGCGCCCAACGGCTACACGGCTGTCGCCAACGGGCTGCCCCTGGACGTGAACCGGCGCGCCGCGGCGACCACCTGGACGTACCGGACCGAGCACCCCATGGCCACCGAGCTGGCCCAGATCTCCATCGGCCGCTCCTCCGTGCTGCACCGGAGCGGGCCGGACGGCCTTCCCGTGCGCGACGTCGTACCCACCAAGGACCGCGAGCTGCTGGAACCGTGGCTCAGGAAGACACCCGACCAGATCGCCTGGATGCAGGAGAAGGTCGGCGACTACCCCTTCGAGACCTACGGGCTGCTGATCGCCGAGGCCCGCACCGGGTTCGAACTGGAGACACAGACGCTCTCCCTCTTCGAGAAGGAGCTCTTCACGCGGCCCGAGTACCCGAAGTGGTACGTCGAGGCGATCATGGTGCACGAACTGGCGCACCAGTGGTTCGGCGACAGCGTCTCCCCGCGCACCTGGTCAGACCTGTGGCTCAACGAGGGCCACGCCACCTGGTACGAGGCCCTCTACGCCGAGGAGAAGGCCGACAAGCCCATGGAGGCGCGGATGCGTGCCGCCTATCGGGCCTCCGACACCTGGCGCGCCACGGGAGGCCCGCCCGCCGCGCCCAAGGGGGCCGCGCCCGGCGAGAAGCTCAGCATCTTCCGCCCGAACGTCTACGACGGCAGCGCCCTGGTCCTGTACGCGCTGCGCGAGGAGATCGGCCGCCGCTCCTTCGAGCAGCTGGAGCGGACCTGGGTGAGCACCCACCGCGACGGGGTCGCGGACACCGCGGACTTCACGCGCCTCGCCTCGGGCATCGCGGACCGTGATCTGAGCGGATTCTTCGAGGCATGGCTCTACGGGGAGAAGACCCCGCCCATGCCGGGCCACCCCGACTGGCGCAGCGAGAAGCCCGTGGAGAAGCCCGCCAAGCCCACGCGATAGCCGCAAAACCCGATGACGAGACGGGCCG
Source organism: Streptomyces sp. NPDC033178 (assembly GCF_055577685.1). Lineage (NCBI taxonomy): Bacteria > Bacillati > Actinomycetota > Actinomycetes > Kitasatosporales > Streptomycetaceae > Streptomyces > Streptomyces sp. NPDC033178. Next base: position 57,524 of record NZ_JBVIPT010000021.1, read on the forward strand.
TGCCGTGCGAACATCTTCACGTCGACGCCACTTCGGGTCGGCGGCACGGCCCTTCGGAATCCGGACGGGAATCTCCCGGCGGCCCCGGACGTTGTCGTGAATGTCGGACGGAAGTCCGTCGTCCCACAGGTATCCCCATCGACGTAAGGACCCAATGACCTCCTCTTCTTCCCCTTCCCAGGACACGCAGAGCTTCGCGCAGAACTACCCCGACGGTCTTCGGGCCGATGCCCTGATGGAAGAGGACGTCGCCTGGAGCCACGAGGTCGACGGAGACCGGGACGGCGACCAGTTCGACCGCTCCGAGCGTGCGGCCCTGCGCCGCGTCGCTGGCCTCTCCACCGAGCTCGAGGACGTCACCGAGGTCGAGTACCGACAGCTCCGTCTGGAGCGCGTGGTGCTCGTCGGTGTGTGGACCTCCGGGACCGCGACCGATTCGGAGAACTCCCTCGCGGAGCTCGCCGCCCTCGCCGAAACCGCGGGCGCGCTCGTGCTCGACGGCGTCATCCAGCGCCGCGACAAGCCCGACGCGGCCACCTACATCGGCTCCGGCAAGGCCAACGAGCTGCGGGACATCGTGCTGGAGACCGGCGCGGACACCGTCATCTGTGACGGTGAGCTCTCGCCGGGCCAGCTGATCCACCTCGAAGACGTCGTCAAGGTCAAGGTCATCGACCGTACGGCCCTGATCCTCGACATCTTCGCCCAGCACGCCAAGTCCCGAGAGGGCAAGGCACAGGTCGCGCTCGCGCAGATGCAGTACATGCTGCCGAGGCTGCGAGGCTGGGGTCAGTCTCTGTCCCGTCAGATGGGCGGCGGCAAGGGCGGCGGCCTCGCCACCCGTGGTCCCGGTGAGACCAAGATCGAGACCGACCGGCGCCGCATCCGCGAGAAGATGGCGAAGATGCGCCGGGAGATCGCGGACATGAAGGTCGGGCGCGAGATCAAGCGCCAGGAGCGCCGGCGCAACAAGGTGCCCTCGGTGGCGATCGCCGGCTACACCAACGCCGGCAAGTCCTCGCTGCTCAACCGCCTCACGGGCGCGGGCGTGCTGGTGCAGAACGAGCTGTTCGCCACCCTCGACCCGACCGTGCGCCGTGCCGAGACGCCCAGCGGGCGGATCTACACACTCGCGGACACCGTCGGCTTCGTCCGGCACCTGCCGCACCACCTCGTCGAGGCGTTCCGCTCCACGATGGAGGAGGTCGGGGACTCCGACCTGATCCTGCACGTGGTCGACGGTTCGCACCCGGCGCCGGAGGAGCAGCTGGCAGCCGTGCGCGAGGTCGTCCGCGACGTGGGTGCCACCAAGGTGTCCGAGATCGTGGTGATCAACAAGGCGGACGCGGCCGACCCGCTGGTGCTCCAGCGGCTCATGCGGAACGAGAAGCGGTCCATCGCCGTCTCGGCCCGCACGGGCCAGGGCATCGCCGAACTGCTCGCGCTCATCGACGTGGAACTGCCGCACCCCTCGGTCGAGATCGAGGTGCTCGTGCCGTACACGCTCGGCCGACTGGTCGCGCGCGCCCACTCCGAGGGCGAGGTGATCTCCGAGGAGCACACTCCGGAGGGCACCCTGCTCAAGGTGCGGGTGCACGAGGAGCTGGCGGCGGAGCTGGCGGCGTACGTTCCGGTGCCGGCTGTCTGATCCGATCGCATACGGCGAAGGCCCGCCCCCTCTGGCAGGGGGCGGGCCTTCGCCGTATCCGTGGCGCGGATGCCCTGGGCGTGGCGCCGACGTGCCTACGGCGCCTACTTGGCGCCGTACTCCTTGCTCATGTTGTCGAAGAGCGTCTTGGCGCCCTGGCCCAGCTGCGGTCCCGCGAGCCAGGTGTTGTCGGCCGGGCCGATCGAGGTGTTCGAGACGAGCACGGTCTTGCCGTCGACGACCCGGAACCAGCCGCCGCCCGACGACCCGCCGGTCATGGTGCAGCCGATGCGGTACATCGTCGGCAGGCTCGGGCTGAGCGAGAGCCTGCCCGGCCGGTCGACGCACTTGTGCATGATCAGACCGTTGTACGGCGGCGCGGCCGGGTAACCCCAGGCGCCCATCGTGCCCGCGTCCGCCGCGGCGGGGGTGGAGAAGTCGACGTCCAGCGCCGTACCGACGGTCTCCTCAAGGGACTTGGAGCCCGACTCCGGCTTCACGTGCAGCACCGCGTAGTCGTACGCGGCACCCGCGCCGCCCGACTCAGAGCCGCCCTTGATCCACTCGTTCGAGGTAGACGCCCAGTCCGCCCAGTACTGGCCGTACGGGGAGATCTCCTGCTGTGTCGCGTTGGCCAGCTCGGCCTCGGACTTGCCGAGGTCGTTGTAGGCGGGCACGAAGGCGATGTTGCGGTACCAGCCGCCGCCACCGCCCGCGTGGACACAGTGGCCGGCGGTCCACACGAGGTTGGACTTCCCCGGGTTGCGCGGGTCCTTGACGACCGTGCCGGAGCAGACCATCGAGCCCTCGGGGGAGTCGAAGAAGACCTTCCCGACCGGGGCGGCGTTGTCGTGGTACGGGGTCTCTTCCCGCGTCGCGGTGACCGGTGCAGGCGCCGGGTCGCTCACGCCCTGGTCGGCCGAGGCGTCCTTCGCGGAGATCGTCTTGTCCGGGTCCTTGGCGGACTTCATCCGCTCGGGCTTCCAGAGGCCCTCGATCACCGGGTTGACGAAGTCCTCGGCCTCAGTGAGCCACTTGTCCTTGTCCCAGTTCTTCCATTCGCCGTCCTTCCAGTCGTCGACATCGATGCCGTGTTCCTTGAGCCTGTCGGCGATGTCGGCCGGAATCTCGATCTTGTCGCCGCCGGAGGCCCCGGAGCCGCCGGCGACCGGCTTGTCGGCGGCGTTGTCGTCGCCCGACTCGCAGGCGGTGGCGGTGAGAGTCAGAGTCGCCGCCAGCCCGGCGGCGACGAGGACGCGGCGCCGCCCGCGCATCCCCGAGAAGGACGGACGTGTGGAACGCATCGTGTTGTTACCCCCGATAGAACGTGCAGCTTTCGTCTGCGGGTCAGGCGCGAAGAGCGCGAAAAGGGCTCTCCGCGGAGCCCGTGTCACCGCGACACCCCACTATGCCCGGGGAGTCGAGGACGAACGGCGGCCGGGCGGTGAAGGTTTCCGTGAGGCCCCACCCTGCCGCCGTCCGTCCTCGTGCCGCTACTGCTGTGCTGCTACGGCTACGCCGCTGTTGCCGCGTCGCTACTGCCGCGCTGCTACTGCTGCGCCGCGAACTTCTTGCTCACCGCGTCGTAGATCCCCTTGGCCTCCGTGCCCAGGTGCGGGCCCGCGAGCCAGCCCGCGGTCACCGGGCCGATCGAGGTGTTGGACACCAACGAGGGCTTGCCGTCCGAACCCGCCGCGACCCAGCCGCCGCCCGACGAACCGCCGGTCATGGTGCAGCCGATGCGGTACATCGTCGGCTCGGACTCGGCGATCGAGAGCCGGCCCGGCTTGTCCGCGCACTGGAACATGGTCTCCCCGTCGAACGGCTTCGCCGCCGGGTAGCCGGTCGCGGTGATGTCCCCGACCTCCGACACGGCCGGAGCGTTGAAGTCCACCGGGAGCGCCGAACCGACGGTCTCCTCAAGGGACTTGCCCCCGCTGCCCTTCTCCGGCGTGACATGAATGACCGCGAAGTCGTACGAGGCGCCGTCGCCGCCCGTCGCGCCACCCTGCTCGATCCACTGGTCCGAGGTCTGCGCCCAGTCACCCCACCACAGACCGTACGGAGCGACCTCTTCCTTGGTGGCGGTCGCGAGCTCCGCCGCCGACATGGCGTCGTTGTTGTACGAGGGCACGAAGGCGATGTTGCGGTACCAGCCGCCCTTCTTGCCGGCGTGCACACAGTGGCCCGCGGTCCACACGAGGTTGGACTTGCCCGGGTGGGCCGGGTCCTCGACCACGGTCGCCGAGCAGACCATCGTGCCCTCGGGGGAGTCGAAGAACACCTTGCCCGCCTCGGGCGCGTTCTCGTGGTACGCCGCCGGGACGGCCTTCGCCTCCACGGGCGCGGGCTCCGGGTCGGTCACGCCCTGGTCACCCGAGAGGTCGTTCTCGTCGACGCCCTTGCCCTGGTCCGGATCCTCGGCCTCGCGCATACGGTCCGGGTCCCACAGATCCTTGATGATCGGGTTGATGTAGTCCCCGGCCTCGCGCAGCCAGTCGTCCTTGTCCCAGTTCTTCCAGGCGCCGCCCTTCCACTGGTCGATGTCGATCCCGTGCTCTTTGAGCCTGTCCTTGATGTTGTCCGGGATCTTGATCTTGCCGTCACCCGCCGCGGACGCCGACGCCTGAGCGCCCGCGTCGGTGTCCTCCTCCGAACCGCAGGCGGTGGCGGTCAGCGCCAGGGCGGTGGCCAGTCCGACCGCGGCCAGTATGGGGGAGGTTCTGCGGCGCGAGCTCCTCCCTCGACGGGCGGCGAAGAGCGGGCGTATGGGTCGCATGGTGTGACTCCCCCTGGAGGTGAACGAACAACTCTGTGCTGCCACATGGGACTTCGTACGGATCCGGTGACCCGGATGTGTCCGACGTGGACCGTGGGTGCTGATCAGCGGGGATTCGCTGAACGGCACCACAGACTATGCCGTTGCTGTGGGGGACTTCCGACGGAACCGCAACGGTTCCGTCACGGCAAGGATCTTCGCCCCACCGTTGCCCCTCGCGGTCCTCGTCGTTGGTACGTACGGGGGACGTTCCGGCTGCGTTCATTCCCCTGTCGCCTCCCACCGGGCGGCCGAGCAACTCGCCTCTTCTGGACAGCGGGAGGACCGACAGACGTGGCTGTGACCGAGTCTGCGCCCGAGACGGCGCCCGCGATGCCCGAGGCCGCGGGGGCGCGCGCGACACAGGAGAACGTCGGGGCGCGCACGGCGCACGAGGGGATCCTGCGGCGCCAGGCGGCGCGTGAATCCGCGGCGCGCACCTATGCACGCGCCCTGCCGATCGTCCCCGTCCGCGCGCGAGGCCTGACGATCGAGGGTGCCGACGGGAACCGCTACCTCGACTGCCTCTCGGGCGCCGGGACGCTGGCCCTCGGCCACAACCACCCGGTCGTACTGGAAGCCATCAGGAAGGTCCTCGACTCCGGGGCGCCGTTGCAGGTCCTCGACCTGGCCACGCCTGTCAAGGACGCCTTCACCACCGAGCTGTTCCGCACGCTGCCGCCCGGTCTCGCCGACCACGCGCGTGTGCAGTTCTGCGGGCCCGCCGGTACGGACGCCGTGGAGGCCGCCCTGAAACTCGTGCGCGCCGCGACCGGGCGCAGCGGGATTCTCGCCTTCGCCGGCGCGTACCACGGGATGACCGCGGGGGCGCTCGCGGCATCCGGGGGCGCGTCCGACGTACGTGTCGCGCGCCTGCCCTATCCGCAGGACTACCGCTGTCCGTTCGGCGTCGGCGGCGAGCCGGGTGCCGAACTCGCCTCGCGCTGGACCGAGTCCATCCTCGACGACACCAAGTCCGGCGTGCCGAACCCCGCCGGGATGATCCTGGAACCTGTGCAGGGTGAGGGCGGAGTGATTCCGGCCCGCGACGACTGGATGCGGCGGATGCGGGAGATCACCTCGGCGCGCTCCATCCCGCTGATCGCCGACGAGATCCAGACGGGAGTCGGGCGGACCGGCGCCTTCTGGGCGGTGGAGCACAGCGGCATCACACCCGACGTGATGGTCCTCTCCAAGGCCATCGGCGGCAGCCTGCCGCTGGCGGTCGTCGTCTTCCGCGAGGACCTCGACGTGTGGGAACCGGGCGCCCACGCGGGCACGTTCCGCGGCAACCAGCTCGCCATGGCCGCCGGCGCCGCGACGCTCGCGTACGTCCGCGAGAACGGCCTCGCCGAGCGGGCCGCGGCTCTGGGCACCCGCATGATCGCCCAACTCCAGAGCCTTGCCGACGACTTCGGCTGCGTCGGCGACGTGCGCGGCCGTGGGCTGATGATCGGCGTCGAACTCGTGGACCCCGAGAAGCCGCCGTCGTCCCCCGGCGGACCGCCTCCCGCGGCTCCCGAACTGGCGGCCGCCGTCCAGAGGGAGTGCCTGCGCCGCGGGCTGATCGTGGAACTCGGCGGACGGAACTCCAGTGTGGTGCGTCTGCTTCCACCGCTCACGATCACCGACGAACAGGCGAGCGCGGTGCTCAACCGGCTGGCGGACGCGGTGTCGGAGGTCGCCAAGGCGCACACCGGCTCGGCGGCCGAGGCCACCCGGCGGACAGCGACCGGGCGCACCCAAATGGTCGGGCACGCCCAGGGCACCGAGCACACCCAACGGGGCGAGCGATCCGGATAGCAGCCGGTCCACTGGACGGCTCGGCAGTGGGGCCCCGGAGACGTCGTCCTCCGGCGCCACCCGCGAGGCACCACCGGAACTGCCTCCTTCGCCCCGCACCCCCGAATCCAACCCCGCACCCCTGCAAACCGGACGACACCCGCACTCGCACCCGCGTCAACCAGGAATCGCACGGGTCCAACGCACGCCGGAACAGCCCCGGTTCGTCACCGCACGAACCTGAACCACCCCCGAGGAAGCCTCTTGAACGCCATCCCCGCACCCGACGGCCACCCCTACACCCACGAGCGAGGAGGGCGCGGCACACAGGCCCCGCTCGGGTCGGGGGCCGAATCGGTCCCCAGGCAGAAGACAGGGTCCCAGGAGTCCGAACGGCTGCGCGGCGCCACCACCGACCTGCTGGAACACCCCGATCCCCACACCGCGGCCCAGGCCGCCGCCATCGAGAACCTGCTGCGCTGCTGGGTACGTGAGCACGACCTCGCCGCCCCCGACGACGGCACCCTCCGCATCTCCCTCCCCGCGAGCGGCACAGCCCTGGTCGTTCCGGTCCACTACTGGTCCCCCACGGGATGGCACCGCCTCGGCCCGCCCTACCTCTCCGACGCCCCCGACCAGGCGCCTCCCACGGACGCGGTGACCCTCGCCGCCCTCCTGGGACGGGAGACCCCGACGACCGGAGCGCCCACCCAGCCGACCGCCCTCACGGCCCCGGACGCTCCCCACGCCTCCACCGCCCCGGACGCTCCCGCCGAGCCAATCGCCTCCGACGCCCCGGATACTCTTGGCGAACCCCAAGCCTCCGGTGCCCCAGACGCTCCTGCCGAGCCCCACGCCTCCGCCACGACGGACGCCCTCGACGCCCCCGCCCACTCCCACGCCTCGGTCGACGGCGGTGACCTGGTCGGCCGAGTCGCCGACTCCGTACGGCGGACCGTCGTCTTCATCACGGACCGCCGGGAAAATCCCGCCGACGGCCCCGACCTCTTCCTCTCGGCCGAGCAGGCGCTGCTGCTCGGCCATCCGCTGCACCCCACCCCGAAGAGCCGCGAGGGACTTTCCGGGGCCGAAACCCGCCTCTACTCACCAGAGTTGCGCGGCTCCTTCCCCCTGCACTGGATGGCCGTCGCCCCCTCCGCGCTCGCCACTGACTCGGCCTGGACCGAGCGAGGCCGCCTCGTGCCCGCAGAGCAGCTCACCACCCGGCTTGCCGGCGCCGGACTGCGGCTGCCCGACGGATACGCCGTGCTGCCGATGCACCCCTGGCAGGTCCGCGAGATCCGCCACCGCCCGGATACGGCGAAACTTCTGGACGCCGGCCTGCTCCTGGACCTCGGTCCCCATGGCTGCCCGTGGTACCCCACCTCCTCCGTACGCACCCTCTACCGCTCCGGCGCCGCCGCGATGCTGAAGCTCTCGCTGGGCCTGCGCATCACCAACTCCCGCCGGGAGAACCTCCGCAAGGAACTCCACCGCGGTGTCGAGGTCCACCGGCTGCTGCGCGCCGGCCTCGCCGAACAGTGGCAGGCCGCCCACCCGGGCTTCGACATCGTCCGCGACCCGGCCTGGCTCGCGGTGAACGACCCGGACGGCAACCCCGTGCCCGGCCTCGACGTGATGATCCGCCACAATCCGTTCACGCCGACGGACGACGTCTCCTGCGTCGCCGGACTCGTCTCGCCCAGGCCCCAGGCCCAGTCCACCGGACAGCAGCACCCCGAGCAGAGCAGGACCACGACACGGGCCAGGCTCACCGAGATCGTCACCCGGCTCGCCGGACGCACGGGCCGGCCACGCGGCGCCGTCGCCGCCGAGTGGTTCCTGCGCTACCTGGAGCAGGTCGTCCGCCCCGCCCTCTGGCTGGACAGCGAGGCGGGCATCGCGCTGGAGGCCCACCAGCAGAACACCCTGCTCCTGCTGGACCAGGAAGGGTGGCCCGCGGGCGGCCGCTACCGCGACAACCAGGGCTACTACTTCCGCGAGTCCCGGCGCGCGGAACTGAACGAACGGCTCCCCGGCATCGGCGAGAACAGCGACACGTTCGTCTCCGACGAGGTCACCGACGAGCGCTTCGCCTACTACCTCGGCATCAACAACGTGCTCGGCCTCATCGGGGCCTTCGGCTCCCAGCGCCTCGCCGACGAACGGCTGCTGCTCGCCGCCTTCCGCCGGTTCCTAACCGACGTCGCCACGGGGTCCGCCCGACTGCGTACCTCCCTGCCCGCCCAGTTGCTCGACTCACCCGTGCTGCGCTGCAAGGCCAACCTGCTGACCCGGCTGCACGGCCTCGACGAACTCGTAGGTCCCGTCGACACCCAGTCCGTCTACGTCACCATCGCCAACCCCCTTCATTCCTGAGGAACATGACCCACCCCGTCTCCTGAGAGGAGCGTCGCCGTGCCTCCCACCGATGCGAGCACCGACGCCGGTACCGCCCCCCACACCACCGCCGGCAGCGACACGGGTCCCGGTGCGGACACCGAGGACACCCTCGATCTGCGCCTGCCCGACGAATTCCTCGCCTTCTTCGCAGAGAAGGCCGGGGAAGCGAAGGCCGAGGCGGCCGGGGGAGCCGCGGAACGGGCAGAGCGGAACGGCGGGGGCCGGAACACGGTGGACACGGCGCGGGGCTCGGCGCCGGGCACAGCGTGGCCCGCCCCGGTCGCCCCGGCCGGAGACGACTTGCTCGACCGCGTCGGTGACTGGGGGCCGATCGCCACCGCCGCGGGCGTCTTCCATCTGGCCCCCGTACACCTCGACCGAGACCTCCCGCTCATCAGCCGCTGGATGAACGACCCTGCGGTGGCCGCTTTCTGGGAGCTCTCCGGACCCGGGACGGCGACCGAGGACCACCTGCGTGCCCAGCTCGGCGGCGACGGACGCAGCGTCCCCTGTCTCGGCGTGCTGGACGGCACGCCGATGAGCTACTGGGAGATCTACCGGGCGGACCTCGATCCCCTGGCCCGCCACTATCCCGCCCGCCTTCACGACACCGGTATCCACCTCCTCATCGGCGGTGTCGCCAATCGTGGGCGTGGACTCGGCACGACTCTGCTCAGAGCCGTCTCCGACCTCGTCCTCGACCGTCGTCCCTCATGCGCACGCGTCATCGCTGAACCCGACCTCCGCAACATCCCCTCCGTGTCCGCCTTTCTCAGTGCCGGCTTCCGGTTCTCCGCCGAGGTCGATCTGCCCGACAAGAAGGCAGCCCTCATGGTCCGGGACCGGGCCCTGCGCGATCTGTTGTAGCGCCGTCACTTTTAGTACACCGCTCGCCCCGATCAGGTTCCCAGTCGAGGAGTCCCCGTGCCGAACCCGTCCGCCGCCCCGACTCCCGGAGAGCCGTCGTGGCTCTACGACCCGCCCGAACTGAGCCCGGAGCGATGGGAAAGAGCGGGGCGCCGCCTGCTCGCCAAGATGATCGGGGAGTTCGCGCACGAGGAGATCCTGGTACCCGAGGCGGACGGGAACCACGCAGGTGCTGCGGCGCCAGCCACCTGCCCTCCCAAGGCCATGGCACCGGTCGGAGCCCCGGACCCCAGAGGAGACGATTCGCCGCCCGCCGCAGGCGCCGATGACGAGCGTTCGTACACCCTCCGCCTCGACGCCGGCGGCATCGTCGGCTTCCGTGCCCGCCGCGGCGCGTACGACAGCTGGCAGGTCGATCCCGCTTCACTCACCTTGACCGAGGCAGCCGCAGCGACCAGCGAGACCCCGGGACCGGAACCCTCGCGCCGCTACACCGACCCCCTCGACTTCCTCACCCGCGCCCGCGCCACCCTCGGGCTCGACGGCGCCACCCTCGGCCACGTCATCAGAGAACTGACCACCACACTCGCGGCGGACGCGCGCCTCGACCACACAGCGTTGCCCGCCGCCCGGCTCGCCGATCTCGGATACGCCGAGCTGGAAGGCCATCAGACGGGCCACCCCTGGATCGTCCTCAACAAAGGCCGCCTTGGCTTCTCCGCCACGGACGCCGCCCACTGGGCACCCGAGGGCCGCAGAGGGACGGCCCTGCCGTGGATCGCGGTGCACACCTCACTGGCCACCTACCGGGGCGTCGCGGGCCTGGAGACCGCCGACGAGCTCTATGCGCGCGAGCTCGATCCCGCCACCAGGGAGTCCTACGCCGTCGCACTACGCGCGCGTGGGCTCACGCCGGAGTCGTATCTCTACCTGCCCGTGCACCCCTGGCAGTGGAACGACGTCGTGCTGCCGCTCTTCGCGCCCTCCGTCGCCGTCGGCGCCATCGTTCCGCTGCCCCCGGACGCCGATTTACGCCTGCCCCAGCAGTCGGTCCGTACCTTCCTCAACACCTCACGCCCGGACCGGCACACCGTCAAACTGCCGCTGTCCGTCCTCAACACCCTGGTGTGGCGCGGCCTACCGACGGAACGCACTCTCGCGGCACCCGCCGTCACCGCCTGGATGCACGGCCTGCGCGACGCGGACCCCTTCCTGCGCGACACCTGCGGCGTCATCCTCCTCGGCGAGGTCGCGTCCGTCACCGTCGGGCACCCCGTGTACGACACGCTGCCGGAGGTCCCGTACCAGTACAAGGAGTTGCTGGGCGCGATCTGGCGCGAGCCGCTCGCCCGCCATCTGGCGCCCGGCGAACGCGCCCGCACCCTGGCCGCTGTCCTGCACACCGATCCTGACGGCCGAGCCTTCACGGCCGAGCTCGTCGAGCGCTCGGGCCTGGCCCCGCGGGTCTGGCTGCGCCGTCTCTTCGCCGCGTTGCTGCCGCCCCTGCTGCACTTCCTCTACCGCTACGGCACTGTGTTCAGCCCACACGGCGAGAACGCGATCGTTGTCTTCGACGACCACGACGTACCCGTCCGGCTCGCGGTGAAGGACTTCGTGGACGACGTGAACGTCAGCGCCGAGCGGCTGCCCGAGCACGCCTCCATGCCGGACGACGTACGGGCCGTTCTGCTCACGGAACCGGCCGCTTTCCTCACGCAGTTCATCCACTCCGGGCTCTTCGTCGGGGTCTTTCGCTACCTGGCACCGCTCTGCGAGGCGCAACTGGGTGTTCCGGAGGCCGAGTTCTGGTCGCTCGTACGGGCGGAGATCCTCCGTCACCACAGGCTCTTCCCGGAGCTCAAGGAGCGTTACGAAACGTTCGACCTGCTCACTCCGCGTATCGAGAGGCTGTGCCTCAACCGCAACCGGCTGCACCTGGACGGCTACCGTGACCGCCCCCAGCGCCCGCACGCCGCCGTGCACGGCACCGTTCCGAACCCGCTGCACCAGCCGTGATCACCGACGACGTGACCGACCCCGTCACCGACCCCGTCACCGACCGTGCACCCGTCTTGATCGCGTCCCTCGGCCCGGCCTTGATCGACCGGTTGTCAGTGCGGCCCCGTAGGGTGGTCGGGCTATGACAGAGCCCTCACTCCCCGAACTCCTGCATGCCGCCGTCACAGCCGTCGGCGGTACGGAGCGCCCTGGCCAGGTGACCATGGCCGAAGCCGTCGAGCAGGCCATCGACGACGGCTCCCATCTGCTGGTCCAGGCCGGCACGGGTACCGGAAAGTCGCTCGGATACCTGGTGCCCGCGCTCGCGCACGGGGAGCGGGTCGTCGTGGCGACGGCCACCCTGGCGCTCCAGCGCCAGCTCGTGGAGCGGGACCTGCCGCGCACGGTGGACGCGCTGCATCCACTGCTGCGCCGCCGCCCCGAGTTCGCGATGCTCAAGGGCCGGTCGAACTACATGTGCCTGCACCGCCTCCATGAAGGCGTTCCGCAGGACGAGGAGGAGGGCCTCTTCGACCAGTTCGAGGCGGCCGCTCCCACCAGCAAGCTGGGCCAGGACCTGCTGCGGATGCGGGACTGGGCGGACGAGACCGAGACGGGCGACCGTGACGATCTCACCCCGGGTGTCTCGGACCGTGCCTGGTCACAGATCTCGGTGTCCTCCAGGGAGTGCCTCGGCGCCTCGAAGTGTGCCTACGGAGCGGAGTGCTTCGCCGAGATGGCCCGCGAGCGCGCCAAGCTCGCCGAGGTCGTCGTCACCAACCACGCCCTCCTCGCGATCGACGCCATCGAAGGCGCCCCGGTCCTCCCGCAGCACGAGGTGCTGATCGTGGACGAGGCGCACGAGCTGGTCTCCCGCGTCACCGGAGTCGCGACCGGCGAGCTCACCCCGGGCCAGGTCAACCGCGCCGTGCGCCGCGTCTCGAAGCTCGTGAACGAGAAGGCGGCCGACCAGCTCCAGACAGCCGCCGAGGGCTTCGAGCGTCTGATGGAGCTCGCTCCGCCCGGCCGCCTGGAGGAGGTCCCCGAGGATCTCGGGTACGCGCTGATGGCCCTGCGGGACGCCGCGCGTACGGTCATCTCGGCGATCGGAGCGACCCGCGACAAGTCCGTCAGCGACGAGGACGCGGTCCGTAAACAGGCCCTCGCCTCAGTGGAGTCGGTCCACGACGTGGCGGAGCGGATCACGAACGGCTCGGAGTGGGACGTCGTCTGGTACGAGCGGCACGACCGCTTCGGCGCCTCCCTGCGAGTCGCCCCGATGTCCGTGTCGGGCCTGCTGCGCGAGAAGCTCTTCACGGATCGCTCCGTCGTCCTGGCCTCGGCCACGCTCAAGCTCGGCGGCGACTTCAACGGCGTGGGCGCCTCACTGGGCCTGGCCCCGGAAGGCATCGAGGGTGAGGACATCCCGCCCTGGAAGGGCATCGACGTCGGTTCGCCCTTCGACTACGGCAAGCAGGGCATCCTGTACGTCGCGAAACACCTCGCGCGCCCCGCGCGTGACAGTGACCGCGGGGACATGCTCGACGAGCTCACCGAGCTGATCCAGGCCGCCGGCGGTCGCACGCTCGGCCTGTTCTCCTCGATGCGGGCAGCCCAGCTCGCCGCGGAGGAACTGCGCTCCCGCATCCCGGAGTTCCCCATCCTGCTCCAGGGCGAGGAGACGCTCGGCGAGCTGATCAAGAACTTCGCGGCGGACCCGAAGACCTGCCTCTTCGGCACACTCTCGCTCTGGCAGGGCGTGGACGTCCCGGGCGCCAGCTGCCAGCTGGTCGTCATGGACAAGATCCCTTTTCCTCGCCCCGACGACCCGCTGATGAGCGCCCGCCAGAAGGCGGTCGAGGACGCCGGGGGCAACGGCTTCATGGCCGTCGCGGCCACCCATGCGGCCTTGCTGATGGCCCAGGGCGCCGGCCGTCTCGTACGGGCGACGGGGGACCGCGGTGTGGTCGCCGTGCTGGACCAGCGGCTCGCCACGGCTCGGTACGGCAGCTATCTGAAGGCGTCACTGCCCGAGTTCTGGTTCACCACGGACCGTAACCAGGTGCGAAGGTCCCTGGCCGCCATCGACGAGGTGGCGAAGAAGGCGGAACAAGACACACAGGGCACAGAAGAGGCCAAGGCAGAAGAGGGGTAGACGTCAGTGGCCTGCCCCCGGCCTCAGCCGGGGGAAGGCCACTGACGTGCGCAACCGGGGACAGCACAGGGCCCCGGAACCGGCGCAGGGGTCCCGGGGCCCGGTCAGGGGCGGAGTCAGATCCGCCGCAGCACCGCCACGACCTTGCCGAGGATGGTGGCCTCGTCGCCGGGGATCGGCTGGTACGCGGAGTTGTGCGGGAGCAGCCAGACGTGGCCGTCCTCGCGCTTGAAGCGCTTGACCGTGGCCTCGCCGTCCAGCATGGCCGCCACGATGTCGCCGTTCTCCGCGACCGGCTGGCGGCGGACCGTCACCCAGTCTCCGTCACAGATCGCGGCCTCGATCATCGAGTCTCCGACGACCTTCAGGACGAACAGCTCGCCGTCACCCACCAGCTGCCGGGGCAGCGGGAACACGTCCTCGACCGACTCCTCGGCGAGGATCGGGCCACCGGCGGCGATCCGGCCGACCAGCGGGACGTACGACGCGGCCGGCTTGCCCGCCGTGTCGGTGGGCTGCGCGCTGGACTGGTCGGACCCCCGGACCTCGTAGGCCCGCGGTCGGTGCGGGTCGCGGCGCAGGAAGCCCTTGCGCTCCAGTGCCATCAGCTGGTGTGCGACCGAGGACGTGCTGGAGAGGCCCACGGCCTGTCCGATCTCCCGCATCGACGGCGGGTATCCGCGCCGCTGCACAGAGTCCCTGATGACCTCGATCACCCGGCGCTGCCGGTCGGTGAGTCCGGAGCTGTCCGCCCGGATACCTGGAGGTCGGCCCGGCAGGGAGCGTGTGGGCTTGGGCCCCTCCTGGTTCACTTCATTCATGGCATGCACCGGCTCAAATCGGCCCTGGGAGCGGTCCTGGGCAGTGATGGTGGCACTGTCTGCGGTGGTGGTCACGTCGGCCCCTCTCGTTCGTCTCCCTGCTGGACAACGGTAGTTGCTTTCGAAAGGTTGCGCCAAACACACGTTCGAGTGAAAAAGTGTGGATGGCCTGACGTGATCACGTGTCTGGGTGTATGGCTAACGCTGCACCGGGCGGACAAAAGCGCTCATTGCTGTACTCTTCACCGCCGGGGCGATGGCCTTGTGGGCCGGAGCGGGGCGAGGGCCAGTCTGCCACCAGGTGTCCCGTCGGCCGGGAACCGGCCCCCTGCCCCTGTGGCGCCCACCGTATCCCCGTACGCCTCTCACGGGTATGGCCGTGCGGCACATGCCAATACGGGTCCGACACGCGCGCCGGGTGCGAATTTACGAGCCAATCCCCACATCTAGTGGTTGGATTGCAACAGCAGCCCAGAAGTTGTGGTCCCCCGGTCTTCCGGACCCATGGTCATCGCCTATGCTGGGGGCTGCTTCGAGGGGCTCAAGGGCCCTGTCGAGGCTATTGAGTCGTGCTTGTGAAGGAGGGTTGGAGTCCGATGCACTGCCCCTTCTGCAGGCACCCCGACAGCCGTGTCGTCGACAGCCGTACGACGGACGACGGTACGTCGATCCGCAGGCGCCGCCAGTGTCCCGACTGCTCCCGTCGTTTCACGACCGTGGAGACGTGCTCGCTCATGGTGGTCAAGCGGTCCGGAGTCACCGAGCCCTTCAGTCGTACCAAGGTCATCAACGGCGTGCGCAAGGCGTGCCAGGGAAGGCCTGTCACGGAGGACGCACTCGCTCAGCTCGGCCAGCGGGTCGAGGAGGCGGTGCGGGCCACCGGAAGCGCCGAACTGACCACCCACGACGTGGGACTGGCCATACTCGGCCCCTTGCAGGAGCTCGACCTCGTCGCCTATCTGCGCTTCGCGTCCGTGTACCGGGCGTTCGACTCGCTGGAGGACTTCGAGGCCGCCATCACTGAACTCAGGGAAGAGACGCAGCCCCCCGCCGCGGCCGACGAAGACGCGGGCGAGGGGTGCCAGGGAATCGACCGCGGGTCCGGAGTGACTGTAGAAGTCCCCGTGCCCGCCAGCGCCGCCGACTGACGAGAGGGGCCGGCCCGGCCCGGACGGCGGCGACCACAGACCTGTTGCGAGCGGACGCGTACGCGGAGCTCGTGGCATTCAGACACACACCGTGCCACGGGAAGAACGAGGCACTTCTGGGCGTTTTAGCCCGATACAGGGAGGCGGCATGACAGAGACGGCGAGCGGTCCGGCACGGAGTTCCCGAGCCAAGGGGACGAAGGCGAACAAGGGACTGCGCATCGAGCGGATCCACACGACCCCGGGGGTGCACCCGTACGACGAGGTCGAGTGGGCGAGCCGTGACGTCGTCATGACCAACTGGCGCGACGGCTCGGTCAATTTCGAGCAGCGTGGCGTCGAGTTCCCCGCCGAGTGGGCGGTGAACGCGGTCAACATCGTCACCAGCAAGTACTTCCGCGGCGCTGTGGGCACCCCGCAGCGCGAGGTGAGCCTCAAGCAGCTCATCGACCGCATCGTGAAGACGTACCGGAAGGCCGGCGAGGACAACAAGTACTTCGCCTCGCCCGCCGACGCCGAGATCTTCGAGCACGAGCTGGCCTACGCCCTCCTGCACCAGATCTTCAGCTTCAACAGCCCGGTGTGGTTCAACGTCGGTACGCCCCAGCCCCAGCAGGTCTCCGCCTGCTTCATCCTGGCCGTCGACGACTCCATGGAGTCGATCCTCGACTGGTACAAGGAAGAGGGAATGATCTTCAAGGGTGGCTCGGGCGCCGGCCTGAACCTCTCCCGTATCCGTTCCTCCAAGGAACTGCTCTCCTCGGGCGGCAACGCCTCGGGTCCCGTCTCCTTCATGCGCGGTGCCGACGCCTCCGCAGGAACGATCAAGTCGGGCGGCGCCACCCGCCGCGCGGCCAAGATGGTCATCCTCGACGTCGACCACCCCGACATCGAGGGCTTCATCGAGACCAAGGTGAAGGAAGAGGAGAAGATCCGTGCCCTTCGGGACGCGGGCTTCGACATGGACCTGGGCGGCGACGACATCACGTCCGTCCAGTACCAGAACGCCAACAACTCGGTCCGCGTGAACGACGAGTTCATGAAGGCCGTGGAGAACGGCGACAAGTTCGGCCTGCGCGCCCGTATGACCGGCGAGGTCATCGAGGAGGTCGACGCCAAGGAGCTCTTCCGCAAGATGGCCGAGGCGGCCTGGGCCTGCGCCGACCCCGGCATCCAGTACGACGACACCATCAACGCCTGGCACACCTGCCCGGAGTCCGGCCGGATCAACGGCTCGAACCCGTGCAGCGAGTACATGCACCTGGACAACACGTCCTGCAACCTCGCCTCGCTGAACCTGATGAAGTTCCTGAAGGACGACGGCCTGGGCCACCAGTCCTTCGAGGTCGAGCGCTTCTCGCAGGTCGTCGAGCTGGTCATCACCGCGATGGACATCTCCATCTGCTTCGCTGACTTCCCGACGCAGAAGATCGGCGAGAACACCCGCGCCTTCCGCCAGCTGGGCATCGGCTACGCCAACCTCGGCGCCCTCCTGATGGCGACCGGCCACGCGTACGACTCCGACGGCGGCCGCTCCCTCGCCGGCGCCATCACCTCGCTGATGACCGGCACCTCGTACAAGCGCTCCGCGGAACTCGCCGCGGTCGTCGGCCCGTACGACGGCTACGCCCGCAACGCGCAGCCGCACCAGCGCGTCATGAAGCAGCACTCCGACGCCAACGCCGTGGCGGTCCGCGTGGACGACCTGGACTCGCCGGTCTGGGCCGCCGCCACGGAGGCCTGGCAGGACGTG
This sequence comes from Streptomyces sp. NPDC033178, assembly GCF_055577685.1. Lineage (NCBI taxonomy): Bacteria > Bacillati > Actinomycetota > Actinomycetes > Kitasatosporales > Streptomycetaceae > Streptomyces > Streptomyces sp. NPDC033178. Next base: position 74,917 of record NZ_JBVIPT010000021.1, read on the forward strand.
CTGCGCCTCGGCGAGAAGAACGGCTTCCGCAACGCGCAGGCCTCGGTCATCGCCCCGACCGGCACCATCGGTCTCGCGATGTCCTGCGACACCACCGGCCTTGAGCCCGACCTCGCGCTGGTCAAGTTCAAGAAGCTGGTCGGCGGCGGCTCGATGCAGATCGTCAACGGCACCGTCCCGCAGGCCCTGCGCCGCCTGGGCTACCAGGAGGAGCAGATCGAGGCGATCGTCGCCCACATCGCCGACCACGGCAATGTCGTCGACGCCCCGGGCCTCAAGCACGAGCACTACGAGGTCTTCGACTGCGCCATGGGCGAGCGCTCCATCTCCGCGATGGGCCACGTCCGCATGATGGCCGCGATCCAGCCGTGGATCTCCGGCGCGCTCTCCAAGACGGTCAACCTGCCGGAGACGGCGACCGTCGAGGACGTCGAAGAGGTCTACTTCGAGGCGTGGAAGATGGGCGTCAAGGCGCTCGCGATCTACCGCGACAACTGCAAGGTCGGCCAGCCTCTCTCCGCGAAGACCAAGGAGAAGGAGAAGGTCGAGGTCACGGCCAAGGCCGAGGAGACCATCCGTACCGCGGTCGAGAAGGTCGTCGAGTACCGCCCGGTCCGCAAGCGTCTCCCCAAGGGACGTCCCGGCATCACCACCTCCTTCACGGTGGGCGGCGCCGAGGGCTACATGACCGCCAACTCCTACCCGGACGACGGTCTCGGCGAGGTCTTCCTGAAGATGTCCAAGCAAGGCTCCACCCTCGCGGGCATGATGGACGCCTTCTCGATCGCCGTCTCCGTAGGCCTGCAGTACGGCGTGCCCCTGGAGACGTACGTCTCGAAGTTCACCAACATGCGCTTCGAGCCGGCCGGTATGACGGACGACCCGGACGTGCGGATGGCGCAGTCGATCGTCGACTACATCTTCCGCCGCCTGGCGCTCGACTTCCTGCCCTTCGAGACGCGCTCCGCGCTCGGCATCCACTCCGCCGACGAGCGTCAGCGTCACCTGGAGACGGGCTCGTACGAGCCGACCGACGAAGAGCTGGACGTCGAGGGTCTCGCCCAGTCCGCGCCCCGCGCTCAGGAACTGAAGGCTGTCGCCGCGCCGAAGGCCGTGGTCGAGGCGGCCAAGCCCGCCCCTCAGCAGGCCCACACCAGCGCCGAACTGGTGGAGATGCAGCTGGGTATCCAGGCGGACGCCCCCCTGTGCTTCTCCTGCGGTACGAAGATGCAGCGGGCCGGCTCCTGCTACATCTGCGAGGGCTGCGGCTCTACCAGCGGCTGCAGCTGATCCGCACCGGCAGTTGATCCACATACCGTGAGGGGCGGTACGGCCACCGGCCGTACCGCCCCTTCGGCGTGCGTGAGTGCGTTGCGGGTCAGGACTCCTGGGGGCTGCCCATGATCCTGGCGAAGGTCGCCGGGTCGGCGTCGAAGCCGCGGATGTCCGATCGGAAGGTCCACTCTCCGGAGTCGTCGCGCACGAAGTCCGCGACTGTCGTGGCCGTCGACCCCAGAACGCTGCCGAAATCACCCTCGGCCAGGACGTTGTAGCCCTCGCGGATCCGCAGGCCCGGGTTGTGCACGCCGACGAAGGTGGACCGTCCGGAGCGCTGCTGGATGGCGACGCCGACGACCACGCGCGCGTACCGCTTGTCGAGGCGGGTGAGCTCCAGGGTCATCACCTCGTCCCAGCCGAAGCCCTTGCCGTCCTTGCTGTCCCGGTTGAGATAGATCGTGCCGTCCGGTGAGCGGCTGTCGAAGTGCACTACGTAGTCAGGGTTTTTGTGTGTGTCGGTCGCGAGGTAGGTGGCGGCGACGATGTCGAGATCGGTGGCCGGTTCGCCTGTGGGACTGGGATCCCATTTCACCGAGATCTCGACCTTGTTGATGCCCTTGTTGAGGCCGTTCACCGGTTCTCCCCTCGTGGTCACCCTGTGTCGGGCGCCTCAACTGCCTGGCAGGTGAGGCGTGTTGCCCATCGTGCCACGCGCATGGGGGCGCACGGGCGGCCGCAGTCCGCCCGAGCGTGACCGACGCCACGTTCCTGGGCCGTACGATGGCGCGGTGCTGGTCAAGTGGATTCGCTGCACCGTGGTGGACCGCCGCGGTTTTGAACGGGGGCAGCGGAAATGGGCGGGACTTCTGGGGGAGCCGGGTTTCCGGGGGCAGGGCGGGGGCTGGAGCCGGGGAAGGCCCGGGGTGGCCCACATCTTCGCCTTCTGGGAGAGCCGTGCCTTCTACGACTCCTTCATGGCGCGCTCCCATGACCGGCTGGCCGCTGCCCAGTCGGGCACCTTCAAGGACGCGCAGAGCAAACTCTTCGATCACCGTTTCGACGTGAAGACCGGCTTCGAGCCGCGCTTCACGGAGACCGATCTGGTCCGGGTGGCGCACTGTCGCGTCCACGAGGAGCGCGCCGAGCACTTCGCGCTGATGCAGGAGAAGGTGTGGAACCCGGCGATGGCCGGCTCGCCCGGAATGGTGAGGGGTCTGTTCGGCGAGGCGCCCGGCCACGAGTTCCTGGTCCTGTCCATGTGGCAGTCGGCCGCCGAGCACGGCAAATACCGGGCCGAGCGGGTGGAGCGGCTCGCCCTGCGGGCCCAGCTGGAGGCCGACGTCGCGGCGCTCACGGGCGACATCGTCCAGTTGGAACCGTCCTGGACGGTCTGAGACGCGCGCGATTCATGTGACCTGTGCCGTATAGAGCCCGTACGAGTGCTCGATCGGGCGTAACTCGATCTAGGGTTTCGGTATGGCACGTCCACGGCGCATCGTCCTTGTCCGGCACGGCGAGTCGGTGGGCAATGCCGATGACTCGGTGTACGAACGTGAACCCGACCACGCCCTGGCGCTCACCGAGAAGGGGTGGCGGCAGGCGGAGGAGACGGGCACACGCATCCGAGAGGTCCTCGGCGACGAGCGCGTAAGCGTTTACGTCTCCCCGTACCGCCGCACGCACGAGACCTTCCGGGCCTTCCACCTCGACCCGGGGAAGGTACGCGTACGCGAGGAGCCGCGGCTGCGCGAACAGGACTGGGGAAACTGGCAGGACCGGGACGACGTACGGCTGCAGAAGGCGTACCGCGACGCGTACGGGCACTTCTTCTACCGCTTCGCGCAGGGCGAGTCCGGCGCCGACGTGTACGACCGGGTCGGCGGCTTCCTGGAGAGCCTCTTCCGGAGCTTCGAGGCCCCCGATCACCCGCCGAACGTGCTCCTCGTGACCCACGGCCTCGCCATGCGGCTGTTCTGCATGCGCTGGTTCCACTGGACGGTCGCGGAATTCGAGTCGCTGTCGAACCCGGGGAACGCGGAGGTGCGCATGCTCGTTCTCGGGGAGGACGGCAAGTACACCCTCGACCGTCCTTTCGAACGCTGGCGTGATCCGGAACCGTACGGAGTCACCGGATAGAGTGGCAGGGCGATGACCGCTGACTCCTCTCCCGATTGGCGCCTGGACCGCGCCCTGGCCAGCCTGCGCGGACTCGCGGTCGGGGACGCGCTGGGCTCGCAGTTCTTCGTGCCCGCGAACTATCCGCTGCTCAAGCGCCGCGGGCTGCCGCCCGGCCCCTGGCAGTGGACCGACGACACGGAAATGGCCTCCTCCGTAGTGGCCACTCTGGCCGTCCACCGCCGCATCGATCAGGACGCGCTGGCCCGCTCCTTCGCCGAGCACCACGACTTCGACCGCGGTTACGGACCAGCGGTCAACCGGCTGTTGCGGCAGGTCCGGGAAGGCGGCGACTGGCGCGAGCTGGCCTCGGCCCTGTTCAAGGGACAGGGCTCGTGGGGGAACGGCGCGGCGATGCGGATCGCTCCCCTGGGCGCCTGGTACGCGGACGATCCGGAGCAGGCCACGCACCAGGCCGAGATCTCGGCCTACCCCACGCACCAGCACCGCGAAGCCGTGGTCGGCGCCATGGCCGTGGCCGCGGCGGCCGCGCTGACCGCCGCGCCGGGCGGTCCACCGAGCCCCGGGGCGCTGCTCGACGGCGTCATCGCCCTGGTGCCGCGCAGTGCGGTGGAGGCCGGTCTGCGGCGCGCCCGGGACATGCTCGACTACGGCGACACGACGACCGTTGCCGCGGTCCTCGGCTGCGGGCGGCGTACGACCGCGCACGACACCGTGCCGTTCGCCCTCTGGTCGGCGGCGCGGGCCCTCGGTGACTACGAAGAGGGCTTCTGGGCGACCGCCCAGGTCGGCGGCGACATGGACACGACCTGCGCCATCGTCGGAGGCGTCGTGGCCGCGGGGAAGGCCGGGGCGCCGCCCGCGGAGTGGGTGGAGCGGACCGAGGCGGTTCCGGAGTGGCTGTCGGCGAAAGTCGCTGGTTGAGGCCGGAAGCGGGGGCCGCAGGTTAGCCGGCGGCGAGGGTCGTGGGCCAAGGCTGTGGATGAGGGCTGCGGGGCAGGGCTTGCGTTCGGCTGTCGGCGTGGGCGCCGGGCCTGCTCGTTCCCTCCCGCCCCATGCGTCTGTCACTGTCACAGCACTGCCACAGAGAGCCTGTGACCGGCTGCGCCGCGTGTCCCACGGTTAGCCTTTCCGCCACGCCGCCCGTTGATCATCACGGGCGTGCGCCGACGAGACACCGGTCCCTGGGCTTCCGCGGCAGCCACGAGCCGCGCTGCCCGGACCGGTCGGGAGGGGGTCCCGTGTCCGACACGCCGTCCGAGGCCGAGCCGAGAGGGTCGGCCTCGAAGGATTCAGGGGTGAAGCCCGGCACCGATGCCGAGGAGCCCGAAGCGCCGGAGGCGACCGAGGTGCCGGAGGCGCCCGCGGACGAGGTGCCCGCGGCCCGCACCGGTTCAGTCGGGGCTGGTTCGAGTGGGTCCGGTTCGCGCGGGACGGATTCGGGCGGGACGGATTCGGGCGGGACGGATTCGGGCGGGACGGATTCGGGCGGGACGGATTCGGGCGGGACGGATTCGGGCGGGACCGATTCCAGGAAACGCAGCGTCGCCACGCGAGACGTCGACCGGCAGGGCGCCGACGATGAAGAGGGCGAAGAGTGGGACGGCCCCGTAGTCGAGTCCTGGTTCGCCGGCGTCCAGGCGGAGCGCCCGGCCCCCATCAGCAACGCGACGCTCTGGGCCGCCCTTGCGACCGGGGTACTCAGCATGCTCCTGCTCGGCGACGGCCTGGCCCTCAACCTCCTGCTGGTGGCGATACCGGCCGCGCTCGGCGCGTCCTACGCGGCTCAGGCAGCGGGCCGGCGACCGCACCGCTGGACACTGGTGTGGGGCGTGGGAGGGCTTGCCCTGCTGAGCGTGCCGGCGCTTCGCGACGCCGACTGGCCGTCGTTCCTCGCCGTCGTGGCCGCCGTGGCGGCGGGCTCGCTCGCCCTGCACGGCGGTCGCACCTGGACAGGGGTGCTGTTCGGCCCGATCGGTCTCTACACCTCGCTGGTCACCGGTCCCCTCTGGGGCTGGAGCGGCCTGCGGGAGCGGTCCGGTGGTGCCCGGGGCAACCTGGGCCCGGTGGTCCGCGCGCTCGCCGTCGCCGTGGTCCTGCTGGTGGTCTTCGGCGCGCTCTTCGCCGGGGCGGACGCCGCCTTCGCGGACCTTCTAAGCGGTCTCGTGCCGGACGCGTCGGTTTCGGGAGGGCCCTGGCACGCCGTCCTGTTCGTGATCGGCGTGGTCGGGGCGCTGGTGGTGGCCCACACGGCCGCCGCACCCGTTCAGTGGGACCGCGTCGAGGTTCCGGCGGGCCGCCCTCGCGGACGCGTCGAGTGGGCGCTGCCCCTGATCGTGCTCGCCGCGCTCTTCGCGGTCTTCAACGCTGTCCAGCTCGCCGTCCTGTTCGGCGGATACGACGCCGTGCTGGACAAGACCGGCCAGACGTACGCCGAGTACGCGCGCCAGGGCTTCTGGCAGCTGCTGCTGGTCACGCTCCTCACCCTGCTCGTCATCGTCTTCGCCCTGCGCTGGGCCCCTCGTGACAGCTCCGGCGACTGGACGCTGGTGCGTGCCGTCCTCGGAACGCTGTGCGTCCTCGCGCTCGTCGTCGTGGCCTCGGCGGTGCGGCGCATGGACATGTACGTGGAGGCGTACGGGCTGACGCGACTGAGGATCTCCGTGGTCAGCGTGGAGCTCTGGCTCGGTCTGGTCATCGTGCTCATCATGGCGGCCGGCGTCTGGGGCGCCCGCTGGCTGCCGCGTGCGGTCCTGGCGAGCGCCGCCGCGGGGGTGCTCGCCTTCGGGCTGGTGTCGCCGGACGCCCTGATCGCCGAGCGCAACGTCCAGCGGTACGAGGCGAAGGGCTCGTTCGACCTCGACTACGCGCGCGGGCTGTCCGCCGACGCCGCACCGGCTCTCGACAAACTTGACGAGCCGCTGCGTTCCTGTGCTCTGCAGTCCATCGCGCTGGGCCTGGCGGGGGCGGACGAGTCCTGGTACGCCACCAGTCTGGGGGAGGCGCGCGCCCGGGACATCCTCGACCGACGGCCGCTGTCCCCCGACGTCGACTGGAGCGTGTGCAACCGACTGGGCACCGAGCTGGCGTACCGCTGAGAGGGGTCGCGCACGGACCCTGCGTACCAGCCTGCGAGGAATCCTCGTTGACAGGCCCGTACGAACAGGGATGTTCGGTCTCCGATCCGTGCGAGCAGTGATCCACGACGTCGGACGCGTACGAACGACAAGGCCGGGCCGCCGTCCTGGGGACGGCGGCCCGGCCTTGTCGTGTCGCTCAGCCCGCGGCGGGTCCGGCCCCTGCCGTGCCCGCCAGGGCGTCGAGGTCGCTCTTGCGGACCCGGATCACCAACGCGGCGACGGCCAGGGCGAGCACCGCCATCGCGACGGCCGGGATGAAGGCCGTGGAGATCCCCTGGGACAGCACCTCGTGGCTCCAGGGAGCAGGCAGCTGCTGGGTCTTGGCGAACTCCGCCTTCTGTTCGGCCGAGGCGGTGGCCATGAAGTCCGCTACCTGCTTCTCCGCCTCGTCACGGCTGGCCGTGCCGAAGACCGTGGTCAGGATGGAGAGGCCGAGCGAACCGCCCACCTGCTGCGTGGCGTTGAGCAGGCCGGATGCCGCTCCCGCCTCGTGCACGGCGACCCCGGAGACCGCTGTCAGGGTCAGCGTCACGAAGTTCAGACCCATGCCGAAGGCGAACAGCAGCATCGGACCGAGCACCCCGCCGACGTACGTACTCCCGGGGTCCATGAAGGTCAGCCAGCCGAGCCCGAGTGCGACGAGGGCCGAGCCGACGATCATGAACGGCTTCGGGCCGAGCACCGGCAGGAACCGCTGCGACAGACCCGCACCGACGGCGATCGCGACCGTCACGGGGAGGAAGGCCAGGCCTGCCTCGATCGGCGTGTAGCTCAACACGTTCTGCACGAAGAGAACGATGAAGAAGAACATGCCGAACATCGCCGCGGCCAGGCTCAACATGATCACGTACGTACCGGAGCGGTTGCGGTCGGCGAACATCCGCAGCGGTGTGATCGGTTCCTTCGCCCGGGACTCGACCAGCGCGAAGGCGGCCAGTAGGACCACAGCCGCGCCGAAGGACCCGATGGTGAGGCTGTCACGCCAGCCCTCTTCCGCGGCCCGGATGAAGCCGTAGACGAGCGAAGCCATACCGGCCGTCGAGGTCAGCGCGCCCGCGATGTCGAAGCGCCCCGGATGCCGTTCGGACTCGCTGATGTAGAGCGGCGCGAGCACGGCGATCAGCACACCGATGGGTACGTTGACGAAGAGCACCCAGCGCCAGTCGAGCCACTCGGTGAGCATGCCGCCGGCCAGCAGACCGATCGCGCCGCCGCCTGCCGAGACCGCGGCGAAGACTCCGAACGCCCTGTTGCGCTCGGGCCCTTCGGGAAACGTCGTGGTGATCAGTGCCAGCGAGGTCGGTGACGCGATCGCCCCACCGACACCCTGGAGGGCGCGTGCGGCCAGCAACTGCCAGGGCTCCTGGGCGAATCCGCCGAGCAGCGAGGCAAGCGTGAAGAGCAGGATGCCGGTCATGAAGACCCGGCGACGGCCGAGGATGTCACCGGCCCGGCCGCCGAGCAGCAGCAGACCGCCGAAGGTGAGTGTGTACGCGCTGACGACCCAGGTGAGGTCGGTGGTGGAGAACTCGAGCGCGTTTTGAATGTGCGGGAGGGCTATGTTCACAATCGTCGCGTCGAGTACCACCATGAGTTGGCAGGCCGCGATGACGGTGAGCGCGATGCCGGGATGCCCCTCCCGGCGGGCCGCTCCTGGCTTCGGTTCCTTGGTCAATGGAGAGGTTGTCACTATCAAGTCCCCCACGAGTGCCTTAGTGAACGCTCGCGTTCACTGCCGCGTCAAACGGTAGTGAGTCCCCGACAGTGAACGCAAGCGTTCACTGAAGTCGCTGCCGCTTTGCGTTACTTGACCGCTTGCGGACCCCCGGTCCGCACGGCACGTCTGCACGCGCGTGCGTGCGTGCCGCTTGCCCGCTCAGACGGAGACACGCTCATGGTTACTTCGAGTTGGACGGCCGCCTCCGCTCAGGCGGCCTCCCCGCGCCGCCGTGGTGCCGTACTCGAACGTGCGATCCTCGAAGCCGCGCTGGATCAGCTCAGTACGGTCGGCTGGAACGGACTCACGATGGAGGGCGTCGCCGCCGGCGCCCAGACCGGCAAGGCCGCGGTCTACCGCCGCTGGCCGTCGAAGGAGGATCTGGTCGCGGACGCACTCCAGGCGGGGCTGCCGCCGTTCGAGGACGTGCCCGACATGGGGAGCGTGCGGGACGACCTGCTGGAGCTGTGCCGCCGCGCGCGCGAGGCGATGTTCTCGCGCCCCGGGTTCGCACTGCGCTCGGTGATTCACGAATGTGACGCATCGCAGGCCCAGCGCTTCCAGGAGGTGATCTTCGGAGGTGCCGTGGAGCCGACCATCCGGCTGCTCGGTGAGGTCGTCGACCGTGGAATCCAGCGGGGAGAGGTGCGGCCCGACGCGGCGAACTCGTATGTCTTCGACGTCATTCCGGCGATGATGATGTACCGGTCCAAGGTGTGCGCGAGCGAATGGAGCGAGCGGGACATCGAGGAGATGATCGACCGGCTCATGGTTCCGCTGCTGCGGCCGACGAGTGAGTGAGCGGTCTCTGTGACCGTGGGGCCGGAGCGCCGAGGTTGCCTGGGGAAACCTGGGTGTCGCGTGGGGTTCCGAGCGGCGTAGGCTGAGGGCGCCATGCCGTACGAACCACCAACCCACACTGTCGAGCGCTCCCTGCGCGCCACGACCGGAGCGAAGGTCATCGCCGGTGTCGACGAGGTGGGCCGAGGCGCCTGGGCCGGCCCGGTCACCGTCTGCGCGGCGATCACGGGCCTGCGCCGCCCGCCCGAAGGCCTCACCGACTCCAAACTCCTGACCGTCAAGAGGCGCACCGCGCTCGCCGAGATACTGGCGAACTGGGTGACGTCGTACGCCCTCGGGCACGCCTCTCCGGAGGAGATCGACGACATGGGGATGACGGCTGCGCTGCGACTGGCCGCCTGCCGTGCCCTCGAAGCCCTGCCGGTGCGTCCCGACGCGGTCATCCTCGACGGGAAGCACGACTACCTCGGGGATCCCTGGCGGGTCCGTACGGTGATCAAGGGCGACCAGTCCTGCGTCGCCGTCGCGGCGGCCTCGGTGATCGCCAAGGTGCAGCGCGACAAAATGATGGCCGAACTGGGTATCGACCATGCAGACTTCGGTTTTGCGGCCAACGCCGGGTATCCGTCACCGGTACACAAGGCCGCGCTGGAGATGCGGGGCCCCACCCCGTACCACCGGATGACGTGGGCGTATCTTGATGCGCTGCCCCAGTGGCGGCACCTCAAGAAGGTCCGCAGCTGGGCGGATGGAAGCGTTCCGGAGATCGAAGGGCAGCTCGGCTTCGATTTCTGACGGTTCCGCTCGCACTCATGTGCCACCCGCCGAGGCGACTCGCACCGGCGTTTGATAAAAATCAGCTCATGCCTCTCATTCCCGAGGAGCCTCAGATTCACGAGAGTGCCCAGGGTCCCCGCGCCACTCCGGCCGCCGGCCGTACCGCGCCGACCCCCCGTCCCGTACCCGGACCCCGTCCCGCGGCTCCGCCGCGTCCTGGCCGTCCGGGTCCTGTCCGGCCTGCGCCGCCGGTGCAACGCACGCCGCGCGACACGGCCGTGGCCAAGCCGGGGCCATCCGCCCCGGCGGCCCCCACCGCCCCCTCGACTCCGCAGATCCAGCTGATCCCGGCCTCGGCCGAGGGCGCGCTGGACGCGGCCGAGGAAGCGGTCGACCTGCTCCTTGACTCGGGCCGCGTCCCCGGTGAGGTTCTGGTGATCACCACCGGCGAACCGCACCCGTGGGCCGCGCACGAGCTCTCGTTCGGCGAGGCCGCCTACTGGGCCCAGCACGACGCGGGAGACGACGTCTTCTACGCCGACGCGTCCGCCCTCGGTCGTGCCGCGTCCCGGCCCGTGGTCGTCGTCGCCGTGAACGGCGGAGCCGACGCCACTGCCGCCACCGCCCTGCCGCTGGCTCTCGGCCGAGCCGGCACCCTGCTGATCGTCTGCGGGGATCCGCAGCAGATCAACTCGGTGCTGGGCGCGGGGGTCTGAGACCCCCGTTCTTCTGGGGGTACTCGGGGGGTGGAGTGCCACTGCGGCCCAGGCTGCGGTGGCATGAGCACGGCGGACGGTTCGACGTGTGCCGGTACGGGGGGACGTGCCGGCCGCCGCGGCGCGGCTGTCAGGGGCTGCGTGGTCGGCGGGGCCGTTCGGCGTTGTTGTCGCACGTGTACGAGCACCGCGCGTGTACGAGCGCGCCGTGTGTGTACGAGCGCGCCGCGTGTGTACGAGGGGACCGTGCGGGTTCGAGGGTGTGTGTGGGCGCCTCGGTGTCGTCACTTGGGTGAGCTCTTGTACGGGGTGCCCCTCCCGTGCGCGCTGAGCCCTTGTATGCGCTGAAGGTCTGTACGTGTTGAGGGTTTGTACGTGTGCCCTTGTGCGGGTTCGGGGCACCGGGTTGGCCTCTGCCTCGCGGTCTTCGGTTCCCTTGCAGTCTTCTGCAGTCTTCGGCCGACCGGTGTTGTGGCCGTCTGCCCGTCCTGCCTCAGCGAGGCCGGTGGTCCTCCGTGGCTACGCGGCGGTCGGTGGGGCCAGTGCTGAGGGTCTGCCGGACGAACGGCCGACCAGTGCCGCGTGCGGCGGTCGCGGGCTCCGCCTCAGCGGGCCGCCGCGCGGCGCAGCACCTCCGAGGCCGAGCCACCGGTGCGTGGCTGAATGGCCTCGACCGCGGCGAGGGCGTCCAGGGACTCCGGCTTCGAGTCCGCGCTCGGCCGACGTCCGCCGCGTCCTTCGCCGAGAACCTGCCAGCCCCCACGCGTCAGCGTGATGTACGCCCCGCAACGCAGCCCGTGCAGCGTGCAGGCGTCCCGCAACCCCCACATCCACGCCCCGTCCTCCTCCGTCCATCGCCCGTCGCCCTCACGGCAGTAGAGCAGGACGGCCGTACGCACCGGGGTGCGGCGCCGCAGGTCGTGCGGGATGACCCGGCGCAGCTGCGCGAGCAGCGCGTTGCGGAACATCCAGCCGTCCGCAGGGGCCGGCCGCCGGACGAACGAGGCGCTGGCCCTGAGCCGTTCGTCCGGATCGAGGACGGCGACGATCGCGGTGTCCGGCCCGGGCCGATGCCGGGAGTGCAGCCCGCTGACGATTTCCCGGGGATTGCGCAGCAGCGGAATCCCCGCGGCGGCCCATTCGGCGGGTTCGAGCATCCGGGCGAGTGAGTTGGCGGAAGTGGCGGACGTCGACATCGATGCCGCCGAGGACGGAGCGAATCCGAAGGTCACGGTCCTCCCTTCGGCTACGCGCCCATACAACGGGCGGGGGTCGGACTTGGGGGAGCGCACCGCGACACAGCCCGAACGGGCGGCCCTGAAAGGACCGCGCGGGGCGCGAGGCCAATTCTTCCTGTCGAACTTGGTTGCGGCAACGAGCAATTGGGGCCACCGACCGTTATCCGGTGATCCGCCTCATATATCCCTGCCCGTAACCTGCTCTGTCACGCCTGGATCACCCTTGCACGGCAAGGACCAGCGGCAACACCCCCTGTGCACCGGCCCGCCGGAGCAGACGTGCGGCCACCGCCAGTGTCCAGCCGGTCTCGGTCGAGTCGTCCACGAGCAGGACGGGTCCCTTGGCCTGGGCCAGCGTGTCGGCCAGACCGGGCGGCACCACGAGCGCCCCGTCGAGGGCCTTCAACCGCTGCGCGCTGTTGCTCCTGGAGACCTGCGCCGCCCCGGCTCCCGGGGCGTACTCGATGGAACCCAGCCGGGGCAGGCGTCCGACCTCGGCGATCCGGGCGCCCAGCGACTGGATCAGGCGCGGTCGGCCGTGCGAGGCCATGGTGACGACACCGACGGGGCGAGGCTGGGCGTCGGGGCTCCCCGAAGCCCAGCCGCCGGGACCCTTCGCCCAGTCGGCCAGCACACCGACCACGGCCTTCGCCACATCGTCCGGAACGGGCTCGTCAGGGGCCTGGGGCGAGAGCATCGGCCGCAGCCGGTTGCCCCAGCCGATGTCCGAGAGCCGTCCCAACGCCCGCCCGGACGCGGCCTGTTCACCGGCCGGAATGCGCCCCTTCAGGTCGACACCGACCGCAGGCAGGCCCGTCGGCCACATCTTCCGGGGCTCGACCTCGACACCCGCCCGGCCCAGCTCACCACGCGCGGAGTCCAGGGACGACGAGGACACGGCGTCGGTGAACCGGGGACCCGCGCACATGTCGCAGCGACCGCACGGAGTGGCTCCCTCGTCGTCCAGCTGGCGCCGCAGGAACTCCATCCGGCAGCCGGTCGTCGTCACGTAGTCGCGCATCGCCTGTTGCTCGGCCGCACGCTGTTTGGCGACCCAGGCATAGCGCTCGGTGTCGTACGTCCACGGGTCGCCCGTGGAGATCCAGCCGCCCTTGACGCGGTGCACCGCGCCGTCCACGTCCAGGACCTTGAGCATCGTCTCCAGACGTGACCTGCGCAGCTCCACCAAGGGTTCGAGCGCGGGCAGCGACAGCGGCCGACCGGCCTGGGCGAGGACGTCCAGGGTGCGCCGGACCTGCTCCTCCGGAGGAAAGGCGATCGACGCGAAGTACTGCCAGATCGCCTGGTCCTCCTTGCCCGGCAGGAGCAGCACCTCGGCATGTTCCACGCCGCGCCCCGCACGGCCGACCTGCTGGTAGTACGCGATGGGGGAGGACGGCGACCCCAGGTGCACCACGAACCCGAGGTCGGGCTTGTCGAATCCCATGCCCAGCGCCGACGTGGCCACGAGGGCCTTGACGCGGTTGGCGAGCAGATCCTCCTCGGCCTGCTGCCGGTCCGCGTTCTCCGTCTTCCCGGTGTACGAGGCCACTGTGTGCCCGCACTGGCGAAGGAACGCGGTGACCTCCTCGGCCGCGGCCACCGTGAGCGTGTAGATGATTCCGGAGCCGGGCAGCTCGCCCAGATGCTCGGCCAGCCAGGCCATCCGGTGTGCGGCGTCCGGCAGTTGCAGCACACCGAGGCTCAGGCTCTCCCGGTCCAGCGGGCCGCGCAGGACGAGAGCGTCCGTGCTGCCACCTGTGCCCAGCTGCTCGGCGACATCGGCCGTCACGCGCGCGTTGGCCGTGGCGGTGGTGGCGAGGACCGGGACGCCCGGCGGCAGATCCGCGAGCATCGTGCGCAGCCGACGGTAGTCCGGCCGGAAGTCGTGGCCCCAGTCGGAGATGCAGTGTGCTTCGTCGACCACGAGGAGGCCGGTCGCGGCGGCGAGCTTGGGCAGCACCTGATCGCGGAAGTCCGGATTGTTGAGCCGCTCGGGGCTCACCAGGAGGACGTCCACCTCGCCCGCGGCCACCTCGTCCTGGATCGTGTCCCATTCCTCGGTGTTGGACGAGTTGATGGTCCGCGCCCGGATGCCGGCGCGCGCGGCCGCCTCCACCTGGTTGCGCATGAGGGCCAGGAGCGGGGAGACGATGACGGTGGGACCCGCGCCCTGCTCCCTCAGCAGCGCCGTCGCCACGAAGTACACGGCGGACTTGCCCCAGCCGGTGCGCTGCACGACCAGGGCTCTGCGCTTGTCGGCCACCAGTGCCTCGATGGCGCGCCACTGGTCCTCGCGCAGCCGGGCGTCACCCGCCGGGGCGCCGACGAGGCGGGCGAGGACGATGTCGGCCGCGGTGCGCAGCTCTGCGTTGCTCATGACCCCATGCAACCCGATGGGTCGGACATCACGCGAATGAGGCGGTCAGCCTGTGGACAAGTTCTGACGTGATCATGGCCGTGGTTATCCACAGGTCAAAGCGGAACGCCGGGATCCGCGGGATGGTCACGGCATGACGAATCACAGCGAAGCAGCCGGGAATCTCGGCGACGGTGACATGAGCGGATGCGGCGAGCGTGGCGAGCGCGAGGGGTTGGAAGGGCAGGGCGAAGTCGGTGACGGACGTGGGGCAGGGCGTGGCGGGCATGGCTCAGCGCGTGGCGGACAGGGCTCAGAGCACGGTGTGGACAGTTCAGGTAGCGGTGGGCGCGGTTCGGCGAACGGAGTACATGGTTCGGGGAGCGGAGGGCACGGCTCGGGACCGGGTGCACGGGGTGTGGGCCGTGGAGGTGAGAGCCGTGTCGGCCCCGCACACGGCGCGTCCGGAGTCCCGTTCGCCGAGCATCAGGTCACACTCCGCACTCCCGCCGAACTGGCAGACGCGCTCCCATACCTGCTCGGATACCGGCCCGAGGACAGCATCGTGCTCGCCGCCCTGCACGACAGGGACGGGCGCGGCAGGTTCGGCGGACGGGCCCGGCTCGGCATCCCGGGCAACGCGGACGACTGGGCGTCCGTCGCCCGCCAGCTGACCGATGGACTAGTGAAGGGCAGCGAACGCAGGGGCGCGCTGCCCGAGAGCATGGTCGCCTTCCTCTGCCAGGACCCCAAGGACGGAGAGTCGGCCCGGGAAGTCATGGAACGACTGCGCCCACTCGCGCAGTTGCTGCGCACGGCCTGTGGTGCCCTGGACGTGCCCGTGATCGAGGCCCTGTGCATCTCGGACGGCCGCTTCTGGTCGTACTGCTGCCCCAGTGAGCAGTGCTGCCCGTCCGACGGGACACCCATGGGGCTGCCCGGCACGTCTGTGCTGGCCGCCGCAGCCACCTACGCCGGCCTTCAGATTCGGGGATCCCTGCGGGAGTTCAGGGCGAGGCTCATTCCGTGGGAGACCGCGGCCGCACTGGAGCAGGAGTCCGCGCTCAACGCGGTGAGCATGGCGCTGATCCCCCGAATCCTGGACGACGAGAGCCGCACAGCTGTGGCGACCGAGACCTTGGACCTGGCTCATCGGGTCATGCGCCGATTCGCCGACACCACGTCTGCGGCGGGTGCGCCGGGTGTTTCCGGTGTGTCTGCTGCATCTGCTGTGTCCGGTGCCGCAGGTGTGTCCGGCGCCCTGTCGGCGGATCTCCGGGACGACGAACTCCTGCGCCACGACGAGGCAGCCACCTTGATTCTCGGCCTCCAGGACCGTGCGACGCGCGACCGGGCGGCGGAGTGGATGGAGGGCGACGAGGCCGGCCCCGCCCTTCGTCTCTGGCGGGCTCTCGCCCGACGCTGTGTCGGCCCGTACGGCGAGCATGCCGCGGCGCCGCTCACCCTCGTGGGATGGGTCGCTTGGTCCTCCGGTGACGAGCTGGAGGCTCGCGAAGCCCTGGCAATGGCCCTCGGAGCGGATCCGGGATACCTGTTCGCCCGCCTTCTCCACCAGGCGTGCAACGAGGGACTGGACCCGGAGTCGATTCGCCGCTGCCTCCGCAAGGAACGTGTGGCTCGTGCCGACGCGGAGGTGATCGTGTCCTCGGAGTCCTCGGAGTCCTCGGAGCCCTCGGAGCCCACGGAGTCGCCGGTCGACGCCGGCGGACCGTCCGGGCCCGCCTCGACACCGTCGACCCGGGTGGCTTCCCGTCGCCGACGCAAGCCGCGATCGGCGGGGAGCGCGGTGAGCCGACCGGGTTCCCGGGCCTCAGGGACCGTGGGCGCACGCCGTCCCCGGGCCGGCGCCGGCGGCTCCGCGGCGTCGGAAGCACCCACCGGGGCAGGTGACGGTACGGGCGATGGTGCCCGGTCCCGACGAGGGGGCGGTCGGCATGGGGCAAAGCAAGGCGAGACATGAGGGTGGGGGAGCGGCGCCGAACGATTTGGCCGACTCGGTCCGGATGGTCGCCCTGGCTGCTGCGGGTGATGGCTTGGGGGCTGGCAGGGCTCGGGTTGGTGTGGGGGTCTGCCGGACTTGGGGGATGCGGAGTGGGGTGCGTGGTCGGGTCCCGGGAAGTGCGTCCGACCCGAGGCGTCGGCCGGAAGGCGCACGCGGTCCGAGCGGCCCGCCGAAGGCGAGTGGAGTGGCGCTCCGCGAGGCGGAGGGCGTTGCCCGGTTCCGGGCCGCCGGACGCGGCGAAGGCGACGAAGCGGTTGTTGTGCCACTCGCCCCCGTCGTTCTCTGCCTGCGGCCCTTCCCGGCCGGAGCTCCTGACCGGGACCTCCCGCAGGCGACAGCCGGTCGGCACATGTGCCACCCCCAGAGCGGGGTCCTCCGCGTATGCCGCCCCCAGACCGGCCTCGCTCCGGCTCTCGGCCGCACGTACCCAAGCGTGACGTCAGGGCAGCCCGCGCACGCACGCGCCCACCCCGCTCCGGGGAGCAGCCGCGACCGCACCCCGGAGCCCTCGGCTCACCGCCAATCGGTCGGCTTCCGTGAACCGGGGCGTGACCCGGGACAGGCCCGTTCCGTTCACCTGAGTGGCGCAGCCCGCGGCCGGGCCGTGCCATCGCATCGAACCCGCCCTTCCGGAGCCCCTCACACGCCGCTGAGTGCGCACTCAGCGCACGGAGCACAGAAGAAGCCGCCCCATGCCCCTGCCCACCCAGTCCTCCACTCAGCACGACAACCACCCTCTGCTCCGCAGGCCCGCACAGCTCCCCATAACCCCCGGAGGTGCCACAACTCCGAAGGCACCCCTGTCCCTGCCGCACCCGACGGCGAATCTGCCTCCCGCGCACAACGCGCTGATCTGCGTTGCGCTGCCCGGGCTTGCTGTCTCCACGGAGGACGGCCAGCTGACCGGGCAGGGACTGGAGGGCTTCTACCGCGCGGGCCGACGCATGCTCTCCCGATGCCGACTGCGCGTTGCGGGGCGGGAGCCTCTCCCGATCCAGGCCCGGATGATCGCGGCCGACCAGGCCCGTTTCGTGGCGACACTGAGTCTGTTCGCCGATGGCGGCCCCGACCCGGATGTCATCGTCGAGCGGATGCGATACGCGGACGGCACGGAGCGGATCACTCTGCGCAGCGCGGCCCACCGCCATCTGCGCCTGCCCGTCGAGGTGTCGCTCGGCACGGACCTGGCGGAACTGGGCGCGGTCGCCTCAGGGCGGGCCGGTCCCGAGCTGCCTGCCAGCGTTCACGACTCGGGCATGCGGTGGTCCTGCGCCACCGGGCACTCCGTCGTTACGGCCAACCCGCCGCCCTCGGACGCGCTGGCCTCCGCGGGGCTGCTCCGATGGGAGCTCGAACTGCCACCCGGCGACACCCGAAGCGTGGAGCTGAGAGTGCGGCCGACCGGTGCAGGTCCCATCCGGGTCGTCGCCCGCGCTGCCACGAGTCCGCTTGCCCCCGCACGGGCCGTGAGCGACGACCCAAGAGTCGAGGCGCTCCTGCGCACCAGCATCGAGGACCTCCAGGCCCTGTTGCTGCGTGACCCCGCGAATCCGTCCGACAACCACCTCGCGGCCGGTGCGCCTTGGCGCTGCGGCATGGCACCGGCCGATGCGCTGGCGGCGGCGCGCATGACCCTGCCGCTGGGCACGCGGCTCGCCGCGGGCACCCTGCGCACCCTCGCACGCACCCAACTGGTGGGCGCGGGGCCGCGATCCGGACTGCTCCCCGGGCCGCGACGGCACGCCGGTACACACCTGCCACCGAGCTGCACGGGTGAAGAGGCGACCCTCCTGTTCCCCGTCGTGCTCGCGGAAGCCAGGCGCTGGGGGCTCCCTGAACAGGAGACAGAGGAACTGCTCCCTGTGGCCGAGCGCTGCCTGCAGTGGCTGCGGACGGCGGTCGGCGACGGCACGTATCTGTCCGACCCGCGCCCCGGCGGACCGTGGCGCTGCGAGACCCAGGCGCACGCCCACCGGGCCGCGCTGCTGGGCGCCGATCTCCTCGACGCGTACGGCAGGGGAGGCGGCCCCGAGTTGCGGGGGTGGGCTCGCGAAATGAGAGCCGCGTTCCAGGAGGACTTCTGGATCGAGGACAGGGGAGGCGGCAGACCGGCCGCGGCCCGCCTGCCGGACGGACGGATCGTGCCGCACCTCGGCGCGGCCGGCGTGCACCTCCTCGACACCGGGCTGCTCGGCGTGGGCACCCCGGCCCAGGGGCTGCTCGACAAGGTACAGACGGAACAGCTGGCACGGCTGCTCGGCGGGCCCGCCATGGACTCGGGCTGGGGACTGCGCAGCCTCGGCGCGAAGGAGGTGGCGTACAACCCGTTCGGGCATCGAGGCGGGGCCGTGCGTGTCCACGAGACGGCTGTCGCCGTCGCGGGACTGGCCGCGGCGGGCTACGAAAGGGAGGCGAGTTCACTGCTGAGGGGTGTGCTGTCGGCGGCAGAGGCCTTCGGGCACCGGCTGCCGGAGATGTACGCGGGGGAGCAGCGCACGGAAGGCGGTGCCCCGCTGCCGCATCCGGCGGCCTGCCGGCCCGCGGCCACGGCCGCGGCCGCAGGGGTCCTTCTGCTCACCACCCTCGCCGGAATCCGTCCGGACGCCCCTGCCGGGACGGTGACGCTGCGGCCGGTCCGTGGCGCGCCCCTGGGCGAGATCGGGCTGACCGGCCTGCGCGTCGCGGGTGCCCCCTTCTCCGTACGCGTCAGCAGGCTCGGCCTCGCCATGGTCGAGGAGGCTGCCGACGGGCTCCAGCTGGGAGTGTGAGCGGGCGGAAGCCGACGAGGGGCGGGTCGGTGGTGTCCCCGGTGCCCATTCCGGAGAGCAGTGGATCAGCCACTGAAGCGACCGACGAAGGGAGTGTTTATCGTCAGGCAGACGACTATGATCGCGACATGCCCTACGACCCGTCAGCCTTCCCGCCGTTTGCCGTCACCGTTGACCTGGTCGTGCTGACCGTGCGTCGCCATGCCCTGTGCGCGTTGGCGGTACGGAGGGGTGAGCCGCCCTTTCAGGGGCGGTGGGCGCTGCCCGGCGGCTTCGTACGGCCGGACGAGGACCTGGCGCAGGCGGCGGCGCGGGAACTGGGTGAGGAGACCGGGCTCTGCGCCCATGACCCGGCCGCCCCCGCCCAGGCCAACGGCGCGCACCTGGAGCAGCTCGCCACCTATGGGGACCCGAAGCGTGACCCGCGGATGAGGGTCGTCAGCGTCGCCCACCTCGCGCTCGCCCCCGATCTGCCGGCGCCCAGGGCCGGCGGAGACGCGAACAGCGCGCGCTGGGCCCCCGTCGAGGAACTGCTTCAGCGGGGCGGCTACGGCCGCGACGGCGAACAGGCCGCGCCGCTGGCCTTCGACCACGCACAGATCCTGGCGGACGGTGTGGAGCGCGCCCGCTCGAAGATCGAGTACTCGTCGCTGGCGACCGCCTTCTGCCCGCCGGAGTTCACGGTCGGTGAACTGCGCCGGGTGTACGAGGCGGTGTGGGGCGTGGCGCTCGACCCCCGTAACTTCCACCGCAAGGTGACCGGCACCCCGGGATTCCTCGTCCCCACGGGCGGTACGACGACCCGCCAGGGCGGCCGCCCGGCCCAGCTGTTCCGCGCGGGCGGCGCCACGCTGCTCAACCCGCCGATGCTCCGCCCCGAGGTCTGACGCCGCTCCTGGAGTGTTGCCGAGACCGGACAGTGCCGAGACGGGCGCGGCCTGGAGAATTCGTGCCGAGACCGGGCATGGCCCCGAGATTCGTGCCGAGACCTGAGGTCACCCCGAGATTCGCAGTCAGGCCAAGTGGCCGGACGGGGACGGGGCATGCCGTCCAGCGCGCTCAAGATGCCCGAAAAACCGTACATATCGCGCTATCTTGCTTTGGGTGATCCAGGCCATCGGACTGACCAGCAACGCCCGCAAGGAGCTTCCCCCCGCCGTCGACGACGTCTCCTTCGAGGTGCCCGCGGGCCGCGTCACAGCGCTCCTCGGAGCCCCGGGAGCGGGCAAGACGACGGCGCTCAGGCTCATGCTCGAACTCCAACAGGGCCGCGGAATCACCTACTTCAGAGGCCGCCCGCTGCATCGCATCGCCCATCCCTCGCGCGAGGTCGGCGTGCTCCTCGGAGAGGTCCCCGGCCACCCGGCACGCACGGTCCGCGGTCAACTCCGCATGCTGTGCGCCGCGACAGGCGTGCCGGCCCGGCGCGCCGACGACGTCCTTGAGGTGGTGGGCCTGGTCAGCCTGCGCGACCAACGTCTGAGCACACTCTCGCGGGGCATGGACCGTCGCCTCGGTCTGGCCTGCGCACTGCTGTCCGACCCGCACACGCTCGTGCTCGACGACGCCGCCGACGGGCTCTCCGTGCGCGAGGGTCGCTGGCTGCACGGAATTCTGCGGGCCCACGCCGCCGGGGGCGGCACCGTGCTGTTCGCCACGGGCGACCCGAAGGAGGCCGCGCGGACCGCCGACCGTGTCGTCACGCTGGAGGAGGGCAGGCTCGTCGCCGACCAGGACGTCACCGACTTCGCCCGCACCCGTCTCCGGCCCCGCGTCGCCGTCCGCAGCCCGCACGCCGCCCGGCTCAGCGCCCTGCTCACCAAGGAGGCCCGCACCGCGCGACGCTCCGTGGAGGTCGTACGGGAGGACGGCAACCGCCTCTCCGTGTACGGCAGCACGTGCGCCGACATCGGCGAAACCGCTTACCGCCACAGCATCCTCGTACACCAACTCGCGGATGAAATCGGCGACATGGGGCCCGTTCCCGCGCGGCACCCGGGAGGTGACTCCCAGGAGGGCGAGCGGCCCGTGCGCACCGCGGAGGCGGAGGGCGCGAACGAGCTGTCTCCCCTGCCGCCGCCCATCACCGTCAGGCCGGGCTCCAGCCCCTTGCGGCCGCTGCGCTACGAACTGCGCCGTGCGGCCGGGGTCGCCACCGGTTACCTCACCGCGGTCGCCGTGCTCCTCGCCTCAGCTCTGATCTCCCTGCTCCTGGCCAGAGCGGGGCACACCCCGCAGCCGCGTCTGCTCGCCGCGTGGCCACGGGATTTCCCTCTGCCGCCCGCGGCGCTCGGCGCGGGGCTGCTCGGTGCCATCGCCTTCGGTGACGAGTTCCGCCATCCCGCGCTGGCCGCCGATCGCGGGAACGTCCCCCGCCGCCTGGGTCTGCTCGCCGCCAAACTCGTCGTCGCCGCCGCCACCGCGCTGCTGCTGGCCCTCCTCGCGGTGGGTGTGGACGCCGAACTGCTCTACCTCGTCTACGGACGGGAGCTCACGGGAGTTCCCGAGGACTGGCTTTCGCTGAGCGTGAGTTGGATCGGTCTCGTGGTGGGCTGCGCCTGGGCTGGTGTCCTGGCGGCTGGCATCTTCCGGTCGACGACCGCCGGACTCGCGGCGGTGCTGGCCGTACCGGTCCTCGTCGTACCGCTCGTACAGAAGGTCCTGGAGGGACCGTCTGTGCGGACCGCCGCCGGGTTCTCGACCCGGCTGCGCGAGCTCGTGCTGGTGCAGTGGCCGTTCGGAGGCGAGCGCTATGTGGGTGCTGTGGCGCGAGTGATCGCCCAACCCGTCGGCGGCGCACTGATGTTGTCGATCAGTGCCCTGCTCTGCGCATACCTGCTCACCACCCTACGGAGCAGAGTCCGATGACGACGGCCCGTGCACATGCGTTCCCTTCATGTGCGCAACTCCACGCAGAACGCCCATTTCTTTCCGATAAGGCGTCAATTGCGACGGGGTGAGCGATCACCCTTTCGTGTGCTTTTCACCAAAGACCTCAAGGGAGTTGGAGACGGAGCCGACAAAGGATCCGTGAGTACCCTTGCGCACACCATGATGACCGCCGCCCGTTCCGCAGACTCCGGCCTCGCCGGCCCGGGCGAACTCGACCGCTACCCCTATGGGGAGGTTCCCGGCGCAGACCGCGTCAGCGCCTCCGTGTGGGACGGCACGGACCCGGAGCTGGGCCGCATGGGCCGACGTGCCGCCGGCAGCCGCGGCCGTGGCCTGCATGGCCAACTGGTCCAGCAGCTGGGGCAGATGATCGTCTCCGGCGACCTGGGCGCGGACCGCCCGCTGGTGCCCGAGGAGATCGGCCAGCGATTCGAGGTCTCCCGTACCGTCGTCCGTGAGTCGCTCCGCGTTCTTGAGGCGAAGGGCCTGGTCAGCGCCCGTCCCAATGTCGGCACGCGCGTACGTCCGGTCAGCGACTGGAACCTCCTCGACCCGGACATCATCGAGTGGCGGGCCTTCGGGCCGCAGCGCGACGACCAGCGCCGCGAGCTGAGCGAGCTGCGCTGGACGATCGAACCGCTCGCCGCCCGCCTCGCCGCCGGACACGGCCGGGAGGAGGTGCAGCAGCGACTCGCCGACATGGTCGAGATCATGGGCCACTCCATGGCGCAGGGTGACGCGCTCACCTTCTCGCGCGCCGACGCGGAGTTCCACTCCCTGCTCATCCAGGTCGCAGGCAACCGCATGCTGGAGCATCTCTCCGGGATCGTGTCCGCCGCGCTCCAGGTGTCCGGCAACCCGGTCACGGGCTGCGACCGGCCGACCGAGGCGTCCCTCGGGCACCACGCCCGCATCGTCGACGCCCTCGCCGCCGGCGACGGAGGGGCCGCCGAGACCGCCATGCGCCAACTGCTCACCGTCCACCCCGAGGTGGAGCGCGTCGTGCCCGCGCCGCGCGAGCACTGACCGCGCACCGAGGGCGGCGCGGTCGGTGGCGGGTGCCCCGTGCGGCATCGCTTGGCCGGCGAACCATCTGCCGCCGGACCCCCTGGATGCTTCTGAATCCGGCGGGGTCCGGCGGTGTGATGGGGTACTGAGGTCGACGGCTGACCACCTCTGACCGTATCTGGGAGCTTTTGAGCACTTACGGGGTGTGACTCGGGCCACGCAGATTGGGCGTAACGCTCCACGGGGCAGCGCGATGACCTAAGAGGTGACAGCCGAGTAGGGAATACAGACGCCGTTCAAGGCGCTGTGACTCTTCCCGGCCCTCGCCCGCGCCGTCGGCCCATCCCCAAGTCGGCGGTCGTCGGCTCCTGTCCGTACCGGACGGGGCCGGAAGCCGTTTTCCAACGTTCCGAGAGGTTGTTCGTGTCGGCCAGCACATCCCGTACGCTCCCGCCGGAGATCGCCGAGTCCGTCTCTGTCATGGCGCTCATTGAGCGGGGAAAGGCTGAGGGGCAGATCGCCGGCGATGACGTGCGTCGGGCCTTCGAAGCTGACCAGATTCCGGCCACTCAGTGGAAGAACGTACTGCGCAGCCTCAACCAGATCCTCGAGGAAGAGGGTGTGACGCTGATGGTCAGTGCCGCGGAGCCCAAGCGCACCCGAAAGAGCGTCGCAGCGAAGAGTCCGGCCAAGCGCACCGCCACCAAGACCGTCGCGGCGAAGACGGCGACGGCCAAGAAGGCCACCGCCACCGCCGCCCCGGCGATGCCTGCCGCAGACGCTTCCGCCGAGGACGCAGCCGAGAAGAAGGTCGCTGCCAAGAAGGCGACGGCCAAGAAGGCCGTAGCGAAGAAGACCGTCGCGAAGAAGGCGACGGCGAAGAAGACCACCGCCAAGAAGGACGACGCCGAGATCGTCGACGACGAGGCGGCCGAGGAGACCCCCGGTGCGGCCAAGGCCGGTGGCGAGGAGCCCGCCGAGGACGGCGCCCAGGGCTTCGTCCTGTCCGACGAGGACGAGGACGACGCGCCCGCGCAGCAGGTCGCCGCGGCCGGTGCCACGGCCGACCCCGTCAAGGATTACCTCAAGCAGATCGGCAAGGTCCCGCTGCTCAACGCCGAGCAGGAGGTCGAGCTCGCCAAGCGCATCGAGGCCGGTCTGTTCGCCGAGGACAAGCTGGCCAACGCCGACAAGCTCGCCCCGAAGCTCAAGCGCGAGCTGGAGATCATCGCCGAGGACGGCCGCCGCGCCAAGAACCACCTCCTGGAGGCCAACCTCCGTCTGGTGGTCTCCCTGGCCAAGCGCTACACCGGCCGCGGCATGCTCTTCCTGGACCTCATCCAGGAGGGCAACCTCGGTCTGATCCGTGCGGTGGAAAAGTTTGACTACACCAAGGGCTACAAGTTCTCGACGTATGCCACGTGGTGGATCCGTCAGGCGATCACCCGCGCCATGGCCGACCAGGCCCGCACCATCCGTATCCCGGTGCACATGGTCGAGGTCATCAACAAGCTCGCGCGCGTGCAGCGCCAGATGCTCCAGGACCTGGGCCGCGAGCCCACCCCGGAGGAGCTGGCCAAGGAACTCGACATGACCCCGGAGAAGGTCATCGAGGTCCAGAAGTACGGCCGTGAGCCGATCTCCCTCCACACCCCCCTGGGTGAGGACGGCGACAGCGAGTTCGGTGACCTCATCGAGGACTCCGAGGCGGTCGTCCCGGCCGACGCGGTCAGCTTCACGCTCCTCCAGGAGCAGCTGCACTCGGTCCTGGACACCCTGTCCGAGCGCGAGGCCGGCGTCGTCTCGATGCGCTTCGGTCTCACCGACGGTCAGCCGAAGACCCTCGACGAGATCGGCAAGGTGTACGGCGTGACGCGCGAGCGCATCCGCCAGATCGAGTCCAAGACGATGTCGAAGCTGCGTCATCCGTCGCGCTCGCAGGTGCTGCGCGACTACCTCGACTAGGTCTCGGCCGTACGTCACCGAGGGCCCGGTTTCCCGCTCAGGGAGCCGGGCCCTCGGTCTGTGCGGAGTGCGGAGTGCCGCCATCTGGATCACGCTGGGTGTCTCATGACAACCCCAGAGTGAGGAGCGCGCATGCCTCGTCCCTTTGCCCGAGCGCTGGCCGTCGCGGCCACGGCGGCCGTCATACCGTTGGCCTGCCCGGCCCCCGCGACGGCCGATGTCATCATTGGCGGCTACCCGGTCGAGATCTCCGAGAGTCCCTGGACGGTAGCCGTGTCCAGCCGTGACCGGTTCGGGGGTACGCGTGCCGGACAGTTCTGCGGGGGTGTGGTGATCAGCCGCTCGACGGTGCTGACCGCGGCCCACTGTCTGAGCAAGGAGGTGCTGGGCGCACCCCCACGGCAGGTTCTCGATCTGAAGGTGATCGCGGGCCGCGGGGATCTGCTGTCGGCCGAGGGCAGGGAGATCGCTGTACGCGACACCTGGATCAACCCGCGCTACGACAGCTACACGAACGCCGGAGACTTCGCCGTACTCACTCTCGCGGAGCCCCTCGCCGCGAGCGCGGTCATCCCCATGGCGGGCACCGGAGACGCCGCGTACAAGCCCGGCCCCGGAGCAGTGGTCTACGGCTGGGGCGACACCACGGGGAGCGGCGACTACGCGACCGCTCTGCGGGCCGCGCGTGTGCAGGTACTGCCCGACGCGCTCTGTGATGAGGCCTATCCGGGGAGCGCGGACGGAACGTACGTGGCCGCTTCCATGCTGTGCGCGGGGGAGAGGGAGGGTGGCCGGGACGCCTGTCAGGGGGACAGTGGCGGGCCGTTGGTCGCTCAGGGCCGGCTGATCGGCCTCGTGTCGTGGGGGAGCGGCTGTGGGCGGCCCGGCAGCCCCGGTGTCTACACGCGGGTCTCGGAGGTCGTCAGGACGCTCGGAGCGGGCCGCTGAGGGCCCTTCTGTGGCCCTGACAGGTGCGGGCGGCCTCACGGCCTCAGGGAGCACGAGCGCGGGCGGCCGCCCCTGGATAGGAGCGGCCGCCCGGTCACCGGCCTGTGCCGGAGATGGCTCGTCGTCTGCGCGAAGTGTCAGTGCTCTTCGTCGTTGGCGCTTGCCGGGGCGGCAGTCAACCGCTCCGTCTCGTCCTGTATCTCAGCGGCGATCTTCTTGAGTTCCGGCTCGAACTTGCGCCCATGGTGGGCACAGAAGAGCAGCTCACCACCGCTGAGGAGGACGACGCGCAGATATGCCTGGGCGCCGCAACGGTCGCAGCGGTCAGCGGCCGTCAGCGGGCTCGCGGGGGTCAGAACAGTAGTCACGTCGCCTCTTCTCTAGCTCGACGAGCTGTCGTACCAGGGTCAACATCCAACCAGGCCGAAAACGTTCCCGCTCGTGGCTCTTCCTCGAAAAAAATCTTTCCGAGTCGGCTGTCTGCTGCCGGTTGGCGGCGAATGAGCCGTATTGCGTGTCTTCGTGTCTTACGGGTTCGCGCTCTGTCAGGTTCAGTCCTCACCGGCTGGCTTGCCGGTTGTTCTTGAGGACGTGCCCGGAGCCTAAATGGTTCATGCCTGGAAGGGAACGTGATATGTACTTCACTCCAACGAGGGATCGAACAAGCATGCGACGCTGGTCTAGTCTGAGTTTCGGACGAGGGTGGCGTTACAACGGCTCTACCAGGCCTCGGTACCCTCGGAGCGGCGACCGAAGCCGGGCCCTTACCCAAAAGGGCCACACCTGAAATTCAGCGAGGAGCGAACCGCGTGACCGCCGAGACGTCCGTGCCGTCCACAGCGCTGCTGACCGGAGCAGACCGGGACGGTTCCAACTACACCGCGCGGCACCTGCTCGTCCTCGAGGGACTCGAGGCCGTGCGGAAGCGCCCGGGTATGTACATCGGGTCGACCGACAGCCGCGGTCTGATGCACTGCCTGTGGGAGATCATCGACAACTCCGTGGACGAGGCCCTCGGAGGCTACTGCGACCACATCGACGTGACCCTTCACGACGACGGCTCGGTCGAGGTGCGCGACAACGGCCGGGGCATCCCGGTCGACGTCGAGCCCAAGACCGGCATGTCCGGCGTCGAGGTCGTGATGACCAAGCTGCACGCCGGCGGCAAGTTCGGCGGCGGCTCGTACGCGGCCTCCGGCGGCCTGCACGGCGTGGGCGCCTCCGTGGTGAACGCGCTCTCGGCCCGTCTGGACGTCCAGGTGGACCGCGGAGGCCACACCCATGAGGTGAGCTTCCGCCGCGGCACCCCTGGAGCGTTCAAGGGGGACGGGGCCGATGCCGCCTTTGACGCGTCGGCCGGGCTGCGCAAGCTCAAGAGGATCCCCAAGACCCGCACCGGCACGCGTGTGCGCTACTGGGCCGACCGGCAGATCTTCCTCAAGGACGCGAAGCTCTCCCTGGAGCACCTGCACCAGCGCGCCCGGCAGACCGCCTTCCTGGTGCCCGGCCTGACCATCGTCGTCCGCGACGAGTTCGGGCTCGGCGAGGGCGGCAGCAAGGGTGAGGAGTCCTTCCGCTTCGACGGCGGAATCAGCGAGTTCTGCGAGTACCTGGCAAGCGACAAGCCCGTCTGCGATGTCCTCCGCTTCTCCGGGCAGGGCACCTTCAAGGAGACGGTCCCGGTCCTGGACGACCACGGGCAGATGACGCCCACCGAGGTCACCCGGGAACTTGGCGTCGACGTGGCGATGCGCTGGGGGACGGGCTACGACACGACCCTGAAGTCGTTCGTGAACATCATCGCCACTCCCAAGGGCGGCACCCATGTGGCGGGCTTCGAGCAGGCCGTCGCCAAGACGATGAACGAGGTGCTGCGCACCAAGAAGCTGCTGCGCGTCGCCGAGGACGACATCGTCAAGGACGACGCCCTGGAAGGCCTCACGGCTGTTGTCACGGTCCGCCTCGCCGAACCGCAGTTCGAGGGTCAGACCAAGGAGGTCCTCGGTACGTCGGCGGCCCGCCGGATCGTGACGAACGTGGTCTCCAAGGAGCTCAAGGACTTCCTGACCTCCACGAAGCGGGATGCCGCCGCGCAGGCCCGGGTCGTCATGGAGAAGGCGGTCTCCGCCGCCCGCACGCGCATCGCGGCCCGTCAGCACAAGGACGCGCAGCGCAGGAAGACGGCCCTGGAGTCCTCCTCGCTGCCGGCCAAGCTCGCCGACTGCCGCAGCGACGACGTGGACCGCAGTGAGCTGTTCATCGTCGAGGGAGACTCCGCGCTGGGCACCGCCAAGCTCGCCCGGAACTCCGAGTTCCAGGCGCTGCTGCCGATCCGCGGAAAGATCCTCAACGTCCAGAAGGCGTCCGTCACGGACATGCTGAAGAACGCCGAGTGCGGCGCGATCATCCAGGTCATAGGAGCGGGGTCGGGCCGGACCTTCGACATCGACGCGGCGCGCTACGGGAAGATCATTCTTCTCGTCGACGCCGATGTCGACGGCGCGCACATCCGCATCCTGCTGCTGACGCTCTTCCAGCGCTACATGCGGCCGATGGTCGAGGCGGGGCGGGTGTTCGCGGCGGTGCCGCCGCTGCACCGCATCGAGCTCAGCCAGCCCAAGAAGGGCCAGGACAAGTACATCTACACGTACTCGGACCGCGAGCTGCGAGAGACCGTGCTGGAGCTCCAGCGCAAGAACGTGCGGTACAAGGACTCGATCCAGCGCTACAAGGGCCTCGGCGAGATGGACGCCGACCAGCTGGCCGAGACGACCATGGACCCGCGCTTCCGTACGCTGCGCCGGATCAACATCTCAGACCTGGAGGCCTCCGAGCAGGTGTTCGACCTGCTGATGGGCAACGACGTCGCCCCGCGCAAGGAGTTCATCTCCAGCTCCGCGGCGACGCTGGACCGCTCGCGCATCGACGCCTAGACGGTCGAGTGAGCCCGTCGGGACCGCGAGGGGTCCCGTCGGGCGCCGGGCCCTCCGGGGCCAGCGGAGAGGGGGACGTCCGTGAGGGCGTCTCCACCCGCGGGTGGAGACGGGGCGCCTCCGGGATCCACCCATGATCCACCCTGGCTCCGATCTGCCGACCTGCCCCTTTCCGTAGCGTCGAAGGCGTCGACAGCGCCCGCTGCCGACACCCGCTCTTCCTCGCACACGGAGGCCGCGATGTCCGGGCTAGTCGATGCCTTGGCGATCCTCGCCGTTGTCGTCCTGGCGATCGCCCGTCAGTTCCGCACCCGTCGGATAACGACGGACAGGAGCTGGTGGGTCGTGCCCGCGGTCCTGGTCTTCCTGGCTCTGCGCGAACCGGGCCTGCTCGACCCCGACCACCGGACGCTGTCGGTCCTCCTGCTCGGCACCGAACTCCTCATCGGCCTGGCCACCGGCGTCGGCTGGGCGTGGACCACTCGGATGTGGAGGACACCGGACGGCACGGTGTGGAGCAGGAGCAGCAAGGCCGGCGCCCTCGTCTGGACCGTCGGGATAGCTCTGCGGGCGGGCTTGTTCGGCCTCGGCGCCGCCCTCGGCCTGCGCCAGGACAGCTCTGCCCTGCTCCTCGCACTCGCGGTGACGCTGCTGGTGCGTTCCGGGATCATGGTCCGGCGGGCACAGACACTGCCCCCGGCGAGCCGGCAGAGCACGGCGTACGGTGACGGCATGCCCCGGCCCTCGCGGAAGGAGCGTGTATGACGGACAACGTCTGGATGCTCTGGCCCTCCCGCGAGGCGCTCTCCCGAGTGGGAGTGCACAGGGCCCGGCGTGCGCTCGCCGGGGTCGCGCGCATCTTCGCCGTCGGTGTCCTCCTGGTGACGACCTTCACGGACAGCGACCTGCACGGCTGGGGGGTCGCAGGGGCTGTTCTGGGAGTCCTTGTCTGCGGACTCGGGGTCTGGGGTTTCTGGAGGGCCACGCTCGAGCATCGCCTGCTTCCCTCCTTGGGTTTGCTCGTGCTGCTCTTCGCCGTCGCGACGCTGGCGGAGAGCGCGGGGTTGCGGGTTCCTGCCCTCGTCGTGTGGTGCGTCTGCGCCGTCAGCGCCATGGAACGGCTGCCGCTCGCTGCGGCACTGCCCGCAAGCGCCGTGGCTCTGGGGACGTACGCGGCCATGAACAACGACGCCTGGCTGACCACCCTGGCCACGAGCGTGGGGCTTGCTCTGGCCGGATACGTGCTGCGGCTGGACGCTGAGGCCCGGGGCAGCGCCCAGCGGCTCCTCGCCCAGGAGCGGGCCGCACGGGCGGCCGAGGCGGAGTCGGCGGCGCTCGCGGAGCGGGCCCGGATCGCACGGGAGATCCATGACGTGCTGGCGCACAGCCTCTCGGCGCAACTCGTGCACCTGGAGGCGGCACGGCTGTTGATCGAGAAGGGAGCGGAGCGGGACCAGATCCTCGACCGGGTCGTGGCAGCACGGGGAATGGCCCGCGAAGGCCTCGCCGAGACCAGGCAGGCACTCTCCGCGCTGCGCGGGGAACTGTCCCCGCTGGAGGAGTTCCTGAGCGAACTGGTCGCCGACACCGACGGCGCCGATGTCACCGTCACGGGTGAACGGCGTCTGTTGTCGGCCGAGGCGTCGCAGGCGGTGCGCAGGGTCGCCCAGGAAGCACTGACGAACGTCCGGAAGCACGCACCCGGGGCCAAGATCCGCATACGCCTGGACTACGGCGAGCACGAAGTGATGTTGAACGTGAGGGATTCGGGAGCGCCGCCGGGTGAATTCACACACTCCGGTGCCGGATACGGTCTGCTCGGAATGCGGGAGCGGGCCGAACTGCTGGGTGGCTCGCTGGAGGCCGGGCCGTACGAGGAGGGGTTCGTGGTGACGCTGAAGGTGCCTGTATGACGGAGGAGGAAGGCGGGGCACCGGCCCGTGTCGTTGTGGCGGACGATCAGACCGTGGTGCGTGAGGGCATCGTGATGCTGCTCGGGCTGCTGTCAGGGATCGAGGTCGTCGGGGCCGCCACCGATGGGCACGAGGCCGTGCGGCTGGTGGCCGAACTCGACCCGGACGTCGTGCTGATGGACCTGCGCATGCCCCGCTGCGACGGAGTGGAGGCGACCAGACGCATCCGGGCCGAACACCCCAGGACACAGGTCGTCGTGCTCACCACCTACGCGGACGACGCCTCGCTGTTCCCCGCGCTCAGGGCCGGGGCCCGCGGCTATCTCACCAAGGACGCGGGCGGCGACGAGATCGTACGGGCCGTGCGGAGTGTGCTGTCGGGGGACGCAGGGCTCTCCCCGAGCATTCAACGACGCCTGCTGGAGCGGCTGTCCGAGCCGGCACCGGCCGTTCCCGCGGAGGGCGCCGAGGCACCGGACGGGCTGACCGTGCGGGAGACGGAGGTGCTCGTGCTGATCGCCGACGGTCTGACCAACCAGGAGATCGCCCGCAAGCTGCATGTCTCGACGGCCACCGTGAAGACCCACATCAACAACTTGTTCGCCAAGACGGGGCTCAAGGACCGTGCGCAGGCGGTCCGTTACGCCTTCGGGAAGGGACTTGTGCGGCCACCAGGGGGGTGAGTCACCTGATGGGGTGAAGAGCGCGGAGAGAAGAGTCTGGGATCTTCCCGATCTGTCCATCCTTGGGCACGCGGCCGAAACGGGCAGCGGACAAGGAGAGTTCGGTGGAGAAGTACGACGGTCCCGACTCCGGAAAGGTCCGGTTCGACGACCCCTGGTACGACGCGCTCGCCTCCGGCTGGGGCGAGTTGGACAGTACGGGTGCGCCCGCTCCCGCCGTGCCGCCCGCGCGCGGAGAGCAGGAGGACCGGACCGCCCGTGCGGCCGACGTCTATCTGGAGGTGCAGCGCAGCGCGGCCTTCCAGGAGGTGCGCAGCCGGTACCGGAGGTTCGTGGTCCCGGCCGTCGCCGTCTTCTTCACCTGGTACGTGGGCTATGTGGTGACGGCGACGACGGCTCCGGATTTCATGGCGCAGCCCGTCGCCGGTGCGGTGAACGTGGCGATGCTCGCGGGGCTGGGGCAGTTCCTCACGACGTTCCTGTTCACCTGGGCGTACGCACGGCACGCCCGGCTGCGCAGAGACCGCGCCGCACTCGATCTGCGTTGGGACACACAGGAACTGACGCGAAGCGTCGCGGGTGGTGACCGGTGACCGGGAACCATCAGACGTTGGCGCTGCTGCTGTTCAGCGTGTTCGTCGCGGTCACCCTGGGGATCACGACCTGGGTGAGCCGCCACCGGCATGGTTCGGCGGAGGAGTTCTACGCGGGCGGACGGCTCTTCTCGCCCATGGAGAATGGTTTTGCCATCGCGGGCGACTACATGTCCGCCGCGTCCTTCCTCGGCATCTCGGGGCTGATCGCGCTCTTCGGCTATGACGGGCTGCTGTACTCGGTGGGCTTTCTCGTCGCCTGGCTCGTCGTGTTGTTCCTCGTCGCCGAACTGGTGCGCAACTGCGGGCGGTTCACGCTCGCGGACGTCGTCGCGGCCCGCATGAGCGAACGACCCGTGCGGATCGCGGCGGGCACATCCTCGGTGACCGTGTCCGTTCTGTACCTGGTGGCGCAGATGGTGGGTGCGGGCAGCCTGGTCGCGCTGCTGCTGGGCGGTACGAGCGAGGCGGCGCAGGCTTGGACGGTCATCGGCGTCGGGGCACTGATGGTCATCTATGTGTCGATGGGAGGGATGCGGGCCACCACGTGGATCCAGATCGTCAAGGCGGTCCTGCTGATGGGCGGGGCGATCGCGCTGACCGTGCTCGTTCTGGTGCGGTTCCACGGGGACTTCGACCAGTTGCTGCGTACGGCGGCGGATCGGAGTGGGCACGGGAAGTCGTTCCTCGCGCCGGGGCTGAGGTACGGCGGGGACTGGACCGCGCGCCTGGACTTCATCAGCCTGGGCCTCGCGCTCGTGCTGGGCACGGCGGGGCTGCCGCACATCCTGTCGCGCTTCTACACCGTGCCGACCGCGCGAGCCGCACGCCGCTCGGTCGTCTGGGCCATCGGTCTGATCGGCGGGTTCTACCTGATGACGATCGTGCTGGGCTTCGGGGCGGCGGCGATCGTCGGCCCCGATGCCGTACGCGGGTCGAACGCGGCCGGGAACACAGCGGTTCCGCTGCTGGCGCTGGACCTGGGCGGTGGCGCCGGTTCCACCGGAGGAACGGTTCTGTTCGCGATCGTCGCCGCGATCGCCTTCGCCACGATCCTCGCGGTGGTCGCCGGAATCACGCTCGCCTCCTCGGCGTCCGTGGCCCATGACCTGTACGCGTCCCTGCGACGACGGCGTGCGAAGCCGCGCAGCGAGGTGGCCGTGGCGCGGACCGCCGCGGTCGGCATCGGCGTCGTCGCCATCGCGCTGGGCCTGCTCGCGCGCGACCTCAACGTGGCCTTCCTGGTGGGGCTTGCCTTCGCCGTCGCCGCGTCGGCGAATCTGCCGGTGCTGCTGTACTCGCTGTTCTGGCGGAACTTCACGACGCGCGGCGCGGTGTGGTCCGTGTACGGCGGCCTCGTGCCGGCCCTGGTGCTCGTCGTGCTGTCTCCGGTGGTGACGGGCAGCCCCGCGTCGCTGTTCCCGGGAGTCGACCTGCAGTACTTTCCGCTGGAGAACCCGGGCCTGGTGTCGATCCCGCTCGGCTTCCTGGCGGGCTGGCTCGGCACGGTCACCTCGGCGGAGCCGCCGGACGAGGCCAAGCACGCCGAAACCGAGGTACGGGCCCTTACGGGGGCTGGAGCGGTCTGACCGGCGGGCGAGGGGGAAGTTCGGCGGGACGCCCTCAGGCGACGCCCACGAAGCCTTCAGCTGCGGTCCGGCAGGGCTCACCGGCTCAAGGCGCAACCCACGCGTAGCGGTGTTCCGGGCGCCCTGTGTCCCCGTACTTGAGTGAGAGCCGGAGACGGCCCGCCTGTTCCAGGTGGCGGAGGTAGCGCTGGGCGGTGGAGCGACTGAGGCCCGTTTCGGTGGCGACCTCGTGGGCCGAGAGGGGGTGATCGGCCTGGTGGAGGACGGTGCAGATCAGGTCCGTGGTCGGCTCCGAGTGACCGGTGGGCAGACCCGGCGAGGACGGGGCGGGCGTCGTACGAAGGGCGCCGAACATACGGTCGACCTGTTCCTGCCCTGCCACGCCCTGGTCGCTGACTCTGTCGACGGTGCGGCGCAGTGCGGCGTACGACTCGAGCCGCGTTCGCAGCGCTGCGAACGTGAACGGCTTGACCAGGTAGTGCAGAGCGCCCAGACGCATCGCGGCCCGTACGGTTTCCACGTCGCCGGCGGCGGTGATCATGATGACGTCCGCGCCCATGCCCAGTTCCCGCATCTGCTGGACGAGTTCGAGGCCTGTCCGGTCGGGAAGATAGTGGTCGAGCAGGATCAGGTCGACGGGCTCCCGGCCCGCCGCGTCCAGGGCCTGGGCGGCGCTGTGCGCACGGGCGGCCACCCGGAAGCCGGGAACCTTCCCCACGAACTTGGCGTTGATTTCGGCGACACGGAAGTCGTCGTCCACGACCAGGACGTCAATCATCGGGCCTCTCCCCCCGAGCCGGGCGAGCGGTGAGCCCGTGCTGTCGGCCCCAGTGTTGTGGAGTGAGCAGAAAGAGCACAACACCCTTCTGTAATCAGAAGAACGCCTTGCGCACACAAGACTGATGCCGTGGCGCAGGCCACGGCTACGGTCGCGGGGCATGAGCGCAGACACTGGCCCCGCCGTCGCACTGCGAGGCGTGCGCAAGGTCTTCACAACCCCGCCGGGGGAACTGCACACGGCCGCCATCGGACTCGATCCGACCGTGGGACGCTGCGGGTTCACGGCCGTAGCGGCCCCCACAGGCCGAGGCAGGTCGACCACACCGACCCTCGTCAGCGGTCTCGAAGAACTTATGGAGTGCGAAGCCGTGGTGCGGGACGAACCACTCGACCTGCGGGAGGTCACGCGCGACTTGGTCGTCCCCTGGACGCTCACCGCACCAGCCGCTGCAAAAGCCCCCGAGACCGCTGAGGCCGCCAGGACGACCCGTTCGGTCTCCCCCGCGCGGACCGCCCACGGAAGCCGGGCCGTTGTCGCCGCCCCCTGCCGGCTGCCCCTGGCAGACGACACGTGGTCCCTGGCAACGAGCGGCCGCCGGGTGACGCTCCAGGAGAGGCTCCCCACGTTCGCTGAGCGCCGTATCTCCCGGTGGACGCCGTTGTAGACCGAGAGTCGAACTCCCTTCTCAGAGCACGCGCAGGCCCGAATGCCCCTCCTAGGTCCCCGTTTTGTCGAGCGCCTCCCCAGGAGGCGCATTTCGCAGACAGCCCTCTCCAGGACACCGGTTTTCCTTCGGCGCCGGTCTCTCGGCGGAGCGGCCGGTTCCCCCGTCACCGGCCGCTCCGAGGCACCCGTTTTCCCGCACCGCCTTCTTCACAAGGACGTGAACGAACATGCCCAAGACCCTCAGACACGGGTCGCTGGCAGCCGCCGGCCTGCTTGTCCTCTCCTCGCTCACCGCCTGCGCCAACGACGTGGCCGGATCGGCCGCCGCCGCCGACGAGGCGGGCGGCAAGGGAGAGAAGGTCAAAATCATGGTCGGCGGCCTGGACAAGGTCATCTACCTGCCTGCGATGCTCACCGAGCGGCTCGGCTACTTCGACGACGAGGGCCTCGACGTGGAGCTGCTGGGCGAGCATGCCGGTGTGGAGGCCGAGACCGCGCTCGTCTCCGGGCAGGTGCAAGGAGCCGTCGGCTTCTACGACCACACCCTCGATCTGCAGGTCAAGGGCGAGGAAGTCCAGTCGGTGGTGCAGTTCTCGCACGCGCCCGGTGAGGTCCAGATCGTCTCCGACAAGGCGGCGACCGAGATCAGCTCACCGGAGGACTTCAAGGGCAAGAGGCTCGGCGTCACCGGCCTCGGCTCCTCGACCGACTTCCTCACCAAGTATCTCGCCGTCAAGAACGGTGTGTCCGTCAGCGAGTTCAAGACCGTCCCGGTCGGCGCGGGAGAGAGCTTCATCTCCGCGCTCAAGAAGGGCTCCATCGACGGCGGCATGACGACCGACCCGACCGTCGCCACGATTTTGGCGGAGAACAGCGGCAAGGTGCTCCTCGACATGCGCACCCCGGAGGGTTCCGACGAGGCGCTCGGCGGGGCGTACCCGTCGTCCAGCCTCTACATGCAGACGGAATGGGTGAACGACAACAAGGAGACGGTCCAGAAGCTGGCCAACGCCTTCGTGAAGACCCTCAAGTGGATGGCCGGGCACAGCGCCAGTGAGATCGCCGACGAGATGCCGGACGGCTACTCGAAGGGCAGCCGGACGCTCTACGCCAGCGCGATCCAGAGCACCATGCCGATGTTCACCCAGGACGGTGTGATGCCCGAGGACGGTCCCAAGACCGTCGAGAAGGTCCTCAAGGAGTTCAACCCCGACATCAAGAACGCCGACGTGGACCTCAGCAGGACGTACACCACGGAGTTCGTGGACAAGGTCGAGGACTGACCCCCGACCAGCGTGGACTGAACCCCCCGACCAGCGGTCTTCCCCGACCGCAGGCTGAGCTCCTGTGTACGGCTGAACTCCCCTGACAGCCGTACACAGGCGGGTGCGGTCGCTTCCCCGTACCGCGGCCGTGTCCTCAGGCGCGGGTCGCCCAGACGTAACGGTGCTCCGGGCGGCCCGCGTCACCGTATTTCAGGGTCAGCGTGGCCCGTCCCGTGCGCTCCAGGAGCTTCAGATAGCGCTGGGCGGTCTGGCGGCTGAGTCCGGTCCGGTCGGCGATCTCCTGGGCCGACAGAGGGCCTTCCGCGGTCACCAGCGCCCGGCGCACGGCCTCCGCCGTGGTGGGGGAGTGCCCTTTGGGCAGACCCGGCTCCGAGCCCGCGGACAGGGCACCGAAGATCCGGTCGACCTCGGCCTGTTCGGCCTCGCCGCCGCCGTCGAGGGTGCGGCGCAGGTCCGCGTACGCCTCCAGCTTGGCGCGCAGGCCGGCGAAGGCGAACGGTTTCACCAGGTACTGGAGTGCGCCCTGTCGCATCGCCGCCTGGACCGTGGAGACGTCACGGGCCGCGGTCACCATGATCACGTCGGCCTGATGGCCGCGTCTGCGCATCTCCTGGACGACCGCGAGGCCCGTCTCGTCCGGCAGATAGTGGTCGAGGAGTACCAGGTCCAGCCGGGGCAGCGCCTCCAGCTGCCGCAGCGCCTCCGCCGCGGAATGTGCCTCGCCCGCGACATGGAAGCCCGCGACCTTCTCCACGTAGGCGGCGTTGACCCGGGCGACCCGGATGTCGTCGTCCACGACCAGTACCTCGATCATCGCGACTCCTCGTTGACGGTCGTGGCGGCACTCTTCAGTACGGGGCCGGGCGTGGGCTCCGGTGCGAGTCCCGGCTCCGCCAGTGCCTCCGGCAGCACGATGGTGAACTCGGCGCCTCCGCCGTCCGCCTCCGAGACGCGGGCGCTGCCACCTTGACGCTCGGCGAGCCTGCGCACCAGGGAGAGGCCGATCCCGCGCTTTCGGTGGGCCGGGGGCTTCTTGGTGGACCACCCGTCCGTGAAGATCAACTCACGCTGTTCGGCAGGAATTCCAGGGCCTGTGTCACGCACCCTGAGGACGGCCGTACGCCCTTCCGCGCGCAGTTCGACCTCCACGCGCGCGTGGAGAGTGCCCGCGGCGGCGTCGAGCGCGTTGTCGACGAGGTTCCCGACGATCGTGACCAGCCCCCTCGGGTCGATCAAGCGGTCCGGGAACAGCGTCGTGTCCGAGATCCACAGGGCCACTCCGCGCTCCGTGGCGACGGTGGCCTTGCCCACCAGGAGGGCGGCGAGCAACGGGTCATGGATCTTCTCCGTGACCTGTTCGGCGGTCGCCCGGTGGTCGCCGACCACCTCGCCGATGAACTCCACGGCGTCGTCGTACATCTCCAGGTCCAGCAGCCCGAGCAGCGTGTGCATGCGGTTGGCGTGCTCGTGGTCCTGGGCG
This sequence comes from Streptomyces sp. NPDC033178, assembly GCF_055577685.1. Taxonomy (NCBI): domain Bacteria; kingdom Bacillati; phylum Actinomycetota; class Actinomycetes; order Kitasatosporales; family Streptomycetaceae; genus Streptomyces; species Streptomyces sp. NPDC033178. Next base: position 112,607 of record NZ_JBVIPT010000021.1, read on the forward strand.
CGCAGGGCGTCGATCAGGCCGCGGGTGGAGTCGAGTTCGCGGCCCAGCTGCTCCAGTTCGGTGCGGTCACGCAGGGTGGCTACAGCACCGCCGTCGTCGGTGGGCATGCGGTTGGCGACCAGCACACGCTGACCGCGGACGGTGAGCAGGTCGGTTCCGGTGACGGTCCCGGCCAGCACATCGGTCGTACGACCCTCTCCGAGCGCGGTGTCGAGAGGCTGTCCGACAGCCTCGTCGCCGATCCCGAGCAGGCGCCGGGCCTCGTCGTTGAGGAGCCGGATCCTGCCCTCGCGGTCCAGCGCGACGACGCCCTCCCTGATGCCGTGCAGCATCGCCTCGCGCTCCGCCAGGAGCCCGGCGATGTCCGAGAAGGCCAGGTCACGGGTCTGCCGTTGCACCCGTCGTGAGATCAGGTAGGCGGCCAGCGCGCCGACGGCCAGGGCTCCTCCGGCGTACGCGAAGAGCCCGGGGATCGCGTGGATGAGGCGGGCGCGCACGCTGTCGTACTCGATGCCGACCGAGACCGCGCCGACGATCTGGCCGTCGGTGTCGCGCAACGGAACCTTGCCGCGTGCCGAGCGGCCCAGGGTGCCGCTGTCGATCTCCATGACCTCCCGGCCGGACAGGGCGGACCTGGGATCGGTCGAGACGTGTCCGCCGATCTCGGCGGGGTTCGTGTGCGACCAGCGGGTGCCGTGGACGTTCATCACGACGACGTACTCGGCTCCGCTGGCCTTGCGGATCCGCTCCGCCTCGGCCTGTACGGGTCCGTCGGCCGAGGCCGGTGTGGACTTCAGCTCCTCGGCGAGCCTCGGCTGCGCCGCCGTGGTCTGCGCGATCGCGAGAGCGCGGCGCATCGCCTGGTCGTCCAGCTGTTCGCTCAGCGGGGCGAGGAACAGACCGGTCGCGAGGACGGCGACTCCGGCGGCGATCGCCACCTGCATCAGCAGCACCTGCGAGAACATCCGCTTCGGCATGCCCAGGCGGAGTCGTCGAGGGGGAGTGGGGCTCATGCCTACGACGGTACGGGGAGGGGCGCGCGGTGCCGTAGGGGGTGTGGTGTGGATCTCGTTTGGGAGGGGCGGTCAGTGGGCCGCGGGGCGCGCGACAGCCGTACGGGACAGCTCGCGCACCGCTATCACGTCCATCCGGGCCGGAGAGCCGAGAGCCGAGCCGCAGCTTTCGGGGCGGGGCGGCAGGGCCGCGCCCTGGGCGACCGTGACGAGCCAGTGGCGGCCGTCGGTGTGGGCGACCGTCACCTCCCAGCGGGGCGCCGACCCCTCCGTACGGACAACGCTCAGCGCGTCCGCGACGTCCTCGTGGGCCGCCGTGCGCACAGCCAGTTCGGCGGCCTGGGCGGGACGCTCCCAGGCAGAGCTCCCGCGGCACCCCTCGGTCACGACACGGCCCTCCCGTACGCCCTGGAGGATCTCCTTGACGGCATGAGCCTCGGCTCGCCCGTACGCGTATCCGAACGGCAGTACGAGGAGGGTGGGAGAGAAGCGGTGGCCCCCCAGGTGCGTGACCTCCCATATGCCGTCCACTCCGGAGGCGGCGAGTTCGGCGGCGAGGGGGCGGCCCAGAAGGGCGCAGCAGCGGTCGCGCTTGCCGTTCGTGCACACGAGCGCGAGCGGGTCGCCGGTGTGCGGGGCGCCGTCGAGGGTCGTGTCGAAGGTCTCGGGCAGGCCCTCGCCCAGTTCGGCGAAGTCAAGTTCGAGTAGTCGCTCGGGGGCAGACGTGGTGGCCTTGTGCAGCCATACGTTTCCCGGGGTGGTGTGGGCCGCGTACACCTGGCGCTCGGCGACCGTGTGGCAGTCGGCGTGGCGGCCCGGGCGCCGGATCAGCGCGATGCGTACGCCGGTGCCCTCGGCGGCCTGCTCCAGCGCTCGGCCGAGTGAGGGGTCCAGGTGGCTCGATGTCAGCGCTTTGGCGCCCCAGGGGCCGGGCTGTTCGACCAGCAGCCACGTCCTCGCGGTGGCGGCGGTCCCCGCGAGGGGCTCCTCCAGGTCCCGTGAGACCTTCGCGCACGTACTCACAGAGGTGAGCCTAACCTGACTTGACCGGGGTGACTTCCGGGGCGGGTGGTGTCACTGCTCCGGAAGTGGCTGAGGGGGCCGTGCGCCTACGTAGTGTCCGCTCGGGCGCATGCGCAACGGGGCCTCGTCGTACTCCTCCAGCACATGGGCGATCCAGCCCGCCGTGCGGGCCACCGCGAAGATCGTCTCGCCCGCCGAGGCGTGCATGCCGGACGTGGCCGTGAGGACGGCGAGGGCCAGGTCGACGTTGGCGTGCAGGGGTACGTGTCGAGCCGTGGTGTCCACGATGTCGCGGGCCGCGGCAAGGGCGGGGGCGGTGCCGGGAACGTCCTCCAGGAGGCCGAACAGCACACGCGCGCGTGGGTCCTCGCCCGGGTAGAGGCGGTGGCCGAGCCCCGGGACGCGGCGGCCGGCCCGCAGCTCGTCCGCGACCACCGGCACAGCCGTGCCCCGGTCCAGGACGTCGAGCAGCATCCGGTGCGCCAGGCCGCTGGCCGCTCCGTGCAACGGGCCTTCGAGGACGCCGAGGCCGGCAGAGACGGCGGCGTACGCGTGGGCGCGGGCCGAGGCGGCGACCCGAACCGCCAGCGTCGAGGCGGCCAGGTCGTGGTCGACGAGCAGCGCGAGTGCGGTGTCCAGGGCGCGCAGGGACGCCTCATCGGCTTCGCGGCCGCTGAGCCTGGCCCACAGGCGGTGCGCGAGCGAGCTGCCGCCCCGATGGTCGTGACTCTTGGGAGGTAGGGCGTCGACGAGCGTCGGGATCAGCGTGCGGGCCGTGCCCAGCACGGCCTGTTCGGAGAGGTCGAAGCGCAGCGGGTCGGTGGTCGCCGCGGCGATGGCCGCGACGCGGAGCCGGTCGGTCGGGCCCGTGTGCTCGGGCAGCGCGTCGACGGCACGGCGGGCGACGGCGACGGATGCCTCCGGTGCTGTGAACGTGGCACCCGGGCGCAGGACGCCCGTCCACAGCCACTCGGCGACCTCTTCGTAGGAGTGGCGCGCGGCCAGTTCGGTCGCGTCGACCCCTCGGAAGTAGTACCGGTCCTTGTCGATCAAGGTGATCCGGGTGCGTACGGACAGCTTGCCGGCGGCCGGTGAACTCTCGGCCGGCTCGCGCCTGTTGCGACGTGCGAGAGCCTCCACCTCCTTGGTGTCGAAGGTGCTGCCCCGGCCCTCTGTGCTGCGCCGGCTGCTGAGCTGGCCGCGGCTCACATACGCGTAGACCGTCTCGGGCTTCACTCCGAGCAGTTCGGCGGCTTGCTTGGTGCTGATCCGCCGCGCGTCGTACGCGAGGGCCGGTTCTTGATCCGTCATGAGCATCACCGTATCTGTGGAGTTCAATATTGATTGAATCAATATTGACAGGGATTAAGTCAAGCATGGACAGTCAAATCAAGTCCAGGGAGGAAACATGCCGATCAACCGGGCCGCGACCGCTTCTGTCGACGTACCACGAGGCCTCGCGGGCGTCGTCGTCACCGACACCGTGCTGGGTGACGTCAGGGGGGTTGAGGGGTTCTACCACTATCGCCAGTACTCGGCCGTCGACCTCGCACGGACCCGCGGCTTCGAGGACGTGTGGCATCTGCTGGTGCACGGTGAACTGCCGGACGCGGCGCAGCGTTCCGCCTTTGCCGCGCGGACCGCGGAACCGCGGCGGCTGCCGGCTGAGGTGCGGGCCGTACTGCCCGCGATCGCCGCGGCAAGCGGGAGGTCAGGGGCGCTCGCCGGGATGCGCACCGCGTTGTCGCTGCTCGGTGCGGCGAGGGGGTTCCGGCCGGTGTACGACATTGACGCCGAACAGCGCCGAGCGGACGCGCTCGCCGCGTCGGCGGCCGTGCCGACGTTGCTGGCGGCGCTCCACCGGCTCGGGCAGGGTCTCGAACCGATCGAGCCGCGTGACGATCTGCCCTACGCCGCCAACTACCTCTACATGCTGACGGGTTCGGAACCGGATCCGGAACGGGCGAGGGCGATCGAGCAGTACTTGATCTCGACCATTGACCATGGATTCAATGCATCAACATTCACGGCACGGGTGATCACGTCGACGGGGGCGGACGTGGCGGCCTGTCTCGGCGGTGCGGTGGGAGCCCTCTCCGGTCCGCTCCACGGGGGCGCCCCGAGCCGGGCCCTGGACACCCTCGACGCGATCGGGACTCCCGACCGTATCGACGCCTGGATCCGCGAACGGGTCCTCGCCGGCGACCGCATCATGGGCTTCGGCCACCCCGTCTACCGCACCGAGGACCCGCGCTCGCGCATGCTCCGCGGCATCGCCCAGCAATTCGGCGGCCCCCTGGTCGAGTTCGCGGTCGAGGTCGAACGCCAGGTGGAAGCGATCCTCGCGGAGCTCAAGCCCGGCCGGGAACTCCACACGAACGTGGAGTTCTACGCGGGCGTCGTCATGGAACTCTGCAGCCTGCCACGCGAGATGTTCACGCCGACCTTCGCCGCGGCCCGCGTCGTCGGCTGGAGCGCCAACATCCTGGAGCAGGCGGAGGACCCGAAGATCATCCGCCCGGCGGCACGGTATGTGGGGCCGGGGGCGCCGGTTGCGGTGCCCGCGGTGGCCTGAGGGTCACGCATCCGACGTAGGGCACGGTATGCGACGCGTACGCGCGAGGTCCGGCACCGTTCGGATGCCGGACCTCGGGAAGTCCGGATCGAGCGGTCGGCGAGGTTTGCGCCGACCTTCTCGGTAGGCCCCTGTCGTGACGGAGTGGTGCGCGGGGCGTGGTGGCTGTGTGGGGCGGGCTGGAACGGCACCGTCTCCCGGAGGCGAACCTCAACGGGGTGACCGGATGGACCTCAACAGTTGACGGGATCGTCCATACGACAGCCCTGCGGTCGCGTTACGCGTCAGGGATGTCTGCCTTGGCGCGGACCAGCGTCTCTCTGCTGACGATGACGATGCGTTCATAGTCCGCGCGTGCTGCGTCAGGGGGGAGTTCTTGGTCGAGCGCCGCGGTGGCCTCTGTTCCGATGACTGCGAAGTTCCCGTCGCTGAGTTCAAAAATGTCCGGACATGAGTCGCCGGACAGACTGCCTCGTTCGCGTGGGGACGCACCGATGCGGCGCACGATCTTCAATTCCTGTCCTCGTGTCTAGGCGTGAAGGCCCCGGGCCTCACGTCTGGACGGTTGAGGGCAGAGTTGAGGGCGGGGCCAGAGTACCCCGTTGAGGGGGGGCCAGGATACAAGGGCCTGCATACCGTTACGGGTGCGGTTGGCTACTGGAGATGTCGGGTGCTCACGGAGTTGACGGTGAGGCAGATGGCCGCATGGTGAGTCAACTGGCCTTATTCCAGTGGCGGTTCACCGACGACCCACCATTCTTCGGTGTCCGCCTCGTCCAGATCGCGGATCAGGACGTCCACCATTCGGCCGACCCTGGCCTCCTCGGAGTTGTCCTCGAGGCTGGCCCGATGGGGTCGGTGAGCCTCCCAGTAGTCTCGAAAAATGGGGTTGAGGCAGATCATGCGAAGGTGACCGTGCAGCTCCTCCCAGTTGACGACACCGACGCGGTAGGCAAGCAGGGCGTTGGTGTAGAGCGCGTTGGCGAAGAGGTACTGGCGTCGCTGCGTGGGGGAGTCCACCTGGACGTTGCTGTAGACAGCGGCAAGATCGGGATCCTCCATCGCCCTGCTCAGCAGGTAGAACTGGAGACGCTGCTGCTCGGTCAGCATGGCCTGCCTGTCACTCCGCTCGACTTCCGCGACCCGCAGCCGCAGTTCCTCGTACCGGCGTTCTTGGGCGGCCAGCGCTGCGAGTGCCCCCGCTGCAAAGGCGAGCCCCGCTGTGACCGCGGAGCTCAGCCTTTGCTTCCCAGATTGTGTGACCATGTCAACCCCCGAATCAGGCGACCGTCCGCCGGTCGTCGGTGTGGGTCGCCAGGGGGCGGACCGGCGAGCGGTGGGCGGCGCGCTTGCCGTCTCCCAGGGTGCCGAGCGGCTCTGATCGGCAGGGAGGCGGAGAGGAGGCGCACGGAGGGAAGCGCGGGTCGCGCAACTCGGCGCCATGCCAGACGTGTGCCCCGCGAGCGCCGCTAACAATCGTTCACTTCGAGGGCTTTCCACCGGCTCGTATCCTGGGTCGGCATTCGTTTCCCGTCGTGAGAGCCGGTCCGTGAGCCGGTGCACGCATTGGTGTGAGAGAGGTCGCGCGTTGAGTCAGGCGAGCCCCCAGCAGATCCCGGTCATCGTCCTCGCCGGCTTTCTGGGGTCCGGCAAGACCACTCTGCTCAACCATCTCCTGCACCGCAGCGGAGGCAGTCGTATCGGGGCGATCGTCAATGATTTCGGTGCCATCGAGATCGATGCGATGGCCGTGGCGGGGGCGCTCGGGGACTCCACCGTCTCCCTGGGGAACGGGTGTCTGTGCTGTGCCGTGGACGCCAGTGAGCTCGACGTCTTCCTGGACCGGCTCACTCAGCCCTCCGCCCGGATCGACGTCATCGTCATCGAGGCGAGCGGGCTGGCCGAGCCCCAGGAACTGGTCAAGATGCTCCTGGCCAGCGAGAACCCGCGCATCGTCTACGGCGGGCTCGTGGAGGTCGTCGACGCCGCGGAGTTCGACGCGACCCGCCAGAAGCATCCCGAGATCGACCGGCACCTCGCCATCGCCGATCTGGTCGTCGTCAACAAGGCGGACCGCGCGACGGATCCCGACCGTGTGATGGCCCTCGTCCGGTCCCTGACCGACCGCGCCGCCGCCGTCGTGTCCGCCTCGTACGGACGGATCGACCCCGAGTTCCTCTTCGACCGCAGGCCCACGGAGGAGCGCATCGGGCAGCTCTCCTTCGACGACCTGCACCGGGACGAGGAGGGCGACGGCGGGCAGGATGGATCTCCTCAGCCCCACGGCCCCCATGGACCCCACGACCATCTCGACCCCCGCGGTCATCACGGCCATCCCGGCCACCTGCACTCCGCCTACGAGTCTCTCGCCATCACCTCCGAAGTGCCCCTCAGCCCCCGGCGGTTGATGGACTTCCTCGACAGCAGGCCCGAGGGTCTCTACCGGATCAAGGGGTACGTCGACTTCGGTGCCGCCGACCCCCGCAACCGGTACGCCGTGCACGCCGTCGGTCGTTTCCTGCGCTTCTACCCGGAGCCCTGGGCCCCGGGCGAGCGCCTCAGCCAGCTCGTCCTCATCGGCTCGGGCATCGACACCCTCGCCCTCGGCAAGGAGCTGGAGGCGTGCAAAGAGGACGCCCCACACGCCGACGAGCACAGCATGTGGGGCGTCCTCCGCTACGTACAGGAGCGGGAGGGGGAGACGGAGGTGGCGCAGGACCCGGACGGTCGGGCCGGGGGCGCCGACGTGCCGGGTGCCTACGACGTCTAGACCGGGCCCGCCACCACCGAAACCGTCTTCGCCAGTGAGACGCCCGAGCCGTCCCGGCGCGGGTCCATCTCGGGCAGCTCCGCGGGCGTCCCGTCCTTCTGCGCGGCCCGGGCCGGGGCGGGACCTGCCCACGCGAGGCTCAGACAGTCCTCGCCCTTCAGGAACCGCTGGCAGCGCACGCCACCCGTGGCACGGCCCTTGCGCGGGTACTGGTCGAAGGGCGTCAGCTTGGCCGTCGTCTGGACCGAGTCGTCCAGCGTGCCACGCGAGCCGGCCACAGTGAACACCACCGCGTCCACCGCCGGGTCCACCACTGTGAACGAGATCACCTTGGTGTTGTCCGTGAGCTTGATACCCGTCATACCGCCCGCGGGCCGGCCCTGCGGGCGGACCTGGGAGGCCTGGTAGCGCAGCAACTGGGCGTCGTCGGTGATGAAGACCAGGTCCTCCTCGCCGGTTCGCAGCTCGGCCGCGCCGACGATCCGGTCACCGTCCTTGAGCGTGATGACCTCCAGCTCCTCCTTGTTGGAGGGATAGTCGGGCACCACGCGCTTGACGACACCCTGCTGCGTGCCGAGGGCGAGCCCCGGTGACGACTCATCGAGCGTCGTCAGACAGACGATGTCCTCGTCGCCCTCCAGGGTCAGGAACTCCGAGACCGGCGCGCCCCCCGAGAGGTTGGGCGCCGCCGTGGTGTCCGGCAGCTGCGGGAGGTCGATGACGTTGATCCGCAGCAGCCGGCCGGCGGACGTGACCGCGCCGATCTCGCCCTGCGCGGTCGCCGGGACGGCGGAGAGGATCAGGTCGTGCTTGGCGCGCTTGCCGTCGCTCTCCCCGAAGGGGTCACCGTTGGCCGTACGCGCAAGGAGCTTCGTCGACGACAGGAGCACGCGGCACGGGTCGTCGGCCACCTGGAGCGGCACGGTCGTGGCGGCGGAACCGGCGGACTCCAGCAGGACCGTACGCCGCTCGGTGCCGAACTTCTTGGCCACCGCGGCCAGTTCGGACGACACGAGCTTGCGCAGCTCGGAGTCCGACTCCAGGATGCCGGTCAGCTCGTCGATCTCGCCGTTGAGCCGGTCGCGCTCGGTCTCCAGCTCGATGCGGTCGAACTTGGTGAGCCGGCGCAGCGGCGTGTCCAGGATGTACTGCGTCTGGATCTCGCTCAGCGAGAAGTGCTCGATCAGGCGCTGCTTGGCCTGGGCGGAGTTGTCGCTGGAGCGGATGAGACGGATGACCTCGTCGATGTCCAGCAGGGCGACGAGCAGGCCCTCGACCAGGTGCAGCCGGTCGCGCTTCTTGGTGCGGCGGAACTCGCTGCGGCGGCGCACGACCTCGAAGCGGTGGTCGAGGTACACCTCCAGGAGTTCCTTGAGGCCCAGCGTGAGCGGCTGGCCGTCCACCAGGGCCACGTTGTTGATGCCGAAGGACTCCTCCATGGGCGTCAGTTTGTAGAGCTGCTCCAGGACGGCCTCCGGCACGAAGCCGTTCTTGATCTCGATGACCAGGCGCAGGCCGTGCGCACGGTCGGTGAGGTCCTTGACGTCCGCGATGCCCTGCAGCTTCTTCGAGCCGACCAGGTCCTTGATCTTGGCGATCACCTTCTCCGGGCCGACCGTGAACGGCAGCTCGGTGACGACGATGCCCTTGCGGCGCGCCGTCACGTTCTCCACGGACACCGTCGCGCGGATCTTGAAGGTGCCGCGGCCCGTCTCGTACGCGTCCCTGATGCCGGTGAGGCCCACGATGCGGCCGCCCGTGGGCAGGTCGGGGCCCGGGACGTGCTTCATGAGCGTCTCGAGATCGGCGCCCGGGTGGCGGATCAGGTGACGGGCGGCGGCGATGACCTCGCCGAGGTTGTGCGGCGCCATGTTCGTCGCCATGCCGACCGCGATGCCCGACGAGCCGTTGACCAGGAGGTTCGGGTAGGCCGCCGGGAGGACCGACGGCTCCTGCTCCTGGCCGTCGTAGTTCGGGGAGAAGTCGACCGTGTTCTCGTCGATCGACTCCGTCATCAGGGACGTCGCGTCGGCCATCCGCGCCTCGGTGTACCGCATGGCGGCCGGCGGGTCGTCGTTGCCCAGTGAACCGAAGTTGCCGTGGCCGTCGACCAGGGGCAGGCGCATGGAGAAGGGCTGGGCCAGGCGGACCAGGGCGTCGTAGATCGACGCGTCGCCGTGGGGGTGGAGCTTACCCATGACCTCGCCGACGACGCGGGCGCACTTCACATAGCCGCGGTCGGGACGCAGGCCCATCTCGTTCATCTGGTAGACGATGCGGCGATGCACCGGCTTGAGGCCGTCGCGGGCGTCCGGCAGGGCTCGGGAGTAGATGACCGAGTACGCGTACTCGAGGAAGGAGCCCTGCATCTCGTCGACGACGTCGATGTCGAGGATGCGCTCCTCGAAGTCGTCTGGCGGCGGGGTCTTCGTGCTGCGGCGGGCCATCGCTGCTGCGACTCCTTCACAGTCTCTGCCGGGGCATGAACGGGTTCTGACGGGCTCCATTGTGGACCGGCCCACTGACAACGCGGACCACGACCCGTCCGTACGGGCCTCCCGAGCCGGTTGTCCGGCCGCCCCAACAGGCGTCGCGGGCCGCCTTTCCGGCCTTTTCCACAGGCCTCGGAAGCGGCGAGGCCGCGGGCCCGCACAGGGCTTCGGAGGCCGTGCGGCCGCACGAGCGTACGGGCTCCCGGCGCCGCCCGCGTGCTCGCTCTCGGCGTACGCGCCGCGGGAACTTCGCCAGCTGTCCGCGCGCTTGCATACAGTGGCACGACTAGCAGGAATTCAGCAGTTTTCCGCGATCGAAGGGACGTACATGCCCATGGGTCACACGGCCACAGCTGAGGCCGGTTCCGGCGGCCTGACAGCGACCGAGCACCGCCTGGCCAACGGCCTGCGTGTGGTGCTCTCCGAGGACCACCTGACCCCGGTCGCGGCGGTGTGCCTCTGGTACGACGTCGGTTCGCGCCACGAGGTCAAGGGCCGCACCGGACTTGCCCACCTCTTCGAGCACCTGATGTTCCAGGGCTCGGGGCAGGTGAAGGGCAACGGCCACTTCGAACTGGTGCAGGGCGCGGGCGGTTCGCTCAACGGCACGACCAGTTTCGAGCGCACCAACTACTTCGAGACCATGCCCACCCACCAGCTGGAGCTCGCTCTCTGGCTGGAGGCCGACCGCATGGGCTCGCTGCTCGCCGCGCTCGACGAAGAGTCCATGGAGAACCAGCGGGACGTCGTCAAGAACGAGCGCCGGCAGCGCTACGACAACGTCCCCTATGGCACCGCTTTCGAGAAGCTGACCGCCCTCGCCTACCCGGAGGGCCACCCTTACCACCACACCCCGATCGGGTCGATGGCGGACCTGGACGCGGCCACCCTGGAGGACGCGCGCGCGTTCTTCCGCACCTACTACGCGCCCAACAACGCCGTTCTCTCGATCGTCGGAGACATCGACCCGGAGCAGACGCTCGCCTGGGTCGAGAAGTACTTCGGCTCGATCGCGGGCCACGACGGCAAGCCCGCCCCGCGTGACGGCGCGCTGCCCGAGACCATCGGCGAGCAGCTGCGCGAGGTCGTCGAGGAGGAGGTCCCGGCCCGTGCGCTGATGGCCGCCTACCGGCTTCCGGAGGACGGCACGCGCGCGTGCGACGCGGCGGACCTGGCCCTGACCGTGCTCGGCGGCGGCGAGTCGTCCCGGCTCTACAACCGGCTCGTACGCCGTGACCGCACCGCCGTCGCGGCCGGGTTCGGCCTGCTGCGCCTCGCGGGAGCACCCTCCCTGGGGTGGCTCGACGTGAAGACGTCCGGCGACGTCGAGGTGCCGGTGATCGAGACCGCCGTCGACGAGGAGCTCGCCCGGTTCGCCGAGGAGGGCCCCACGGCCGAGGAAATGGACCGCGCCCAGGCCCAGTTGGAGCGCGAGTGGCTGGACCGCCTCGGTACGGTCGCGGGCCGCGCCGACGAACTGTGCCGGTACGCGGTGCTGTTCGGCGACCCGCAGCTCGCCCTGACGGCCGTCCAGCGCGTCCTCGACGTCACGGCCGAGGAGGTCCAGGAGGTCGCCAAGGCCCGTCTGCGCCCCGACAACCGCGCGGTGCTGGTCTACGAGCCGACCGTCGCCGAAGAGGCCCAAGAGACCGACGCCGCTGACGACACCGACGAGGAGGCGGCCAAGTGACCGAGCTCGCCACGATGGAATTCCACCCGCAGCCCCAGGCCGGCGAGGCCAGGCCCTGGGCCTTCCCGGCCCCCGAGCGAGGCGCGCTCGACAACGGCCTGACCCTGCTGCGCTGCCACCGCCCCGGCCAGCAGGTCGTCGCCGTCGAAATCCTCCTGGCGGCCCCGCTGGAGGCCGAGCCGCAGGGTCTGGACGGCATTGCCACGATCATGGCGCGTGCCTTCACCGAGGGAACCGACAAGCACTCCGCCGAGGAGTTCGCCGCCGAGCTGGAGCGCTGCGGCGCCACCCTCGACGCGCACGCCGACCACCCCGGCGTACGGATCAGCCTCGAAGTCCCCGTCTCCCGGCTCCCCAAGGCGCTCGGTCTGCTCGCCGACGCCCTCAGGGCACCCGCCTTCGAGGACAGCGAGATCGAGCGGCTGGTGCGCAACCGGCTCGACGAGATCCCGCACGAGACCGCCAATCCGGCCCGCCGCGCCGCCAAGGAGCTCTCCAGGCAGCTCTTCCCGGCGACCTCGCGCATGTCGCGGCCGCGCCAGGGCACCGAGGAGACGGTCACCGCGATCGACTCGGCGGGCGTCCGCGCCTTCTACGAGAAGCACGTCCGCCCCGCCACCGCGACCGCCGTGGTGGTCGGCGACCTCACCGGCGTCGACCTCGACGCGCTGCTCGGGGACACGCTCGGCGCCTGGACGGGATCGCAGGCCGATGCCCGCCCCATTCCGCCGGTGACCGCCGACGACACCGGCCGCGTGATCATCGTCGACCGTCCCGGAGCCGTCCAGACGCAGCTGCTCATCGGCCGCGTCGGCGCCGACCGGCACGACCGCGTGTGGCCCGCCCAGGTGCTCGGCACGTACTGCCTCGGCGGCACCCTCACCTCGCGCCTGGACCGCGTTCTGCGTGAGGAAAAGGGATACACCTACGGTGTGCGGGCGTTCGGCCAGGTGCTGCGCTCCGCGCCGGACGGGACGGGCGCCGCGATGCTCGCCATCAGCGGCTCCGTGGACACCCCGAACACCGGCCCGGCGCTCGACGACCTCTGGAAGGTGCTGCGCACCCTCGCGGCCGAGGGCCTCACCGACGCCGAGCGCGACATCGCCGTGCAGAACCTCGTGGGTGTGGCGCCGCTGAAGTACGAGACGGCCGCCGCCGTCGCGGGCACCCTCGCCGACCAGGTCGAGCAGTACCTGCCGGACGACTTCCAGGCGACGTTGTACCAACAGCTCGCCGCGACGGGCACCGTGGAGGCCACCGCGGCCGCCGTGAGCGCCTTCCCGGTGGACCGTCTGGTGACCGTCCTCGTCGGTGACGCCTCGCAGATCGAGGAGCCGGTCCGAGCCCTCGGAATCGGCGAAGTCAGCGTCGTGACAGCGGAGTAGAACGCGGAGTGGAACAGCGCCACTCCGTGGGAGAACCCAGGTGACTGAAGAGTCGCCTGGGTTCTCCTTTTGCCCGGACTTCGGCCCCGACCAGTGAGTTGTCCGTATTGGTAGGGAGGTTGCCTGTCTGCCCTGTGGCATGCGCTACAAAACCCTTGATCCGTTTGTTGATTGAAAGACGCCCCGCTTAGCGTCGGTCCGGCTGTTCGTCAGGCAGTGCGCCGCGCCCGCGGCACCGGACAGTCATCGCCGAGTCCCCGTACGGCGCGAGCCAGGGGAGCCGGGGACCCATATGTAGTCCCTGGGGTGAATCGGACGCCCTTCCCGAAGGGGGTCCGTAGGAGACCTTCCTGCTCCGAACCCGTCAGCTAACCCGGTAGGCGAGAAGGAAGGAAAGGACCAGCCACTTCATGGCGTTCACTCGCGCCGCCGGGAAGCACCGTCGTCCCAGCCGTATGAAGCGCACGACCAACCGGACCGTCGGCGTCGCCGCACTCGCCACCACCGGTGTCGTCGGCACCCTGGCTGCTCCCGCACTCGCCGCCGAGAGCCCGGCCGAGCAGACCCTGACCCAGGCGATCACCATCGGCGACTCGGTCGCCGACCAGATCGACGCCCAGGCCGCCGCCCAGCAGCAGGCCGCCGACGAGACCGCCGCCCGCGAGAAGGCCGAGGCCGCCGCCAAGGAGCGCGCCAAGGAAGCCGCGGAGAAGGCCAAGAAGGAGCGCGAGGTCAAGGCCCGAGCCGCCCGCGCGGCCGAGCGCGAGCGGCTGCTGAAGTCGTACACCGCGCCCATCTCCGGCTCGTACGTCTCCACCGGCTACAAGGCCGGTGGCGCCGTCTGGTCCTCCGGCAGCCACACCGGCATCGACTTCCACGCCGCCAGCGGCACCGCCGTGCACGCGGTGGGCGCCGGCACCGTCGTGGAGGCCGGCTGGGGCGGCTCGTACGGCAACGAGGTCGTCATCAAGATGAACGACGGCACCTACACGCAGTACGGGCACATGTCGTCCCTCGGTGTCTCGGTCGGCCAGACGGTCACCCCGGGCCAGCAGATAGGCCTCTCCGGGGCGACCGGCAACGTCACCGGTGCGCACCTGCACTTCGAGGCGCGGACGAGCGCGGAGTACGGTTCGGACATCGACCCGCTCGGATACCTGCGCCAGCACGGCGTGAACGTCTGACGGCTGGCGACAGCCCTCCCACGCGACGCCCTCCCGCGCGGACAGCCGCTCCACGCGGGAGCTCTCCCGCGCAGACACCTCTCCCGAAGGCCCCGGCTCACCGAGCCGGGGCCTTCGCGCGGTCCTGATCACTTCCTGATGGCTTCTCGACCACTTCCCGACCGACTTCGCACCGGACGACTGCCTGTTCAGAAGCGAGGTGTGTCCAAAAAATATCCACGGATTCCGGTCCGCCATCGGAATTTCCCGCTCTCTGCAATAGAGTCACCGAACAAGCGTCAATCGACCGCGTTTCGCGGGGGTTAAGGCGGAGGTCCGGTCATGCGTATTCCCGCGCACTCGGTATGCACGGCGATCCGTGACGACATCGTCGCGGGTGTCTACGAGCGCGGCGGCCGGCTCACCGAAGAACTGCTCGCGCGCCGGTACGGCGTCTCGCGGGTCCCCGTGCGGGAGGCTCTGCGCACGCTGGAGGCGGAGGGATTCGTCGTCACGCGCAGGCACGCGGGCGCGTGCGTCGCGGAACCCACCGAGCAGGAGGCCGCCGACCTCCTGGAGATGCGCATGCTGCTGGAGCCGCTGGGTGCCGCGCGCGCCGCCCAGCGCCGCACCGAGGCGCACCTCAAGGTGCTGCGCGGCCTGGTCAGGCTGGGCCAGGAGCGGGCCAGGAGGGGCAATAGCGAGGATCTGCGCTCGCTCGGCGGCTGGTTCCACGAGACGCTCGCACAGGCGTCTGGAAGCCCCGCGCTGACCTCCACGCTCGCCCAGTTGCGGCACAAGATCGCCTGGATGTATTCGGTCGAGGCGCCCGCCCACCCCGCCGAGTCCTGGGCCGAGCACGGCGCCATCGTGGACGCCGTCGCGCGCGGCGACAACGACCGGGCCAGGGCGATCACGGCGTTGCACACCGAGCGGGCGATGGCCGCGCACCGGCTGCGCTTTCCCGGCGGCGGTGACCGCGCGGAGCGTGTGAGGACTTCGCAACATCCCGTAAACACGGCGGGCCTGCGGCATTAACAGTGGCGCCGTATACAAAGAGAGTTATTCGCAGGGGTCTATTTCTGCTGCCCCTTTTTTTCACGTGCCGGGAATTTCCGCGGACGTGATTCCCGCATGCGCGGAACCGGATGAGCGGAACTCGGTGCGCGGGGCATGTGAAAAAGCCGGGACGGTGCCGACGGCGAGGCGGAAAGCCGCGCACCGGCGTGATGTACGGACAAAACGGCGGCGAGGTCACGGGAAACGGCGGTGTCAGGGGCGGGCAAAGCGCCGCTCGCCGCGCAGACGGAAACGGCGGAGCCGCGTCACCCGGTACAGGTGGACGCGGCTCCGCCGCACGTGGTCCGCGAGATCAGACGGTCTCGGGAAGCTCCTCAAGGCCCTCGGCGACCAGCTTCGCCAGGCGGTCGAGCGCGGCGTCCGCGCCCTCAGCGTCGGAGGCCAGGACGATTTCCTCGCCGCCCTGGGCGCCCAGGCCGAGAACCGCGAGCATCGAGGCGGCGTTGACGGGGTTGCCGTCGGCCTTGGCGATCGTCACGGGGACGCCGGAGGCCGTGGCGGCCCGGACGAAGATGGAGGCGGGACGGGCGTGAAGGCCCTCGGCCCAGCCGACGTTGACGCGGCGCTCAGCCATGTGATGCTGCCCTTCAGATGTCTCACGGTTGTCTAGACCATTGTTCCATATCGTGAAGCGTGCCCCGGGCGGGTGCGGATTCCGGGCCCGAGGCGGCTTCGGTCCCCCAAGACTGCCTCGCGCCCCTGCCGGACGCGAGCCCGCCGTCGCCGGGACGTGAACCGCTGGGGCGTGACCCCCTGGACCACGACCCCGGGACGCGTACCGGCACGTACCGACGCGCGCCCGGGACATGAACCCCCGCGACCAGGACCGGCCGTTGTCGGACCCGAGTCGTACTCTGGGGCCCATGCAGACCTCGCCGGACCGGCACGAGTACCCCGCTCACTGGGAGGCCGACGTCGTGCTGCGCGACGGCGGCACCGCGCGCATCCGGCCGATCACGGCCGACGACGCCGACCGCCTGGTCAGCTTCTACGAGCAGGTGTCCGACGAGTCGAAGTACTACCGCTTCTTCGCGCCGTATCCGCGCCTGTCCGCCAAGGACGTCCACCGCTTCACGCACCACGACTTTGTGGACCGGGTGGGACTCGCGGCCACGGTCGGCGGCGAGTTCATCGCCACCGTACGCTACGACCGCATCAACGCCGACGGCCTCCCCGCCTCGTCCCCCGCGGACGAGGCCGAGGTCGCCTTCCTCGTGCAGGACGCCCACCAGGGCCGCGGTGTGGCGTCGGCCCTGCTGGAGCACATCGCGGCCGTCGCCCGTGAGCGCGACATCCGCCGCTTCGCCGCCGAGGTGCTGCCCGCCAACAACAAGATGATCAAGGTGTTCACGGACGCCGGGTACCAGCAGAAGCGCCACTTCGAGGACGGCGTCGTACGCCTGGAGTTCGACCTGGAGCCCACCGACCGCTCGCTCGCCGTGCAGCGCGCGCGGGAGCAGCGGGCGGAGGGACGCTCCGTGGCCAGGCTCCTCGCGCCGGGCTCGGTCGCCGTCATCGGCGCGGGCCGCACACCCGGGGGAGTGGGCCGCAGTGTCCTGGAGAACCTCCGCGAAGCGGGCTTCACCGGGCGCCTGTACGCGGTGAACGGGGCCCTTCAGGAGAAGGAGCTCGGCGGAGTGCCGGCGTACAGCTCCGTCCGGGACATCCCCGAGCCCGTCGACCTCGCAGTCGTCGCCGTCCGGGCCGAGCGCGTCCCCGAAGTCGTCGCCGAGTGCGGTGAACACGGGGTGCAGGGGCTCGTCGTGGTCTCCGCGGGGTACGCCGAGAGCGGCCCCGAAGGCAGGGAGCGCCAACGCGAGCTCGTGCGCCAGGCGCGTACGTACGGGATGCGGATCATCGGACCGAACGCCTTCGGAGTCATCAACACCTCCCCCCAGGTGCGGCTCAACGCCTCGCTCGCACCGGAGATGCCGCGCGCCGGGCGGATCGGCCTCTTCGCGCAGTCTGGCGCCATCGGCATCGCGCTGCTGTCCCGGCTGCACCGGCGCGGCGGCGGGGTCACCGGCGTGACCGGCGTGTCGACGTTCGTCTCCTCGGGCAACCGCGCGGACGTGTCCGGCAACGACGTCCTTCAGTACTGGTACGAGGACCCCGACACCGATGTCGCCCTCATGTACCTCGAATCCATCGGGAACCCGAGGAAGTTCACCCGCCTCGCGCGGCGCACGGCGGCGGCGAAGCCGCTGGTCGTCGTCCAGGGCGCGCGCCACGGCGGGGCCGCGCCCCAAGGTCATGCCGTCCGGGCCACCCGGCTGCCGCACGCGACGGTGTCGGCGCTGCTCCGGCAGGCCGGCGTCATCCGGGTGGACACGATCACCGAGCTGGTCGACGCGGGCCTGCTCCTGGCGCGCCAGCCCCTGCCGACCGGGCCGCGGGTGGCGATCCTCGGGAACTCCGAGTCCCTCGGACTGCTGACGTACGACGCGTGCCTCGCCGAGGGTCTGCGACCGTTGCCCCCGGTGGACCTGACCACGGCCGCCTCGGCCGAGGACTTCCGCGCCGCGCTGACGCACGCGCTGGCCGACGACGCCTGCGACGCCGTCGTGGTCACCGCGATCCCGGCGGTGGGGGAGGCCTCCACTGCCGACGCCGCCCTGGCGGAGGCGCTGCGGTCGGCCTCCGCCGCCGCTCCCGCCAAGCCGGTCCTCGTGGTCCACGTCGAGCTGGGCGGCCTCGCGGAGGCGCTGTCCGCGGCCGCCAGCACCGCGCCCCAGGCGGCTCCCGCAGCGCTCCCGTTCTCGGGCAGCAACCACCCCGTCCGCCCGGCGGACCGCCCGCCGACGGTGGCGGAAGTCCCCGAGGCCGAGGCCGACTCCCGCCTCATCCCCGCCTACCCCGCCGCCGAGCGAGCCGTCCGCGCCCTCGCCGAGGCCGTGAGATACGGCCAGTGGCGGCGCGAGGCCGCCGACCCCGGTCGAGTCCCCGAGTACGAGGACATCGACGAGAGGGGCGCGGCCGAACAGATCGACGGACTGCTCGGTGACGGTGGCATGGGCGGCCTCACCCTCGGCCCCGAAGACACCTGCGCCCTGCTGGGGCGGTACGGCATCGACGTCCGCCGTGCCCTCCCCGCGCCCACGCCCGACGAGGCAGTCGCCGCCGCGGAGCGCCTCGGCTACCCCGTGGCGCTCAAGACCACCGCCCCCCACCTGCGCCACCGCGCCGACCTCGGCGGCGTACGGCTGGATCTGGCGGACGAGGAGCAACTGCGCCGGGCGTACGCCGAGTTGACCAGCCTCTTCGGGACGCCCGAGGAGCTGCGCCCGGTGGTCCAGGCGATGGCACCGCGCGGCGTCGACACGGTCGTACGGGCGGTCATCGACCCGGCGGCCGGAGCGGTGCTCTCCTTCGGGCTCGCCGGGGCCCCGTCGGAGCTGCTCGGAGACACCGCGCACCGACTGATTCCGGTCACCGACCGGGACACGGCCTCGCTGGTCCGGTCGATCCGGACCGCACCACTCCTCTTCGGCTGGCGGGGCTCCGCGCCTGCGGACACGGCGGCACTGGAGGAACTGCTGCTGCGCCTGTCACGCCTTGTCGACGACCACCCCGAGGTCGTCTCCGTGTCCCTGGAGCCCGTCGTCGTGGCCCCGCACGGGCTGAGCGCGCTCGGCGCCTCCGTACGGCTCGCGCCGCCGCCCGTCCGCGACGACCTCGGTCCGCGCACGCTTCCTGTGTACTGAGCGGTGCCTCGCAGTCAGTGCGCCCCCGTAGGATGGACGTCATGGCCAAGACCAGTACGACGACCCAGGGGCTGCGAGCGGCGATCGAGCGCAGCGGCTACTACCCGGCCCTCGTGGCCGAGGCTGTGGAGGCCGCTGTGGGCGGCGAGCCCATCCGGTCGTATCTGGTCCATCAGGAGACGACGTTCGACGCCAACGAGGTGCGTCGGCACGTGACGGTGCTCGTCCTCACGGGCAACCGTTTCATCGTGAGCCACACCGACGAACAGGCGGCGGACAGTACGTCCCCGACGCCGTACGCGACCACGTCGACCGAGTCCGTGAAGCTTGGCCGGATCTCGTCGGTGGTTCTCAGCCGGGTCGTCGCCAATCCGGAGAAGTACGTTCCGGGGACGCTGCCCCGCGAGGTCGTCCTCACCATCGGCTGGGGCGCGGTCGCCCGTATCGACCTGGAGCCGGCCGCCTGCGGCGACCCCAACTGCGAGGCGGACCACGGGTACACGGGCAGTTCGACGGCCGACGACCTGAGCCTGCGCGTCAGCGAGGCCGGAGACGGCCCGGACGCCGTGCGGCAGACGCTCGCCTTCGCGCAGTCGCTCTCCGAGGCGACCGCGGACGTCACCCGCTGATGTCCCAGCAAGTCTGGGACCACCCGGAACCACTCTCCCTCGACTCCGCTCCCGTACCCGAGTACGGGGCCGGTTCGCTCGCCGACCTGCTGCCCACCCTGGCCGCGGGCATGGACGTCCCGGACGTCACCGCCTCGCTCACAGAACTGAGCCCGGCCGACCGGAACTGCGTCTTCCTGATCGACGGCCTCGGCTGGGAGCAGCTGAAGACGCATCCGGACGAGGCCCCGTTCATGACCTCCCTCCTGGGCAGCTCGCGCGGCGGCACCGGCCGCCCGATCACAGCGGGCTACCCCGCGACCACCGCGACCTCCCTGGCCTCGGTCGGTACGGGCCTGCCGCCGGGCGCGCACGGCCTGCCCGGCTACACCGCGCGCAACCCGGAGACTGGCGAGCTGATGAACCAGCTCCGCTGGCAGCCGTGGACGCAGCCGGGCAAGTGGCAGCCGTACCCCACCGTGTTCCAGCTGGCCGACGCGGCGGGTGTGCACACGGCCCAGGTCTCGTCCCCGCACTTCCAGAACACCCCGCTGACCAAGGTCGCCCTCAGCGGCGGCACCTTCCACGGGCGGCTCACCGGCGAGGACCGTATGGACCTCGCGGCCGAGCAACTGGCCGCCGGTGACCGCTCGCTGGTCTACACGTACTACGCGGAGGTCGACGGCAAGGGCCACCGCTTCGGCGTCGACTCGGACCCCTGGCGCGGACAACTCATGTACGTGGACCGGCTGGTCCAGCGCCTGGCCGAGCAACTGCCCCCGCGCACCGCCCTGTACGTGACGGCGGACCACGGCATGATCGACATCCCCTTCGACGAGCAGCACCGCATCGACTTCGACGAGGACTGGGAGCTGCGCGCCGGAGTCGCCCTTCTCGGCGGCGAGGGCCGCGCCCGGCACGTCTACGCGGTCCCGGGCGCAGAGTCGGACGTCCTGACCTGCTGGCGCGAGGTGCTCGGCGAGCAGTTCTGGGTGGCCTCGCGGGACGAGGCGATCGCGGCGGGCTGGTTCGGCCCGCACATCGACGAGCGGGTGTACGCGCGCATCGGTGACGTGGTCGCGGCCGCCCGCGACGACGTGCTGATCATCGCGTCCGAGCGGGAGCCGAAGGAGTCGGCGATGGTCGGCAACCACGGCTCGATGACACCGGTCGAGCAGCACATCCCGCTCCTGGAAGTACGTTCCTGACCCTCCCCGCCCGCCCAGCGATCCCCTCATGCCGAAAGGTGCTCAACTCCCCATGCCCGAGCTGGTGTTCTTCTCCGGAACCATGGACTGCGGGAAGTCGACACTGGCTCTCCAGATCGAGCACAACCGCTCGGCCCGCGGCCTGCAGGGCATGATCTTCACCCGCGACGACCGCGCGGGCGAGGGCAAGCTGTCCTCCCGCCTCGGCCTGGTCACGGACGCGGTGGAGGTCGAGGACGACCAGGACGTGTACGCGTACGTCGTCGACCACCTCTCGCGGGGCGGCCGCGCGGACTACGTCATCGCGGACGAGGCGCAGTTCCTCGCACCCGAGCAGATCGACCAACTCGCCCGGGTGGTCGACGACCTGGGCATCGACGTCTTCGCCTTCGGCATCACGACGGACTTTCGCTCCAAGCTCTTCCCCGGCTCCCAGCGCCTCGTCGAACTCGCCGACCGGGTCGAGGTCCTCCAGGTCGAGGCCCTCTGCTGGTGCGGCGCCCGCGCCACCCACAACGCTCGCACCA
Source organism: Streptomyces sp. NPDC033178 (assembly GCF_055577685.1). NCBI lineage: Bacteria > Bacillati > Actinomycetota > Actinomycetes > Kitasatosporales > Streptomycetaceae > Streptomyces > Streptomyces sp. NPDC033178. The sequence goes on from NZ_JBVIPT010000021.1 coordinate 133,845, forward strand.
TAGGCGGCCACATGGTCGTCGAGGGCGCCCAGGTCGTCGTCGGTGACGTCGACCAGTCGGAGGACATCGGCTACGAGGTCCTGTGCCGCCGGCATCACAGCCGACGGACGACCGCCGCCAGCGCCCGCGCGGGCGTGCTCTCCCCGGACGTGCTGCCGGTGGACGCGGTGTCCCGGACCTGAGGGGCCAGTCTGCCCGTGGAGGGCCTGTCTGCCCGTGGAGGGCGGCCTGTCTGCCCGTGAGGGGGCCGCCCGGCCCCGAAGGAGCGCCGGAGCTCTCCTCAGTGAGTCGTCCGCACCACCGAGAACACCGCCCCCTCCGGGTCCGCCACCGTGGCGATACGGCCGTGCGGGGCGTCACGGGCCGGCTTGAGGACATGGCCGCCCAGGTCGAGCAGATGGGCGAGCGACGCGTCCACGTCCGCGACCTCGAAGTACGTCATCCAATGGGGTCCCCGGTCGCGAGGCAGGGAGTTGCCGACGCCGTGGATGCCCGCCACCGGGCGCCCCTTGATGTACAGGGTGATGTAGTCGAAGTCGGCGGAGACGACAGGCTCCTCCTCGAAACCGAAGACCGTCTCGTAGAACTTGGCGACGCCGGAGGAGTCGCGGGTCATCAGCTCGTTCCAGGTGGGGGTGCCCGGGACGCCGGTGATGCCCGTGCCGAGGTGGGCCGCGGCCTGCCAGACGCCGAACACGGCGCCCGCCGGGTCCGAGGCGATCGCCAGCCGCCCGGCGTCCTCCGCGTCGAGCGGGCCGACCCCGACCGTGCCGCCGCAGTGCCGGACCGTCTCCGCCGTCAGATCGACGTCGTCCGAGGCGAAGTAGGGCGTCCAGGCGATGGGCAGATGACGGTCGGGCGGGAGCTGGCCGATACCCGCCACCTCCTGGCCGTCGAGCTGCGCCCGCACGTACGAGCCGAGGTGCTGCGGGCCGGGCTGGAACTCCCAGCCGAACAGATCCCCGTAGAACTCCTGGGTCGCGGCCATCCCGTGCACCATCAGGCTCACCCAGCAGGGTGTGCCGGGCGTGTGCGCAGTGCCGTTCAGGTCGGCCGACCCCCGTGCCTCGGTCATCGTCACCCTCTCCTCGGCGCCTCGTGGGGCCGCTTCACTTCCACTACCGAACCGCGTGTTCCGCCGCCGTGCGCTTTCCGCGCCCGGTGCCGATGTTCGCACCACCAGGGACACGGCGCGCCCCGGCCGGATGGCCCATGGCGGGAGGATGCCCGAATTGCTGGTTCCCATCCGTTTCCCCGCCATTGCCTGCTGATGTCCATCAGGCATACAGCGTGTGGCCGGGCCCGCACGCCGAGTGGTCGGGGCGGCCCGGCCGAGCAGAGTAGCCGGACCTGGACGATGCGGCCACCCCGTGCGCAAGGATGGTGGCCATGAACGCCATCATCTCCGCACCCGAACTCGCGAGCGACCTGGCGGGTCCGAATCCGCCGGTCGTCCTGGACATCCGCTGGCAGCTGGGCGGCCCGAACCTGCGCTCCGCCTACGAGGAGGCGCACATTCCGGGGGCCGTCTACGTGGACCTGGACTCGGAACTCGCCGCCCCCGCCGGGGCGGCGGGCCGTCATCCGCTGCCCGACATGGAGGTCTTCGGAGCGGCCGTGCGGGCGGCCGGAGTGTCCGAGAACCGGGATGTGGTCGTGTACGACGGAGGGCTCGGCTGGGCCGCCGCGCGCGCCTGGTGGCTGCTGCGCTGGACGGGTCATCCGTCGGTGCGTGTGCTTGACGGCGGCCTCGCCGCCTGGAGCGGCCCGGTCGAGTCCGGCAGCCCGTCGCCCTCCGCCGGCACCTTCGTACCGGCCCCCGGCGCACTGTCCCTCCTCGACGCCGACGGCGCCGCGGCGCTGGCCCGCACCGGTCTGCTCCTGGACGCCCGGGCCGCCGAGCGCTACCGGGGCGACGTCGAGCCCATCGACCGCGTCGGCGGGCACATCCCCGGGGCGGTCTCCGCCCCCACCACGGAGAACGTGGCCGAATCCGGCCACTTCCGCCCCGCCGCGGACCTCGCCGACCACTTCAAGTCGCTGGGCGCGACCGGCACTTCCGAGGTCGGCGTCTACTGCGGCTCGGGCGTCTCCGGCGCGCACGAGGTCCTCGCGCTGACGGTCGCGGGCATCCCGGCCGCGCTGTACGTGGGTTCCTGGTCGGAGTGGTCCCAGGACGACAAGCGCCCGGTGGCCACGGGACCGGACCCGCAGTAGCCGCGGCAGCTCCACGGACGCGTCCGGCACGGCCTCGGCGGAAGCAGCGGCGCCGGCTGCGGCTGTGGCGGTAGGCGTCCGTGAGGAAGAACGGCGCACGGCAGCGGAAAGGGCTCGCACCAAGGTGGTGCGAGCCCTTTCCGGCATGTCCTAGTCCTGCTTCTTCCTGCGTGTCCCGAAGACGATCTCGTCCCAGCTCGGTACGGCCGCTCTGCGTCCGGGACGGACCCCGTCCGCCTCGGCCTGCCGGTCGGTCGCACCGATCAGCCGGTCGCGGTGACTGGCCACCGAGCGCGGCATGAGCACGTCCGCGTACGCGGAACCGGCCGAGGCCGCGGGAGCCGGGGGCTCCTCCGCCTCGGGCTCCGCGTCGAGCGGTTCCTCCGCCTCGGGACGCTCCGTGGTGGAGGTGGTCGAGGCGGCGGGAACGGGAGCGGTCGACGGACGCTCGGGCACCACCATGTCGCCGCGGAAGCTGGGCACCGCCTCCAGGAGACTGGTGAGCGAGTCGCGCTCGCTCGCGGTCTCCTCCAGGTCCGGCTCGGGCGACGGCGAGGGCAGGCTCGGCCGCTCCGTCTGCCGGTCCAGGGCACGGTCCATCGGACGGTCGCGCGGCAGCCGGGCGATGCGCGGCACGAACGGGAAGCTGGGCTCGGCCGCGGCGAGGTCGTCGGACTCGCCGATCAGCGAGCGCGCCTCGTCGTCCACGGCCTGTACGAGCCGCCGGGGCGGGTCGTACGTCCAGCTCGCCGAGTGCGGTTCGCCCGCCACCCGGTAGACCAGCAGGACCTCCCAGGTGCCGTCGTCACGGCGCCAGGAGTCCCACTGGACGGTCTCCTTGTCGGCACCGCGCAGCGTAAGCCGCTCCTGCACCGCCTCGCCGAGTTGGGGACCGGTGGTTTCGCCTGGGCGGCGGACAGGGGTCTTCCGGGCACGCTCCGCCATGAAGGCACGCTCGGCGAGCACGGGTCCCTCGAAGCGACGCACCCGGTCGACGGGGATACCGGCGAGCGATGCGACCTCTTCGGCGGACGCTCCCGCACGTATACGTGCCTGGATGTCTCGGGGGCGGAGATGGCTCTCCACCTCGATCTCGATCTGGCCGAGGCGGGGACGGTCGCCGCGTACGGCGGCGCGCAGACGCTCATCGATCGGAAGCGTGTACTCCGTGCTGTCCGCAGCCTTCAGCACCAGCCGTGTGCCGTCGTTAGAGACGGCCACGACACGCAGTTCGGGCATGGGGACCTCCCGGGTGGTGCCTGCCGACGTCACGTGCGTCGCTGCTTCCGCTAGTCGAGTGTGGCCTGCCCGGGTGCAGCCTGCCACAACCTTGCCGAGTTGCCCGGCGTGTCGGGCGGTGGCCCGGGATCGCCGTTATGGCACGGTTACCTATTCGCAACGCTAAGTGACGAACTCCATCACCCTGTGCAACGAGCCCCCTCCCGGCGGTCCTGGAAGGCCCCGGACGCCCTGGCGAGTGTCCGGACCCAGGGCTCGCAACAGTACTCCATTCGGGCCACTTGCGTGGATCGGCACGCCGCCGAACTTCTGTCCGGGGGCGGGAGTTGGCCACCCGGGGCGACGTTCCGGTGACCATGGCGCGTGGCGCGCTTCACGGAATCACCGCAAACGGAACTAATCGTTTCGCCTGTACGTCCTCTTCTCGCGCGGGCGTCTCGAAGCCTCGTGCAAACGTCCGTGTCTACTCGCCCAGCACCCGGCGCAAGTAGTCGTTCCCGAACCGCCGTTCAGGGTCGAGCCGGTCCCGCAGCTCGGTGAACTCTCCGAAGCGCGGGTAGACATCGGCGAAGTACTCCGCGTCGCGCGTGTGCACCTTGCCCCAGTGCGGCCGCCCGTCGTGCGCGGTGAAGATCCGCTCGGCGGCGCTGAAGTACGCCTGGTACGGCGTGCCCCGGAACATGTGGACGGCGATGTACGCGGTGTCCCGGCCGGACGCGGTGGAGAGCGTGATGTCGTCCGCGGGCGCCGTACGCACCTCCACCGGGAAACTGATGCGCAGGGGCGAACGGTCGACCATGGCCTTCAGTTCGCGCAGCGTCTCGACGAGGGCCGCGCGCGGAACGGCGAACTCCATCTCCGTGAAGCGGACCCGGCGCGGGGAAGTGAAGACCTTGTAGGGAATGTCGGTGTAGGTGCGAGCGGACAGGGCGCGGCTGGAGATCCTGGCGATCGAGGGGATCGTGGCGGGCACGGCCCGGCCCACGTAATTGGCCACCTGGAAGACGCCGTTGGAGAGGAACTCGTCCTCGAAGAGGCCGCGGACTGTTCCGACCGGTCTCTCCGGGCCCGCGCTGCGGTTGTTGCGCTTGGTGTTGCAGTTGCCGGTGTGCGGGAACCAGTAGAACTCGAAGTGCTCGTTCTCCGTGAACAGTTCGTCGAAGGAACCCGTCACCTCGTCGAAACTCATCGGCTCCTCACGGGCCGTGAGAAGAAAAGTGGGCTCTACGGAGAAGGTGATCGCGGTGATGATCCCCAGGGCGCCGATCCCGACGCGGGCCGCCGCGAACACCTCGGGGTTCTCTTTCTCCGAGCAGCTGAGGACCGAGCCGTCGGCGGTCACCAGCTCGAGGCCCGTGATCTGGGCGGCTATCGAGGCGGAGTCGCGGCCGGTGCCGTGCGTCCCGGTGCTGACCGCTCCCGAGACCGTCTGCTCCATGATGTCGCCCATGTTCGTGAGCGACAGTCCCTCGCGCGCTAGAGCCAGGTTGAGACGCTTGAGCGGGGTGCCCGCCTCAACAGTGACGGTGCCTGCCTCACGATCAACCTTGCGGATCCCGGTCAACAGTTGAGGGCGGATCAACACACCGTCGGTGGCGGCGGCCGCGGTGAAGGAGTGGCCGGTGCCGACGGCCTTCACCCTGAGCCCGTCCTCCGCGGCCTGGCGCACGGCGGCGGAGAGTTCCTCGACGGAGGCCGGAGTGACCTCCCGGGCCGGCCGGGCGGTGACGTTCCCCGCCCAGTTACGCCAGGTGCCGCTCTTCCCGCTCACTGTGCTGTTCATGGGTCCCCTCCCGCTGCGGAACCGGCCTGCAGAGCCGGCGATACCCCAGGAATCCCACCGCGACCGCGACGGCTCCGGCCGCGACCGGAACCCCGTACCCGGCCCGCGCCCCGGCCGTGTCGATCACCCAGCCGGACAGGGAGGAGCCGAGCGCGACCCCGACCATGAGCCCGGTGCTCACCCACGTCATGCCTTCGGTCAGTTTCGCGCGAGGTACGTGCAGTTCGACGAGGGCCATCGTCGTGATCATCGTCGGCGCGATGGAGAGGCCCGCAACGAACAGCGCCACGGCCAGGAACGGCAAGTTTCCGACCAGTAGGAGGGGGATCATACTCACGGCCATGGTGCATACGCCCAGCAGCCACCTGCGGGCGGGCGCTCCGCCGAGGCGCAGGAGCCCGAACACGGCCCCCGCCAGACAGGAGCCCGCCGCGTACACGGCCAGGACGACGCTGGCGGCCCCCTTGTGGCCCTGTTCGTCGGCGAACGCGACGGTGACCACGTCGACCGCCCCGAAGATCGCCCCCGTCGCCACGAAGGTGGCCACCAGGACCTGCAGTCCGGCCGAGCGCAGGGCCGAGCCGCCCGTGTGGTGCTCGCGCGGATGCGGCGGGGGCTCGGTGGCGCGCTGGGAGGTCAGCCAGAAGACGCCGGCCGCCAGGAAGCAGGCAGCGAGCAGCGGCCCCGCCTCCGGGAACCAGACCGTGGACAGACCGATGGAGAAGATCGGTCCGAAGATGAAGCAGATCTCGTCGACGACGGACTCGAACGCGTACGCGGTGTGCAGCTGGGGCTTGCCCCGGAACAGGTACGCCCAACGCGCCCGGGTCATCGCGCCGATGCTCGGTACGCAGCCGATGCCGGCCGAGCAGAGGAACAGCACCCAGTCCGGCCAGTCGAAGTGCGCGGCCAGCAGCAGCCCGGCGGACGCGGCGAGCGCGAACAGCGTGGCGGGGCGCAGCACGCGCCGCTGCCCGTGCCGGTCCACCAGGCGGGATATCTGGGGGCCGAACACCGCGGCGGACAGCGCCATGGTCGCCGAGAGCGCGCCCGCGAGCCCGTATCGCCCGGTGAGCTGCGAGATCATCGTGACCACGCCGATGCCCATCATCGACAGCGGCATCCGGCCGAGGAGACCCGCGGTGGTGAAGCCCTTGGAGCCGGGGGCGGCGAACAGGGCGCGGTAGGGGCTGGGCACGGGGGTCTCCGGGAGCGGTCCGGTAAGGCGTGAATGTGGCTGATACAGCTTACGAGTCAGGTGACCCTAACTCATATGCGGATGTCGGCCATCACTCCGTCCGCGCGCTGTCCGGCACCCCGCCGTTGTCCGGCTGTCGGAGCCGGATGGCAGGATCGAGACATGCGAGACGCGCTCGATGCCACCCCCTACGACGCCCTGCTCCTGCTCTCGTTCGGCGGCCCCGAGGGCCCCGACGACGTGGTCCCGTTCCTGGAGAACGTGACGCGTGGAAGGGGCATCCCCAAGGAACGCCTCAAGGAAGTGGGGCAGCACTACTTCCTGTTCGGCGGGGTCAGCCCCATCAACGACCAGAACCGCGCCCTGCTGGACGCCCTCCGCAAGGACTTCGCGGAGCACGGGCTCGACCTGCCGGTGTACTGGGGCAACCGGAACTGGGGGCCGTATCTGACCGACACCCTGCGCGAGATGGTCGCCGACGGCCGCCGCCGGGTGCTGGTGCTCGCCACGAGCGCGTACGCCTCGTACTCGGGCTGCCGGCAGTACCGCGAGGACCTCGCCGGGGCCCTGGCCACCCTGGAGGGCGAGGGCCTGGAGCCGCCGCGCGTCGACAAGCTGCGGCACTACTTCAACCACCCCGGCTTCCTGGAGCCCATGATCGAGGGTCTCCTGAAGTCCCTCGCGGACCTCCCCGAGGACGTCCGAGCGGGCGCGCATCTCGCCTTCACGACCCACTCGATCCCGAACGCCTCGGCGGACACCTCGGGCCCGGTCGAGGACCACGGCGACGGCGGTGCGTACGTGAAACAGCACCTGGACGTCGCACGGCTCGTCGCCGACGCCGTGCGTGAGCGGACCGGGATCGACCACCCCTGGCAGCTCGTCTACCAGTCGCGCTCGGGCGCCCCGCACATCCCCTGGCTGGAGCCGGACGTCTGCGACCACCTGGAGGAGCTGCACGGCGCCGGCGTCCCGGCCGTCGTCATGGCACCCATCGGGTTCGTCTCGGACCACATGGAGGTCCTGTACGACCTCGACACGGAGGCCACGGCCAAGGCCAAGGAGCTGGGCCTGCCGGTCCGCCGCTCGGCCACCGTGGGCGCCGACCCGCGGTTCGCCGCCGCGATCCGCGAGCTGGTCCTGGAGCGGGCCGCCGCGGAGAGCGGCCGGGCCGTGACGCCCTGCGCGCTCGGAGCCCTGGGCCCGAGCCACAACCTGTGTCCCGTGGGCTGCTGCCCGGCCCGCGCCCCCAAGCCCGCAGCCGCGGGCGCCGACAGCCCGTACGCATGAGGAGCACCGTGACCGCCACAGCGAACGACGAGCTGAAGGCCGAGCTACTGGAGATCGCGCTCGACGCGGCCCACCGCGCGGGTGCCTTCCTGCGCGACGGCCGCCCGGACGACCTCGGCGTCGCCGCCACCAAGTCCAGTGCCGTCGACGTCGTCACCGAAATGGACATCGCGTCCGAGAAGCTGATCACCGGCCTGCTGGCCGACCGCAGGCCGCACGACGGCGTGCTCGGCGAGGAGGGCGCCAGCGTCGAGGGCAGCAGCGGCGTCCAGTGGGTGATCGACCCGATCGACGGCACGGTCAACTACCTGTACGGGCTGCCCAGCTGGTCCGTGTCCATCGCGGCCCTCAAGGACGGCGAGACCGTCGTCGGAGTGGTGCACGCCCCGATGCGCGCGGAGACCTACCGGGCCGTCCTGGGGCAGGGCGCGTACGTGAACGACCGCCCCGCGCGCGTGCGGCCCGCCCCCGCCTTCGGGCTGGCCCTCGTCGGTACCGGCTTCGGCTACCTCGCCGAGCGCCGGGCCCGGCAGGCCGAGGTGGTCGGACACCTGATCCCCCAGGTCCGGGACATCCGCCGCGGCGGCTCGGCGGCGATCGACCTGTGCGACGTGGCGACGGGCCGCCTGGACGCGTACTACGAGCGAGGCCTGAACGCCTGGGACTACGCCGCCGGCGACCTGATCGCCCGCGAGGCGGGCGCCCTGACCGGCGGCCGCCCCGGAGACCCCCTCTCCACGGACCTGACCGTCGCGGCCCCGCCCGGCCTCTTCGAACCGCTCCAGGCCCGCCTGGAGGAACTGGGCGCCTGGCACGACTGACACCGCGTACAACAAGGGCTGCCCCCAGGCGAACCGAGCCCGAAAAAACGGACGCCCCGGCACTGGATCGATGCCGGGGCCCCGCTTTTGTGCGAGCTGATCAGACGCGTGACGCGCCGACCTCCACGCCATGCTCGGCGGCAAGGCGGTGCAGATCGTCGAGCTCTGCCTGCTCGACCTCCGCGAGGAAGTCGTCGCCGGTCTCGCGAGCCATCGTCAGGTCGGACTCGGTCGCCCTTATGCGCTGCAGAAGTCCTGCGGTGAATGCGTCCATGCTGCGCCCCCTCGTCCTGGGTCGTGGGTCGGTGGCACGGGGGTGTGCCGTTCGGAAGGGGCGATCACGTCTCCAGGGTGCCCAGCGCTGCCCGCACTGGGCGGCGACGGTGCCGGACACCCACGCCCGCCCTGCGGAAGCGGACCGTGACGTACCGCATGGTGGTGCGGCACAAGCAGAGCGTGATCGCGGGGTGTAAAGCCGTCCTCCCCCCGCTCCCTTCCACGGAAACCTCAACCGCACGAGAAAATCTGGCATTCCCCGGCCCCCGCACCCGCCTTACAGCCGACTTATGGCCGAAAAGGGCAGGATGGAGACTCAACCCGCGACAGACCCTGCCCGCGTGCGCCGAAGAGGCGCTACGCGGGTGGACAGAGGAAGGACAAGCGACGTGCGCGTACTCGTCGTCGAGGACGAGCAACTGCTCGCCGATGCGGTGGCCACCGGACTGCGCCGGGAGGCCATGGCCGTCGACGTCGTGTACGACGGCGCGGCCGCCCTGGAGCGCATCGGCGTCAACGACTACGACGTGGTCGTCCTCGACCGTGACCTCCCCCTCGTGCACGGCGACGACGTCTGCCGGAAGATCGTCGAGCTCGGCATGCCCACACGCGTGCTGATGCTCACGGCCTCCGGAGACGTCAGCGACCGTGTGGAGGGCCTGGAGATCGGCGCCGACGACTACCTCCCCAAGCCCTTCGCGTTCAGCGAGCTGACGGCACGCGTGCGTGCCCTCGGCCGGCGTACGAGCATGCCGCTGCCGCCCGTCCTGGAGCGTGCCGGGATCAAGCTCGACCCCAACCGCCGCGAGGTCTTCCGCGACGGCAAGGAGGTCCAGCTCGCGCCCAAGGAGTTCGCCGTCCTGGAGGTGCTGCTGCGCAGCGAGGGCGCCGTCGTCTCCGCCGAGCAGCTCCTGGAGAAGGCCTGGGACGAGAACACCGACCCGTTCACCAACGTCGTGCGCGTCACGGTGATGACCCTGCGCCGCAAGCTCGGCGAGCCCCCGGTCATCGTCACGGTGCCCGGTTCCGGCTACCGGATCTGATCCGTGGTGGCCACGACGCCCGCGCCCCCGACGGCGCCTCCGAAGCCCACCTGGGACCCGCGGAAGCCGGAGCCCCCGTTCCCGTGGCTGCGTCCGACCATCCGGATACGGCTCACGCTGCTGTACGGCGGGATGTTCCTGATCGCGGGCATCCTCCTGCTGTCGATCATCTATCTGCTCGCCGCCCAGGCTCTGAACGTGGGCAGTGACCTGCCCTTCAGGATCGTCTCCGGCGGCGTGACCAGTCCTACCTGCAACTTCCCGTCCGAGCCGTCGGCGACCGAGCTCAACAACGCGATGAACGCGTGTGTCAACGAGCAGCGCCAGCACGCCCTGGACAACCTCCTCAGCCGCTCGCTCCTCGCCCTCCTGGGCCTCGCGGTCATCGCGTTCGCCTTCGGCTACGCGATGGCCGGGCGGGTGCTGTCGCCGCTCGGCCGGATCACGCGCACCGCGCGCGCGGTGGCGGGGTCGGACCTGTCGCGGCGGATCGAGCTGGACGGTCCTGACGACGAGTTCAAGGAGCTGGCGGACACCTTCGACGACATGCTGGAGCGGCTGCAGAGAGCCTTCACGGCCCAGCAGCGGTTCGTCGGGAACGCCTCACACGAGCTGCGGACGCCGCTCGCGATCAACCGCACGCTCCTTGAGGTCCACCTGTCCGATCCGGGGGCGCCCGTGGAGCTGCAGCAGCTCGGCAAGACGCTGCTCGCCACGAACGAGCGCAGCGAGCAGCTCGTAGAGGGCCTGCTGCTGCTCGCCCGCAGCGACAACCAGATCGTCGAACGCAAGCCGGTCGATCTCGCCGAGGTCGCCTCGCAGGCCATCGACCAGGCCCGTGGCGAGGCGGAGGCGAAGGGCGTGACGATCCGCGGGAAGCGCGATGCCGCGGTCGTCCAGGGCAGCGGCGTCCTCCTGGAGCGGATCGCCCTGAACCTCGTCCAGAACGCCGTGCGGTACAACGTGGCGGAGGAAGGCTGGGTCGAGGTGACCACGGAGGTGCAGCACGGTCAGGCGGTTCTCGTGGTCTCCAATACGGGGCCCGTGGTGCCCGCGTACGAGATCGACAATCTTTTCGAGCCTTTCCGGCGACTGCGTACGGAGCGGACGGGCAGTGACAAAGGTGTGGGTCTCGGCCTGTCGATCGCCAGGTCGGTGGCCCGTGCCCATGGCGGTCATATCGCCGCGGAACCGCGTGAGGGGGGTGGGCTGGTGATGCGAGTAACCCTGCCTGTCTGAGACCATGTCGCCGACACGCGAGGATGTTCGCTTTGCGCGGAATTTTCTGGGCAGGCAGAGGGCTGCCTCGTGTGTGATCGATCACAAGGGCGAATTTCCGGCCATCTACTCTCCGTGATCAAGAAGGCTGTCGTAAAGCCGGGAACATCCGGGTTTTCGGGGGTCGAGATCACGGGAAGTACACGGTGAGACGCCTTTGAAGTGCGGCATTCGGACCGTGTACGGTCCCGTTCGCCATCCAAGCCGATCACTCTTGAGGGGTCCGATTGGGTGTCGATTGAGTAACAGACCTTGATGTGAGGCAAAATCTCCGCCTCGGGTCGGGCACAAGTCCGGCCTCTCACGCGTTACGTGCGCTGGAGACACCGCAGACACCCAGAGGGGGAGAGCGACATGGCAACGGATTACGACACCCCACGCAAGACCGACGACGACGTCGATTCGGACAGCCTTGAAGAACTGAAGGCTCGCCGGAACGACAAGTCGACTTCGGCGGTCGACGTGGACGAGTTCGAGGCTGCAGAAGGCCTGGAACTGCCCGGCGCGGACCTCTCGAACGAGGAGTTGGCCGTCCGGGTCCTGCCGAAGCAGCAGGACGAGTTCACCTGCATGAGCTGCTTCCTGGTCCACCACCGCAGCCAGCTGGCCCGCGAGAAGAACGGCCAGCCGATCTGCCGCGACTGCGACTGAGGCAGGGTCGGCCGTGACAGGCTCGACCCCGCCCTGGAAGCGCCGCTTTCGTGACCAGGGAGCGGCCGGTCCGTCCTCGGACGGCATGCGTGACGACGAGCGGGGCCACCCAGCCTCGCTCGAAGCAGGGGACGCGACAGGCGCCTCCGGTGCCCTGGAGGTGCCGGTTCCAAAGGCGCCTGTCGCCAAACGCAGGGCCGCCGCGGTCGGCCACGGGGTCAAGGAAGGTGTCCGTAAGGGCGGCAGCCGCGCCAGGGCGGGCCTGGCGTACCTCACCGACCGCATCATCGAGAACGCCCCGCGTATCCCCGTACGGGACCTCACGACCCTCCGCAGGCAGTTCCCGGGCCTCGGCCCGGAGCAGCTCGCGGACAAGCTCGTGGCGGGCGCCTGCAACGCGACCTCCACGGTGGGCGCGGGAATCGGCGCGGCCGCGATGATGCCGGTACCTCCGGCGATGCCCACGGAGCTGGCCGCCGAGATCACCGGCGTGGCCGCGATCGAGATGAAGATGATCGCGGAGTTGTACGAGGTCTACGGCCTGCGGCCGCCGGGCAGTCTGAGAGAGCGCTCCACCACGTATCTGAGTTCGTGGTCGGAGGAGCGCGGAATCGACGTGACCAAACCGTCGACGCTCAACGCGGCCCTCGGAGGCCAGCTGAAGCGCGAGCTGCGCCAGCAGATCATGAAGCGCATGGTCAGAAATCTGCCGAACCTGATGCCGTTCATGGTCGGCGCCGCCGTCGGGGCGGTCATGAACCGCCGTGACACGAGAAAGCTCGCGGAGCGCATCCGCAAGGACCTCCGCAAGGCTCAGGTGCCGTGGGACGCGCTGCCGGCGCTGCCGCCCCTGGAGAAGCCCGCCGATCCGCTGCGCGTCGGGGAGATCCCCAAGGAGCTGGGGCGCTGACCCCTGGCCGAATCAGGCAAAGTTCTGACCCGCGGAAGGGAAAGTTTCCGTACGGGACACGAGTGCGAGCAAGGCCCAAACTCGGCCGGGAGCCGGGAGCCGGGAGCCGGGAGCCGGGAGCCGGGAGCCGGGAGCCGGGTCCAGGCCGGGCTACGCCGTCGTCGTTCGTGCCGCTTCCAGTGCCGCCGCCAGGCGCTCCGGCTCGCGGGTCGACAGGTACAGGTACGGCGTCGGGTCGGCCGGGTCGGTGACCTCGACGCGGAGTGCCGTCGGAATGTAGGAGCGCAGGAGCATGAAGGCGCGGGTGTCGGCCTTGAACGTGCGCCAGGCGCGCGTCTCCTCCGGGTCGAGGACATGGGCCTCGCCGAGGGCCGAGACCGGGATCTTCGCGTCGCCCGCGATCAGGGAACCGGCCACCACACGGATCCGCACGGAGCCGTACGAACTGGCCGCCACCGCCGCGACCGCCGTGCCGCCGACGAGGCCCCCCAGCAGGGGAAGCGTGCCGAACGGCAGCAGGATCAGGGCCATCGAGAGACCCACCAGCAGGCTGATGAACCACCAGGAACGGGGCGCGGTCAGACGTTCTTCGTACGGCGAGGCGGAAAGCTGCATACGGCCTAGCCTGCCACGGTGCGTGCGCGGCGCTGACGCGGAGGTAAGGTCTGCGCCTGTGAGTGGTACATCTTCAGCTCTGCGGCCCCCGGCCGACGCCGTGGCGCCGGTGAGGCATCCCGACGCGCCCGCGGCCGGCGAGCTGCTCGGCGCGCACTACGGCGAGTGCTTCGGCTGCGGCGGAGAGCAGCCGCACGGACTGCACCTGGAGGCCCGCGCGGGCGAGGGGGTGAGGATCACCGCCGAGTTCACCGTGAAGCCGGCCCACCAGGGCGCTCCCGGCCTCGCGCACGGCGGAGTCCTCGCGAGCGCACTCGACGAGACCCTCGGCTCGCTGAACTGGCTGCTGCGCACCATCGCCGTGACCGGACGGCTGGAGACCGACTTCGTACGGCCCGTGCCCGTCGGCACCGTGCTGTATCTGGAGGCCGAGGTGACGGCGGTGGCGGGGCGCAAGATCTACTCGTCCGCCACCGGACGGATCGGGGGCCCGGACGGGCCCGTCGCCGTGCGCGCGGACGCCCTGTTCCTGGAGGTGAAGGTGGAGCACTTCATCGACAACGGCCGCCCGGAGGAGATCCGTGCGGCCATGGACGACCCCGACCAGGTCCGTCGTGCCCGTGCCTTCGAGGTGAACCCGTGACCCCGACCCCGACTCCGGTGGGCGTGCTGATCAAGCGCGTCGATCCGGACGTACCGCTTCCGGAATACGCGCACCCCGGTGACGCCGGCGCGGACCTCCGGACGACGGAGAACCGCGTACTGGAACCCGGAGAGAGGGCCGTGCTGCCCACGGGAGTGTGCATCGCGCTCCCTGAGGGGTACGCGGCCTTCGTGCACCCGCGTTCCGGGCTCGCCGCCCGCTGCGGTGTCGCTCTGGTGAATGCCCCGGGGACGGTTGATGCCGGGTACCGTGGGGAGATCAAGGTGATCGTGGTGAATCTCGACCCGCGCGAGTCCGTGCGGTTCGAGCGCTTCGACCGGATTGCCCAACTGGTCGTCCAGCAGGTCGAGAAGGTTCGCTTCCAGGAGGTGGCGGAGCTTCCCGACTCGGCGCGGGCCGCACGGGGCTTCGGGTCCACCGGCGGGCATGCCGCCGTGGGCGGCACAACGGGTGGGAATCGATACGCTTCGGTCGTATCCGACCGGGAAGGACAGTGACGTGTTCGGACGTCGCAAGAAGGGCAGTGCCGCCGAGGACGCGGCGGGCGAGGCCGAGCAGGTCGTCGACAGTGTCGACACTGAGGCGGACGACGCGGAGCGCGAGCGCGTGAGGCTTGAGCCCGAGCCGCGCCCCGACGGCCCCTGGGACAGCACAGAGGTCCGGGATCCGGCCGAGGGCCGGGTCGACCTGGGCGGTCTCTTCGTGCCCGGGGTCGACGGCATGGAGCTCCGGGTGGAGGTCGCGGGCGACGCCATCGTCGCGGCGACCGTGGTGCTCAAGGACAGCGCCGTCCAGCTGCAGGCCTTCGCCGCCCCCAAGCGCGAGGGCATCTGGGGCGAGGTGCGCGAGGAGATCGCCACCGGCATCACGCAGCAGGGCGGTGTCATCGACGAGGTCGAGGGCCCGCTGGGCTGGGAGCTGCGCGCGCAGGTACCGGTGCAGCTGCCGGACGGGACGGGTGGCTTCCAGGTCGTCCGGTTCATCGGCGTGGACGGGCCCCGGTGGTTCCTGCGCGGAGTGATCTCCGGCCAGGGCGCCGTGCAGCCGCAGTCCGGCGGCGTACTGGAGTCGATCTTCCGGGACACCGTGGTGGTCCGTGGTGAGGGTCCGATGGCCCCGCGCGACCCGATCGTGCTGAAGCTGCCGGACGACGCGCAGATGGTCGCCGAGGGCGTCCAGCAGGAGGAGCAGGCCGGTTCCCGCTTCTCCGGCGGCATGGGTCAGCTGCAGCGCGGACCGGAGATCACCGAGGTCCGGTAGCCGCGTAGACGGAAGTACGGCGTTGGGCCGCGCTCCCCTCGGGGGGAGCGCGGCCCAACGCCGTTTCCCGGGACCTTCCGTCAGGCGGCGTCCGGGATCCACGAGCCGTGGATCATCGCCGGTACGCGGCGTGGCAGACGGACCGTCGCGACCGGCGGCAGGGACAGGTCCGAGGCGTCCAGGACGAGCAGCCTGGACGCGTCGGCGTTCAGGTCGCTGACGACGGTGAGCAGGTACCCGGCGTCCTCGTGGGAGGAGTCGGTGGCGTCGGCCGCGGGGACGAACACCGCCTCGCTGGGCAGTTGGCCGTTGCCGAACGGCAGCAGCTGGCGGGTGCCGTCCCGGCGGTCGTACTTGACCAGCGTGTGGTTGCCGATGCCCAGGTCGTCGGGGAACGACAGCGCGTACTGGTAGCGGTGTTCGCGGCCTATGAAGGCGTCGTTGATGGTGGGGAACTCGACGGTGAGATCGTCGGTCTGCTCCTCCTTCACGCGGCCCGCCGCGAGGTCGACGGTCCAACGCCTCGTCCTGGAACCGGAGTTGGGCTCCGCGCCGCGGTCCGGGGCGCCGACCCACCAGTTCCAGGAGCGCTGCCAGCCGGTACGGCCCACCGTCGGGCCTTCGACGACGATCCGGCCGTACGCGTCCTCGTAGGCGTTGGCGAAGTGCATCCCGTACCCCTGGTCGATCTCGAACCAGCGGATGCGGGCCGCGCCTCCCGCGCCGCGCGGCATGACCCCGATACGGGACCGCTGGGCGTCGCTCCAGCCGTACGGGATGCCGGAGTGCTCGGCCGGGTCGAAGGTGACCGAGCCCTCCAGGAACACGACGTGGTGCTCGGTGATGGCGAAGTCGTGCTTGAGCGCGGCGCTCGCGTCCGGGACCTCCTGGGTGTCGAGGACCTGGCCGTCGGGCGAGGCCACGTGGTGGATCAGATAGGGCGGGAACGGGGACGAGGAGAAGAAGTGCAGTTCGCCGGTGGCCGGGTCCTCCTTGGGGTGCGCGGTCATCGCCGAGGTCAGCCTGCCGCCGAAGTCGTACGCGCCCACGGTCTCCAGGTCGGCGGTCAGCTCGAAGGGGAGGTTCGCCTCGCACAGCGCGAGGAGGCGTCCGGCGTGCTCGATGACGTGGGTGCCCGCGGTGCTGGCGGTCAGGTCGGGGCCCCGCTCGGTCATATAGGGGGCGCCTTCGAGCGCCGAGGTGTGCACCCAGCGGTTGCGGTACCACTCCGCGCGCCCCTCACGCAGCCGTACGCCGTGCACCATGCCGCTGCCCTTGAACCAGTGGGTGGGGGTGATGCCGGGCTTCGGGTTGTGGCTGTTGCGGATCAGCCGGCCGGTCAGCTCGGGCGGCAGCGTCCCCTCGACGGGGAGCGCGGTGGCGGTGATCTCGTCGGTGACGGGGGTGTAGTGGCCGGTCAGGTAGGGCTTGTCGACACTCATGACGGTGACCTTTCTGGTGGGTTCGCGTCTGGTGGGTTCTCGCTCGTGGAGCGGGTTCTCGTGGAGTGGGGGGATGAGGGGGCGGGTGACACCGGCGTACGCGGGCACCTCGCGCGCTGTACGGCGTCAGCGGCGGCGCTCGGCCTCGGAGCGCAGCCGCCCCAGCCAGCTCTCCAGGGACTGCCGCAGCGCCTCCCGCATCTCCTCGGGGTGCTCCTCGACCGGGACTCCGGCCCAGGACTCCTCGGTGCGGACCGTCACGGTCCGCTCGCCGGTCGCCTCGCCGGTCTCCTCGAAGGTCCAGACGTGGACGCCCTCGATACCGTGCGCCGGACCACCCCAGACGATCCGCTCGCCGGGCACGACCTCGCGGATCGTGGACGTGATGTCGAGGCCGTGGGTGAGCCACCGGAAGGAGGCGCCCGGGACGAGCGGGCTGCCGAAGTCGACGCTCTCGATGTCCGGGTTCCAGTCGGCCCAGGAGCCTATGTCCGTGTGCAGGGCCCATACGGTCGCGAGCGGGGCGTCGACGGTGGTCGAGAGGCGTACGACTACGGGGGCGTCCTCGTCGACGGAGTGGCCGGGTGTGTTCTTGGCGCTCTTGGCGTTTTCGGCGTTCCTGGTGTTCTTGGCGTTCTCGGCGGTCATGGCGGGATCTCCTTCTCTGGGTGTCGGACGGGCGTTCAGCGGGTGGGAGCGGGAGCCGGGGCCTGCTCGGTGTGGGGCTGTGCCGCGAGGCGGCGGGACAGGAGGGGAGTCAGCACGGCGCCGACGGCGAGTACGGCCGCCGAGACGAGGAAGGCGAGCCGGTAGCCCTCGGTGAGGGCCGCCGCGGGGGAGTGGTGGTGCGCGGCCGCGGCCGTGCGGGAGGCGGCGAGCGTGCCGAGGACGGCCAGGCCCACGGCTCCGCCGATCTGCCGGGTGGTGTTGACCAGGCCGCTCGCCAGTCCCGAGTCGGCGGGCCGTACGCCGGTCACGGCGGCCCCGGTGAGCTGGACGAACGCGGTGCCGAGGCCGAGGCCGATCACGAGGATCGGGCCGAGCAGGTCGGTCGGGTAGCTGCCGTCCGCCGTGATCCGGGACAGCCACAGCAGTCCGGCGGCCTGGGTGAGCAGACCCGCGGCGAGCGTGACGTGCGGGCCGAGCCGGCGGGCGAGCCGCGGGGCGAACCAGGACCCGAGCATGTTCGCGGCCGCCAGGGGGAGTTGGGACAGCCCCGTCTCCAACGGCCCGGCGCCGAGGACCTGTTGCTGATAGAGCGGCAGGAAGAAGAACAGGCCGACCCAGACCGCGCCGAGCAGCGTCATGACGAGGTTGGCGGGCGCGACCAGCCCCTCCGTCCACAGGCGCGGCGGCAGCAGCGGAGCGGGGTGGCGCCGCTCGACCAGGAGGAACAGCGTGAGCAGGACGGCCGCCGTGCCCAGGGAGCCGAGCACCCAGGGGTCGGTCCAGCCGGAGCGTCCGGCCGACGTGAGCCCGTACACCAGCGCGACCAGTCCGGCCGTGACGGTGAGGGTGCCGACGAGGTCGAGCCGCCGGGGAGCGTCGTCGTCGGGCGGTGAGGCGGGGACCAGCACCAGGGTGCCGACGAGCACGACGGCCGCGCCGAGTCCGGAGACGTGGAAGACCCACGGCCAGCCCAGGCCCTCGGTGAGCACCCCGCCGAGCAGGACTCCGGCGGCTCCGCCGGCGCCCGACACCGCGCCCCAGACCCCAAGTGCCCTGGCACGTCCGGGCCCCGGCGGGAAGAGCCGCATGACCAGGGAGAGCGCGGCGGGCGCCACGGCGGCGGCTCCTACGCCCTGTGCGGTGCGGGCGGTGATCAGCGTCCACGGGCCGGTGGCGAGACCCGCGGCGACCGAGGCCGCGGTGAACAGCGCGAGGCCTCCGAGGAGGACGTGGCGCCGGCCCACCAGGTCGGCGGTCCGTCCGCCCAGCAGGAGCAGCGCTCCGAAGGCGAGGCCGTAGGAGTTCACGACCCAGGACATGCCGGTGTCCGACAGTCCGGCGCCGTCGCGGACCGCGGGCAGGGCGACGTTGACGACGGACGTGCTGAGCGCGACAGCGAACTGGGCGGCGGCGAGGACCGCGAGGGCGGCGCCGGGGCGGACCGCCCTTGCTCCCTTTCGCGTACTGGACATCGGGTTCCCTTTCTCGCGGATTCCTGTGAGTTCCTGTGAGTTCTTGGGCGCCAGGAGGGTGTGTGGAGTATGTGTGGTTGACCACTCACTCTTTGGTTCAAAAGAGAGGCGGGGCTGTCGAGGTGTGAAGGGTGACCCCTCAGTGACTCCTGGCCCCGCCGGCGGCGGTTGTGTCAGTAGTGCCGGATGCCCGCCGTGAGTGTGCGCGTCCATGGGGCGTCCACATCCTGCGCCTCCATCGACACCACGAGATGGCAGAGCATGCCGACGGCGAAGAACTCCTGGACCTGCCGGTCGTCGCCCCCTGAGGCGCCGCGCACGTACTCCACGGTGCGGGCGTACCCCGCGCGGACGGCGTCCCGGATCGCGGGGACGGAGACCGCGGCGGCCTGGGCGTGCAGCTGGACGAGCAGCAGGTCGTTGTCGCTGATCAGGCGGGCGTAGGCGTCGCCCATCGAGGAGAGTACCGCCTCCGGTGAGCTGCCCTTCGCCTCGGCCGCGCCCCCTTCCAGGCTCTCGCGCACCCTGACGAAGCAGTGCTCGACGACCGCGGCGAACAGGGACTCCTTGTTCGGGAACAGCCGGTAGACGTACGCCTGGGAGATTCCGGCGGCCTTGGCCACCTCCGTGGTCGTCGTGCCGAAGTAGCCCCGTGAGGCGAAGGCGCCGATGGCGGTGCGGAGCACCGTCTCGCGGCGCTCCTCGGCGGTGGACAGGTGGCGGCGTCGTTCCGTCTGCATGTGAGTACTCAACCACTCACACATTTTCGTCGTCAAGAGCAGGGGCCACTCGTTGCGCTGAAAAAACAAAGAAACGTCTGAACCGGAACCCGTGAGTGGCTACGCTGCGTCACCCAGGGCGGAGTTGACGCCGAACCGTCAACTCGCCTGTACCACCCACGACTTACCGACCTACGTAAAAGAGCACGGGGGCCCGGCATGGGTACGAACTGGATCGAGAAGGCGCAGCGGCTGGGCGACGGGAGCATCGGAGGCGCGATGGACCATCCGTCGATCCCCGGCCGCGTCGTCTGGCACACCACGGAGAGCGGCGCCGGCGACGACGCGTTCCGTTCCGTGTCGGCGTATCTGATCAGCGTCTCCGCCGAGCCGCACCTGCTGTACGACCCGACGACCGATCGGCTCGGCCAGTACGGGCCGCTGAACGCGAGCGCCCGCGCGCTGCGCAACGACGGTTCGACGAGGACCAACCGCGTCGGCAAGGTCTGCATCCAGATCGAGGTGCTCGGGCGGGCGGGCAAGCCGTTCACCGCCACCTGGAAGCCGGGGCCCAACTACCGGGCCATGATGGCCGCGATCCGCTCCTGGAAGATCCCGGACACCTTCCCGGCCGGCCGCCTCGCGACCTCGGGCGCCGACGCGACCAACCGCCCCCGGACGATCTGGATGAGCAAGGGCGGCCACTACGGCCACGCCAACATCCCGGGCAACGACCACTGGGACCCGGGCAACATCGACAAGTCCGCGCTCTTCGAGGCGGCCCCGATCGGGAAGCCCGCGACGGGTGACACGCCGTCCAAGCCGTCGAAGCCGGTCGTCGACCTCAGCAACGTCGTCGCTGCCGCGCGCCGCGACCCGGGTCTGCCCCAGGGCGGCAAGACCCACAAGTCGGACGTCCTCGTCGTCGAAAAGGCCCTCGTCGCCGAGGGGTTGCTGCCCGCCCAGTGGGCCGACGGCTCCTTCGGCAGCAGGACCGTCGAGGCGTACGCGAGCCTCCAGCGCCGGTACGGCTTCAGCGGTACGGACGCCAACGGCATCCCGGGCCAGACGACGCTGAAGCGGCTCGGCAAGGAGCACGGCTTCACGGTCAAGGCCTGAGTCCCGGCGAAACGGCCCGTAGGGCTCCGGACGACTTCCGGAGCCCCACGGGCCGTTGTCGTTCCCGGCGCTCCCTCCTGCTCCTCTCCCGCTCCTTTTCTGCTGCCTTTTCTCTTGACGTGAAATTGGTCCGTACCTATGGTCACCGCCAACGCCTGTGTTCATAAAGGCATTCCGTGTTCACATACGAGAACGGATGTCCCCCACAATGCTGAACACCCCGGTACCTCCACGTCATCGCCGCAGATCCCGCTTCGCGCTCGTCGGGACCGTCGCCGCCCTCCTGGCGGGCGCCCTCGCCTGGCCCGCCGCCGACCGTGCCGAGGCGGCTCCCGCCACCTTCACGCACCCCGGAGTCACCGTCTCCCGCGGCCAGTTGGACTTCGCCCGGCAACAGGTCAACGCCGGCGCACAGCCCTGGAAGGGCGCGTACGACCAGATGCTGGCGAGCAAGTACGGCTCGCTCACGCGCACCCCGAAGCCACGGGCCGTCGTCGAGTGCGGCTCGTACTCGAACCCCAACAACGGCTGCACCGACGAGCGTGAGGACGCGATCGCGGCGTACACCCAGGCCCTCGCCTGGTACGTCACACGGGACGCGCGGTACGCGAGGAAGGCGATCGAGCTGATGGACGCCTGGTCCGCGACGATCCGGGACCACACCAACAGCAATGCCCCGCTGCAGACCGGCTGGGCCGGCTCGTCCTGGCCCAAGGCCGCCGAGATCATCAAGTACACGTACGACGGCGGCTGGGCGAACTCCGGCCGCTTCGCGACCATGCTGCGCACCGTGTACCTCCCCGAGATCATCAACGGCTCGAACTCCAACGGCAACTGGGAGCTGTCGATGATGGAGGCGGCCGTCGGCATCTCCGTCTTCCTGGAGGACAAGGCGTCGTACGACAAGGCCATGGCGAAGTTCCGCACCCGTACGGCCGCGTTCGTGTACCTGTCCTCCGACGGCGCGCTGCCGAAGACCGTGCCGAGCCAGAACCTCGACACCGCACAGAAGATCATCAACTACTGGCACGGGCAGTCGACCTTCGTCAACGGGCTCACCCAGGAGACCTGCCGCGACCTCACGCACACCGGATACGGCATCTCCGCGATCTCGCACGTCGCCGAGACCAGCCGCATCCAGGGCCAGGACCTGTACGGCACCGACGTCGGCGAGCGGCTGCGGCACGCGCTCGGCTTCCAGGCCAAGTACCAGCTGGGCGAGGCGCCCCCGAGCTGGCTGTGCGGCGGGTCGCTGCACCTCGGGCTCGGGCCCGTCACCGAGGTCGGCCACAACGCCCTGAGCAACCGCCTCGGCCACGTCATGACCAACACCGAGCGGCTGACGCTGCAGAACCGTCCGGCGGGGAGCAACAACCTCTTCGTCGCCTGGGAGACGCTCACGCACGGCGACAACCCGAACTGAGACGTTGCCCGACCGGGCGCCGGACGGTGATACTGGCGCCCGGTCCACGGGGGAGGGTCATGAGCCAGGTCGTCACCGAAACGATGGTGCGCGTCGAGAACGTCCACCGCTCGTACGGCAGCGGAGCCACCGCCGTACACGCCCTGCGCGGCGTCTCGTTCGACATACCGCGCGGTGAACTCGTCGCCCTCAAGGGGCGGTCGGGGTCCGGCAAGACCACACTGCTCAACCTCGTCGGCGGGCTCGACGAACCGGACGACGGGCGGATCACCGTCGACGGGCTCGACCTCTCCGGGCTCGGCGAGAACGGGCTGCTGGAGCTGCGCCGGGACCGTATCGGCTTCGTCTTCCAGTCCTTCGGTCTCATCCCGATCCTGACGGCCGCCGAGAACGTGGGCGTGCCGATGCGGCTGCGCCGGGCCGAGCCGCGCGAGCGCGAGGAGCGCGTCGAGCTGCTGCTCTCCCTGGTCGGGCTCGCGGACCACGCGGCGCAGCGGCCCGGCGAGCTCTCCGGCGGGCAGCAGCAGCGCGTGGCCATCGCCCGCGCCCTCGCGAACGAGCCCGCGCTCCTCATCGCCGACGAGCCCACAGGGCAGCTCGACGCCGAGACAGGTATCGCGGTGATGGAGCTGCTGCGGGCGGTCGTCCGCAGTGAGCGGGTCACCGCGCTCGTCGCCACCCACGACGCGGCCCTCCTGGACCTCGCCGACCGGGTCCTGGAGCTGAGCGACGGCGAGATCGTCGAGCACTGAGGCCGGGACCGTGGAGCGCTGAGGCCCGGTTCGTGGAGCGCGGACGCCCGGAGGGGTCCGCGGCCGTGCGTCAGGGTTCTGTCAAGGACGTCCCGCACCCCACCCCTCACCCCATTTGTCAGGATTGTTGGCCGTAAGGTCGACGCAGCGTACGCAGTGCGTTTGGGAAGACAATGGGGCCATGGGACGCGGCAAGCTTCGGATCTACCTCGGTGCGGCACCGGGCGTCGGCAAGACGTACGCGATGCTGTCCGAGGCACACCGCCGCGTCGAGCGAGGCACGGACTGCGTGGTGGCCTTCGTCGAGCACTACGACCGGCCGCGCACCGAGGTGATGCTGCACGGGCTGGAGCGGATCCCCCGCCGGGAGATCCCCTACCGGGACACCGTCTTCACCGAGATGGACGTCGACGCCGTCCTGGAGCGCGCCCCGGCCGTCGCCCTGGTGGACGAACTGGCCCACACGAATGTCCCCGGCTCACGGAACGCCAAGCGCTGGCAGGACGTCGAGGAACTCCTCACCGCCGGGATCGACGTCGTCTCGACGGTCAACATCCAGCATCTGGAGTCGCTCGGTGACGTCGTCGAGTCGATAACGGGAGTACGGCAGCGCGAGACCGTCCCGGACGAGGTGGTGCGCCGGGCCGACCAGATCGAGCTCGTCGACATGTCCCCGCAGGCGCTGCGCCGCCGGATGGCGCACGGCAACATCTACAAGCCCGACAAGGTCGACGCGGCCCTCTCCAACTACTTCCGCCCGGGCAACCTCACCGCCCTGCGCGAGCTGGCCCTCCTCTGGGTCGCCGACCGCGTCGACGAGTACCTCCAGCAGTACCGCGGCGAGCACGGCATCCGCTCCACCTGGCAGGCCCGCGAACGCATCGTCGTGGGCCTGACCGGCGGACCCGAGGGCCGTACGCTGATCCGCCGCGCCGCCCGGCTGGCGGAGAAGGGCGCCGGTGGCGAGGTGCTCGCCGTCTACATCGCCCGCAGCGACGGACTGACCTCGGCCTCGCCCAAGGAACTCGCCGTCCAGCGCACCCTCGCCGAGGACCTCGGCGGCACCTTCCACCACGTCATCGGGGACGACATCCCGTCCGCGCTGCTGGAGTTCGCCCGCGGAGTCAACGCCTCCCAGATCGTGCTGGGCTCCTCGCGGCGCAAGGCCTGGCAGTACGTGCTCGGCCCCGGCGTCGGAGCCACGGTCGCCCGGGAGTCGGGGCCCGACCTGGACGTGCACATCGTCACGCACGACGCGGTCGGCAAGGGGCGCGGACTGCCGGCCGCGCGGGGATCGCGGCTCGGCCGGTCCCGGATCATCGCGGGCTGGCTGGTCGGTGTCGTCGGCCCGGCCCTCCTCGCCCTGCTGCTGACTCACGGCGCGTCGAACCTCGGGCTCGCCAACGACATGCTGCTCTTCCTGACGCTGATCGTGGCGGCGGCCCTCCTTGGCGGGCTGCTCCCGGCGCTCGCCTCGGCGGCCCTCGGCTCGCTGTTGCTGAACTACTACTTCACCCCGCCGCTGCACCGGATGACCATCGCGGACCCCAAGAACATCGTCGCCATCGTGATCTTCGTGGGCGTCGCGGTGTCGGTGGCCTCAGTGGTGGACCTGGCCGCCCGCCGCACCCACCAGGCCGCCCGGCTGAGGGCCGAGTCCGAGATCCTCTCCTTCCTGGCCGGCAGCGTCCTGCGTGGCGAGACCAGCCTGGACGCCCTGCTGGAGCGGGTCCGCGAGACCTTCGGCATGGAGTCGGTGGCCCTGCTGGAGCGGGAGAGCGACGTGGACCCGTGGACCTGTGCGGGCAGTGTCGGCCCGCACCCGCCGACGCTCCCCGAGGACGCGGACGTCGACATGCCGGTCGGCGACCACACCGCGCTCGCCCTCTCGGGCCGGGTCCTGCCCGCCGAGGACCGCCGGGTGCTCGCCGCCTTCGCCGCCCAGGCCGTCGTCGTCCTGGACCGCAAACGCCTCCAGGAGGAGGCCGAGCAGGCCCGCGCACTCGCCGAGGGCAACCGCATCCGTACGGCGCTGCTGGCCGCCGTCAGCCATGACCTGCGGACCCCGCTGGCCGCGATCAAGGCCGCCGTGTCGTCCCTCAGATCCGACGACGTGGCCTGGTCCGAGGAGGACGAGGCCGAGCTCCTGGAAGGCATCGAGGCGGGCGCCGACCGGCTCGACCACCTGGTCGGCAACCTCCTCGACATGTCCCGCCTGCAGACCGGCACGGTCACTCCGCTGATCCGCGAGATCGACCTCGACGAGGTCGTCCCGATGGCGCTCGGCGGCGTACCGGAGGACAGCGTCGAGCTGGAGATCCCCGAGACGCTGCCCATGGTCGCCGTCGACCCGGGCCTGCTGGAGCGCTCGGTGGCCAACATCGTCGAGAACGCCGTCAAGTACAGCCCCGCAGGCGAGCGGGTCCTGGTCGCCGCCAGCGCGCTCGGAGACCGCGTGGAGGTACGCGTGGTGGACCGTGGCCGCGGGGTCCCGGACGAGGCGAAGGACCGTATATTCGCGCCCTTCCAGCGGTACGGGGACGCCCCGCGCGGCTCCGGAGTGGGCCTCGGCCTCGCGGTCGCCCGGGGCTTCGCCGAGGCCATGGGCGGCACCCTCGACGCCGAGGACACCCCCGGCGGCGGCCTCACCATGGTCCTCACTCTCAGGGCGGCCCCCGCCCACCCGACACCCTTCGCGGACGTCGCAGCACTCGTACAACCGGAAAGGCAGGCTTCATGACCCGCGTCCTCGTGGTCGACGACGAGCCGCAGATCACCCGAGCCCTCGTGATCAACCTCAAGGCACGCAAGTACGAGGTCGACGCGGCCCCCGACGGCGCCACCGCGCTGCAGCTCGCGGCCGCCCGGCACCCCGACGTCGTCGTGCTCGACCTGGGCCTGCCCGACATGGACGGCGTCGAGGTGATCAAGGGGCTGCGCGGCTGGACGCGCGTGCCGATCCTGGTGCTGTC
Source organism: Streptomyces sp. NPDC033178 (assembly GCF_055577685.1). NCBI lineage: Bacteria > Bacillati > Actinomycetota > Actinomycetes > Kitasatosporales > Streptomycetaceae > Streptomyces > Streptomyces sp. NPDC033178. Next base: position 159,658 of record NZ_JBVIPT010000021.1, read on the forward strand.
CGCCCGGCACTCCTCCGACGAGAAGGTCGAGGCCCTCGACGCGGGCGCCGACGACTACGTGACCAAGCCCTTCGGCATGGACGAGCTGCTCGCCCGGCTGAGGGCCGCCGTCCGCCGTGCCGAGCCCACCGGGGGCGACGAGGAGGACGTGATCGTCGAGACCGACGACTTCACCGTCGACCTGGCCGCCAAGAAGGTCAACCGGGACGGCCGCGACGTGCGCCTCACCCCGACCGAGTGGCACCTCCTGGAGGTGCTGGTGCGCAACACGGGCCGCCTGGTCAGCCAGAAACAGCTGCTCCAGGAGGTCTGGGGCCCCTCCTACGGCACCGAGACGAACTATCTGCGGGTCTACATGGCCCAGTTGCGCCGCAAGCTGGAAACGGACCCGGCGCATCCCCGGCACTTCATTACCGAGCCGGGGATGGGGTACCGGTTCGAAAGGTGAGCGCCGAGTCGGCCGGGGGTCCGGGGGTTGCCCCCCGGGGGGAAGCAGCATTACGGAGCCGGGGATGGGGTACCGGTTCGAGAAGTGAGCCCGGTTCGGGTCGTACGTCGGTTCGAGTGACGGCACCAGGGGTACGTAGACGTCAGCGCCCCCCGGTACGCTTCAGATATGAGCGCTGTTCCTCGTTCCGAAAAGCCTGCGGGCCGGTTCCGGCGGATGATCGACCGGCTCTCCTCGTCCCAGCAGGACCTGGAGTCGGAGGAGCTGCGCGAGGACACGGAGACCGCGGGCTGTACGCGTATCGGTGACTGCCGTGACCGACAGGTGGTCACCGTTACTGGTACCTTGCGCACGGTCACCCTGCGCCCGAGGGCCGGTGTCCCGGCCCTGGAGGCCGAGCTGTTCGACGGTTCGGCCGCCCTGGACGTGGTGTGGCTCGGCAGGCGCTCCATAGTGGGGATAGAACCGGGGCGCAAGCTGATCGCATCGGGCCGGATCTCGATGAGCCGGGGCCGCCGGGTGCTGTTCAATCCCAAATACGAACTCAGACCCCTCGGACGGGAGTAGCCGGTGACGTCGCTCGACAAGCCGACCGAAGACGCCCAGCGGGATTCGCGGGCGGTGACCGAGGCCGCGCTCTTCGAGGCGTTCGGCGGTCTGCGGGGCATGATCGAGACGGTCCTGCCGGGCCTGCTCTTCGTCACGATCTTCACGATCAACAAGGATCTGCACTCGGCGGCCATCGCGGCCCTCGGTGTCTCGATCCTGCTGGTCGTGGTCCGCCTGGTCATGAAGGACACCGTCAAGCACGCCTTCAGCGGCGTCTTCGGTGTGGCCTTCGGCGTGGTCTTCGCGATGATGACGGGCAACGCGAAGGACTTCTACCTGCCGGGCATGCTCTACACGCTCGGCCTCGCCCTCGCCTACATCATCACGACGCTTGCGGGAGTCCCGCTGATCGGGCTCATTCTCGGCCCGGTCTTCAAGGAGAACCTCTCCTGGCGTACGCGCAATCCGGGGCGCAAGACGGCGTACGCGAAGGCCAGTTGGGCCTGGGGCCTCATTCTGCTCGCCAAGTGCGCGATCCTGTTCCCGCTGTACTGGTGGGCCGACACGACTCAGTTCGGCTGGGTCCTGATCGCCCTGAAGATCCCGCCGTTCCTGCTCGCGGTCTGGCTCACGTGGGTCTTCCTGGCGAAGGCGCCGCCGCCGATCGATGTCTTTGCGGAGATGGAGGCGGAGGAGCGCGCGGCGGAGGAACGGGAGTCTGCTGCTCGGTCCGCCGACTAGGTACGCGGTGCCTGTGTGGGCCGCTGGGGGCTGCCGCCCCCAAACCCCCGCATCGGCCTGAACGGCCTCGTCCTCAAACGCCGGACGGGCTGAAATGGGGCGCCCGGAGTTTTCCGGGCGCCCCATTTCCGTGTTCCAGACCGTCAGCCCGTCGTCTCCTCGCGGCGTACCGACAGCAGGTCCTCCAGCTGTTCCTCGCGGGCCTGGGCCGCCACGAAGAGGAGTTCGTCGCCCGCTTCCAGGGAGTCCTCCCGGGTGGGGGTGAGGACCCGGGTGCCGCGGATGATGGTGACGAGGGACGTGTCCTCGGGCCAGGCCACTTCGCCGACCTGGGTGCCCGCGAGGGCGGACTCGGGGGGCAGGGTCAGTTCGACGAGGTTGGCGTCGCCGTGGCTGAAGCGGAGCAGGCGGACCAGGTCGCCGACGCTCACCGCCTCCTCGACCAGGGCCGACATCAGACGGGGGGTCGAGACGGCCACGTCCACGCCCCACGACTCGTTGAACAGCCATTCGTTCTTGGGGTTGTTGACGCGGGCGACGACCCGCGGGACCCCGTACTCCGTCTTGGCGAGGAGCGACACGACGAGGTTCACCTTGTCGTCGCCCGTCGCCGCGATGACCACGTTGCACCGCTGCAGCGCGGCCTCGTCCAGCGAAGTGATCTCGCAGGCGTCGGCGAGCAGCCACTCCGCCTGCGGGACGCGCTCGACCGAGATGGCGGTCGGCGCCTTGTCGATCAGGAGGACCTCGTGCCCGTTCTCCAGGAGCTCGCCCGCGATCGAGCGGCCCACCGCACCGGCACCGGCAATGGCGACCCTCATCAGTGACCGCCTTCTTCCTCGGGGCCCTCGGCGAACGACGCCTCGACCTTCTCGACGTCGTCCGTACGCATCATCACGTGCACCAGGTCGCCCTCCTGCAGCACCGTCTGCGAGGTGGGCAGCACCGCCTCGCCCAGCCGGGTGAGGAAGGCCACGCGCACACCGGTCTCCTCCTGGAGCCGGCTGATCCGCTGGCCGACCCACGCCGTCGACGCGTGCACCTCGGCGAGCTGCACCCCGCCCGTGGGGTCGCGCCACAGCGGCTCGGCACCCGACGGCAGCAGCCGGCGCAGCATCTGGTCGGCGGTCCAGCGCACGGTGGCGACCGTCGGAATGCCCAGCCGCTGGTAGACCTCGGCACGGCGAGGGTCGTAGATACGCGCCGCGACGTTCTCGATGCCGAACATCTCGCGGGCCACCCGGGCAGCGATGATGTTCGAGTTGTCACCGCTGGAGACGGCGGCGAAGGCGCCGGCGTCCTCGATGCCCGCCTCGCGCAGGGTGTCCTGGTCGAAGCCGATGCCGGTGACACGACGGCCGCCGAACCCGGAGCCCAGTCGTCGGAAGGCGGTGGGGTCCTGGTCGATCACGGCGACCGTATGCCCCTGTTGCTCCAGGGTCTGGGCAAGAGCGGAACCCACTCTTCCGCAGCCCATGATGACGATGTGCACGACCGTCCTTCCGGTGTGAAAAGTTGCTGCTCAGGCTGACACGCGTAAGACAGCGTCTCAGACCGACGCCCAAGCTACACACGCGCGGTCCGCGGGGGGCACCCCCGTGCGCGATCGCCCGCGGGATCCTGGCGATCAGCGGCGGCTGATGCTGCGGACGCTGACGAGAGTGAGGATCCCGAGGCCTACGAGTCCGGCGGCGGCACCGATGAGTTCCGCGGTGGCGTGCATGGAACCTCCATGAAGTGGCAAGGGGCGGCAAAGTTTTGGCTTTTTTCATATAGGCATGCGGCTCCGCCCGGCGGTGGAATCCGCAACCGGGCCCGTACGGGATTTCACTCGGAGGGCAGACGAGGGACGGCCGCTGCGTCCTCCGGGCGACGCCGAGGGCGGGGGAGGGTGGGCGTGGCCGTGTTCGACCGCTTACGATCCTCTGCGTGTCCAAACTGACCGACGTGCCCAAACGGATCTTGATCGGGCGCGCACTGCGCAGTGACCGGCTCGGAGAGACACTCCTGCCGAAGCGCATCGCACTCCCCGTCTTCGCCTCCGACCCGCTCTCCTCCGTGGCGTACGCACCCGGGGAAGTGCTCCTAGTCCTTTCCATCGCGGGCGTGTCGGCCTATCACTTCAGCCCCTGGATCGCCGTCGCGGTCGTCGTGCTGATGTTCACCGTTGTGGCCTCGTACCGGCAGAACGTGCACGCCTACCCCAGCGGCGGCGGGGACTACGAGGTGGCCAACACCAACCTCGGGCCCAAGGCCGGCCTCACCGTCGCCAGCGCGCTGCTCGTCGACTACGTCCTGACCGTCGCGGTGTCGATCTCGTCCGGCATCGAGAACCTCGGCTCGGCCATCCCGTTCGTCGTCGAGCACAAGGTGCTCTGCGCGATCGCCGTGATCGTGCTGCTCACGCTGATGAACCTGCGCGGGGTCAAGGAGTCCGGAAAACTCTTCGCGATCCCGACGTACGTCTTCGTGGTGGGCGTCTTCCTGATGATCGCGTGGGGTGCGTTCCGCGGGATTGTCCTGGACGACACCATGAAGGCGCCGACCGCCGACTTCGAGATCAAGGCCGAGCACCAGGGGCTCGCGGGCTTCGCCCTCGTCTTCCTGCTGCTGCGCGCCTTCTCCTCCGGCTGTGCCGCTCTCACGGGCGTCGAGGCGATCTCCAACGGCGTCCCGGCCTTCCGCAAGCCCAAGTCCAAGAACGCGGCGAGCACGCTCGCGGCCATGGGCCTGCTCGCCGTCACCATGTTCTGCGGCATCATCGGCCTGGCCATGGCGACCAACGTCCGCATGGCCGAGAACCCCGCGCACGACCTGCTGAAGAACGGCGTCGAGGTCGGCGGCGACTACGTCCAGAACCCGGTGATCTCCCAGGTCGCCGAGGCCGTGTTCGGTGACGGCAGCTTCCTGTTCATCGTGCTCGCCGCGGCCACCGCGCTCGTGCTCTTCCTCGCCGCGAACACCGCGTACAACGGTTTCCCGCTGCTCGGCTCGATCCTCGCGCAGGACCGCTACCTGCCGCGCCAGCTGCACACGCGTGGCGACCGCCTCGCCTTCTCGAACGGCATCGTGCTGCTCGCCGGCGCGGCCATCCTGCTCGTCTGGGTCTACGGCGCCGACTCGACGCGGCTCATCCAGCTCTACATCGTCGGCGTGTTCGTGTCCTTCACGCTCAGCCAGACCGGCATGGTCCGGCACTGGAACCGCCACCTGGCCACCGAGAAGGACCAGGCCAAGCGCCGCCACATGGTCCGCTCCCGGGCGATCAACGCGTTCGGCGCCTTCTTCACCGGACTGGTCCTGGTCGTCGTCCTCGTCACCAAGTTCACGCACGGCGCCTGGGTCGCGCTGCTCGGCATGGTGATCTTCTACGCCACGATGTCCGCGATCCGGAAGCACTACGACCGGGTCGCCGAGGAGATCGCCGCGCCCGAGGGCCCGTCCGACGACAGCGTGCGCCCCTCCCGGGTCCACTCCGTCGTGCTGATCTCGAAGATCCACCGGCCGACGCTGCGGGCCCTCGCGTACGCCAAGCTGATGCGCTCCGACACCCTGGAGGCGCTCAGCGTCAACGTCGACCCGGCCGAGACGAAGGCCCTGCGCGAGGAGTGGGAGCGGCGCGGCATCGACGTACCGCTGAAGGTCCTCGACTCGCCGTACCGCGAGATCACACGGCCGGTCATCGAGTACGTGAAGGGGCTGCGACGTGAGTCGCCGCGCGACGCGGTGTCGGTGATCATCCCCGAGTACGTGGTCGGCCACTGGTACGAGCAACTGCTGCACAACCAGAGCGCGCTGCGGCTCAAGGGGCGGCTGCTGTTCACACCGGGCGTGATGGTGACGTCCGTGCCGTACCAGCTGGAGTCGTCCGAGGTGGCCAAGAAGCGGGCCCGCAAGCGGCAGGACTGGAACGCGCCGGGTTCCGTGCGGCGTGGCCCGGCCGAGGACCGGCCGAAGGAGCCGTCGTCCCCGAAGAGCTGAGAAGCAGGGGCTCACGGGCTCGTGGGCTCGTGGTGAGCGGCCGGGCGGTGTCCACGTAGACTGGTGGGCTGTTGTCCGGCCGTTCCCCATTTCGCATCTGGAGTCACCCCGCCATGCAGGCAGAACCGAAGAAATCGCCGGCGGGGTCGCTCGTGGGGCAGGAGTACGAGGTCGAGATCGGCCCCGTCGCGCACGGCGGGCACTGCATCGCCCGTACCGACGCCGGCCAGGTCCTCTTCGTACGGCACGCGCTGCCCGGCGAGCGGGTCGTCGCACGGGTGACGGAGGGCGAGGAGGACTCGCGCTTCCTGCGGGCGGACGCGGTGACCGTGCTGGAGGCGTCCAAGGACCGCGTCGAGGCGCCCTGCCCGTACGCCGGGCCGGGCCGCTGCGGTGGCTGCGACTGGCAGCACGCCAAGCCGGGCGCACAGCGGCGGCTCAAGGGCGAGGTCGTCGCCGAGCAGCTGCAGCGGCTCGCGGGCCTCACCCCGGAGGAGGCCGGCTGGGACGGCACGGTGATGCCGGCCGAGGGCGACAAGCTGCCCGCCGGTGAGGTTCCCGCCTGGCGTACGCGCGTGCAGTACGCGGTCGACGAGGACGGCAACGCCGGTCTGCGCCGCCACCGTTCGCACGAGGTCGAGCCGATCGAGCACTGCATGATCGCCGCGCCCGGGGTCTCCGAGCTGGGCATCGAGGAGCGCGACTGGTCCGGCATGGAGTCGGTCGAGGCGATCGCGGCGACCGGCTCGCAGGACCGCATGGTGATCCTCGAACCGCGTCCCGGCGCCCGTCTGCCCCTGGTCGAACTCGACAAGCCCGTCTCCGTGATGCGCGTCGAGGAGCACGACGGCGGTATCCACCGCGTCCACGGCCGCGCCTTCGTCCGCGAGCGCGCCGACGGCCGTACGCACCGGGTCGGCAGCGGCGGCTTCTGGCAGGTCCACCCGATGGCGGCCGACACCCTGGTCAAGGCCGTCATGCAGGGCCTGCTCCCGCGCAAGGGCGACATGGCCCTCGACCTCTACTGCGGCGTCGGCCTCTTCGCCGGCGCGCTGGCCGACCGCCTCGGCGACAAGGGCGCGGTCCTCGGCATCGAGTCCGGCAAGCGCGCGGTGGAGGACGCCAAGCACAACCTCGCCGCGTTCGACCGCGTCCGCATCGAACAGGGCAAGGTCGACACGGTCCTCCCGCGCACCGGCATCACCGAGGTCGACCTCATCGTCCTCGACCCGCCCCGCGCCGGCGCCGGCAAGAAAACGGTCCAGCACCTCGCCTCCCTCGGCGCCCGCAAGATCGCGTACGTGGCCTGCGATCCGGCGGCGCTGGCGCGGGACCTGGCGTACTTCCGGGAGGGCGGGTACCGGGTGCGGACGCTGCGGGCGTTCGATCTGTTCCCGATGACTCATCACGTGGAGTGCGTGGCGATTCTGGAGCCCGTCTCGAAGGGTGCCTGAACCGGCTGAACCGGGGGTGCTCGTAGCCGCTGTCGTGGTGCGTGTCCGTCGAGTGCGCCTTGGTCAGTGTGGTGCGAGTGCCGCGAAGGCCTCGTCCAGGAGGTCGACCAGGTCCAGGTGGCCGTTGGATGCGGTCCAGTGGTCGAGGGCGACGTTCAGGCAGTCCAGGGCGGCGGCGGCTCGTACGGATCGGCCCAGCGTTGTGGAGGCCGCGGAGTCGTCGCGCTCGGCCAGGGCCTCGACCAGGGCCGGGCGCCAGCCGTGCTGCTTCTCCAACTGGCGGGCGCACAGGGCGGGGGTGTCCTGTACGAGGCGTGTCATCTCCAGGGAGCCCGTCGGGTCCCGGCGGTAGCGTTCGACGACCGTGTCCAGTGCCCGGCGCAGGGCCGTCCAGTCGTCCTCGTCCGCGGGGCGGGCCCGGAGGGCGTCGGCGACCTGGGTGCCGTGGGCGTTGAAGGCGCCGAGGACCGCGTCCTCCTTGGTGCCGAAGTAGCGCAGGAAGGTGCTGCGGGACACCCCGGCAGCCGCCGCCAGGTCGTCGAGGGTGACCTTGGCGAAGCCCTCCTGGCGGAACAACTCGAAGGCCACCTGGGCCAGTTCGGCTCGCACGGCCGCCCTGGCGATGTCTCGCGTGTTCGTACGCGCCGCTCCAGTCACCCCGTGATCGTACCCCTTGACCGAGCCTGGATCGCAGGAGAGAGTCTTGGTGGCATGTATGACACTGAGTTTCATCTATGCCACCGACTATCGACTATCGACTACCGATTGCCATCGATATTCATCGAAGGGGATTCGACACCGTGGCCCAGACCCTTGGAATCATCGGCAGCGGCATGATCGGCGGAGCTCTGGCCCGCCTCGCCGTCGCCGCCGGACTGAACGTCGTCGCGAGCAACTCCCGCGGCCCGGACACCCTCGGCGACCTCGTCGCCGAACTCGGAGAGCGGGCCCGCGCCGCCCTGCCCGCCGAAGCCGCGCGGGCCGGTGACCTGGTGGTGGCGACCGTCCCGCTGCGCGCCTACGACCGGTTGCCCGTGGAAGCCCTGGCGGGCAGGACGGTGATCGACACGATGAACTACTACCCGGACCGCGACGGCCGCATCGCCGAGCTGGACTCGGGCGAGCTGACCTCCAGTGCCCTCGTGCAGCGGCATCTGGAGGGTGCGCGTCTGGTCAAGGCGTTCAACAACATCGACTTCCGGCGCCTGTTCACCAGTGCCCGGACCGCCGGTGCCGCCGACCGCAGCGCCCTGCCCGTCGCCGGTGACGACCCCGCGGCAAAGGCGGACGTGGCCCGCCTCCTCGACGTCCTCGGCTACGACGCGGTCGACATCGGCACCCTCGCCGACAGTTGGCGCAGCGAACCCAACACCCCGGTCTACGTCCAGCCGTACATGGCGGAGCGGCCCGAGGGGCTGAGTGAGGAAGAGATGGGGCGCTGGTTCTTCGAGACCCCTGGCGTTCCGGTGCCCGTCGGCCGGGTGAAGGAGCTCACGGATGCTGCTGTCCGGGGCCCGGTGGGCGGTCCTCCCTCGGCCGTCCCCAGGCGCTGAGTCCGGCAGCCTCAGTACGGGGGCTCACTGGTGCTCACTCCGTCCTTGCCGTGCACGATCTCGGCGTGTGCGCCGTCCCGCGCGATCCAGTCGCTGGTGTGCGCGGTGAGGGGGAGCCCTGGTCTCAACTCCTCGGCCAGGGGCGCCCGTCGTAGTGTTCGACGTCGCGGTTCAGGCGGCTGAGCAGGGCCGCGAACTCGGCGACCTCCTCGGGCGTCCAGTCGGCCACCACCTTCTCCAGGCCTCGGATGTTCTCGGCGCGGTCGGCGGTCAGCCGTCGCTCGCCCTCGGCGGTGATGGCGAACTTGCGGGCGACGCCCCCGTCCGGGTCGGGGATGCGCTCCACGGCGCCGGCGCGCAGCATGGCGGCGGTCTGCCGGTTGAGGGTGGAGACGTCCAGACCGAAGGCGGCGCTGAGCCGGCCGATGGACATCGGACCCTCCGCCCGGATGCGGCTGAGCAGGAGATAGGCGCTGCGGTCGAGCCGCCCGTTCAGACCCCGTGCGTGCGGGGTGAGCAGGTGGATGTGGCGCCCGAGCAGCATGGCCTCGAACTCGACCAGGGGTGTGGGCTTGTCCATGCGGGGTTCCTCGACTCCTGGAGGGGTGTTCTGGGCCTGCTGGGGGCGTCTCCCCTCCTGGTCCGCGCGGCGCGGCGCGGCACCGCACCGCATCGCCGAATGGGGGCGGCGCGGTGGGCGATATGCATAATGCATTAGGAATGTACGATGCACATTCTATGCATGCCGCATTCCTGCCGTGCAGTGCGTCGCGCCCGCCGTGATCCGGAAGCGCAAGAGGGAGAGTCCCCCCGTGGAAAGTCCTGACAGTCCCAAGGCCGAGCCCCGCTCAGGCGGTGTCGTCGGCATCCTCGCCTTCGCGGGCATCGTGGCCGCGCTCACACAGACCCTGGTCGTGCCGCTGATCGGTGACCTGCCGAAGCTGCTCGACACCAGCGCCTCGAACGCCTCGTGGGTGATCACCGCCACGCTGCTGGCGGCGGCGGTGGCGACGCCCGTCGCGGGACGCCTCGGTGACATGTACGGCAAGCGGCGCATGCTCCTGGCCTCGCTGATACCGCTCGTCGTGGGCTCGATCGTCTGCGCCCTGTCCTCCTCGGTGATCCCGATGATCACCGGACGCGGTCTGCAGGGCCTCGGCATGGGCGTGGTGCCCCTGGGCATCAGCCTCCTGCGCGACGTGGTGTCGAAGGAGAAGCTGGGCTCGTCCATCGCGATCATGAGCGCGTCCATGGGCGTGGGCGGTGCGCTCGGTCTGCCGTTCTCCGCGGCGATCGCCGAGAACACCAGCTGGCGCGTGCTGTTCTGGGTCGTCGCGGCCCTGGCCCTCGCGGTCGGCACCCTGATCTGGTTCGTCGTGCCCGTCGGCCGGGCGAACACCGCCGCGGGCAGCAGCTTCGACCTGCTCGGCGCGGCCGGCCTGGGCGTCGCGCTCGTCTGTCTGCTCCTCGGCGTCTCCAAGGGCGCCGACTGGGGCTGGGGAAGCGGCACCACCCTCGGACTGCTCGGCGCCGCGGTCGTCGTCCTGCTGGCCTGGGGCTGGTGGGAGCTGCGGACGCGCGAGCCGCTGGTCGACCTCCGGGTGACCGCCCGCCCGCAGGTGCTGATGACGAACATCGCCTCGATCCTGGTCGGCTTCTCGATGTACGCCCAGTCGCTGGTCGTGCCCCAGCTGCTCCAGCTGCCCGAGGCCACCGGCTACGGCCTCGGCCAGTCGATGCTGGCCATGGGTCTGTGGATGGCCCCCGCGGGCCTGATGATGATGGTGATGTCGCCGATCGGCGCCAAGATCTCGGCCGCCCGCGGCCCCAAGGTCACCCTGACCATCGGCGCGCTGATCATCTCCCTCGGCTACGGCATCTCCCTGCCGATGATCGGCACCGACTCGCCGCTGGGCCTGCTCGCCGTGACCGTCGTCGCCAACACGGGCGTGGGCTTCGCGTACGGCGCGATGCCGGCCCTCATCATGAGCGCGGTGCCCCAGTCGGAGACGGCCTCCGCCAACAGCTTCAACACGCTGATGCGCTCGATCGGCAGCTCCGTGTCGGCCGCCGTGATGGCGGTGGTCCTGGCCCAGATGACCACGGACTTCGGCGGGTTCGCCCTGCCGTCCGAGGACGGGTTCCGGGTCGCCATGCTGATCGGCTCCGGTGTGGCCCTCGTGGCCGCGGCCGTCGCCTTCCTCATCCCGGTCCCGAAGGCGGCCGCCGACCCGGAGCCCGGCACGGCACCGGACACCACCCCCGAGACGGCCGAGGCCAAGGCCTGACACGGCGACAGTGCCCCCCTGGCCCCCGGGCTCGGTCCCGACCAGGCCGAGCCCTGACCCCTCCCGGGGTCAGGGCTCGACCCGTACGTCCGTGCTCGACAGCGTCATCGGCTCCCCCGTGAAGGCCCGCAACCGGATCCGTACACCGTGCCGGGGAAGCGTGAACCCGCCCGTGGGCGGCCGGAGTTCGTACGTCGCCGAGGTGTGGCGGGCGAGGGCGGCCGGGCCTCGTGCCACCGACCAGTAGCGGGACATGCCCTGACCCGTGGTGAGGGTGAAGTGGGGCCGCAGGTCGTCGTCGCCGAGGTTGGTGACGCGCACGGTCAGATCGGCCAGGGCCGTGCGGCCGACGAGGCGTTCATCGAGCACGGTCATGCGGAGCGGCGGCGCGCTCGTCGCCGCGACGGTCACGCCCGCCGCCGCCGGTACCAGGAGGAGCACGCTCAGCCCGGCACGGGCGCGCCGCCCGAGCCCGAGCCGCGGCTGCCACGCCGTCGCGAACGACGCGGGCGGCGCGGTGAGGGCCGCCGCCACCCACAGCGGTGTCATCAGCAGGTAGTAGCCGTCCTGGGAACGGGTCGCCAGATAGAACGCGCACCAGGGCAGGACGGCCGCCGCAGGACCGAGACGCCGTGCGAACAGGACGAACAGCGCGAGCAGGGCCGCGGCCAGCAGCAGGCTCGCGTACGAGTACCAGACCAACCGGCCGCTGCCGTCCGTGAGGTAGAGCGAGATGCCCACCAGACCCTGGCCGTGGACGACCGCGCCCTGGGTCAGCGGCAGCGCGATGCCGGAGAGCCAGTCGTGGGGCTGCCGCACGATGAAGTACGTGTTGATCAGCAGCCAGACCGTCGCGGCCACCGCCACGAACCGGCCCACGACACGGGCGGACTCGCGCGGCCCCAGCTCCCCACGGCGCACCGCGTAGATCCCGGCAAGCAGGAACGGCGCCAGAAACCACGGCAGTTGCTGCGCCGCGCACGCCGCCCCGAGGCATGCCGCCCGTGCCAGACCGGCGGGACCGAGCCGGCCGCCTGCTCCCGTCCCCGGCCAGCGCACCACCACCGGCACGAGCAGCGCCAGCGCGACGACCGCCGGATAGCCGAGCCGCGCGTAGTCGGGGAGCAGCCCGAAACCGAGGCACACCAGAGTGGCCGCGGACCGCCAGGGAACGGGCAGCAGCCACCACATGACGACCGCGCCGACCAGCAGAGCACCGGTGCTCACCAGCGTCGCGGCCGTCGCCCCGTGCCCCACCCCCACGAACGGCGCCGTGAGCAGCACGGACAGGGGCGGATAGCCGTACGTGAAGTCGTAGCCGCCGGTCGCCGTCGGCGTGAGCGCCACCCCGTGGCCGAACAGCCCGGGCCACGGCTGCCCGTAGACCGGGAGGCCGTGGGCCAGTTGCCGCGCGGCCCGTGTGGTGAGCAGGGACTCGTCGCTGCCGCCGTGGTCCATGGCGTACGCGCAGAGGGTGAGCGTGACTGCCGTGACGAGGACGCACAGGTCGAGCCGGGCGAGCGAACGGCCGCGGCGTACCACCAGGACCAGGACACCTGTCGTGAGGATCGACGCGTAACAGACCGAGATGACCGCTGCCACGAGCGGGCGGTGGCTCGCGGCCTGCGCCCACACCGGACGCGTACCGATGAAGAGGCCGATGTCGGCGAGCAGGGTCAGGAGCCGGTGCCACTGCGCGGGCGTCTCGTCCGCGGACGACACCTCCGACACCTGCGCGGGTGTCCGCAGACCGGCTGTCGAGGGCCTTGTCTCTGTCACGTACACGGCATCGGAAGCTAGTGCGCGGTGGTGAGCACCAGGATGCCGGAGGTGAAGAGCCCGGTGTGAGGCCGGTAAGAGCAACCCGTGGCCGCTCGGCGGGGGGGCATCCCCCGCAACAAGCTGCTCCACAAGCCGTTCCCGAAGCCGCCGCTGAAGAGCTGTCAGTAGACATCCCTGACGTACCGCTTGTCCGCCGCGAGTTGCTTCACGTACGCGGCGGCCTCGGTCTCGCTCAGGCCGCCGTGCGTGACGGCGATGTCCCGCAGGGCCCGGTCGACGTCCTTGGCCATGCGGGAGGCGTCACCGCAGACGTAGAAGCGGGCGCCGCTCTGCAGCCAGGACCACAGTTCCGGCCCGTGCTCGCGCATCCGGTCCTGGACGTAGACCTTGGCGCGCTGGTCGCGGGAGAACGCCGTGTCCAGACGGGTGAGGGTGCCGTCGTCGACGAAGCCCGTCAGTTCGTCCTCGTAGTAGAAGTCGGTGGCCCGGTGCTGCTCGCCGAAGAACAGCCAGTTGGGCGCCCGGTGGCCGAGGGCCCGCCGCTCCTGGAGAAAGCCGACGAAGGGCGCGACCCCGGTGCCGGGCCCGACCATCACCATCGGGGTCGCCGGGTCCGCCGGGGGCCTGAAATGCGGGGAGCGCTGCACGAACACCGGTACCGGCGTGTCCGGTTCGGCGTCGGCGAGGAAGGGCGAGCAGACACCGCCGCGGACCTGTCCGCCGAGGTTCTCGTACCGCACGACGGACACCGTCAGCGACACGAGGTGCGGATCGACGAGCGGGCTGGACGATATGGAGTACAGGCGTGACTGGAGCCGTTTCAGGACCCCGGCCCACTCCTGGGCGCTCGCCCGTACGGGGTGCTCGGCGATGACGTCGACGGCCTGCCGTCCCCAACTCCACTTGGCCAGCCCGTCCTTGTTGTCCGGGCGCAGCAGCCTCTTCAACTCCCGGTTGTCACCGGTCCGTTCGGCCACGAAGCGCAGCAGGTCCGGGGTGATCCTGGTGATGTCGAGATGGCGGCCGAGCGCGTCGGCGAAGGAGGTGTTGCCAACTCCGTTCACATCGACGGTCGTTGAGGCGTCCAGCCCGGCCACCTCCAGCCATTCCGCCACCAGAGTGGGGGAGTTGACCGGCCGCACACCGAGCGCGTCCCCGGCCTCGTACGTCAGCGGGGTCTCGCTGTCCCTCGTGTCGAAGGTGAACCTCCGGACCTCCTTGCCCGCGCCGGGCAGGCTGAGCAGCCGGTTGCCGGTGAGCCGGGCGGTGACGGGGGCGGGCTTCCGCGACGCGGGTGGAGCGCTCGGAGCCGGTGCGGGAGCGTCCTGCTGACCGGGCACGAGCGCGGTGAGCACCTGGTCGAGCCAGGCCTGCGCGGAGGGCTCGTAGTCCGGCTCGCAGTCCGTACGCGGAGCGAGCCGCACCCCTCCCAACTCGTCCAGCCGCCGGTCGAGTCGGCGACCGTGCCCGCAGAAGTCGTCGTACGAGGAGTCTCCGAGGGCCAGTACGGCATAGCGCACGCCGTCCATGCGCGGCGGCTCGGAAGCGGCCAGCGCGGCCCAGAAGCCGGAGCCGTTGTCGGGCGCGTCTCCGTCGCCGAACGTGCTCGTGATCAGCAGCAGATCCGCCCCCGGCGGCAGCGCACGAGGGTCGGCGTCGTCCATCCCGAGGAGCGTCGCCCGGTGCCCGGTCGCGGTGATCCGCTCGGCCGCCGCGACCGCGAACTCCTCGGCGTTACCGGTCTGCGAGGCCCAGAGGACGACTACTTCGCGCAGGGGAGTGGCCGGGGCCTGCTGGGCCGGTGCGGTCTGAGCCGCTCGCGAGTACATCCCGGCGAGGACGCCGTTCACCCACAGGGCGTGGTCCGGGCTGAAGGGGGCGTCCGGCGGCAGTACGGGCACACCGGGGGCGCCCGCGGGAAGCCCGGCGAGGAATCCGGTGAGGTACTGGCGTTCCTGGGCGGTGAGGACGGGGGGAGGAGCGGGCGTGAGGCCGAGGGCACCGGCCATCTCAGCCCCTCCGGCGTTTGAGGAGCGGGGGCCTGGGGGCAGCGCCCCCAGCGGGGTACGGGGCAGCGCCCCGCTTTCGGGAAGGGGTGGGGTGGGGGAGGAAACCCTCACCACCGAGACCGCACACACCTTCAACTCCGGCTGAAACGACACAGGATCAACGGCGTCACTGGTGACGGCATTGACGCTCAGATACTCCCCGAACAGGTCGTTCCAGTGGAACGGCGCGAACAGGCACCCCGGCTGCACCCGGTCCGTCACCACCGCGGGCAGCACGGCCCGCCCCCGCCGCGAGGCGACCTCGACCCGGTCACCCTCGGCCACGCCGAGCACCGAGGCGTCCTCCGGATGCACCTCCACGAACGGCCCGGGATCGAGCTTGTTGAGCTTGGCCACCCGCCCCGTCTTGGTGAGCGTGTGCCACTGGTGCTGAAGCCGTCCGGTGTTGAGCACGAAGGGAAAGTCGTCGTCCGGCATCTCGGCGGCGGGCATGTGCGGCCGGGCATGGAACACGGCCCGCCCACTGGCCGTGGGAAAAACCGGACCCCCATCCACGGACTCCACGTACCGGATCGGATTCCGGTCGGCCCCGTCCTCCCGCGCGGCCGGCCACTGCACGGACGTCTCCCGCAGCCGCTCGTACGTCACACCCCGCAGATCCCAGCCGGTCTTCGGGTTCCACGCGCGCTTGATCTCCTCGAAGATCTCCTCCGCGCTCTCGTACGAGAACCCCTTCTCGTACCCCATCGCGCAGGCGACCCGTGCGATGAGCCGCCAGTCCGCGAGGGCCTCGCCGGGCGGCTCGACGGCGGCCCGGGCGAGCGTGAGGTTGCGCTCGCTGTTGATGAGGACGCCCTCGGTCTCGGTCCACATCGCACCCGGGAGGACGACATCGGCGTACGCGTTGGTCTCGGTCTCGGCGAAGACGTCCTGCGTGACGACGAACTCGGCGGCCTCAAGACCCTCGATGACGGTCCGGCGGTTGGCCACCGAGGCGACGGGGTTGGTGCAGATGATCCAGCAGGCCTTGATCTCGCCGTCGGCCATCTTCTGGAACATCTCGATCGTGCCCTTGCCGACCCCGTCCTTGCGGAGGGTGTCCGGCGGCAGCTCCCACAGCTCCTCGACGAAGGCACGCTCGTCGTCGACGAGCACGGACCGCTGCCCCGGCAGACCGGGCCCCATGTACCCCATCTCGCGGCCGCCCATGGCATTGGGCTGCCCGGTGAGCGAGAAGGGCCCGGACCCCGGGCGGCAGATCGCACCGGTGGCGAGATGCAGGTTGACCAGCGCGTTCGTGTTCCAGGTGCCGTGTGTGGACTGGTTGAGCCCCATGGTCCACAGGCTCATCCACTCGGCCGCTTCGCCGATCAGCCGCGCGGCCTCACGGATGTCGTCCTCCGGGATGCCGGTGGTCTCCGCGACGACCGCGGGCGGGTAGTCGGCGAGGAAATCGGGCATGGCCTCCCAGCCCTCGGTGCGGTCCGCGACGAAGCCGGGATCCGTGTGCCCGTTCTCGTGGAGGAGGTACAGCAGCCCGTTCAGCAGGGAGAGGTCCGTCCCCGGCCTGATCCGCAGGAACAGATCGGCCTTGTCGGCGGTGGCGGTGCGCCGCGGGTCGACGACGATCACCTTCGCGCCCGCCGACTTCACCCGGTCCATCATCCGCAGGAACAGGATCGGATGGCAGTCGGCCATGTTCGAGCCGATGACGAGGAAGACGTCCGCCTTCTCGAAGTCCTGGTACGAGCCGGGCGGCCCGTCGGCCCCCAGCGACAGCTTGTAGCCGGCGCCCGCGCTCGCCATGCACAGCCGCGAGTTCGACTCGATCTGGTTCGTCCGTACGAACCCCTTGGCCAGCTTGTTCGCCAGGTACTGGGCCTCCAGGCTCATCTGCCCGGAGACGTAGAAGGCGAAGGCGTCGGGACCGTGCTCGTCGATGATCGCGCGCAGCCGCCGCGCCGTCTCGGCGATCGCCGCGTCGACGGGTGCCGGCACCGGCTCCGCCCCGCGGTCGTCCCGTACGAGGGCGGTGGACAGCCGTCCCGGCGCGGCGAGCATGTCGGCGGTGGTCGCGCCCTTCGTGCACAGCCGGCCGCGGTTCGCCGGATGCGCCTTGTCCCCGGACGCCTTCAGGACCGTACGCCGACCGTCGGGGCCCATCCCGATGTCGAGGACCATGCCGCAGCCCACACCGCAGTACGAGCAGACCGTGCGCACCTGCGACGTGGGGGTGGTGGTGCTCACACGCTGCCTTTCTCCGGCCTTTCCGAGCCTCTCCGAGGGGAACCTCGGTCCATGAGCGTACGAATTGCCCGTTACGCCTGTGTCACGTGACGCGATCATGAGGAGTTACACGCGCCACACAGCCGCCGTCGGCAAGGTGTGAGGGAACCCGGAGGTGTGACAGGGGTGTGAGGGGACGCATAGGGGCGCGGTCCGCCGCGGACCGTGTCGCATTGGGCCGAACGGGTGATCATGCGCAAGAATTGCCCGGTGCAGGCAATCAGTGCGAGTCAGGTCGGGGGGAACCGGTGAACAGCCACGACGTCACCGATGAACAGTGGGAAGGACTCGCCCAGGTCGTACCGCTGCGTGGTCGCGACGCCTGGCCCTCGGCGGTCGGCCACCGGGCCATACCGGAGGCGGAGACCGAGGCGCGACGCCGTTTCGTGGTGCTCCGGGTCAATGTCTTCGCGGACGCCCGCGAGGTCGCCGAGACCCTGATGGCCGGCATCCCGGTCCTCCTGGACCTCACCAGCGCCGAGACGGACGTCGCCAAGCGCGTCCTCGACTTCAGTACGGGTGTCGTCTTCGGCCTCGCGAGCGGGATGCACCGGGTCGACCGGAACGTCTTCCTGCTCACACCCCCTGGAACCGAGGTGCGGGGGCTGATGGAGGGGGCGGGGATTCCCGGGGTGTGACGCGCGGGGTCCGACGTTCGGGGTGCGGCTCCTGGGGTGCGACGCTCGGGGTGTTGCGCGCGGGGCGTGATTCCTGCGCCGGGATGTGACGCGCGGGGTGTTGTACGCGGGCGTGACTCCGGGGCGTGATTTCCGGCGGGCCGGGGTGTCAACCCTCGGTCCGGTCCCCCGTTCGTAGGAAGGTTTCGCGGACGAAACGGTTCCGCCTGGTCGCGGAGCCCTACCGTCCGGATATGACCGTGTCATCTCTCGGGTCCCGCGCGCAGGCCGAGGCGCGTCCGGACCGGCCGAGCGTCGTCGAACTGAGGCTCACCGCGTTCGCCGCGCACCGCCGCGCCGGATTCCCGCTCGGACCGCTCAGCCTCTTCGCCGGCCCCAGCGGCAGCGGCAAATCAAGTGCCCTGCGGGCGTACGAGGCACTCGCCCGGCTCGGCGGCGGCGCCGAACTGGACGAGGTGTTCCCGGACCCGGTCGCGTGCGTGCCGGAACGGGCCCGCCCCGACGCCCAGCGGCGGCGCGGCTTCCGCATCGGCTGCACGGCGGACGGCCCCGAGGGTCCCGTACGGCTCGACGTCGCCGTGCAGGCCGAGCCCGAACTGCGCATCGTGGGCGAGCGGTTGACAGCGGGCGGGCTGACCCTGCTGGAGACCGCGCTGCGCGATCCGAGCAGGCGATCCGTGCAGGCGGCCTGGCACACGGCCGGCTCGTCCCCGGTGACCCGGGCGCCACTGCCCGACGACCGTCTCGGCACACCGCTCCTGCCGCTCCGAGTCGCCGGAAAGACGGACGGCCAGCGCCAAGTCCTCGCAGCCGCCGAGCAGATGGTGGTCGCCCTGCGGTCGGTCTTCGCCTGCGACCCGCTGCCCCGTTCCATGCGCACGGCGGTGCCGCTCGGCGCGGGACGGCTGCTGCGCGGCTGCGGCAACCTCGCCGAAGTGCTGTGGCGTACGCGGTCGGAGTGCGGGCGTCGGCACGGGCTTCTGGTCGACGCGGTCCGCGCGGGATGCGCGGGCCCGGTCCTCGACCTGCTGGCCGAGCGGCCGGTCGGCGATATCGGCAGGATCGGCGGTATCGGCGGGATCGATGGGACGGTCCAGGCGCTGCTCGACCGGGGCGATGGGCTGCGCACACCGCTCGGGCGGCTGGGGGACGGGGAGTTGAGGTACCTCGCACTGGCCCTGGTGCTGCTCACCGGGCCCGGCGTGCTGGAGGTCGACACGGCGGGCGAGGTGCCCGCGGCCTTGCAGACGCTCACCGTTCTCGCCGACGGCTTCGACCGCGATCTGGACGTACGGCAGCGGGAGGGGCTCGTACGGCTGGCGGCGCGGATGTGCGAGCGCGGGCACATCCGGCTGGTGGGGGCCGTGAGCGACGCGTCCTGGGCGGCGGGGGTGGGCGGCGTGACGGTGGTAGACCTTGAGCCGTGACCGAACTTGATGTGGCGATGTTGCAGCGCAGGCTGGCCGAGTTCGCGGCGGCGCGGAACTGGGAGCAGTACCACACGCCCAAGAACCTCGTCGCCGCGCTCAGCGTGGAGGCGTCCGAACTCGTCGAGATCTTCCAGTGGTTGACGCCCGAGGAGTCGGCCCGGGTGATGGACGACCCGGAGCGGGCTTCCCGTGTGACGGACGAAGTCGCCGACGTGCTCGCGTACTTGCTGCAGGTGTGCGAGGTGCTCGGTATCGATGTCCTTGCGGCGCTCGATGCGAAGATCGACCGGAATGAACGGAGGTTTCCGGTGGGGGAGGGGTCGTGACAGTCCGCTTGATGGCCGCTTCATGTCCGCATGGCTCCATGAGGCGCCCCCGAAAAGGGACTTGAAGACCCTGTTTGTCACTCTCCGGAGTTGTTGATCTGTCCACAATCAATTCCGTGTCCACAGATTTCAGGCTTCCTCTGGCTTTTCGTCCCGATGCACTTCACTCTGGGTAGTGGACAGGCGGAGTTCGGGCAGGCGTGTGAAGAGCGCGTCGGGACAGACGGGGTCAGCGCATGGACGCGGTGCGGCTCATCGGCGCGAGCAGGTGTGCCCTGATGGGGAGCGCGGACGCTCCCGGGATCATGGCGGAGGCCTGGCAGGCGCAGGCCCTCGCCCAGGCGATAGGCAGTCGGCTGGCGGTGTCCGGGCCGCCCGAATTACGGGGCGAGGCGCTGGGGTTGACCGAGTTGGCGGGGCGGGGGTGCGGGGTGCTGGATGCGCCGGTGCTCGATGTGGGGAGGCTGCGGGCCGCCCAGCTCACCGAGCTCGGCGATGCGCGCCTTGCTCTGCTCGACCTCGGGGGGTTGCTCGGCGAGGTCGGGATAGCCCTCGTCGGGATAGCCTGCGCGGCCACCGACGAGGGGACGTACTGGCAGTGCATGGAAGCGATCGACGCGGCGGACGAGTCCCGGGACCGGGTGCTGGAGATGCTCCGAAGACTTGCGGTGCGGGATCAGGGGGCGGCGGCGGGGTAGGGGGATTCTTTCGCCCCCGCCGCCCCTTCCCATTCCCGTCCCTTTTCGGGGGCCAGCCCCCGAACCCCCGCTCCTCAAACGCCGGAGGGGCTGATTTTCATCAGGCTCGGTCGAGCCCCTCGGCCGGGTTCGGGCGCTCGGCCGACTGTTGGAAATCCGCGTCGAGTTGGGACAGATCCGCGTTGAGCGCCGCCATCAGCTCCTCCATCTGCTGCAGCAAACCCTTGGGCTGCGATGACGGAACGGCTTCCTGGGACATGACGGCCTCCTCGGCCTTCGCCCTCCCCCACGGGGAGAACCAGCAACGCACCGGCCGACCGCCGGCGACGGGTGCCGGGCGGTCCGGCTCCGCCCGAGCCAACGATCACCGCCCAGACGGGTCACTGGCCCGGTATCCCCCACGCACACGGTTGACGGATTTTCACCCGACCGGGGACGCGGAGGACCGGCGGGACCGATGGGGTTGACCGACGTTCGACCGTGCAGGATGGAGGCATGGATCTTCGAATCTTCACCGAGCCCCAGCAGGGCGCCACCTACGACACCCTTCTCGCTGTCGCCAAGGCCACCGAAGACCTCGGCTTCGACGCGTTCTTCCGTTCCGACCACTACCTCCGCATGGGTTCCGCGGACGGCCTCCCGGGCCCCACGGACGCCTGGATCACCCTCGCTGGACTTGCCCGCGAGACCAAGCGCATCCGCCTCGGCACACTGATGACCGCAGGTACGTTCCGCCTGCCCGGCGTCCTGGCGATCCAGGTCGCCCAGGTCGACCAGATGTCCGGCGGCCGCGTCGAACTGGGCCTGGGCGCCGGTTGGTTCGAGGAGGAGCACAAGGCGTACGGCATCCCCTTCCCCAAGGAGAAGTTCGCCCGTCTGGAGGAGCAACTGGCAATCGTCACCGGGCTGTGGGAGACGAAGGTCGGCGAGACCTTCAGCTTCGACGGCACGTACTACCAGCTCACCGACTCGCCCGCGCTGCCCAAGCCGGCACAGCCCAAGGTGCCCGTGCTCATCGGCGGTCACGGTGCCAGCCGTACCCCGCGCCTCGCGGGCCGTTACGCCGACGAGTTCAACATGCCGTTCGCGTCGGTCGAGGACAGCGAGCGCCAGTTCGGCCGGGTGCGGGCGGCGGCGGAGGACACCGGCCGCAAGGGCACCGACCTCGTCTACTCCAACGCGCTCGTCGCCTGCGTCGGCAAGGACGACGCGGAGGTCGCCCGCCGCGCCGCCGCGATCGGCCGCGAGGTGGAGGAGCTGAAGGCGAACGGGCTGGCCGGTACCCCGGACGAGGTTGTCGAAAAGATCGGCCGCTACGCAGAGGTCGGTTCCCAGCGGGTCTACCTCCAGATCCTCGACCTCGACGATCTGGACCACCTGGACCTGATCTCCTCCCAGGTGCAGTCGCAGCTGCAGTAACGGGGGGGGGTGGTCGCGGTTCGGTAATCCGTCGGCCGGTGACTGTCATGAGGCTCGTCCCGGTCCCTGGCCGACGGAAGCACCTTGGCGGGGACCGGGACCGGGACCGAAACCCGGCCGAGGAGGCAGGACCGGGAACCGAGGGCCGCTCCCCCTCGTGAGCGACCCCTGTCTGTGCCGCGGACCCCGCCTCAGCAGTCGGCCAGCAACCCCGCGTCATGGGCCAGGACCGCTGCCTGGACGCGGTTGGCGCAGCCGGTGCGGGTCAGGATCCGGCTGATGTGGGCCTTGACCGTGCCGGCGCTCATGTACAGCTGGTCGGCGATCTCCGCGTTGGACAGACCCGTACCGAGCAGCCGCAGGACATCCCGTTCGGCCGGGGTCAATTCCTCGGTCCTGTGCAGGGCGGCCTCGGTGTCACGGCCGGACCGCACGTGCCGTTCGAGCAGTTGGCGGGTGATCCGGGGCGCAAGGACCGGCTCCCCCTTCGCGGCGAGCTGCACGGCGCGGATCAGTTCGGTGGGACCGGTGTCCTTGAGGAGGAAACCGCTCGCCCCGGCCCGCAGGGCCCGGGTCACGCTCGCCTCCTCGCCGAACGCCGTCAGCATCACCACACATGTACGGGGCGAGAGCCGGGCGATGTCCTCGGCGGCCGCGATGCCGTCCCGGGTCGGCATCTGGATGTCGAGCAGGGCGACGTCGATGTCCTGGGCGCGGCAGGCCGCGGCGGCCTCCAGGCCGTCGCCCGCTTCGGCAACGACCTCGATGTCGTCGGCGTTCTCCAGGATCAGCCGGATTCCGACGCGCATCAGCGCTTCGTCGTCGGCGACCAGCACTCGGATCATCAGCTCATCCTAGGGCCGCCATCACCAGCAGGACGATCAGGAAGCCCGCCGTGGGCAGGACGACGAGCACCGCCGTGCAGCCGGCACCGAGGACACGCGGCCAGGTCAGGGTCTGGGCCGACAACGGGGAGTTGGACCCCGGCCGCCAGGTCTCGCCGTTGCCGGAAGGAGGGCGGGGCGCGGGCGGAAGGGGTTCGGCGCCGGTGTGGGTACGGGCTTCCGAGGGCATGGGCACTGGCCCGTTCGGCGCGTGGAACGGCAGCCATGCCGTCACGCGGAAGCCGCCGTCCGGCAGGGCACCCGCCCCGAAGGTGCCGCCGAGCAACGAGATCCGTTCCTGAAGTCCGGCCAGCCCGCTGCTCGTTCCCCCCTGGGAGTCGCCCGGCACGCGTGGCACCCCGTTGGTGACGTACACCTCGATCCCCGCGTCCGTGCCCTTGACCTCCACCAGGGTGGGCGCGCCGGACGCGTGTTTCAGCACGTTCGTCAGCCCTTCGCGGACCACCCGGTGGATGGCTTGCCGGACACGGGCGCCCACCTCGACCGTGTCGGGCACCGACCAGGCCAGCTCGACGGGGCCGCCACCCGTCTGCCCGGACTGGGCCACCAGGGCGGTGATGTCCTCGTACGTTCCCCGGTCGCCCCCGGTCTCGTCCGCGGGGTCCGACAGGTCCGAGTGCCGCAGGACGCCGAGGATCTCGCGGAGCTCCTCCATGGCCGTTCCCGCGGTCGTGCGCAGCAGCTCCACCTGTCCGGCCAGGGGAGGGGCCTGGCGTGCGGCGGCGAGTTCCAGCGCCCCGGCGTGCACCGAGATCAGGCTCAGCCGGTGGCCCAGGAGGTCGTGCATCTCCCGTGCGATCCGGGTCCGTTCCTCCATCCGGGCCGCCGCGGCGGTCAGCGTACGGGTCTGCTCCAGATAGGCGTTGCGCTCCCGCAGGAGGTCGACCAGGGGCCGTCGCCGACCCAGCATGGTGCCGGCCAGGGTGGGGAGCAGCAGGAGGAGTACGGCGGATACGGCGTTCTCCGCCAGCTTCATCGGCAGGCTCTCCCACCGGAACAGGCCCCCGGCGACGGTCAGTCCGCCGAGCGCGGCGCAGGCCACCCCGACGATCCGCCATGCGCGCCGCGGCGGCGCGATACGGCGGGTGGCGGACAGCACGATCAGCGGTACCACCGCCAGCACCCATACGTTGGCACCCGCCGGCAGCGGAAAGGTGCCCAGGACCGCGGCGACCGGCCGGCCGCGCCGCGCGGCGACGAGCAGCACCGCCCACAACGCCTCCAGCACCGCGAGCACCGGCCGGTCCGGCGGTATCAGCAGCAGCGGGATCAGCCCGAAGGCCGCCGCCAGGGCGCACACCAGTCCCTCGGCGACGACCGTACGGCGTGGAGCGGCCCGTACCGCGGCCCGGATCCCGGCCGCCTCGCGGCGCAACCGGCGTGCCGGACCGGTCAGCCCGCGCGTCGGTGGTCCGGGCAACTGGCTTTGTTCTTCCGTCACTTGACTCATGTTCGCCTCTGCCCCCGGCATCGCGGATCCGCGCGTCACGGATCCGCCGAAGGAACGGTATCCACGGCAGGTAGGAGTGTTGCCGGGCGGTCCCCGATGTCACGCGCCCGGCCGCAGACCCAGCTCCGCCCGCAACGCGGCGGTGTACACCCGCTCGGCGGCCAGCAGCCGTCCGACCGTCCGGCCCTCGTCCCCCGCCTCGGCGTCGACCGCGGGCGCTTCGAGCAGCGCGGCCAGCAGGTGGACCGTACCGACCGTGGGCGAACCCTGCTCGGCGGCGATGAGCTGCGCGGCCGCCCTGGCCTGCTGGGCGGAGTCGGAGAGCTGTGTCTGGTCGAGGCCGCCGACCGGCGCGTCGATGGTCGCCGAACGCGCCAGGAACCCGTGCCGTACGCCGTGTCGGCGCAGGAGTTCGGCGGCCGTACTGACGGACGCGAGGTCCTCGGGCAGCGACCGGCCGGCAACCGCCAAAGCCCGGTCCAGGGCCAGGATTCCCAGCAGGAGGTCCACGGGCTCCGTCCTGCCGCGCCCGTACCGCGCCACCTGCCGTGCGGCCTCGACGGTCACCGCGAACATCACCGGTGAGCCGTAGATGGACGACCCGGCGGTCCACGACGTGATCGCGCGGGACAGGCGGTTGCCGCTCCTGCCCAGCGTGCCGGCCCTGCGGAGAAGCAGGACGCCACGGGATTCCGGTCCCTCGGTCTCCGCCAAGGCCTTCGCGTCCAGTGTGTCGAGTGCCGAGGCCGCGGCGGCCAGGTCCAGCCTCTCCACGACCATTGCTTCCCGGGCGCGGCTCGCCGGCAGGTTCAGCAGGGCCCGCGCCACGTGCCGACAGCGCACCGCGACCGTCCCTTCGGCACGGGCCGACCTGAGCGCGAGCAGCAGACACATCCGCGTCGCGTCGGTCATCCCCGGCAGCGACCGGCTGCTCTCGCCGGCCGGTTCTTTCGCTTTGCGCGAGCCACGCGACTGGCTGTTCCTGAGTCCGAGACGCCACTGCGCCTCGCGCCAGGCGGCGGTGACCTCGGCCTCGTCCTCGTCGGTGGCGTCCACCGGAGTGCTGCCGTACCCGTCGTCGTTCGCCCAAGCAGCTCCAGCGCTCCCGGCCCGGCCCGCGACCAGACCGCTGACCGAGCCGGCCTTCCGCATCCCGGGGGCTATCGCCGAACCGGCGTCCGTCTCACCCATCACGAGCGCGGACAACAGGTTCTCGGTGCCCACGGCCGACGACTCGAACTTGACCGCGCCGCGCAGCGCCTCCACGAGCAGTTCCACGACGTCGAGCTCGAACTCCGTGGGCGCTCCGGCCAATGCGGCCGACCCGGCCATGGCGGTGGCGTCGGTGTGTACTCCGGTGGTCGGTCGCTGGTGCATCGAGCGTTCCCCTCGGGCTGCGGTGGCCTGACGAGACCGACGCTAGACGGCCACCACACGCCACGGCGTCGGCCGACCGGCCAAGCTCGCGGTCCGACCGGCCAGGCGTGCGGTCCGATCGGCCCGGGCGTCGTCCGCGTGCAGCAGGGACTGCAGGCCGATTCCCCGTGAGGCCTGGTGAGGTTTCCGACCGTCGTGCCGTCGTGCCGTCGTGGTGGGAGCCGGTGCCGCAGCAGGCGCCGTACGTCCTGTTCACGTCCGGTGGTGTCAGCTTGTGCTGAGTGGGTCGGGCTGCTCGGTGTCGAGCTGGTGGTCGGCCCAGATGTAGCTTTCGGGAAGCAGGTCGGTGATCGAGACGGTCCGGAGGCGGTCGCCCGCCCCGACGATGACCTTCAGGGCCGGGAAGTAGTCGACAAGGACCTGGCGGCACCGTCCGCACGGAGGAACGACCCCCCGGTCGCGGTCGCCCACGGCGACGATCGTGTCCAGCTCGTAGGCGCCCTCGGCGGCTGCCGTGCCGAGGAGAACCAGCTCGGCGCAGGGGCCGCCGGTGAAGTGGTAGGCGTTCACCGCGGTGACGATCCGGCCGTCCTGGGCACGGGCTGCGGCTGCCATGGTGTGGTTGTCGCCCCGGCAGCGAGTGCGAGCGACGTGGGCCGCGGCCTGGATGAGTTCGTGGTCGACGTGGTCGCTCTGCGCGGTCATCTTCTCTGCCTTCGTCAGGTGTCAGGCGACGTTGACCCGCGTGACGATGGTGCGCAAGCGAATATCGGCGGTGTGCGTGTACCGCCGGATGACGCAGCGGTGGATCGGGCTTTCGGACGGGCAGGTGACGGAAGCGGTGGCAAAAGCCCGCGGATCTGCAGACGGGGTCGCGGAGGAAGGTTCGGCAGGGATGTCGAGAACGGCGTGGCGGCTCCGTCCCAGAGGCAGAAGCGACCACCGTGGTCGCACGGCCCTCGGGAGGCTCACCATGACGAACGACCGGATCGCCGAGATCCTCAATCGCCCGCTGAGCCAGGAGCTGCTGGCTCGTGACCTCTGCCGTCTGGCCTATGTGGCCAAGGACGGGACACCGCGGAACATCCCGATCGCCTTCGCCTGGAACGGCAAGGAGGCCGTGATGTGCACGTCGAAGAACGCCCCGAAGCTGGCTTCGCTCCGTCAGAACCCGGCCGTCGCCATCACGATCGACACCGAGGTGCACCCGCCCAAGATCCTCCTCGTCCGCGGCACCGTTGAACTCGACGAGGTCGACGGCATTCCCGAGGAGTACCTGGAGATGAACGGCTCGTACGAGATGACGGCCGAGCAACGGGTCGAGTGGGAGGCCGAGATCCGCTCACTCTACGACGGCATGGTCCGCATCGTGATGACGCCGACGTGGGCGAAGCTGATCGACTTCGAGACGACCCTGCCCAGCGCCGTCGAGGAACTCGTCCAGCAGCGAGCGGAACGTCAGCGGCGGAGTGGCGACGGCGCGTGGTCCGACGGGCCAGGAACGTCGACGTCATGACCGAGGTCGGACTGGCTTTCCGGGGGCGAATGCCCTGGCCGATTACTGCGCGAGAGCCGGGTAGAGAACGGTGACCTGTGCGGAGAGTGCGGTGTGCACTGGCGACATTCGCCCGTGTCTTCACCCCACCGTCGACCTGGGGGTCGTCGGGGGAGCCTGACGTGAGGTGCCGGGCGGCCCAACCGCCGGGTTCGCGCTGAAAATACATGACTTTGTCCTTGGCCTCCGCTGTACGTTGTGCTGGCGCATCGAAGGAGGGGCGTTGCGTGGGCGGCCCACCGTGGCGCGGCGTACTCACCGCCATGAGGTCGACGAAGGGCCAGGAGCAGTGACCACCGAGGTGCGCTCTCCCATCGCTGAGGTCCACAGGTGCCCGGCACGTGTGCACGCGCTGCGCACCCGGGCCCTGCCCGCCGATGTGTTTCCGCAGGTCAGAAGAGTTCTCGAGGTATTCCCACCATGTTCTTGACGATCAGTACCACCGGCACCCCGGAGCGCCCCGCGACCGACCTCGGTTTCCTGCTGCACAAGCATCCCGACAAGGCGCAGGAGTTCTCCACGTCCTACGGCAAGGCGCATGTCGTCTACCCCGAGGCGAGCGTGGAGCGCTGTACGGCGGCGCTGTTGCTGGAGGTCGACGCGGTGGCACTGGTCCGGCGCGGCAAGGGCAAGGGCCGCGGCGGAGCTCCGGACGCGGCTCTCGCCCAGTACGTCAACGACCGGCCGTACGCCGCCTCGTCCCTGCTCGCCGTGGCGCTGAGCAGCGTGTTCTCCAGCGCGATGAAGGGCACCTGCCAGGCGAAGCCCGACCTGCCCGCGCGTCCGCTGCCCCTGCGCGTCGAGGTGCCCGCGCTGCCGGCCCGCGGCGGCGCCGACCTCGTACGGGCGCTGTTCGAGCCGCTCGGCTGGACGGTGAGTGCCGAACCCGTGGCGCTGGACACCGAGTTCCCCGAGTGGGGCGACTCGCGGTACGTGAGCCTCGTACTGGAAGGTGAGCAGCGGCTCGCCGACGCGTTGCGGCATCTGTACGTCCTGCTGCCGGTGCTCGACGACGCCAAGCACTACTGGGTGTCGTCCGACGAGGTCGACAAGCTGCTGCGGGCCGGGGAGGGCTGGCTGCCGGACCACCCGGAGCAGAAGCTGATCACCAGCCGCTATCTGTCCCGCCGTTGGTCGCTGACCCGGCAGGCCATGGAGCGCCTCGAACTCGTACGGCTCGCCGAGACGGACGACAGCGCGGTCGAGGAGATCGACAACGCCGTCGACGAACAGACGGACACCGAGGAGAAGCCCGTACCGCTCGCCGTCCGGCGACGCGACGCGATCGTCGGCGCGCTGAAGGGCACCGATGCCGCGCGGGTCCTCGATCTGGGCTGTGGGCAGGGCCAGTTGGTGCAGGAGCTGCTCAAGGACACGCGGTTCACCGAGATCGTCGGTGTGGACGTCTCGATGCGCGCCCTCACCATCGCCTCCCGGCGGCTCAAGCTGGACCGGATGGGCGAGCGGCAGTCCGAGCGCGTCAAGCTCGTCCAGGGCTCGCTCGCCTACACCGACAAGCGGCTCAAGGGATACGACGCCGCCGTGCTGAGCGAGGTCATCGAGCACCTCGACCTGCCGCGGCTGCCCGCCCTGGAGTACGCGGTGTTCGGTTCGGCGCGCCCCAGGACAGTGATCGTGACGACGCCGAACGTCGAGTACAACGTCCGCTGGGATACCCTCCCCGCCGGCCACGTCCGGCACGGCGACCACCGCTTCGAGTGGACGCGCGAGGAGTTCCGCGGCTGGGCGGGGACGGTGGCCGAACGGCACGGGTACGGCGTGGAGTTCGTGCCGGTCGGACCGGACGACCCCGAGGTCGGACCGCCCACACAGATGGCCGTCTTCACGGTGGGCGCCCAGAACACGAAGGACCAGAACACGAAGGAGGAGAAGGCCGCATGACCAGCACCGACAACAAGGTTCGTTCCCTGCCCGTCACAGACCTGTCCCTCGTCGTGCTGATCGGCGCGTCCGGTTCGGGCAAGTCCACCTTCGCCCGCAGGCACTTCAAGCCGACCGAGGTCATCTCGTCGGACTTCTGCCGCGGCCTCGTCGCCGACGACGAGAACGACCAGAGCGCCAGCGGCGACGCCTTCGATGTCCTGCACTACATCGCGGGCAAGCGCCTCGCGGCGGGCCGGCGCACGGTCGTCGACGCGACCAACGTGCAGCAGGAGAGCCGCAAGCAGCTCATCGAGCTGGCCAGGAAGCACGACGTACTGCCCATCGCCATCGTGCTCGACGTGCCCGAGGAGGTGTGCGCCGAACGCAACGCCTCCCGCACCGACCGCGCCGACATGCCGCGCCGCGTAATCCAGCGCCACACCCGTGAACTCCGGCGCTCCCTGCGGCACTTGGAGCGCGAGGGGTTCCGGAAGGTGCACGTCCTGCGGGGTGTGGCGGAGGCCGAGAGCGCAGAGGTCCGTACCGAGAAGCGGTACAACGACCTGACCCACCTCACCGGTCCGTTCGACATCATCGGCGACATCCACGGCTGTGCCTCCGAACTGGAGTCGTTGCTGGGCAAGTTGGGCTACGCGGACGGCGCGCACCCCGAGGGGCGTACGGCCGTGTTCGTCGGCGACCTCGTCGACCGTGGCCCGGACACCCCGGGCGTCCTGCGTCGCGTGATGTCCATGGTCGGCTCGGGCGCCGCCCTGTGCGTTCCGGGCAACCACGAGAACAAGTACGGCCGTTACCTCAAGGGCCGCAAGGTCCAGCACACCCACGGCCTCGCCGAGACCATCGAGCAGATGGAGGTCGAGAGCGACGAATTCAAGGAGCGGGTACGGGAGTTCGTGGACGGACTCATCAGCCACTACGTCCTCGACGGCGGCCGGCTCGTCGTCTGCCACGCCGGACTGCCCGAGAAGTACCACGGGCGTACGTCGGGCCGGGTGCGCTCGCACGCGCTGTACGGCGACACCACCGGTGAGACCGACGAGTTCGGGCTGCCGGTGCGCTACCCGTGGGCCGAGGACTACCGGGGCCGGGCGGCCGTGGTCTACGGCCACACTCCGGTCCCGGAGGCCACCTGGCTGAACAACACCATCTGCCTGGACACCGGTGCCGTGTTCGGCGGCAAGCTGACCGCGCTGCGCTGGCCGGAGCGCGAACTCGTCGACGTACCGGCCGAGCGGGTCTGGTACGAGCCGGTCAAGCCGCTGGCCTCCGAGGCACCCGGCGGACACGAGGGGCGTCCGCTGGACCTCGCGGACGTGCACGGCCGCCGGGTCGTCGAGACCCGGCACGCCGGACGTGTCTCCGTACGCGAGGAGAACGCGGCCGCGGCGCTTGAGGTCATGAGCCGCTTCGCCGTGGACCCGCGGCTGATGCCGTATCTGCCGCCGACCATGGCGCCCACCGCCACCTCCAAGGTGGAGGCCCGCGGCGGAGCCGCTGATGAATACTTCCTGGAGCACCCGGTCGAGGCGTTCGAGCAGTACCGGGCCGACGGGGTCGCGCGGGTCGTGTGCGAGGAGAAGCACATGGGGTCGCGAGCGGTGGCGCTGGTGTGCCGGGACGAGGAAGTCGCACGCGAGCGGTTCGGCGCAGGCGGTGGCGTGTCGGGCTCGCTGTACACCCGCACCGGACGCCCCTTCTTCGACGACTCCGCCGTCACCGAGGAGATCCTCGGGCGGGTACGTGCCGCCGTCACCGAGGCGGGTCTGTGGGAGGAGCTGGAGACGGACTGGGTGCTGCTCGACGCCGAGCTGCTGCCCTGGTCGCTCAAGGCCTCCGGGCTGCTGCGCTCGCAGTACGCCGCGGTGGGCGCGGCGGCCGGAGCCGTCTTCCCGGGAGCGGTGGCCGCGCTCGAAGGTGCCGCCGCGCGTGGTGTCGACGTACAGAACCTGCTGGCCAAGCAGCGGGAACGGGCCGCCGACGCCGCCTCCTTCACCGACGCGTACCGCCGCTACTGCTGGACCACGTCCGGCCTGGACGGCGTACGCCTCGCTCCCTTCCAGATCCTCGCCGTGCGGGGCCGGAGCCTCGCGGCCCTGCCGCACGAGGAGCAGCTCGCCCTGATCGACCGGCTGGTGGCGGGCGACCCGTCAGGCCTCCTCCAGACCACCCGGCGCCTCTTCGTCGACACGGGCGATCCCGAGTCGGTGCGGGCCGGTGTCGACTGGTGGCTGGAGATGACCGGCCGCGGCGGCGAGGGCATGGTCGTCAAGCCCGACCGGGCGGTGGTGCGCGGCGCGGACGGGCGGCTGGTCCAGCCCGGCATCAAGTGCCGGGGTCGCGAATACCTCCGGATCATCTACGGCCCCGAGTACACCCGCCCCGAGAACCTCGACCGCCTCCGCGGCCGCTTCCTCAACCACAAGCGGTCGCTGGCCCTGCGCGAGTACGCCCTGGGCCTGGAGGCCCTTGACCGGCTCGCGGAGGGGGAGCCGCTGTGGCGGGTGCATGAGGCTGTGTTCGCGGTGCTGGCGTTGGAGTCGGAGCCGGTGGATCCGCGGTTGTGAACGGTGGGGGCGGTGCGCCGTCGCCCACCACGCACCACGGTCGTTGCTGGTGCGGGGACCTGGTTCACCGCGACGTCACGTGCTAGTTTCGCTGGTCGGTCCAAATGCCGCCTCATGGGGGAAGGTCGGTGGAGACAGCGGCGGAATTAGGTGAGTTCGGACGTGCGTCGGCTAGAGACCTTCTGTTCCGCCTGACCGAGACGCTGTGCGGGCTGAGCTGCCTTGAGGACCAGGCCGGACGCCAGTACTTCGCCGGGGTCCTGTCGGAGCAACTGAACGCCTCCGTCGACGTGCGGGGAGTGAAGCAGCGCGAAGACGTCGTCATCCTGGTGCGGACGGCGCTCGGCGTGCCCGATGGGGAACGCGTCCTGGCCGATGTCGTGCGTGTCTTCGAAGGATCTGCCGCCGCTGCCGAGATCGAACGATTACTCGCGCCGGTCGGCACCGGCCCGCTGCCTGCGGGACCGCTGGCCGAGCAGGACGCGAATGCCGCACTCGCCCTCCTGGGGACCGTCGCCGGGAGCGTGTCCGCGAGCGGTTTGCGCGACGGCCTGGCGGGGGAGTTGCATTTCGATCTGCCGATGGGACTCACCTCCGCCCAGCTTTTCGCCTACGTACGCGAACTCAACGTCCAGCCGGACGGACTTCCGCCGGCAGTTCTGCTCATGGACCATGCAGCCCAGCTGACCAGGGTTGCCGACCGTCGGTCCGCGCTGTCGTCCTGGGCGCAGGACTGGGCGCGGCGTGCGGGTCTACTTCCGATGCTCGAACAGCGGCGTGCCGAACGGATCGCCGCTGCGGTGGATCCAACGATTCCACGCTGCCTGGTCGTAGCCGTCGAACCGGCTCGCGACGGTACGGGTGACGTCGTCGTCCGGCCATGGCTGAACACCGTTCCCGGCCGCTGGCACCCGCAGCCCGGGGAACCCGAGACGACCAGCCTCGGCAGTCTCGGCATGGCGGTCGAGCGCGCTCTTCGGCAGGTCGTCAGGCTTTCCCCCGCGGCGCATGAGGTGACCTCTGTGGATGCCGAGTCCGCGCTGCCTTACGTCGAGTTCGTCCTTCCCTACGACCTGATCAACCACGATGTGGCGGGGATGACCTTCAGGCCGGGGGACGGCAGGCCACTGCCGCTGGGGCTGAAGTACGGAGTGCACCTGCGCAGCCTGGAACGAATGCGTACCGAGGATTCCCTGGTCCGAGCCCAGTGGTTGGAGCGGTGGAACACGCTGCAGACCCGCGGGATCGAGGTGCACGGTTGGCGAGCCTCCGACCTTCGTGGTCTGGGTGAGTGGCAGGCCGCCCTGGCGGTGAGGCCCAGCCGCACGGCCACGGTGCTCGACGCACCCGACGGAGGGCCGGCGACGGAGGTGCTGAAGGCGGCCATCGCCGAGGGGATCGGTCTCGCCGTGTGGGACCGCAGAGGCGAATTCGTGGCGGAACGCCGGGAGGTGGTCACGGCCGTCTTCGCCGCCGTACGCACGCCCGCCCAACTCCCCGTCACGATCCACCGCCTCAGGCGGATCGCTCAGCTCCATGCGGACGGACCACTGTTGCTGGGCCGGCACATCGCGTTCCTGTGGGACGACCCGCACCGGCTCGTGGACATGCAGCCCGTCACTGACTTCGACGTCGAGCGGGAACACGGAGTCGGCCATTCCGACAGCATGAGCACCATCGACAGCGAGGAGACCCCGGTATGAGCGGCCCCGATCTGGTGGGCGAGCACGGCTGGCGCTTCTTTCACGCTACGGGGGTTGCACCGACAGGACCTCCACCCCAGCTGCCGGAGCCTCCCCCATGGCGTCGGTTCGGGGGCGGACCCGCACAGCCTCCGCCACCTGACGACGAGGAGGCTGCGCTGCGTCGGCTGGGCCACGTCGATATCGTGCCGCACCTGGACGGCGACAGTGTCGACGCCGTCAACGCCGCCCTGCTGCTGCGGCGACCGCTACTCGTCACCGGGGCACCCGGGGTGGGCAAGTCCACTCTCGCCTACCTGCTCGCCCGCGAACTCGGCCTCGGCCGCGTCCTCGAATGGAACATCGTCAGCCGCACCAGGCTGCGCGACGGTCTGTACGAGCACGACGCCATGGGGCGGGCCCAGGCCATCGGTGCCTGGCGAGCAGGCCTGACGACCGGCACGGACGAGCGCGCGGAAGCCGGCGAGGAACACCCTCGGCCGCCGTACCTGGGTGACTACATCACCTTGGGCCCGCTGGGCACCGCGCTGTTACCGCACGACCGCCCCCGCGTCCTCCTCATCGACGAACTCGACAAGAGCGACATCGACCTGCCCAACGACCTGCTCCATGTCATGGAGAACGGCAGCTACGACATCCCGGAACTGGTGCGGGATGCCCAGGACGTCGCGCAAGTACACACCAGCGACCCCGACCGGTTCGCGGACGTGCGGCACGGACGGGTGGAATGCAAGGAGTTCCCGGTCGTGGTCATCACCAGTAACGGGGAACGGGAATTCCCTGCCGCATTCCGCAGACGATGCCTCCCCCTGGAGATGCCAGTTCCCACCCGGCAGCAACTGCTCGCCATCGTGGCGAGCCACCTGGGGACCTGCCCGCCAGGCGCGGACGATCTGGTCGACCTCTTCGCCACACGGGTGGAGGCGGGCGGCACACACTCGCTGGACCAACTGCTCAACGCCGTCCAAATGACCACCGCGGGCGTCTTCCGAAACGACCAGCGGGGGCGCAAGCTCATGGAGATGCTGCTGCGCGACCTTGCCAAGGGGCGCTGATGGACGGTTTACCCAGGGAGCGCGCGCCCGGATTCGAAGCTGGACACACAGACTCGCCGGAGTCCGCTCCGCGCTGGCAGGAGTTGGCCGATGCCGTCTGGCTGAGCGCGCACTGGATCAGGGCAGGCCGCACGCCCACGGTCGCCGACACTGCGCGGACGGACACCGGCGTACGGACCACAGACGCCGTGGTGCCACCGTCTGGGCGGTCGTCCGAGCCGGGGCCAATCGCTGCCCAGGCGGCCGCCGTCGACGGTGAACCGCTGCCCCTCCCGGACCCGGAGGGCTCCGGTCAGATGCAGCTGAAACGGCCCCTTCTGCCACGTCAGCGGCCCGGCACACCGGTACCGGGCGGTAGCCGGTCAGCACGGATGGCCCGTGCCCTGCACCGGCTGGCGCGTCATGTGCCGTCCCATGACGCCGTGCGGCTCGACGAGGAAGCCACAGCGGAGCAGGGGGTGTTCGACGAACTGTGGATGCCGTGGTTCCGCCCGGCGGATGCCACCGCGTTCGACCTGGTCCTCCTGGTCGACGACGCCCCCACCATGGCGATCTGGAGCCGGGAGGCGACGGCTCTGCACGCGGCGGCCGAACAGAGCGGGGCCTTCCGGGCTGTACGCACCGTCAAGCTGGTCGTCCCCCGCTCCGGGAATCCGTCGCTGCGATGGGGCGCGGGACGGATGCCGGTCGACCCCGGAGAGATCCTCAACGGGCGGGCGGACCGAGTCTTCCTCGTGGTCACGGACGGTCTGGGGCACGGCTGGGCAGGACCCGCCGCCGACCGGCTGCTCGACCGCCTCGGCCGAGCGGGCCCTACGGCCCTGGTCCACTTGTTGCCCCCGCACCTGCGCCACCGTTCCTCGCTGTACCCGCACCAGGCAGTCCTGGAGGCAGGTGGTTTCGGCGTGTCCAACACCCGCCTGTGCCACTGGGAGCCGGCGGTGGGTCCCGACCCCCTGCGGCCGCTGCCCGACACAAACGGGTCCTCCGTGCCAGTGCCCGTGCTGTCCCTGAAGCCGGGTTCGCTGGCGGCCTGGGCCGACCTGGTCGTCGGGGAGCGCGGAGTACGCCGCGATCTGCCCGTAGTCCTGGCGGGCACCCTCGCCAAGGGCGCACCTGCACCTGGACTGCGCGCCCCCCGGCTGAGGACGGCCGCCCTCGCCGCTGTACACCGCTTCCTCACCCTTGCCACCCCTGGCGCACGCCGACTTGCCACCCAACTGGCTGTCGTGCCACTGGAGTTCGAACTGGTGGATCAGCTGCGGCGACGCACCATGCCCGATACCGGCCCCGACCACCTCGCCGAGATCCTGATGGGCGGACTCATCGACTGGGACAGCGGCAAGGGCCCCCCGGAGTTCGCCGACGGAGTGCGCGAGGCGCTGTTGGCCACCACCACTCGGTCCCAGCTCGCGCGCACAGTCGCGGTGGTGGGCGCGCTGCCCGCCGCGGGCGAGCGGGGCGTTGCCCTTCGTGCCGCCCTGCACGATCCGGTCGGCACCACGTTGCCCGATCCCGGCGACCGGGAGTGGCGACGCACGGAAATGGCCGTCATGCGCGCGTTGTCCGGGCCTTACACCGAGCGGGCGCGACGCATCGAGGCGGGCGCCGACATCGCATCGGTGCCCGACGGTGAGTCGCGGGCGACGGCCGAGACGGTGAGTCCTTCGCCCACGCACGGCACACCACTTGAAGCGGAACAGACAGGATGTTCCGCCCGGACCAGGGAACTCGTGGAGGCATCGCCGGGCATGGAGAGCAAGGTGACGGGAACACCAGCACTACTGGTGAACGTTCCCCTGAGGAACACGTCGTTCGTCGGTCGGCAAGCGCTCCTGAGAGCCGTCGAGGAACAGTTGGGCGCCCAGGACACCGCGGCCGTGCTGCCGCATGCGTTGCACGGCATGGGTGGCGTCGGAAAGTCACAGCTGGCGCTGGAGTACATCTACACCCACATGTACGACTACAGCGTCATCTGCTGGATCTCCGCCGAGCGGGAGAGCCTCATCCTGTCCTCGCTGGCGACCTTGGCCTCTCAGTTCGGCATCACGCCCGCGGGACAGGACAGCGCCGCGAACATGGCCGTGCCCGCCGTCCTGGATGCGCTGCGGACCGGGGTTCCGCACGGCAACTGGCTGCTCGTCTTCGACAACGCCGAGGACGTGGAGGTAGCGCGCCGGTATTTTCCCGCCAATGGGCCCGGCAAGGTCATCGTCACCTCCCGCAACCGCGCCTGGGAGCGGGTGGCCACCCCGCTGCCGGTCAACGTTTTCGAACGGCAGGAGTCCGTCGAACTGCTCCAGAAGCGCTCGCCGGACCTGACGGTCGAGGACGCCGACCGGCTCGCCGAAGTTCTGGGTGATCTGCCGCTCGCCGTGGAGCAGGCGGGTGCCTGGCGCGCCGTCACCGGGATGCCCGTCGACGAGTATCTCGACCTGCTCGCCCAGCGCAGTCCTGAGATCCTGGAGCTCGACCCGGCGCCCGACTATCCCGTCTCGGTGGCGGCTGCCTGGGACATTTCACTGGAGCACCTTCAGGAGAACAATCCCGGTGCCCGGCAACTCGTCGACGTCTGCGCCAACATGGCTCCCGAGCCAATTCCGCGCTCCATGCTCCGGGGCAGCCGGGGGGTCAATCTCACGCCCGAGATCGATCCCCTGCTGCGGGAGTCGATCCGGCTGAACCGGGCCATTCGCGACCTCAGCCAGTTCTCCCTGATCAAGGTGGACCCGCGATCGAACACCGTGCAGATGCACCGGATGCTGCAGACCGTGCTCCTCGCCAAGCTGCAGCCCGAAGAGCGGGAACGGATGCGGGATGCCGCCCACCAGTTGCTGTCGGCCGCCAAACCGGGCCACTACGCGTCGTCTCTGGAATGGCGGGAGTACCAGGCCCTGCTGCCCCACCTGCTCACCTCCCAGGCGGTGACCAGCACGGACACCTGGGTTCGGGAACTCGTACACGACACCGCGTTTTTCCTCTACTACTGGGGCGACTACCAAGGGGCGCTGAGCTTGGCCCGGCAGGCTTACGACACCTGGCTCGAGACCTCCGGCGAGGAGGACATCTTCGTCATCCGCATCATGAAGATCTTCGCCTTCCTGTTGCGCGTTGTCGGGCAAGTGGCCGAGTCCATCCCGCTGACGGAGCGGGCCCTGGCGGTGTCACGCCGTATCGGTGTCGCTCCGGAGGACCTTGTCGACTCGCTCTGCGTCATGGCGGACGCCCGGCGCTACGGAGGCAGGTTCCATGAGGCGCGCGACCTGGGCCAGGAGGCCACGGAGCTGGCCCGCTCGCAGTTCGGCGCGGACGATCCCACCACCTTGTGGGCCAACCACAGTTGGGCCGTCGACCTGCGGCTGTGCGGTCAGTTCCGGGAAGCGATGCCGCTGGACCAGGAGAACGCGCAGATGCGGGAGCAGCTCTACGGCCCTGCCAACTTCCTGACCCTCAACACCCTCAACGCTCTCTCCACCGACATGCGCGAGAGTGGAGACTATCCAGGCTCCCGTGACTTCCAGGAGGACGTCCATCGCCGGGCTCGTGCCGCGCTCGGTGAGGACAACCCGCTCACCCTGCGCATCGCCCGCAACCTCGCTGTCTGCCGGCGCCGTGACGGGGCGCTCGCCGAAGGGGCCCGGCTCAGCGAGGAGACACTGCGCCGCTTCGTCGTCCGCTACGGGTCCGACCACGTCGACTCGCTTGCGACGGCGATCAACCTGTCCGTCGACCTGCGCCTGGCCGGAGACCTTGACGGCTCGCGTCAGCTGGCAGAGGAGACCGCCCAGCGATATGCGCGTCTGCTCGGCGAGAGCCATGCGTTCACTCTGCTGTCCAAGGCCAACCTGGCCGCGACCTTGCGAGCCTTCGGAGCCCTCGACGCCGCAGAGGAACTAGAGGACGATGCCGCCCGTCTGCTGGCCGAGACGGTGGGACCTCACCACGTGACGACTCTCACCGTCGAACTCGGCCGGGCCAACACGGTCTATGCCCGGCTGGACTTCGACCGGGCGCGCGAGATCGACGAAGCAGGCCTGCCGCTGCTGGCCGAGGTCGCCGGCGAACAACACCCGCTGACGCTGGCCTGCACCGCGAATCTGGCTCTGGACCTCAGAGGGCTGGGCCGGGGCACCGAGGCGGACCGGTTGCAGCGGACGGCGGTGGACGGGCTCAGCCACGTGGTCCGCTCGTTGCATCCCTGGCTCCTCGCAACACGGCAGCGTCGTCGCATCGAATGCGACCTGTCACCGATGCCGCTGTAGACCGGACAGGTTGGACCGACTCGGTAGAATGGATCCGGCCATCCGAGCGAGCGTCCGGCTTCCATCGGGCGGTGGCGTCGCGCGCGTGTACGACCCAACTCGCCCTGGGGCTGCGCGTGCTCGCTTCTACACCCGAGGCGCGAAATCTCGTGACCGTCATGTGCAATGATCTGGCGGTCACCGGTTTCGACCACGCGTGACCGGCACCCGGTAGCGGAACGTAGTGGCAAAGAGGGGAAGTATCTTGCACCGGCCGCAGATCCAGCCGTCCGGAGCTCCGTCAGATACCCGTGGGCAGACTCCCGGGACCGGCGTCCCATGCTGGGAGTCGGACCTGCTGGATCTGGCTCACGTGTCTGTCTCCGCCCTCGACTCCGTAGCCCCTCTCAGCCGGGCCGACCGGCTCCTGGACGAGGTGCTGCGCCCACGCGGCAGCATGCGGGGCGGCGGCGAGCCAGGCAGGGCGGAGTAGCAACGTCACCTCTCGTACCCGACGGAGGTCTCCGGGAATGAGTCCCGAGCAGCCCCATCATCCACTCCGGATGCCTGGCCACCTTTTCGAGGAATTGGCCGCCGGGGGTGGTTCACCGGAGGCACTGGCCTTCCTGGAGCGTGGCGAAAGGGCACGCAGACTACTGCTCCTGCGTACGCTCCAGGCGCGCCTCGACTCCCTGCCCGCACCGCTCTCGCCGCCCGCAGACCTGTGGAGAGCTCTCGTCTCCGCGGCCGAACAGGACCCTGAAGCGGTCGACCGACTGCTGCTCGTCCCGCAGGTCGGTGGCTGGCTGGCGCACGTCCTGCGTCAGATACATGGCACCGCGCAGGGTGCGCCTCTGTGGGCGGAGACGGGCCGGCTTGGAGCGCTGGCGATCACGGCGGCGCTCCGTGCGCGCTCGGAGGCCGATCTCGTCGTCCCGCTTGTCGACGGCGCGTTGCACCTTCCCGGTCTGGGAACGGTCCGCCTGATGGATCCCGGGTCCGAGCCCGCCACCGGCCGAGCCTGGACGAGTGGAGGCGAGCTGACCCTGACAGCGCCTGTGTCGCACTCCTCTGCTCCCTCCCTTTCCTCGCTCATGCTCACCTGTCTGCCCGAGACCGTCGCCGTACGCGAGGAGACCGGCCAGGTGGAGGACGGGCCCCGGTGGATTCCACTGCGCACACTCACCCACCACGCCTCATCGGGGGCCGTCGCCATCCCGCTCGACGACCTCGATCCGTACCGTGATCTCGGCGAGCCCGTGACCCCCGCCCGGCTCGACGCCGACGAAGCCGCCATGTGGCAGGACATGTTCGACGAGGCCGCCGCGATACTCATCGGGACAGGCCGCGAAGCGGGACCCGGCCGACTCGACCCTGCAGCCATCAGGGCCGTGGTCCCTTGGGGACGTACGAGCGTCGACCCACCGCCCTCCCCCGACGTACGGGTTTCCGCCACGAGCGGCGATTCCTACGCCGCCATGCTCATCGCCCGACCCGCTTCCCCGGTCTCCCTCGCCGAGACGCTTGTTCACGAGTTCCAGCACAGCAAGCTCGCCGCCATGCTCCATCTCTTCCCGCTCCTCGACGACGACCGCGCGGAGTGCTACTACGCCCCCTGGCGCGCCGACCCGCGTCATCTCACCGGCCTCCTGCACGGCGCATACGCCTTCACCGGCGTCGCCGGATTCTGGCGGGACCTGCTGCCCGAGCCGGAGCACGCCGAGACGGCCGCCTACCACTTCGCCCTGCGCCGCTTACAGAGTCGGCTGGTCGTACGCACCCTGCGGATGAGCGGGCGGCTCACCGCTCAGGGGCGGGCCCTTGCGGCGGGGCTCGCCCGCACACTGGATGGCTGGCTGCGTGAACCCGTCGACCGGGCAGCCCTGCTCCGGGCCCGCACGGCTGCCGCGCTGCACCGTACGGAGTGGCGGCTGCGCAACGTCGCGTCGCAGGATGCGCGCGCAGAGCGCGAGGCGTCGACGTCCCGCACTCTCGTGTTCCGTGTCGATCGCCCCAGTTGGCCCGACGTTCGCACCCAAGCGTTCGCCGAACATCCTGCCGTCCCACGCACCGCCGACGAGCACCTGGCCGTCGGAGACGCTGCCACTGCACTTGAGTTGTACGCTGACGCTCTGGCCGCCGACCCGGCCGACCTCCATCTCCTCGCCGGCTGGATCGTGGCCCAATCGGCCCTTGCCCCCGGCCGCGACAGCCGCCGCATGCTGGCTTGCCCCGAACGGCTCCGGCCCTGATCCGTGTAGACGGGCTTCAGCGAGGGCTGCAGCGCTTTGAGTCTTACTTGGCATTTCTGTCCCGTACGGTCCAACTCGACGACCTACGCGGTGGTTTGGCCCATCTGGCGCAGACTGTTGAGAGAACGTTCCGAGCGGGACCGGCCGCATCGTCGCGAGTCTCCTCGGGTTCTCCCGTACTGCCGCGCAACGTGAAGTGCTCGGCCCATCCGGCAACGGATGCGCCGAGCATGAAGGCATGGAGGTCGAGTCACACATGCAGAGCACCACGCCCACACCGTCGCTACTGGTGAACGTCCCGCCGCGGAATGCATCATTCACCGGGCGAGGCGGACAACTTGACGAGATCAAGCGGCAGTTGGGCGATCAAGGCAGCGCGGCCGCGCAGCCGCACGCGTTGCACGGCATGGGCGGTGTGGGGAAGTCGCAGCTGGCCCTTGAGTACATCTACATGCACCAGCAGGACTACAAGGTGATCTGCTGGATCCCCGCCGAGCGGGAGAGCCTCATCCTGACCGCGCTCGCGGGCCTGGCGGCCCGGCTGCGGCTCACCCCCGCGGGGCACGACGGTGTGGGCGCTCCTGCCGCCAACACGGCTGTGCCCGCCGTCCTGGAGGCGCTGCGCACCGGGGTTCCGTACGACAAATGGCTCCTGGTGTTCGACAACGCAGAAAACGTCGAGGCGGTGCGTTCGTACTTCCCCGCCAATGGACCGGGGAAGATCATCGTCACCTCCCGCAACCGCGACTGGGGACGGGTGGCCACGCCATTGCCGGTGAACGTCTTCGAGCGTGAAGAGTCCGTCCAGCTGCTCCAGAAGCGCTCTCCGGACCTGTCCGCGGCCGACGCGGACCGGCTTGCCGAGGCCCTCGGCGACCTGCCGCTCGCCGTTGAGCAGGCAGGGGCATGGCGTGCTGTCACGGGCATGCTCGTGGAGGACTACCTCGCCCTGCTGGACCAGCGCAGCCCGGAGATCCTCCATCTCGACCCGGCCCCCGACTATCCGGTCTCCGTAGCCGCGGCCTGGGACATCTCACTGGAGCGGATCAAGGAGAGCAACCCGGGCGCCCGTGAACTCCTCGACATCTGCGCCTGCATGGCACCCGAGCCCGTCCCGCTCTCCATGCTGCGCGGCAAACGGGGCGTCGACATCACTCCCCACGTCGACCCCCTCCTGCGCGAGTCGATCAAGTTGAGCCGGGCCATCCGGGACCTGAACCAGTTTTCCCTGGTGCGGCTGGACCTGCGTTCCGACACCCTTCAGATGCACCGACTGCTGCAGAACGTGCTCCTGGCCAAACTGGGCCCCGACGAGCGAGAGCGTATGCGGGAGGCCGCACACAAGCTCCTCTCGGCTGCCAAGCCCGGCCACCACGCCTCCTCCCTCGAGTGGCCCGCCTATCAGGCGCTGCTGCCACACGTCCTCACCTCCCAGGCGAAGGACAGCACGGACACCTGGACGCGCGAACTGGTCTACGACACCGTGCTGTTCCTCTACTACTGGGGCGACCACGAGAATGCCGTCGACCTGGCCCGGCAGACCTGGACCACCTGGCTCGCGGCCTCGGGCGAGGAGAACATCCACGTCATCCGCATCACCAAGATCTTCGCCTTCCTGCTCCGTGTCGTCGGTGAGCTCGCCGAGTCCGTTCCGCTCAACGAAGGGGCTCTGGAGGTCTCGCGGCGGGTGGACGTCGCCGCGGAGGACCTCATCGACTCCATGACGCAGTTGGCGGACGCGCGGCGCTACCAGGGCCTGTTCAACGAGGCACGCGAACTCGACCAGGAAGCCACCGAGCGGGCCGGGAGCCTGTTCGGGCCGGAGGACCCCAGCACCCTCCAGGCGGCGCACGGCTGGGGCGTCTCGTTGCGCCTGTGCGGCGAGTTCCGCACAGCACTGCCCCTGGACCAGGAGACGGGCCGGTTGCGTGACCTGCTCTTCGGGCCCAACAGCAGCCTGACCCTGAACACCCTCAACGGACTCGCGATCGACATGCGCGAGAGCGGCGACTACCCGGGCGCTCGTGACTTCCAGGAGGACGTCTACCGCAGGGTGCGTGACTCACTAGGCGAGGAGAACCCACTCACCCTGCGCGTCGCCCGCAACCTGGCGGTCTGCAGGCGTCGCGACGGAGCGATCGCCGAGGCCGCCAAGCTCTCCGAGGAGACGCTGCGCCGCCTGGTGACCGGCTATGGCCGCGACCACGCGGACGCGCTGTCCACAGCGATCAACGTCACTGTCGACCGTCGCCTCACGGGTGACCTCGACGGGTCGCGTCAGCTCGGCGAGGACACCGTGCAACGCTATGAGCAGCGCCTCGGCAAGAACCACGCGTACACCCTCCTTGCCAAGGCCAACCTGGCCGCGACCATGCGTGCCCTCGGCAATCTCGGCAAGGCACAGGAGCTGGAGGACGACTCGGCGCGCAGGCTCACCGACACGCTGGGTTCCGGTCATGTGACGACCGCGACCGTCGTGCTCGGCCAGGCCAGCACGGCGTACGCGCGTCTGGACTTCGACCGGGCCTGCGAGATCGACCAGGTCAATCTGCCCCTGCTGGCCGAGGTCGCAGGTGTGGATCACCCGCTGACACTGTCGTGTTCCGCGAATCTCTCGCTCGACCTTCGGGGCCTGGGGCGCGGGGCCGAGGCGGACGAACTGGAGCAGAGGGCGGTGGACGGGTTCACCCGGGTGGTTCGCGCCGACCACCCCTGGCTTCTCGCGGCCCGCCAGCGGCGGCGCATCGAGTGCGACATGGCGCCCATGCCGCTCTAGAACTGCGACGCGACCGGGGTGGCACTGAGCACCACCCCGGTGGTGCCGTGTCGTGTTCATCCGACGTCTGAACAAATCATCTCTGCGAAGCTTCGGTGTCCGAGGCAGAAAGATGGGGTGATGGGGGTTGAGCTGGAACTGCACTTGGGGCGGCCCTCGCGCAAAGGGTTGTCCCGGGACACCGTGCTGCGGGGGTCATGCCAGCATGGCGAAGCGTTGGCGCTGGCCCTGAGCACGCTCGACCGGCACGGCTCGGCAAGCTTGGCTGGGTAGATCCACATGGCGACACGCTGTTGAACGAGCAGGAAGCCCAAGTTGCCCGTCAGGAAGTCACCGTCCTGTCCCAGCGGCGTTCTGGCGAGCAGCAGAAGACGGCTCTGCTGGATCTTGCAGAGCATCCTGAAGCGTGTGCGGCGACGCCGGGCAGCTACTTGTGGTTCATGGTCGACCAGGGCCTGCCTCAAAGTG
Organism: Streptomyces sp. NPDC033178; assembly: GCF_055577685.1. Classification (NCBI taxonomy): domain Bacteria; kingdom Bacillati; phylum Actinomycetota; class Actinomycetes; order Kitasatosporales; family Streptomycetaceae; genus Streptomyces; species Streptomyces sp. NPDC033178. The sequence continues at coordinate 203,511 of NZ_JBVIPT010000021.1, forward strand.
AGGTCAGGAGCCAGTCGTTGATGACGGCGGTGTAGAGGATGGCTTCGCATCGGACGGCGAGTCTGTTGTATCCGGTGGCGTCGGCGTGGGGCTGTAGGCCGTGTCGGCCCGGACCTTCTCGGGCCGTGTGCGGGGACGGTCTGCGCCGATGCGCGGGATGTTGACGTCGTCCAGGACGGTCTGGAACCGCGGCGAGGCACCGCGCTGCCCGGCGGTCACGACAAGGGACAGCACCTTCTGGCTCTGTTCACATGCCAGGTGAATCCTCGTGGTCAGTCCGGCCGCGTCTGGCGGGTCTGCAGGGGGTGATGGGACGTGGGCGAAGCTCCTGGAGCGCGTGCAGGTCAAGGATGATGCGGCGGGCGCGGTGGAGTGAACGGCGTCGGTGGACTCCACTGTCGACCGTGCCAACCAGCATGCCGCCGGAGCCCGCAGAGGGACACCGGCCTCGGACGAACTGGAAGATCCGCTACATCAGGTACCTGGCCAGACGCTGGGCCGGTCCTCCGGCGGGGTGACCACCAAGGTCCACCGCGCAGCCCGCGAAGTGCAGCATCATCGCGTCAGGCTCATAGTGTCCCCAGCTGTCCAGTTGTCGACCGAGCCGTCCGGCCCGATGGTGTCCCGCCGAGTGGTGTAGCTGGTCAACGTTCGTGAACGCGCGGTGTCTGCCCGGGGCGTGCACCCGCTGCTGCTGCCCGCTCCCTGAACAAGGGCAGGCCATCGCGCAAGTCTCCCTGGTGAACGGGCAGTTCAACCGGAGGAGTGCACGATGGCCTTGTCTCAGTCTGACCTGATGCGACTGCTTCAGTCACTACGTACGGCCGACGGAGTTGAGACGATCAGGATGCTGTGCGAGCGCATCCTGCAGGAACTCATCGAGGCCGAGGCGACCGAGACCATCGGTGCCGCCCCGGGCGAGCACTCAAGCGAGCGCACGACTTGGCGCAACGGTCACCGTGACCGGCTATTGACCACGCAGGCCGGCGACCTGGACCTGAAGATCCCCAAGGTGCGGACCGGGTCGTTCTTCCCCTCGCTGCTCGAGCGGCGCCGGCGCATCGACCGGGCCCTGTTCGCCGTGGTGATGGAGGCATACGTGCACGGCGTCTCGACCCGCTCGGTCGACGACCTGGTCAATGCACTCGGGGCGGACAGCGGCATTTCGAAGTCGCAGGTGTCACGGATCTGCGGCGAACTGGACGAAGAACTGGTTGCGTTCAAGGAACGGCCGCTGGACCACACCGTCTTTCCTTACGTCTTCCTGGACGCGACCTACTGCAAGGCCCGGGTGAACCACCGGATCGTGTCCCAGGCCGTGGTCATCGGCACCGGCATCTCCGTGACCGGTCACCGCGAGATCCTCGGGCTGATGGTCGGCGACAGCGAGTCGAAGCCGTTCTGGACGAAGTTCCTGCGTTCCTTACGGGCCCGCGGCCTGGAGAACGTCCAGTTGGTCATCTCCGACAGCCACAGCCACAGCCACAGCGGCCTGGTGGCCGCGATCCGCACCATTTTCCTCGGCTCGGCCTGGCAAAGGTGCCGGGTCCACTTCGTCCGAGACGTCTTCGGCGTGATCGCAAAGGGTTCAGGAGAGATGGTCGCCGCGACCATCCGCACCGTCTTCGCGCAGACCATCGGCGAGGCCGTCCGCACCCAGCTGAACGTGGTGGCCGACATGCTCGGACGGCAGTTCCCCCAGGTCAAGAGGATGCTGCTGGACGCCGCGGTCGACATCACCGCCTTCGCCGACTTCCCGCCCGCGCACTGGAAGAAGATCTGGTCCACCAACCCGCTGGAGCGGCTGAACCGGGAGACCAAACGGCGGGCTGACGTCGTCCAGGTCTTCCCCAACCCCGCAGCCCTCGACCGGCTCGCCGCCGCGGTCCTGGCCGAACTCCACGACGAATGGCAGTTCTTCGACCGCCGCTATCTCTCCGAAGCCTCCATGGCCGAACTCCTAACGACGCAGCCGACCGCGGACGATCACCAGTTTCCGCCACGGCAGAAACCGAATCAGCTCGACCAGTGACTACACCACTCGGCGGGATACCATCTCCGGCCCGAGCCGTCGTACGTATGCGCCACCTGGGCCCAACACCCCTAGAATACTGATGAATTGACCTACCAGAAGCGGTCGTACGGGGACGTTGACCCGTGTCACGGGGGGCGCATGGCGGCGGTTGTCTTCATTCACGGGACAGGGGTACGTGAACCAGG
>NZ_JBVIPT010000022.1:0-59751 GCF_055577685.1 Streptomyces sp. NPDC033178
TTTCGTCGGGTGCTGGTGTGTGTGGGCGTGCGACGGCGCATGGTAAGGGATACCCCTCCTCCCGCTCTTTCGGCGCCCCCCCCCCCCCCCCCCCCCCTTCTTCTGCCCCCCCCCCCCCCCCCCCCCCCCCCCCCGACGCGTCCCACATCCCGCCTGAACTGCCGTGACAGGGCCGGCCGACCCCGTCTCCCGGGGCCGGCCGGCCCTGTCCGTTTTGGCGGCCGTTAGCGCGCCACTGCCGGACTGCTGGTGGTCTCCGTGGTCCACAGCCGTCCCTCGGCGTAGGCGAGCGCCGCCGATTCGAACTGGAGCGCCACGTGGGTGGCCGAGGTGTTGACGTCCCGCCAGTAGCGCTGCAGCGGGGCGCTCTCCCCGTAACCCGTGGTGCCGCCGTTCGCCGCGAGCCGGTTGACCGCGGAGGCCAGCATCCGCACGGACAGGGCGGTGTCGCGCAGATTGCGCCGGGTCTGCTCGGGCGTCACCTCAGCGCCCAGGTCGGCGACGTGCGCGCACCGCTCCAGCAGCAGCCGTGCGGCGTCCGTCTCCCCGGCCGAGTGGGCCAGCACGCCGGCGAGTGCCTCGCGGCTGGGGCCCGGTGCCTGGGGCCGCAGGAGTACGGAGCGCGCCTTGACCACCGCGTAGGCCGACCACTGGCCGAGCGCGCCCTCGGCGGCGCCAAGGAGCGGCCCGGCAAAGGAGAGCCCGTTGGCAGCTTCCAGCGGCACGGTGTGACAGGGCGCCGTGGACGCCGTGGGGCGGCCCGTCAGCAGGTCGGCGCGGGCGAAGGTGCGCCGCTCGGGAACGAACACGCCGGAGGCGACCACCGTGTGGCTGCCGGTGGCCCGCATACCGACGCTCTCCCAGCTCTCCACGACCTCCACCTCGTCCCGGGGAACCGCGAAGACCCGGGGCCCGGCCCCGTCGGGCAGCGTGGCGCACAGCAGCAGCCAGTCCGCGTACGCCACGGCGCTGATGTAGGGCCAGCGCCCGGAGACTGTCCAGCCGCCGGCCGCGGGGGCGGCCTGCCCGAAGGGGGAGAGGGAGCCGACGACGAGCGCGTCGGGCCCCTGCGCCCACACCTCCCGGTAACCCTCGGCGGGCAGATACGCCGCCATCCGGCCCAGGTTGGCGGCCAGCGAGGCGCACCAGGCGGTGGCGGGGCAGGCGGCGCCGACCCGCGCCACCGCCTCGGTGAGCTCCGCGAAGGTGCCCTCGGCGCCGCCGCACTCCCGGGGTACGAAGTGCCGGGCGAAACCGGCCTCGACCAGCAGTTTGACCACGTCGGGGTCGAGCTTGCGGGCCTCCTCGGCCCCTCGCGCGGATTCGGCGGCCTGTTGGGCCAGTTCCTCGGTGTCCAGCATCCTTGCGCCTCCCATGGACCGCGTCGTGCGGGGAAGCAGCCGTGGGCATGGACGTCGCACTCCAGGCGGCCATGCCGTCAGCGGCGTGCGTTCGCGCACCCGTCGTCCGCCACGGTCCCGGCCTCCGCTGGAAGGCGGCTGGAGGTCGGCTCGACAGCGGCCGCCGTCACCGCTCCCGACTCCAGCGTGCTGCTCAGGAGCTGGTCGAAGCCGGCCTTGATGCGCTCCGGCGAGAAGCCCCTGACCCGGCTCTGGTGGTCGATCAGGCTGGGCGCGAAGGGGGCCAGCAGCGCGTCCGCCAGAAAGTCCGCGTCGGCGTCCGGGCGCAGCTCGGCGATCAGCCGGCCGGCATGCGCGTGCTGAAAGTCGTAGGAGTCGCTGACGTAGCGCGCGGGCGGCGAACTGGACTCGGCGAGCAGCAGCAGTTCCCGCTGCCCGACGGAGAGGTCGACGAGCGCGTGCAGGAAGGCACGCAGCCGCTCACCGGCGTCGGCCTGCGGCCCCAAGGGGGGCGGGCCCTCCACCACCCGGGCCCGGAACAGCTGATGCTGTTCCTCCAGGAGCGCGAAGACCAGTCCGGCGCGGTCGCCGAAGCGGCGGTAGACCGTGCCCACGCCCACGTCCGCCACCCGGGCCACCTCGTCGAGGGAGAGCCGCTCCGCTGCTCCGGCGGCCACCAGACGGGCGGCCGCGGCCAGGATCTTCTGTCGGTTGCGCACCGCGTCGGCGCGTTCGGATGGGGCTGCGGCCATGGCCGTGAGCATAGTTCGCCCTTCTCCAGTGGCGTACGAGGTCGTTGCTTGCGATACGGAAGTCTCTCCGCTTAGGCTCGGCGCGCGTATCGATATGGAGAAATCTCCGCTTGTCTCGCCGAGAGGAAGTCCCCGTGGCTGCTGACCAGTTCGACCCCGCGCCCACCACACCCGCCGAAGGAGACCCGGGCAGTTACAACCTCCCGGTCATGCAGGAGTTCCGGCAGAACGGCGGCAAGGTCGGCGGCCCCTTCGAGGGCGGTTCGCTCATCCTGCTCACCACCAAGGGGGCGAAGTCCGGCGTGGTGCGCACGGTGCCCACGCTCTTCTTCGCCCAGGCCGACGGCAGCCTGCTGATCTTCGGCAGCAACGGCGGCGCGGACACCCACCCCGCCTGGTTCCACAACATCAAGGTGAATCCCCGGGTGACCGTCGAGACCGGCGAGGAGACCTACTCGGCCATCGCGACCGAGGTGCCGGCCGGGAGCGAGGAGCGCGACCGTCTCTTCGCCGAGGCCGCCGCCGAGGTGCAGGCCTTCGCCGCCTACCAGGCCCAGACCGAGCGGAAGATCCCCCTGGTCATACTGAGCCGGAAGGACTGAGCCGTGCGCTACACGCTTCTCGGCAGGACCGGGGTCCGGATATCCAGGCTGGCGCTGGGCACCATGACCTTCGGCGACGACTGGAAACTCCCCGAGGCGACGCGCGCGCGGATCTTCGACCAGTACGCCGAGGCCGGCGGCAACTTCATCGACACCGCGGACGAGTACGGCGACGGATCGGCGGAGACGGCGCTCGGCAAGCTGCTCGCCGGACGCCGCGACCAGTTCGTCCTCAGCACCAAGTACACGATGCAGACGCGGCCGGGTGACCTGAACTCCGCGGGCAACCACCGGAAGAACCTGGTGCGTTCCCTGGAGGCGAGCCTGCGCCGGCTCGGCACGGACCACCTGGACATGCTGTGGGTGCACGCCCGGGACACCCTCACCCCGGTGCCCGAGGTGATGCGGGCGCTGGACGACCAGGTGCGCGCGGGCAAGGTGCTCTACGTCGGTGTGTCCGACTGGCCCGCTTGGGAGGTGGCCCAGGCCAACACCCTGGCCGAACTGCGTGACTGGTCGCCCTTCGCGGGACTGCAGATCAGGTACAACCTGCTGGAGCGCACCGTCGAGCGTGAACTCCTCCCGATGGCCCACGCCTTCGACCTGCCGGTGTTCGCCTGGGGCCCGCTGGCCGACGGGCGGCTCACCGGCAAGTACCTGCGCTCCGAGGAGGGGCGGCTGGACCACGTGGCCTGGGGGCAGGGCGGCACCGGCCCCGGCGACGACGTCGTGGAGGAGACCGTGCGGGTCGCCGAGGCCGCCGGAGTCAGCCCCGCCCAGGTGGCGTTGGCCTGGCTGCTGTCCCGGCCCGGAAACGTGGTGCCGATCCTCGGTGCCACGAAGCCCGAGCAGCTCGCCGACAACCTGGGCGCCGTCGAAGCCGTGCTGGAGGACGACTGGCTGGCGGGCCTGGAACGGGTCAGCCGTGTGGAGCCGGGCTTCCCGCACGACTTCCTGCGCTTCCCGGCCATGCGGGACGCCATCTACGGCGACCGCTGGCAGCAGGTCGACGACCTGCGGACGACCGCGCGACGGGTGCCGGCCGACGACCGGTACGGGGCCGCCTGAGCGCTCCGCCGGAAGTGTGGTGCCTGAACCAACAGTGCGGCGGAGCGGCCAACCGGCCCGCTCCGCCGCACTGTTGTGTCACCGCACCGGCCCCGGAAGGGCTACGCGTCCTTCACGTTCACGGTCTCCGACAGATTCACCTTGGCGACGATCTGTTCCACCTTCACCCGGACCACGACGCCGTTGGGGATGGTGAACCGCTCGGAGAACTCCTCCTCGCGCCGCTTGCCGTGGTACCGGCCACCGATCCGGGCGGTCCAGGTACGCAGTTCGTCGATGTCCTCGCTGAGCGTCGCCCGCCCGCGCACCAGCACGAACGAGAACGGCGGACGCTCGTCGTCCCACAGCATCGCGATCCTGCCGTCCCGTTGCAGGGAGCGGCCCTTCACGCTGTCCTTCTGGCACGTGTAGATGATGTCGTCGCCGTCCATGATGACTCCGACCGGGACGACATGGGGGCTGCCGTCCTTGCGGACCACCGAGGCCTTCGCGGTCCTGGGCGGATCGGCCATGATGAACTCCCGCCACCAACCCTCGGGCGCGTCCACGTAGTTGGGCATCAGTGCGTCTCCTTCTCCTGCTGTTCCGCCGTCTCGTCGGACGCCGTGCTGTCGGACTCTGTGCTGTCGAACCCTGAGCTGTCGGACGCCGTGCTGTCGGATGCCGTGCTGTCGGCTGCGATGCGGTCGGTTGCGATGCTGTCGGCTGCGATGCCGTCGGGCTTCGCGCGCCGCCAGGTGAGCACGCGCTCCGGCGCGCGGCCCCCCACCGGTGTCACGGCCGTGCCGCGCAGCGACAGCGTTTCGCCGTCGAGCGTGACCCGGCGTATCTGTTCGGTGCCCGCCATCCGCGGATGGGCGCTGACCTGGACCCGGTGCGTCATCCGGTCCCCGGCCAGCCGCCACTGCCCCGAGTAGCCCATGTAGGTCTCCAGGGCCGGGGCCTCGCCGGTCTTCATCATGCTCACCGCGACATGGCCGTCCGCGGTGTAGATCAGCAGCCCGGCCGGCGCCTCGCCCAACGGCCCCGCCACCGTGCCCCCGTCCTCGCCCACCTCCGTGTACGAGGCCAGCCGCCACACTCCGACGACCTCTTCCGGCGTCACCGCGAGCGCCTGCTGGTCACGCGGTAGGAGCCGAGCCGCACGGCCGCGCCCTGTCCGAAGAGCCGCCCGGCGTCGGTGCTGTCCTCGTCGGCGAAGGTCTGCTCCTGCGGCGCACCGACCGAGGGCCGGTAGTACGTGGTGTGCTTGCGCGCGGAGAGCCGTACGAGGCCCTTGTCGGTGGGCCAGGACGCGTCCAGCAGGGTCAGCAGTCCGAGCCCGGCGTTGAGCTGCCGCGGCTTGACCAGCGTCTCCTCGCCGCCCTCGTCCAGGGTCGCGGTGGACCGGTCGAGACGGTGTCCGATGCGGTCCACCCGGAAGTGCTCCTCGCCGTCGATGAGCCAGCGCACCACCCCGGCCGCGCGGTCGTAGGCGATGCCGAAGTCGTGGCTGTCGCCGGGCCGTCGCGCGACCAACGGCACGGTGTGCGCGAACGAGGCGTAGTCGCCCAACTGGCCGCGCAGGAAGGTGGGGCGCCCGTACCAGGCGTAGATCCGCTTGTTGGTGACCACGAAGTCGAAGGAGACGGAGCTCTCCGGGTCGGTGGTCAGCATCATCGCGGAGGCCAGCCGCAGATCGTCCTCCGGATCCCGCACCGCGTCCCCGAAGGGGTGGTCGGCGGTGCCGTAGGTCCGGCCGGAGAGCCGCGTCTCGAAGAGGAGTTCGTAGCCCTCGTGGGCGTCGAAACCCGGGTGGCCGCTGGAGGCGGTGTGACTGGTGTACGCGATGAACTTGGCGTGGTCCCCGGAGCCCGGCATGCCGACCGGGTTCTCGGCGGGGATGGTCTGCGTGAACGCCGGCTCGCCGGTCGCGGGGTGGCTGCCGCGTGCCCGTACGGACAGCTCGCCCGGGCGGGTCGTGACGATGCCGTCGTCGGCCCGGTAGGGGCCGCCCGCCACGTGGAACCACCGGGCGCCCTCGCCCTCGGTGCGGAACCCCTCGGCGAAGTCGTCCCAGACCATCCGGTAGCCACGGCTGCCCGGTTTGGCGGTGGAGGTCCCTGGAGTCGTCATGACGGTGCCCAGTGCGGCGGCGGCGAGCAGCAGGCCGTGCCGGGAGACGAACGTTCTGCGCGGCATCGGAACCGCTCCTTTCCTCGGGGTGTCCAGGGGTGCGTCTGCGCGCGGGGTGCGGGGCGTGCGGGGCGCGTTCACGGGTGTCCGTCCAGTACGGCGGCGACCGCCGCCGGGAAGGAGTCCACGACCGTGTCCGCTCCCGCCCGCATCAGTTCGTCGGGGCCTGACACGCCGTACGAGACCCCGATCACCGTCATTCCGGCGGCCCGCCCCATCTCGGCGTCGGGCACCCCGTCACCGATCACCAGGCACTGCTCCGGAGCGAGCCCGAGCCCCTTGGCGACATGCAGGGCCATGTCGGGGTGCGGCTTGCCGCGCTCGACACTGTCGTCGCCCGCGATGACCGTCAGCCGGGTGTCCAGACCGGTGAGTTCGGCGATGGCGCGCGCGGCCTTCTCGACCTTCGAGGTCGCCATGGCCAGCCGGAAACCGGCGGCGGACAGCCGGTCCAGCCCTTCGAGGACCCCGGGATACAGCAACCGCGGACCGGCCGCCCGCACATGGGCGCCGAACCGCCGCCCGTACTCCTCGGTCGCCTCGGCCACCCGCGGGTCCTCCACGGGAACGCCCAGCAGCCCGGCGAGGGAGGCGGGCAGCGGGCGGCCGACGGTGGAGAGGATCGCCCCTCGGGACACCGCCGTGCCCATCGCCGCCAGGACTTCGGCGGTGATGGTGGCGATGGCGGCGGGGGTGTCCGCGAGCGTGCCGTCGAGGTCGAGGATCACCCCACGGTCCGCCGCGGCGGGGGCGCCGCTCACCGCTCCGCCTGTACGGCGCTCAGGGCGGCGGAGAACTCTCCCGCGACCCGGGCGGTGCTGAGCAGCAGGGAGCGGCCGGCCTTGGGCAGCATGCCGCCGGAGGCCCTGGCGAGCGCCTTCATCAGGTACGGGCTGACCGCGTTGCCGACGATGCCCTCCTGGTCGCACTGGGCGAGGGCCTCGGCGATGGCCGCCTCGACGACCGCCTCGTCCACCGCGTCCTGCTCGTCGATGGGAGTGGTGAGCAGCACCGTGCCGGGTCCGTTGACCTGCCAGTGCGCCTCGGCGGCGCGCGCGGCGGTGTGCAGGTCGTCCATGCGGGTCACGGGCACATCGGCTTCGCGCACCACGAAGGCCGCGAGCCTGTCGGTGCGGTACCCGTACACGGGGACACCGGCTGTCTCCAGGTACTCGGCGGTCAGCCGGTGGTCCAGGATGCTCTTCGCGCCGCCGGAGACCACGGTCATCTTCGTCTTGCGGAACTGGAGCAGGTCGGGGGAGATGTCGAGGGTGTCCTGGCCCCGGCGGTGCACGCCGCCGATGCCCGCCGTGGTGAAGACCTGGATGCCGGCCCGCTCGGCGATCACGATGGTGCCGGCCACCGTCGTCGCCCCGAGTCCGCCGCCGGCCAGCGCGCCGCCGATGTCCCGCGCGCTGATCTTCGGAATGCCCTTGGTGGAGGCGAAGCGTTCGATGAGGGAGTCGGTCAGACCGACGACGAGTTTCCCGCCGGCGATCCCGATGGTGGCGGGTACGGCCCCGGCGCCCCGTACCGCCTTCTCGATCAGTGAGGCGGTCTCGGACGAGGGGTCGGTGGTGATGAGCGAGGACTCCAGCGCCACCACCGGACGCCGTTCCGCGAGCGCGGTGGCGATCTCGTCGCTGACCTCTAGCAGCTGGTCGGGCTGTCGTTCCATGTCCGGGGTGTCCTTCCTGAGGTGCGGGAACTGACTCGCCAGGCCACCCTCCCCGCCCCCGCTGGAGCCCCGGTCGAGGAGCTGTCGAAGCTCGGGCCGCAGCGGTCCTCAAGAGAAACTCCGGTGCCTTCCGGCACGGTCGCGGAACCGGAAACCGCTGAAACAGGGGGTAGTTGTGGCAAGGGGAACGATGAGACACAAGGTCGCGTACGCCGTGGTGGCCGCGGCGGCCGTGGTGGCGCTGCTGCCGGCGACCGCGCAGTCCGCGCCGACGGCGTCGCAGGCGGGGGCGGACGGCGGGACCGTCCTGTTCCAGGACACGTACGGCACCGGCTTCACCACCGGTGAGAACGGCAACTGGCTGCTCCAGGGCGATGCGGAGTGGCCGACCGGGGACGCCGTCGTCACCACGCCGGGCGGCGTGCTCAACGTGGTGCCCACGGGCGTCAACCCGAAGACGGGCGACCCGGCCTACGCCCGCAGCACCGGCCCGGACGGCGGCGCGGACTCGGACGACCACATCAAGTGGATCGCCTTCCCCAACCGGTTCACCGCCGAGAACGTCCCGGGCTTCGAGGTGCCGGACACCGGCTCCATCAGCTGTGTGCACAAGGTGGCGGGCCGGACCTTCGGCACCGAGAACCCGTTCGGGAGCACCGTCAAGGACCCGGCGTCCGACATCCGGCTCGCCTCGATCGCGCTGATCACCGCCGACTTCGAGTCCCGGGCGATCGCCGACTTCTCGGTCACGAACGACACCATCTACGCCATCTACGAGCGTCTGCCGAGCGAGACGGAGGACTACGCCTCCTACGGTTACGCGATCCCGCTGGCCAAGACGGCGCGGGGGGCGATGCACGAGCTGGAGGTCCGGCTGGACCAGAGCGGCAAGCGGGTGACCTGGTTCGTGGACGGTCGCCAGAAGCTCCAGACCGACAAGATCGGCACGCGGGCCTTCGACCGCAAGTACATGACGCTCGACCACGGCGGCGAGGAGGAGCCGGTCGAGCTCGACCAGATCACCTGCGGCATGGGCCTGGGCAGTCTGCTGGACGGGGCCAAGCCGGGCGCGGCCGACGGCGGGGCGCTGGTGCGGCTCAAGCACAAGGACGGCTTCTACTTCGATCCGCGGCGCGGTGAGCCGGTGGAGCAGAAGTTCTTCGACCCCGACAGCAAGGTCGAGAACCGGCTCTTCGGCCAGGGCTCCGAGATCAGGATGGACTGGACGAAGGTGATCCGCAGGCCCTGACCGGGGGAGCGGATCACGGGACACGACCGAGCGGGGCCGCCCAGAACTGGGACGGCCCCGCTGTCGTGCGCGCTACCGGTTCTCACCGGCGCGCAGGTTCAACACCCTGCTTCGAACCGCGTGCTAGCGCAGTTCGAGGGCGAGATCGCGCTCCACATAGGTGCTTCGCGGTTTGTCCAGGCCTCCGCCCAGGACCTGCTGGTGCAGCCGCTGTATCCGGTCGGACGGTTCGACGCCGAGTTCGCCGACGAGCGCCGAGCGCAGTTGCTGGTAGACGTCCAGCGCCCGCCAGGTGTGCCCGGAACGGCACAGGGCGATCATCAGCTGCGCATGGAAGCTCTCGTGCATCGGATGCTGGGCGACCAGCATCCGCAGCTCGCCGAGGAGTTCGGCGTGCCTGCCGAGTCGCAGATCGGCTTCGATCCGCAGTTCGAGCGCCCGCGCCCTGGCCTCCTCGATGCCGAGGATCTCGGTGTCCAGGACATGCCCCGTCGGTACGTCGATGAGGGCCGAGCCGTGCCACAAGGCCAGGGCCCGGCCGAGTACTTCGGCGGCCAGGCCGGCCTCGCCCCTCTCCAGTGCGGCGCTTCCCTCCGCCGTGAGTCGTTGGAAGGTTCCGACATCGCTGCTGTGCACCGGTTCGGACAACAGGTATCCGCCGAACCGCGTGGACAGTACGTCCTTCGCCGTCGGTCGTCGGACGTCCGGCCGGGCTGCGCTGATCCTGCGGCGGAGTTGAAGGATGTAGGTCTGCAAGGTGGTCTGTGCGCTCCGGGGTATTCGGTCACCCCAGATCTCCTCCATGAGAACCGGTACGGGAACGATCCGTCCGGCTCGCAGGGCGAGGAGTGCCAGTATCTGCCGAGGCTTGCCCGCGCTCGGCACGATCGATGTGCCGTCCAGACGGATGTCGAGCGGTCCTAAAACTTCGATTTCCATATCCAGGCCCCCTGTCGGAAAATTCCAATTGGGAGCCTCGCAGAGGACTTCGGATCGACATAGTGAATCCGCCATGGCTGTGCCTATGAATTCCTCATACCCGGCAGGGGTGATCGGCACGGGGAGGAAAAGGTGGGGCGAGAACAAGCCAATATTGTGCGACGCCGTGTCGGGTGACACACCCTGGGGATGTGAATTCTGGCACACCTCCGCCGGAGCGGGCAACCTTATGTAACGCGCATTTATCGACCTGTTGGCCGGAATGTAAAAGCCCCGGCCCGGGAGACGGGTGCGGGGCTTTCTGCGGCGCTCGGTGCGGTTCGGTGCCGGCGCGGGCGCCGCCCGCGGTTCAGGACCGGCGGCAGTCCACATGGCTGATCTGTTTCCACGGCTGACCCTCGAACCGGATGAAGGCGTCGTCGGTGAACCGGTCCTCGTTGACCACCCGGAACTCGTCCTTGCTGTCCGCGTGCCCGCCGGGCGTGATGTACGGACCCTGGAAGCGCAGCATGCCGCGCTTCCAGCCGGCGGAGGACGCGGTTCCGGTGTTGCCCCAGGTGTCCCAGTAGAAGGAGGTGTACTGGTTGTCGATCGTGTTCAGGCCAAAGACCCAGCGCCCCTCGAACGCGGGGCTCTTGAGGTGCATCTCGTAGAACTTGCCCTCAAGGGTCTTCTTGGTGTCCCAGTTGAGGGTGACCGTGGTGGGCTCCTCAAGCGTGAGGTCGGTGTACGCGCAGGTGTAGTCGCCGAGCAGGAAGTCGAGTTCGGTCATGGAGACCGCCTTGGCCGACCCTCTCGCGTCCTGCTGGGCCCCGGCGGGCGCCGAGCCGATCAGCGGGAGCACGAGCACGCCGACGAGTGTCCCGAGGCCGCCCCGGACGAGGCGCCGCGAAGATACGGAGAGCATGGGCACGTTCCTTTCCTGAAGGTCCCCGAGGTCCTGAAGGCCCTCAGGGTTTCGAAGGTCCTGTGCCACACACTGTGGTCCGCGATGATCGAGGATCGGTCGAGGGCTTCCGGGGCGTCCGCGGCGTCGGGCGCGGACGCGGGTGCCCGGCCGCGACCGACCGCGGACATGCCGGTGCCCCGCCGCGACCGATCCGCGGCGGGGCACCCCTGACGAGGGCGGGGGTCCCTCTCAGGGGGCGACGCGCGCCTTCGTCCCGGCCTCCGGGGGCAGGGCCGTGCCGGTGGCGGCCGTCGCGTGGTGGTGGTCGGAGTCGTCATCGTCCGCGTCGACATCGCTCACGTCGACCCGGCCCGGCGGCAGCACGAGGGCGAGCAGTCCGGCCAGTGTGTAGAGGCCGACGACGGTCAGCAGGCCGACGACCGCCGAGTCGGTGGGCGAGTGCCGGTCCTCGAGCAGCGTGAAGTAGACGGTGCCCACGATCGCGACACCGGTGGCCACGCCGATCTGGATGGACGTGTTGATCAGCGAGGACGCGGCGCCCGAGGCGGACTTGGGCATCTGGGCCAGCACGATGGTGAGCAGCGTCCCCGCCACCATGGCGAGGCCGATACCGGAGACGATCATGCCGGGTGCCAGGTGCCACCACTCCAGCGAGCCGGAGTAGTGGTCGACGGTCCAGGTGATGACCCCCATGCCCACGGCCATGACCGCGCAGCCCAGGAGCACCACCCGGCGGCCGAGCGGCATCAGTTGAGGGGCCACGGCCGAGCCGATGCCCACACCCAGGGTGAACGTGACCAGTGCCACCGCGGTGCGCAGCGGGGAGTACCCCTCGCCCGTCTGGAGATGGACCGTGAGGACCAGCTGGTAGGCCATCCCGCAGAAGAACAGGATGGCGACGAGCAGGCCGCCGAGCGAGCTGCGGTGGTGCAGCAGTGCCGGGTCGATGATCGGTGACTCGCCGCGGGCGATCACCCGGTGCTCGTAGCGGACGAACAGCCAGAGGATCACCGGGCAGGCGATCATCAGGGCGAAGGTCCACCAGGGCCAGTCCAGTTCGCGTCCCTGTACGAGCGGGAAGAGCAGGCTGATCAGGCCGACGGTCGCGATCAGGGTGCCGCGGATGTCGAAGCTCTCCCGGGTCTCCACGCGCGACTCGCGGGTGAGGATGGCGGCGGCGACCAGCGCGGCCAGTCCGACGGGAACGTTGACGTAGAAGACCGGCCGCCATCCCAGGCCGAAGAGGTCGGCCTCCAGGAGGACGCCGCCCAGCAGGGGGCCGCCGATGCCGCCCACGGCCAGCGACATGCCGTAGAGGGACATCGCCTTCGGGCGCTCGGACTTGGGGAAGTCCACCTGGAGCATCGCCAGGACCTGCGGCACCATCAGCGCGGCCGCGGCGCCCTGGAGGATCCGGGAGACGATGAGCATCTCCGGGTTGGTCGCCGCGCCCGCCAGCGCCGAGGTGACGACGAAGGCGCCGAGGCCGATGAGGTAGATCCGCCGGCGTCCGAGCTGGTCGCCGAGGCGGGAACCGGTGATCATGGCGGCGGCGAAGGCCAGCGTGTACCCCGCCACCGACCACTCCAGCTGGGCGGAGGAGGCGTCCAGGTCCTCCTGGACGGCGGGCAGGGCCACGTTGAGAACGGTGTTGTCCACCATGTCCATGAACACCGCGAACAGGGTGACGGCCAGCGTCGCCCAGCGCTTCGGGCTGTACTGCGCCGGGGGCGCCGTATCAGCTTGTTCTTCCACCGTCATGGGACGGCCCTTCCGGTAGGCTCGGGAGCAGCAAGGGAAGCAAGACAAATCTGTTTTGCTTTCAAAGCAAAGCTATTGCGGGGGCTGTGTCATGTCAAGCGATGGTCGGCAGGGGGCAGGGCTGAGCGTCGACAACGGGGTCCGGACGCTCCTGCTCCTCATGCCGCGTGTCGTCGCACGCACCAAACGCACGCCGGTGCCTCAGCAGTTGGAGGAGTACAACCTCGCTCCGCGCCACCTGTCCCTGCTGGCCTACCTGTACTTCGACGGGCCGCTCGCCGTCAGCGAGCTGGCCACCCGGCTGGAGTTGGTCCCGGCCACGGTCAGCCTGCTCGTCGGGGAGCTGAACCGGTACGGCGTGGTGGACCGCAAGGAGGACGAGGCCGACCGGCGCCGCAAGATCGTCAGCATCGCCGAGCCGTACCGGGAAGCGGTGCGCAGCTGGCTGGAGAACGGCGTGAACGCCTGGCGGGTCGCACTCGAACCGCTGAGCCCTGCCGAACGGCAGACCTTCATCGACACCCTGCGCGTGTACGAGCGTGAGCTCATGGGCGCGCAGGACCGACAGGCGGTCGCGGCCACCGCAGACTGATCGACGTCCGCAGGCGCGCGCCGTGGCGTGCCTCTCGCGGAATCGGCCCGCCGAAGGGCGGGCCGGCCACATCCGTGATGTGACGGTTGTTCGCACGCCCTCGTGAACGACTGCGGGGGTCGGTCCATGTATGCGCAGGGGGAAAGCTACGTGGTCTACGCAGAGAATCGACTCCACGACCATCACTACGACTACGACTACGAATCCGATGACCGTGAATCGGGAATCGGTGCGGAATTAGGCGCGACCGGGCTGAGACTGGCCCTGTTCATCACCGGCGCGGTCCAGTTGGGCTACGCACTGATGGCAATCCTGAATCTGCTGAAGTGGCACCACGAATCCCTGAGTCTCGTGGGCGCCGTGCTGATACTGATCGCATTCTTCGGGCTGCAGCTATTTCACTGCAATCCCTATGCCGTTCATCTCAGGGCCAGGGTCGGTCCCTGGACACTTGTCCTGCAGGCCGCACTGGCCTATACCCCGTTCCCCATGTTCGGCGTGCTGTGGGGCGGCTTCGGCGGATTCCTCTCGGGGGCCGTGCTGGTCGTGCTCCGGGGCTCGCCGCTCGCCTGGGTCCTCTTCGTCCTCAACGCCTCCGCCGTGCTCGCGCTCGCACTCTCCACGTTCGCCCTCGCCGCGTCGGTCTATCTGACGCTCGCCACCGTGGTCATCGGGCTGATGGTCTACGGGCTGACCCGGCTGAGCGACATCGTCGTCGAGCAGTACAGGCTGCGCCACCGGACGGCCTGGGCCGCTGTCTCCGGGGAGCGGCTCCGCTTCGCCCGCGACCTGCACGACCTGCTCGGCTACAGCCTCTCCGCCATCACGCTGAAAAGTGAACTGACGCTGCGGAAGGTGGGAGTCGACGACGAGCGCGCCCGCAAGGAACTGGTCGAGACGCTGAACATCGCACGGCAGGCGCTGGCCGACGTCCGGGCCGTCGCCCGTGGCTGCCGGAACATGTCCGTCACGGCGGAGCTGCGTTCGGTGTCCGGAGTGCTCAACGCGGCGGACGTGGAGACCACGGTCGAGGGCGAGCCCGGCGACCTCGACCCGCGAACCGGCTCGATACTGGCCATAGTGCTCCGGGAGGCCGTCACCAACCTGCTGCGCCACAGCGCGGCGAGCCACTGCCGCATCGAGTTCGGCGAGGCCGACGGGGAGCTGTGGCTGGCGATCTCCAACGACGGCGTCGAGGCCGGGGCGTCACGCACCGAGGCCGGCCGCCGCAGCGGAGGCCTCGGCAATCTCGCCGACCGGCTGGGTGCCGTCGGCGGAAGGCTGACCGTCACCACCGAGTGGGGCTGGTTCCATCTGCGCGCCGCTCTGCCGGCCCGGCCCGCCGAACCTCCGGCCCGTACCGGGCGACAGCCCACGCATCACCACGCACGCTGACACGGGGGGTGGTCAGATGACACCGTTGTCCCTGGCGATCCGGACCGCGTCGACCCGATTTCGGGCACCGAGCTTGTGGACGATCGTCGTGAGGTAGTTGCGCACCGTACCGACGCTCAGATGCAGTTCCTTCGCGATGACCCGCACGTCCTCGCCCGCGGCGGCCAGGCGCAGTACGTCCACCTCGCGTGGCGTCAGCTGCTGCGCCGGGCCGTCCCAGGCCATCAGGGCGAGTTGCGGATCGATGACCCGCTGACCCGCCGCCACCTTGCGTATCGCCTGGGCCAGTTCGCTCGGCAGTGCGTCCTTGAGTACGTATCCGTCCACCTGGGCGGCGAGTGCGCGGCGGAGCGCCGCCGGGTTGCCGAGGCTCGTGATGATGAGGACCCGGCAGGAGGGGACACAGGAGCGGAGCTTCGCGGCGGCCGTCAGCCCGTCGGTGCCGGGGAGGTCGATATCGATCACGGCAATGTCGGGCCGGTGTTCCAGCACGGTGGGAAGAATGTCGTTCCCATTGCCCACCTCCGCCACGACGCTGAGATCCTGCTCCAGTTCCAGCAACGCCACCAGCGCCCCGCGGAGCATCGGCACATCCTCGGCAATGATCAGCCGTATCACGAGCTGTTCCCCCTAGTTTATTGTTCAGCTTTCACTCACTCGTCAGCGGCTCGATGTGGTGGTAATGAGGCGGCAATCGCTTTCTTCGTCGCCTGCGACCCCGTTGCGCCGGATCGCCCCGCTGAGGGCCGGGAGGCGCCTGGCCCACAGGCCGGGGATCATGCCGGTGAACTGCGGTTCCTGCCTGAAAGGGCGATGCCCGTCACCCGGTCCGGCATACGGCGCGATGACAGGAGGGTCCTGTTCGGCGTGCACGCGATCCCCCCGAAGTCGAACGAGTGTCAACACCATCGATTCCAGACGCTCTTCACCTTTCCGCGCGGTCCGGAAAACGGATCGATCACCTGGTCATCAGCCATCCGGCCACCGTCATCGTAGTGTGAACTCTCTTGCGAATGGCGGATATTCCTCCTGAGTTCCGAATGGGTGGGTCGTGATGAAAAGTGGCCACCGCACGGGCAGTTGCGCAGAAGTCGTCCGCCCGCCGCGGCCCACCGCCGCCACCCGCGCCCTGAGCTGAGCTCAAGGGCTTCTCCACCGTCCCCGTCGACGCTGGGCGCGAAGAACGTATCCGTTCACGGATGCCGCAGCCGATACGGAGGAGAGGGCGATGACACGGACCGTCCTGACAGCCGGGACCCGCCACAGCGCGCTTCTCGGGATCGGCGGCTACCGGCCGCGCCGGGTGGTCGGCAACGCCGAGATCTGCCGGCTCATCGATTCGACCGAGGAGTGGATCGAGACCCGCAGCGGCATCGTCGAACGCCGTTTCGCGGACCACGACGAGACCCTGCTGATGATGGCCGCCGCGGCGGCGGAGAAGGCCCTGGCACAGGCCGGAACCACGCCCGCCGAAGTCGATCTCGTGCTGGTGGCCAGCATGTCCAACCTGGTGCAGACCCCTCCGCTCGCCGTGCGCGTGGCACACGAGTTGGGCGCGCGCGTCGCCGCGGGCGTCGACCTGTCCGCCGCCTGCGCAGGCTTCTGCCATGCGCTGGCCATGGCCTCCGACGCGGTCCGCGCGGGCAGCGCCCGCCGGGTGCTGGTCGTCGGCGCCGAACGCATGACGGACATCGTGGAACCCACCGACCGCACGATCTCCTTCCTCTTCGCGGACGGCGCGGGCGCGGTCGTCGTCGGCGACTCCGAGACACCGGGGATCGGCCCGGTCGTACGGCGGGCCGACGGCGCCCACAGCGACGCGCTGAGGATGACCGCCCCCTGGGCCACGGCCGAAGGGGCCGCCCCCGAACGGCCATGGATGCGCATGGACGGCCGCCGGGTCTTCCGCTGGGCCATGGACGAGGTGGCCCCCGCCCTGGCCCGGACGGTCGGCGAGGCCGGGCTGACGGCGGCCGAGCTCGGCGCCTTCGTCCCCCACCAGGCCAATCTCCGCATGATCGAGCTGATGTCCGAGCGGCTCGGACTCACCGGCGCCACCGCCGTCTCCCGCGACGTGGTGCGCTCCGGGAACACCTCCGCGGCGTCCATACCGCTCGCCCTCGATGCGCTGCTCGCCTCCCAGGAGGCGTCCACCGGGGACACCGCGCTCCTCGTGGGCTTCGGAGCCGGCCTCAACTTCGCCTCCCAGGTGGTGGTTCTGCCGTGAACCGCACCGATCGGCGGGCCGTCGCCGACGTCGGGCCCTCTCAGGTCCGTGAGGGGTTCCGGGCCGCCATGGCCCAGCTCGCCGGCGGAGTCGTAGTCGTCACCACCGAGGACGCCGACGGCCGTCCGTACGGATTCACCGCCACCTCGTTCTGCTCCGTCTCGATGGATCCGGCACTGGTCCTGGTCTGCCTCGCCGAGACCTCCAGCTCCTACGAGGCCTTCATGGACTGCCGGGGCTTCGCGGTCAGTCTGCTGAGCCAGGAGCAGCGGGCCCTCGCCACTCGTTTCGCCACCACGGGCGCCGACAAGTTCCGCGCCGAGGACACCGTGACCACCCCCCGCCTGCTCCCGGCCGTGGAGGGCGCGCTCGCGGTCCTGGACTGCGACGTACACGCCCGCCACCCCGCAGGCGATCACACCATCCTGGTGGGCGCCGTGCGCCATGTCCTCCCCGGCCGGGGCGAACCGCTGGTCTACCACGACCGGGCCTTCCAGCAGCTGCGTCACCCCGAACACCCCCGCCTGCCGCGTCCCTGACCGGCCGGGGCCCGCTCAGGCCGGCCGCACCAGCCCCATGTCGTAGGCGAAGATCACCGCCTGTACGCGGTCCCTGGCCCCGATCTTTGCGAGGATGTGGCTGACGTGGGATTTGACCGTGGACTCGGCCAGGGAGAAGCGGGTGGCGATCTCGGCGTTGGACCAGCCCGTGGCGATGGCCGTCAGAACCTCGCGTTCGCGCGTTGTGAGGGCGGTGAGTTGGCGGTCCTGGGCGGGGGTGGTGCCCGGGAGGTGGGCGGAGAAGGCGTCGATCAGTTTGCGGGTCAGGCCCGGGGCGATGACCGCGTCGCCGGAGGCCACCGCCCGGATGCCCGCCGTCAGTTCGTCGGGGAGGGCGTCCTTCAGCAGGAAGCCGCTGGCTCCCGCGCGCAGGGCCGCGTAGGCGTATTCGTCCAGGTCGAAGGTGGTGAGGACCAGGACGCGCGAACGGCCGCCCGACTCCACGATGCGGCGGGTGGCCTCGATGCCGTCCATGCCCGGCATCCGGACGTCCATCAGCACGACGTCGGGGCGTAGTTCGGCCGTCATACGGACCGCCTCGGCGCCGTGGGTGGCCTCGCCGACCACGGTCAGGTCGGGGTGCTGTTCCAGGAGCATGCTGAAGCCGAGGCGTTGCAGGGCCTGGTCGTCGACGATGAGGACAGTCGTCATGCGGGACGCTTCTCCGTGGGTGCCGTGTGTGCCGTGGTGGTGGTCAGGAAGTGGGCCTCCACCGTCCAGCCGCCGTGGGTGTTCGGGCCCGCGGTGACGCTTCCCCCGTACAGGGCGGCCCGTTCGCGCATGCCTACCAGGCCGCGGCCCTCGTCCTGCGGGTCGGGGGAGTGCGGGGTGCGGGAAGGGCCGGCGTCCTCGACCGTGGCGTGCACGGACGTGTCGTCCGTCGTGAGGGAGACGTGGACCGTGGTGTCGGACGCCGCGTGTTTGAGGGTGTTCGTCAGGGACTCCTGGACCACGCGGTAGACGGCCAGTTGGAGTCCGGGGGCGAGACCGGTGAGGGCGCCCCGCGTGTGCAGGGTGACGGTGGGGCCGGCGCCGCGGACGCCATCGAGGAGGGGGTCGAGGTCGGCGAGGCCCGGCTGGGGAGCGAGGGGCGGGCCGGGGTGCGGGTGTCCCGTGCCGGGTCTCGGGGGGGCCTCCGCGGTGTCGCGTTCCTCGCCGATGACGGACAGGAGGCGGCGAAGTTCCGCCAGGGCGCCGCGGCCGCTGTCGGCGATGATGCGCAGCGTCTCGGCGCCCCGCTTCGGTTTCGCCTCGGTGAGTCCGGCGGCGCCGCCCGCGAGGCCGACGATCACGGCGAGGGTGTGGCCGAGGATGTCGTGCATCTCCCGGGCGACGCGGGCGCGTTCGGCGGCGGCGGCGAGGCGGGCCCGCTGGTCGCGCTCCACCTCCAGGCGGACGGCGCGTTCGTGCAGGGCCCGGATGTACGCGTTCATGACCCGGCCGACCAGGCCCGCCGCGGCGACCGCCATCACGAGGGCCGACTGCACGATCGCCAGCACCGGCGTCTCAAGGAACTGCTGGTTCGGCTGTTCGGCGCCGCGGACGACGACCGCCACGGTCGTCTGCGCGACGGCGATCGCCAGACAGACCGCCAGCTGGGCGGGTCTGACGCTGCGGCCCACATTGAGCAGTGCCACGATCCGTGCGCTCTCCGCGCCCGTGTCGGCGTCCAGCGTGAGGGCCACCGCGGAGACGGCGGAGGTGAGGGCGAAGACCAGGACGGGGCGCTGCTGCCGCCACAGCAGTGGACACAGAACGCGACGATCAGCACCAGCACCGTCGGTACGGCGGCTCCGATGCCGTTCGCCGCGTTCCGCACGGCCGGGAGACCGAGACCGGCGCAGAGCAGCGGCACCACCCAGCGCCTGACCCCCGGATGGTCCAGGTCCGCCTGTCTCGTCCGGCTGAGCCACTTCATGACCGCGACGTCCGAGCCCCGGTTCGTCCCGTCCAGCAGGGTCTCGGACGCGACGGAAGGAGCCGATGGCCCGGGCCCGGGAGCGGTTGGTGCGGTCACATCCTGACGGCCTCTCGTTGTGCGGGGGCCGCCCGCCGGCCCCCGGGGGATTGGGACCGGCGGGCGGGGCCGGGTGGGCAGGGCCGGTGCGGGTGCCGCCGCCGTGCGGGCCGTACGCCCTGCTGGGATCGTACGGCCGACGGGCTCGGCCCTGGCCGGTGCGGACAGCCGAGTCGCGGCAGGTGGGGGCAGCCGGGCCGTGGGCGGTGGCGACAGCCGGGCTGCGGGCAGTGGCGACAGCCGGGCCGTGGGCGGTGGCGACCGGCTCGGCTCTCGTCGGCGCGGGTGGTTCGGCCGTGGTCCTTGCCGGTGGGGCGATCCGGCCCTGGCCCTCGCCTGCGCGGGCGGTTCAGCCCTTGCCGGTGTGGACCGGCTCGGGGATCTCCTCGCCCTCGCCCCTGCCCCCGGTGCTCTCGGCGTCCTTCACCAGCAGGTGCCGCAGCTTCTCGCCCTCGACGTCCACGTTGGGCAGTATCCGGTCCAGCCGACCGGGCAGGGCCCAGGCGCGGCGGCCGAGCAGGGCCATGACCGCGGGGACGATGGTCATCCGTACGACGAAGGCGTCGAAGAACACGGCGGCGGCGAGGCCCAGGCCGATCGACTTGATGAGCGCGGTGTCGCTGAAGAGGAACCCGGCGAACACGGAGATCATGATCACCGCGGCGGCCGTGACGACACGGGCCCCGTGCCGGAAACCGGCGATCACCGCTTCCCGCGGTTCGGCCCCGTGGACGTACTCCTCCCGCATCCGGGTGACGAGGAAGACCTGGTAGTCCATGGCGAGTCCGAACACCACGCCGACCATGAAGATCGGCAGCACGCTCACGACCGGGCCGGTCTGGTCGACGCCGAAGACGTCCGCGAGCCAGCCCCACTGGAAGACGGCGACGACGACACCGAGTGTGGCGAGGACGCTGAGCAGGAAGCCGGCGGCGGCCTTGAGCGGGACGAGGATCGAGCGGAACACCAGCATCAGCAGGATCAGCGCGAGGCCGACGACCACGCACAGGTACGGGATCAGGGCGTCGTTCAGCTTGCCGGAGATGTCGATGTTGAGGGCGGTGGTGCCGGTGACCATCAGCTCGGCGCCGGTGTCTTCGTGCAGGGCGGCGCCCCGGTCGCGGATGTCGGACACGAGGCCGACCGTGTCCTCGCTGGTGGGGGAGGAGCCGGGGACGGCACGGATCAGGGCGACGTCACCGGTCTCGTTGAACGAGGCGGGGCTGACGGAGGCGACGTCGGGCAGGTCACCGAGCAGGGTCACCGCGTCCTGGGCGGCGGCCTTCGGGTCGTCGCTGCCGCGGGCGTCGACGACCACGGTCAGCGGCCCGTTGTAGCCGGGCCCGAAGCCGTCGGTGATGGTGTCGTAGGCGGTGCGCTGGGTGCTGCCGGGGGTGGCCGTCGCGTCGCTGGGCATGCCCAGTTGCAGCGACAGGGCCGGGACGGCGAGCAGGAGCAGGCCGGCCACCGAGACCCCGAGGACCTTCATGGGTTGCGCAGGACGAACCGCGACCAGCGCACACCCATCGGCTCGCGCCCGCCCTGCTCGATCGCCCGCATACGGCGCGTCTTGAGCTTCCCGGTCGAGATCCGCGTACCGGCGAAACCGAGCATCGCGGGCAGCAGGGTGAGCGCGATGACCACGGCGACGACGACCGCGAACGCGGCGCCGAGGCCGATGTCGGAGAGGATCTTGATGCCGATGACGCTGAGCCCGGCCAGCGCGATGACCACGGTCAGCCCGGCGAACACCACCGCCGATCCGGCGGTTCCCAGGGCGCGCCCCGCGGCCTCCTCCGGCTCGTGGCCCTCCTTCAGCTCGCCGCGGTAGCGCGACACGATGAAGAGGGCGTAGTCGATGGCCACCGCGAGGCCCAGCATCAGCGCCAGCGTGCTGGTGCTGGAGCTCGGGTCGATGAACGAGCCCGCCACGGTGATCCCGCAGATCGCCGCGAGGACGCCGAAGAGCGCGGTCAGCAGCGGCAGTCCGGCCGCGACCAGCGAGCCGAACGCGACCAGCGAGCCGAAGGTGATGACCATCACCAGGGCGGCGATCACGATGCCGATCAGCTCGGCCGCGCTCTGATGGGACTCCTCGTTGACGGCCGTTCCGCCCATGCTGACCGCGAGACCGGCCCGTTCGCCCTGTTCGGCGACGTGCTCCAGGTCGGCGCGGGCGGCGTCGGTGATGTCGGCCTGGGCGACCTTGTAGGTCACCTGGGCGTAGGCGACGGAGCCGTCCTTGCTGACGGTGCCGCTGGTGTAGGGGTCGGCGACGCTCGCCACCTGGGACGCCGACTTCAGGTCGGCGACCAGCGACTCGACCTCCCCTTTGTGCGCCGCGGACGTCAGCTTCTGCCCGTCGGGCGCCTCGAACACCACGCGTGCCGTGGCCCCGTCGGCCGACGCCTGCGGGAACTCCTTCTCCAGGAGGTCCAGCGCCTTCTGGGACTGGGTGCCGGGGATGGCGAAGGTGTCCGACGTACTGGACGACACACTGGCCGCGCCCATGCCGACGGCGGCCAGGACCGCGATCCACAGCATCAGGACGAGCCGTCGTCGCCTGAACGAGAACCGGCCGAGCCGGTAGAGGAAGGTGGCCACGGAATTACTCCCAGCAGAGTCGTCGTCGAGACGGAGAAAAGGGCCTGCGCGACCCGTGTCTCACGCTAGGGAGGGAATCCCGGCCACCTGCGGCACCGGAGATGCGATAACGGCGGGGCGGAGTAGTACCGCGGTACTACTCCGCCCTCATCCCGGGGAACACGCGCCTCGGCGCACGGCTAGCCGGCCGCCGGGGATCCAGACCGCTCGGTCTCCCAGCCGGCCGCCGCCGCGATGCCGATGAGCAGCGGCCAGAGGGCGGCGCCCATCTCCTCCGGTGTGCCGGGGCAGTCGTGGCGCAGCCAGTCGACGATGCTGCCGAGCACGGCTCCCGCCACGAACGCGGCCGCCGGGTCGTGCGGGGTGCCGCCGCCGGCCACCGGGTCGTCGGCGAGGGAGGAAGGCCGTACCGCCCCGTCGGCGGGGACGGACGCCTCGTACGGTCCGGTGGCCTGGGCCGGGCTCCGGCTGATGTGGGCTGTCACCGTCATGCGCTGGAGCAGGTGGTTGATGACCCGCGCGCTGCCGTCGTCGCCGAGCAGGGCCCGGTAGAGGGGGGCGTGTTCGGCCACGTGCGCGAAGAGGTCCGGCAGGGGGTTGTCCGGGGGGCCGCCGTCGGGGGTGGCCGGTGGGACCGCCGCGGGGCTGGCCGCCACCAACTCGTCGAAGACCGTCGTGCACGCGGCGGCGGCCAGGTCGTGCACGTCGGTGTAGTGCTCGTAGAACGTCGACCGGTTGACCCCCGCGCGCTTGGTGATGTCCGAGACCGAGATCTGGCTGAGGTCCCGCTCGGCGATGAGTTCGCGCAGGGCGGTCTCCAGGGCGGAGCGGGACCGGCGGGTGCGGGGATCCATGGGACGTGCGGGCATGGTGCGAGCGTATCCTTTCCGCCACTTGTTGGTTAACCGACATATGCTGGATAGTGGCGGGGGTCCAACCGAACGGAGCCGTCATGCCCTTTCTCGCCCGGCCGGCGATGGCCTCTCTGGCCGCCAGGGCGATGCAGCGTCTCACCGCCCTGGCGGACCGGCGTATCGCGTCCTCCCTGTTCAGCCGCTATCCGGAGTACCCGAGGAACATCCGCGAGCTGACGGTCCCGACCTCGGCCGGCCCGGCCCGTGCGGTCGTCTACCTGCCCGGCACCGATGCCGCCCCCGGCTCTACCCCGAACTCGGCTCCACCCGTGCACGTCAACTTCCACGGCGGCGGCTACGTCCTGCCGCCGATCGAACTCGACGACCCCCTGTGCCGTTTCCTCGCCGCGGAAGCGGGCGTCGCGGTGGTCAACGTGGACTACGTCGTCGCTCCCCAGCACCCGTTTCCCGCCCCGCCCCATCAGGCGTACGAGATCGTCCGATGGGTCGCCGGGCACGGCGCGGAGCACGGCTGGGACGGCGACCGGCTCACGGTGGGCGGCCAGAGCGCGGGCGGCGGCCTCGCGGCGGCGGTGGCCCGCCAGGCACTGGAGGCCGGGGACGACAGGGCCCCGTCCATCGCGCTCCAGGTCCTCCACTATCCGCCCCTCGACCTCGCGACCCACGCCCGCGACAAGCGCGCCGCCATCGCCAAGCCGGTGCTGCGCCCCTGGATGGCGGACGTCTTCGACTCCGCGTACGTGCCGGACCCGCGGCGGCGCACCGACCGCCTGGTCTCGCCCGCCCATCCGTCGGACACCGCGGACCTCACGGGCATCGCCCCGGCCTTCGTCGTCACCGCGGAGTACGACCTCCTGCGCGCGGAAGGCGTCCGGTACGCCGAGCGGCTGCGCAGGGCCGGTGCGCTTCTCGACCACTACGACGT
Organism: Streptomyces sp. NPDC033178; assembly: GCF_055577685.1. Classification (NCBI taxonomy): domain Bacteria; kingdom Bacillati; phylum Actinomycetota; class Actinomycetes; order Kitasatosporales; family Streptomycetaceae; genus Streptomyces; species Streptomyces sp. NPDC033178. The sequence continues at coordinate 23,691 of NZ_JBVIPT010000022.1, forward strand.
CCCCGGAGCCGACCACGGCTACGACCAGAAGGACGCCGAAACGGCCAGGAGCGTGTACGCCCTGATCGCCGCGCACGTACGCCGGGCCACGACCCCCGGGCCCGGGAACACCCCGAGGGAGAACCAGCCATGAGCACCAGCACAGGCCTGTCGGGCAAGTCGGTCGTCGTCACCGGGGCCGGGTCCGGCATCGGCCGCGCCGCCGCCCTGCGCTTCGCGGCGGAGGGCGCCCGTGTCGTCCTCGCCGACCTCAACGCCGACGGCGCCAAGGAGGCCGCCGAGGAGATCGTCGCGGCGGGCGGCTCCGCGGTCACCGTGGTCGGGGACCTCAGCGAGCAGCAGACCGTCGACCAGGTCGTCGCCACCGCAGTGGACACCTTCGGCGGCATCGACGTACTCGTCAACAACGCGGGAATCATGGACAGGATGTCCGCCGCGGGGGAGACGGACGACGACGAGTGGGAGCGCGTCCTGCGGATCAATCTCACCGCGCCCTTCCTGCTCACCCGCGCCGCGCTGCCCCACCTCCTCGCGAACGGCAAGGGCGCGATCGTCTTCACCGCCTCCGAGGCGTCCCTGCGCGGCAGCGCCGCCGGCGCCGCGTACACCGTCTCCAAGCACGGCGTCGCCGGGCTGACCAAGTCGCTCGCCGTGATGTACCGGGACAAGGGCGTACGGACCAATGCCATCGCCCCGGGCGGCACGGTGACGGGCATCCAGGTCCAGTTGGACCAGGATGCCCTCGGTCCGTCCGTGATCATGGGCTACCGGGGCAATGTCGGCCGCGCCGCGGACGCCGACGAGCAGGCGGCGGCCATCGTCTTCCTCGCTTCCGACGCCGCCGGCAACATCAACGGCGTCATCCTGCCGGTCGACAACGGCTGGGCCGCCGTCTGACGTTCAGCCGAGGGGGTTGTCCCTGTTCCGCAGGGTCGTCAGGACGAGCTCGTACATACGGGACTTGATGGTGCCGAGGGTCGGGCCGGCCTTGCCCACCTGGGCCCGGGCGAGTTCCACGGCGGTCGCGCGTACGGCGTCCTCGGGCACCGCGCGGTCGACGAGGGCGGCGGCGAGGGCGTCGCCGCCCCCGTAGCGGCGGGCCGTGGTCATGGCCTCGTGCGCGGTCTGCGGGGTCAGCCGGGACTGGATCAGCGCGGACATGCCCGGAGTGAAGGGGATGTTGATGTCGGCCTCGGGCAGACACCAGAAACCGCGGTCCTCGCGCATCACACGGAAGTCGTGGGCCAGCGAGAACATCGCGCCCGCCGCGAAGGTGTGCCCCTGGAGGGCGGCCACCGTGATCACGGGCAGGGACAGCATCCGCGCGAACAGCTCCTGGACGCCGATGACGTACTCCTGCTGCTGGTCGGCGTGCGCGAACAGCCAGTCCAGGTCGAGGCCGCTGGAGTAGAACTTGCCGGTCGCGGCGGTCACCAGGGCGCGCGGCCCCTCAGTCTTCTCCACCTCGTCCAGCGCGGAGCCGACCGAGGCGATCCAGTCGGGGTGGAAGCGGTTCTCGCCGTCCCCGAGGTCGAGTACGAAGACGTCGTCCTGGCGGTCGAGCATGGGCATGATGACTCCCTCGTGAGGTTACCTATCGGTAACTTATGCCCGCGAGGGTGAACGCGCAACGGTCCGCGAAGATGAACGCGCAACGGTCCGCGAAGATGAACGCGCAACGGTCCGCGAGGGGGAGCGTGCAGCGGTCCGCGCGTCACGCAGTGGCCGGTTTCGGTCTCCCGCTGTGGGAGCGCTTCCACGACAGTCATGACCATGCCATGCGACCGGCCCCGTCGCATGGTGTCGCTCCACCACGCCATCACTCCATCGCGGCCTCCCCACGAGCCGCGACCCGGAAGGGACGGACATGTCCGCCACTGGCAGCAGCAACACCGTGAGGAGACCGTCGCGTTCGGGGCTCGCAGTGCTCCTCGGAGCGCTCGTCTCCCTGCTCGCGACCCTGCTTCTCGGCGCACCCGGGGCCTCGGCCCGCACGGAGCCGACCACGTCGGGGGCAGCAACCCGCGCGGCCGCCCCTGCCGCGGTACCGGCCGCCGCCCCCGAGGCCGGACCCGCCGCGGCACCCACCGCCGCACTCACCGAGGTCACCGACTTCGGCGCCAACCCCAGCAATCTGCAGATGTACCTGTACGTGCCGGACAGTGTCACCGCGAACCCCGCGATCGTCGTGGCCGTCCACTACTGCACGGGATCCGGCCCGGCGATGTACTCCGGAACCGAGTACGCCTCGCTCGCCGACCGCTACGGGTTCATCGTCGTCTACCCGTCGGTCACCCGCGCCAGCAAGTGCTTCGACGTCTCCTCGCCGCAGGCGCTGAGGCGAGGCGGCGGCAGCGACCCGGTCGGCATCAAGTCGATGGTCGACTGGGTGACGCGCACCTACTCCGCGGACACCGGTCGGATCTTCGCCACCGGCATCTCCTCCGGCGCGATGATGACGAACGTCCTGCTGGGCGACTACCCCGACGTGTTCGCGGCGGGCGCCGCGTTCTCGGGCGTACCGTTCGGCTGCTTCGCCACCACCGACGGCTCCGAGTGGAACAGCGCGTGCTCCGGCGGCACCGTGATCCGCACCCCGCAGGAGTGGGGCAACCTGGTCCGTGCCGCCTACCCGGGCTACACCGGGCCCCGGCCGCGGATGCAGGTGTGGCACGGCACCGAGGACGACGTCCTGCGCTACCCCAACTTCGGGGAGGAGGTCAAGCAGTGGACCAATGTGCTGGGTGTCGGCCAGACCCCGGCCGCCACGGACTCGCCCCAGTCCGGCTGGACCCGCACCCGGTACGGCTCCACCGGTGACCGGGCTCCCGTCGAGGCCATCAGCCTCCAGGGCGTAGGTCACAACCTGTACGCGTACGGCATGGCGGCCAGGGTGCTCACGTTCTTCGGCCTGGACAACTCGGGCCCCGGGCCCGAGCCCCAGCCGGGCGCCTGCAGGGTGACCGTCACGACCAACGCGTGGAGTACGGGACTGACCGGCTCCGTGACGATCACCAACACCGGCACCGCCCGCATCGAGGGCTGGAAGCTGGCCTTCACCCTGCCCTCCGGGCAGACCATCACCAACGGCTGGGGCGCCACGTACACCCCGGCGAGCGGGACGGTGACCGCCACCAACGCCACGTACAACGGCACGATCGCGCCGAACGCGAGCGTCGGCATCGGCTATCAGGCGAATCACGGCGGAAACAGCGCGGCTCCGACCGCGTTCAGCCTCAACGGAACGGTGTGTTCTGTGAATTGACGGCTCATCAGCATCGTTCATGACGTTCTGTCACATCCTGGCGGCCGGAGGCGCGTCCTCGGCCGCCAGGAACCCCGTCCGCCGCTCCGGAGGAGTTCAGCATGCCCGTGAAGCCGTCCACGCCGAGAAGAGTCCCGTTCGCCCGCCTGGTCACCCGTCTGCTCACCCCCTTCGTCCTCGTCCTCGCCCTCGTCGTGACCTCGTCCGCAGTGGTCGCACTGGTCGCCCTGGTCAAGGAGACCCGGGCCACGGAAGGGGGTGCCGGCCGTCCGGCGGTGTCGTCCGCCGCCCGGCACTGGGTCAACACCTGGACCGCGATGCCGCAGCTCACCGAGCCGGGCAACATGCCGCCGCCACCGTTCACGGAGGACCGGGCCGTCCTGACCGACACGACCCTGCGGCAGACCGTGCGCGTCTCGACCGGGGGCGAGCGGGTGCGGCTGCGTTTCTCCAACGCCTTCGGCGACACCGCGCTGCCGCTCACGGCGGTGACCGTGGCGCTCCCGCTCGACGGACGGGCCGGGGTCGCCGCGATCGAGCCCGGCACCCTGCGGCGGGTGACGTTCGGCGGGCGTGGGTTCGCGACCGTGCCCGCCGGAGCCCAAGTCGTCTCGGACGCCCTGGACTTCGACCTCCGGCCGGGTTCCAACCTGACCGTGACCGCCTATCTGGCCGAGGGCCAGCCCTCCCTCGCGCTCACCTCGCACCCGGGATCACGCACCACCTCGTACCTCCAGAAGGCCGACCACACAAGGGACTTGGACCTGCCGGAGGCGACTCCCGTCAACCACTGGTATCTGCTCAGCGATGTCGAGGCGCTCTCCGGGCGTGGCACGGCGGCGGTCGCCGTCCTGGGCGACTCCCTCACCGACGGCCGCGGCTCCACCACCAACGGGAACAACCGCTGGCCGGACCGGTTCCTGGACCGGCTGCACGCCCGGGCCGAGACCTCGGACGTCGCGGTCCTCAACCAGGCCGCCGGCGGCAACCGCGTCCTCAACGACGGCCTCGGCCCCAACGCCCTGGCCCGCCTCGACCGCGACGTCCTGTCCCGCAGCGGCGTCTCCTGGCTGGTCGTCTTCGAAGGGGTCAACGACATCGGCACCGCCGCGGCCACCCCGGCCGCCCAGCGGGGCGTCACCGCCGAACTGATCGCCGCGTACGAGCAGATCGTGGTCCGCGCGCACGCGCAGGGCATCCGGGTGTACGGGGCCACGCTGACGCCGTTCGGCGGCAACACCATGTACGACGACCCCGACGGGCACCGTGAGTCGGCCCGGCGGGCGGTCAACTCCTGGATCCGTACGAGCGGGACGTTCGACGCGGTGATCGACTTCGACCGTGCCGTCCGTGACCCGCAGGACCCGCACCGCCTGCTGTCCACCCTGCACGACGGGGACTGGCTCCACCTCAACCCGGAGGGCTACCGAACGCTGGCCGCGGCCGTCCCGCTGCGGCTCTTCCGGTCCGTCGGGGGAGGGGCGTCCTCGTGACCGGCCCCGTGTGGAATGCGGCCCCGAACCGGGCCGCCGATTCACCGCCGTCTTCCCGGATTGCCAGGTGCTCAGCCACCTCGGCAGCGGCGCGGAGCCAGGTCCGGCCGTCCTGCTCCGCCGGGTGTTCTCCGGCTTCTGACGGTATGTATGCCGTGTGGTGAAGGGCCGCGGTCGAGGGGGTGCTCCCCGTGGCCGCAGCCCTTCGCGGGTCCGTGATCCTTCGGCGGGCCGCTACTCAGGCTTGGCGGCGTCGTGCCCCTCGGCGTCGTGCCTCTCGGTGCCGTGCCCCTCGGTTGCCGGGAACGGCGGCACCGGCAGCAGATCGTGCAGTTGCGTGTACCGCTGGGCGCAGGCCGTCCGGGCGATGGCCTCGGAGACGGCGTCGGCCAGGGGCCGCGAGGACTCGCTCAGCAGACGGCGGGCCTTGTCCGTGAGTGTCACCTCGATGCCGCGCCGGTCGCCGCAGGCCGAGCTCTTGCTGATCAGCCCCGCGTGCTGCAGGCAGGCGACCTGATAGGTCAGCCGCGTCTTCGGGCGCCCCAGCAGCTCCGCGATCCGCGTCATCCGCAGGCTGGAGCCGGGCTGGTCGGCCAGCAGGCACAGCACCAGGAACTCGTCGTGCGAGATCCCCATGGCGTCCTTGACCCGGGAACGCAGCGACTGTTCGATCGCCCCGGCCGCGGCCAGCAGACGCATCCAGGCCCGCAGCTCGGCCGGCAGCAGCCCGGCATCGCCCGCAGGCGGCCTGTCGCTGCCCGCCGGCAGCCCGTCTCCGGCCGCCGATCCCCCGTCTCCGCCCGCCGGCAGCCCGGCGTCGCCCGTCGGCTCGCGTTCGGGCTGGTCGGCGGGGGCGGAGGAATCGGCCATAGTCCCCAAGTCTACCCGTTGTTCAATTTTGGATAATCGGCTAGCGTGGCGTCATCCAAATTTGGATTACTGAGTCGATCGTTCGAAACCATCAGGAGAAGTCCCATGACCGTCGCCGTAGAAACCGGCCTGTGGCAGCTCGACCCCGCCCGCACCACCGTCGCCATCAAGCACAGGACGATGTGGGGCCTGGTCAACGTGAAGGGCGTCTTCGCCGGCGTCACCGGTGAGGGCGAGGTCCAGCCCGACGGCACCGCCCGCGGCACGATCACCCTGGACGCCGCGTCCCTGGACACCAAGAACCGCAAGCGTGACGAGCACCTGCACGGCAGCGACTTCTTCGACGCCGACCGGCACCCCTCCCTCGTCTTCGCCGTCCGCAACGCCACGGTCCGCCAGGACGACACCGTCGAGATATCCGGTCAGCTGACCGCTCGCGGCATCAGCCGCCCCCAGACCGTCACCGCCCGCGTCACCGGTGCGACCGCCTCCGCGGTCACGCTCACCGCGGAGTTCACCGTGGACCGGGAGCAGTTCGGCATGGGCTGGAACCAGATGGGCATGATCCGCGGCCTGACCACCGTCACGGCGACGCTCGGCTTCACGCGTACGTCCGCGTAGGCGGATTTCCGTACGTCGACGTGGCCGCCCCCGGCGTCGGGCTGCCGGGCACGCGGAGGCGGCGAGGTCGCATCACGCGACGGCGGTTCCTTCCAGCTCGACCAGCTGGCCGGGGATCGCCAGGCGTGTCACCCCGAGCATCGTGGTCGTCGGTGCCACCCGGGCGGCGCCCAACCGCGCCGCCAGCACGCCGTAGTGCTGGAAGAGCAGGTCGACGTCGGTGGTGTAGACGTTGAGCCGGACGAGGTTCGCGAGAGTCATGCCGGCCTCGCCGAGCACGGCCTCCAGGTTGTCGATGCTCAGCGCCAGCTGCGCCGCCATGTCGCCGTCGTGCCGGGGCTTGCCGTCGCCGTCCATCGCGGTCTGCCCCGAGATGTACAGGGTGCGGGTGTGCCCGGAGACGACCTCGCCCTGGTTGAACCCCATCTCCACCGACCACGTCACCGGGTTGACCGCCGTCCGTTCCACTGTCACATCAGCTGCCACGTCAGCTCCATTCGATTCATGGGGAGTACGTACGGCCCTCGGCCCGGCAGCCGCACACTTCGACGTCGTGTCTTCGGTGTCGTGTCTTCGACGTCGTGCTGACGAGCCTCGCAACAAATCACGACACCCTCAGTCATGTATTCGGTAGCGTTCTCGTATGCGCGCCGACCGGCTGGTCTCCCTGGTGTTGCTGCTGCGCCGGCGCGGCCGGCTGACCGCGGACACGCTGGCCCGCGAGCTGGAGGTGTCCACCCGCACCGTGCTGCGCGACATCGAGGCACTGTCCGCGGCCGGCGTCCCGGTCTACGCCGAACGCGGCAGGCACGGCGGGTTCGCGCTGATGCCCGGTTTCCGGACCGAGCTCACCGGACTGAACCACGACGAGGCCCTCGCCCTGCTGACCGCCGGATCGGGGCGCGGCGAGCAGGCGTTCGGCCTCGGCTCGGCGCTCGCCTCGGCCATGCGGAAGGTGGTCGACGCGCTGCCCGAAGGCCACCGGGTCACCGCGAGCGACGCGGCCCGGCGATTTCTCGTCGACCCGGAGACCGACCTGCTCGCACGTCGGCTGGTCACCGAGGAAGTACCCGACACCACCATGATCGAGGTCAGGCGCGCGGTGCTCGCCGGACACAAGCTGCGTATCCACTACGCGGCCACGGGCCGGCCGCCGCAGTGGCGCACGGTGGACCCGATCGGCCTGGTCACCGCGCGCGACCGGGCCTACCTGCTGGCCACGAGATCCGGCGCGGACCGCACCTACCGGCTGTCGCGGGTGCTGGCCGCCGAGGAACTCCCCGAACCGGCACAGCGGCCGAACCAGGTCGATCTGGACCGCATCTGGCGGGAGCGCTCCGCGCGGTTTCTCTCCGGCAGCGACCACATCACCGTGCTGGTACGGGTGAACCCGGCACGGCGGGAGGACCTGCTGGACACCGCGCTGGCCGTCCGGGCGGAAGAAGCGGAAGAAGCGAAAGAAGCGGAAGCACCCGACGCGGACGGCCGGCTGCGGCTGGAGGTGACCTTCCAGGACTCCCGGCACGCCGAATGGGCGCTGTGGCAGCTCGGCACGGACGCGGAGGCCCTGGCCCCGCAGTCGTTGCGCACCGCCCTGCGCAACCGCGCCGCCGCGATCGCCGACCTCTACGGAGATTCGTCCTGAGGCCGGCGCTCCCCAACGACCGTACGGTGTACGGCGTTTCCTGCGTTTCCCCAGTTTCCTGCGTTTCCCGCGTGGAGCGTCACGGGTTCAGCGAGCGGTTCGTCACGCGCGCCAGGTGTGCGGCGAACACCTCGCGAGTCTCCGGTGTCAGTGTCCGCAGGGCCACCGCGGCCGTGATGATCACGTCGCACAGCTCGGACTGGACGTCGTCCCAGGTGTGGGAGACGCCCTTGCGCGGGTTCTGCCCGGTGGCGCCGATCACCGCCTCGGCGACCTCGCCGACCTCCTCCGAGAGCTTCAGCATCCGCAGGAGCAGGGCCTCTTGGTGTGGACGGGCCGGCTGGGAGCTCGCCAGCCGTTCCTGGAGACGGTCGATGGACTCCCAGAGATCGTCGTCGCTCATGACGATCAGCCTGTCACGCGGCGGGGCGCACCAGGGCGGGTGTCGGTGACCGACCGCGTCCCAAGCGGTTCTGAGCAGTGCCCGAACGGTCCTGAGCCGTCCTAAGCGCTGTACGACATGCTGTCCTCGTCGAACAACTCGCCCTGCTCGCCCTCCTTCTCGCTCCGCAGCCGCTTGCTGCGGAGCCCCACCACGGCCAGCGTCGCGGCCGCCGTGCCCGCGAGGGCTACCGGCACCATCCAGCCCCGGTCGACCGCGTGGCCGAGGGCGTGGTCCAGGGAGAGCCGGCCGGGGCCCGTGACGGCGAGGCCCGCCGCCGCGAGACCCAGGGACGCGGCGTGTTCGTAGCCGCCGCTCTGGTTGAAGAAGCCGTTCGGTGCGTGCACCGCCGACGCGCCCGCCATGGCCCCGGCCGCGGCGGCGCCGGCCGCCGGGGTCGCGAGGCCCAGCGCGAGGAGCGTGCCGCCGCCCGCCTCCGCCAGGCCCGCCGCGGCCGCGCTCGCCCTGCCGGGCGCGTACCCCACGGACTCCATGAACTGGCCGGTCCCGGAGAGCCCGCCCCCGCCGAACCAGCCGAAGAGCTTCTGCGTACCGTGCGCCGCGAGCACCCCGCCCGTGCCGAGGCGGAGCAGCAGCAGTCCCAGGTCGCGTCGGTCGAAAGAGGTCACGGTTCTCGTCACTCCTCGGATGTCCCGGCTGGTGTCCCGGCCGGCGTTCCAGTCGGCCGTTCTCACGCGAACGGCTCCTTTTGTCTCGTACGCCGCCTGCCCACCGTCGCACCGAACAGCCGCCCGGGTCCTGGCCCGCGCCGCCGTTCGGGTGGCGGGGGCGGCCAGGTGGTGTGAGTCTGACGTCCATGACGATTCAGGTAGCCAAGCTGAGCAACCCGGCCGTCCGGGACTTCGTCAGCGCCGTGAACGCCCATGACCGGGACGCCTTCCGGGCCGTCCTGACGCCCGACGCGACGATGTCCGACGACGGCTCGGACCGCGACCTCGACGAGTGGACCGAGCGGGAGATCTTCGACTCCCACGGCCATATGGAGGTCGACAACGAGTCGGGCGGCGGCCTCGCCCTCCTCGCCCGCTACAGCAACGACGCCTGGGGCGAGATGAGGACGCGGTGGAGCTTCACCGTCGACGGCGGCGGCAGGATCTCCCGCTTCGAGACCGGCCAGGCGTAACGGCAGCCGCGATACCGCCGTCGCGGTCCTGCCCCCTGCCCCCCCCGCAAGTCCTGCCCCCGCGGTCTTGCCCTCGCGTGTACTCCAACTCCTAGCGTCCATGGGCATGGAGAGCAGCGGGAACACGTGGAGCGACGACGGACGCAGGACTCTGGGGCGCAGCGGTATCGAGGTGAGCGCCCTCGGTTTCGGCTGCTGGGCCATCGGCGGTGAGTGGGCGAGACCCGACGGACAGCCCCTCGGCTGGGGCAAGGTCGACGACGACGAGTCCGTACGGGCGATCCGTCGTGCTCTCGACCTCGGTGTCACCTTCTTCGACACGGCGGACGCGTACGGCACCGGGCACAGCGAGCGTGTCCTCGCGCGGGCGCTCGGCAAGCGGCGGTCCGACGTCGTCGTCGCGACCAAGTGGGGCAACGTCATCGACGAGGAGCGCCGGCTCGCCGTGGGCAGTGACGACTCCCCGGAGTACGCCCGACGCGCGCTGACCGCCTCACTGCGACGGCTGGACACCGACTGCATCGACCTCTACCAGCTCCACATCTCCGACGCCGACCCGGAGCGCGCGGCCCAACTCCGGGACGTTTGCGAGGAGTTCGTCCGGGAGGGGCTCGTCCGTGCGTACGCCTGGAGCACCGACGACCCGGAGCGGGCCGCGGTCTTCGCCGAGGGCGAGCACTGCGCGGCCGTGCAGCACCGCCTCAACGTCCTCCAGGACGCGCCCGAAATGCTCGCGCTCTGTGCGGAGTCGGGGCTGGCGAGCATCAACCGCAGTCCGCTGGCGATGGGGTTGCTGACCGGCAGGCGCGGGCCCGGCCGGCCCCTCGAAGCGGGCGACATCCGCAGCCGGCCGCCCGCCTGGCTCCCCGGTTTCGGCGACGGCGGCGGCGCCGACCCCGAGTGGCTCGCGCGCGTCGACGCCCTCCGGTCCGTCCTCACCAGTGACGGCCGTACGCTCGCCCAGGGCGCCCTCGCCTGGCTGTGGGCCCGCAGCCCGCGCACCGTGCCCATCCCCGGCTTCCGCTCGGTCGCACAGGCGGAGGAGAACGCGGGCGCACTCGCCCAAGGCCCGCTCACCGCAGGGCAGTTGACCGAGATCGACGACGCGCTGGGCCGCTGAGCGGCGGACGCACGGGCTCTCACCCGGATTGGTGGGCAGCCGTTCCGTGGCCCGGGTCGCAATCCCGCGGTCCCACGCGGGATCCCCCCACCCGAGCCGCCGGAACGGCTGCCGCCTCCCCCCAGAGGTGTGGCACGGAAGTCCTGTGCTCCAAGTGTGAAGTTCTGGTGGAGGAGTGTCGAGCATAGGCCCGTAACCGGCCGAGATGCCGCGGAGGTAGCCCCTCCGTTTGTGCAGATTGACCAGCTGAGCCGCGCCCCTTCAGGGGCGCGGGGCTGTATCGATGTGCGGCTCCGCCGCGTGGGCGCGACCAGCCACAGTCGGCCCGCACCTTCCCCACGGCCGGCGGCAGCCTACCCCCGCCCCACAAACGGCATCGCGGTAGCGAGAACCGTTGCGAACTGCACATTCGCCTCCAACGGCAACTCCGCCATGTGCCGCACCGTACGAGCCACGTCCGCCACGTCCATCACCGGCTCGGGCGCCACCTCCCCGTTCGCCTGCAGCGCCCCCGTCTGCATCCGCTCGGTCATGTCCGTCGCCGCGTTGCCGATGTCGATCTGCCCGCAGGCGATCCGGTACGGCCGCCCGTCCAGCGACAGGGACTTCGTGAGGCCGGTCAGCGCGTGCTTGGTCGCCGTGTACGCGGCCGACTGCGGGCGGGGCGTGTGCGCCGAGATCGAGCCGTTGTTGATGATCCGGCCGCCCTGCGGATCCTGCTCCTTCATCTGCCGGTACGCCGCCTGCGCACACAGGAACGCCCCGTCGAGGTTGGTGCCGACCACGTGCCGCCAGGCCTCGTACGGCAGCTCCTCGAACGGGACTCCGCCGGGACCGAAGGTGCCCGCGTTGTTGAAGAGGAGGTCGAGCCGCCCGAAGCGGTCCCGTACGGCGGCGAAGAGCGCGGCCACCTCGTCGGGCCGCGAGACATCGGTGCGCGCACACAGGGGCGTGCTGTCCGTCGCGGCCGGCTGCCCCGCGCGTGCAGTCTCCGCGAGCGCCGCCGTCTCCTCCAGGCGCTCCGCGCGGCGGCCCGCGAGCGCCACCGACCAGCCGGTGCGCAGCAGTTCCACGGCCACGGCCCGGCCGATCCCCGAGCCCGCTCCCGTCACGATCGCGATCTTCGTTCCCATGGCGTTCATGGCCCAGCAGCGTACGTGAGGACAGGCGATCTTCCGCCATACGGACCTCATCTGTCCGACATCTGACTGTTGTGTACGTGACAGTCCGGCGTCGAATCTGACCACTCCAATATCAAGTACAACAACAGTCAGGGGAAGGCCAGATGACACCCGCAGGCCACCAGCAACTGTCGCAGCACGCCCCCGAACTCCGCGCCGCCGCCCGTCACCTCGGACGCCGCCGTTTCCTCACCGTCACGGGCGCGGCCGCCGCGCTCGCCTTCGCCACCAACCTGCCGACCGCGGGCGTGGCGGGTGCCGCGGAACTCGACGCGGCGAAGATCACCGAGAACCCCTTCACGCTCGGCGTCGCCTCCGGTGACCCGCAGGCCGCCTCCGTGCTGCTGTGGACCCGGCTCGCGCCCGCCCCGTTCCAGGCCGACTCCGGTCTCCCGTCGCAACGCGTCACCGTGCGCTGGGAGTTGGCCCGCGACGAACGTTTCCGACACGTCGTCAGACGCGGCGCGGCCGTCGCCCACCCCGAGTTCCACCACTCCGTACACGTCGAGGTCGGCCACCTCGACTCCGACCGGGTCTTCTACTACCGCTTCCGCGTGGGCAGTTGGGTCAGCGAGACCGGTCGTACGCGCACCGCGCCCTCGTCCCGCTCGGGCGTCTCCGAACTGACGCTGGCCGTGGTCTCCTGCCAGGCGTACCACGACGGGTACTTCACCCCGTTCGGCCATCTCGCCGAGGACGACGTCGACGTGGTCTTCCACGTCGGCGACTACCTGTACGAGTACGCGGTCAACTCCGTGGGCGGCGTACGCAATTACACCGACCGCGTGCTGCCCGACATATTCAACCGGGAGACGATCACGCTGGAGGACTACCGGCTGCGGTACGCCCTCTACAAGACCGACCCCGACCTGCGGGCCGTGCACGCCGCGCACCCCTTCGTCGTCACCTGGGACGACCACGAGACCGAGAACAACTACGCGGACGACATCCCCGAGAACGACGTGCCGCCGGAGGAGTTCCTGCTGCGCCGCGCCGCCGCGTACCGCTCGTACTGGGAGAACCTGCCGCTGCGCCACCCGCAGCGGCCCGAGGGCCCCGACATGCGGCTCTACCGGCGTCTGAACTGGGGGCGGCTCGCGCAGTTCGACATCCTCGACACCCGGCAGTACCGCACCGACCAGGCGAACGGCGACGGCTGGAAGACGCCCACCCCCGAGTCGGAGGCCGAGTCGCAGACCCTGCCGGGGCTCGCCCAGGAGCGGTGGCTCATCGACGGCTGGAAGCGGTCGAACGCGCTGTGGAACGTCGTTCCGCAGCAGGTCGTCTTCGCCCGCCGCAATCACGCCACCGCCGGCAACACCACCCTCAGCATGGACGCCTGGGACGGTTACCCCGCCTCGCGTCGGCGGCTCCTCGCGGGCGCCGAGGCGGCCGGTGTGGAGAACCTGATGGTGCTCACCGGCGACGTCCATGTGTCGTACGCCTTCGACATCAAGCGGGACTTCGCCGACCCGGGGTCGCGGACGCTGGGTACGGAGGTTGTCGCCACGTCGATCAGCAGTGGGCAGAACGGGGCCGCCCGGCCCGCCAACTGGGCGGGTTATCTTGCCGCCAACCCGCACATGAAGCACTACAACGGGCATCGGGGGTATTCGACGGTTCGCCTCGGGCGGGAGCTGGCCCGGGTGGACTTCAAGACGGTGGCCGCCGTGACCACGCCCGGGGCTGCGATCACGACAGCCGCGTCATTTGTCACCGAGGTGGGGGATCAGGGGCTGAAGCCCGCGTAGCGCCTTCGGCGGGAGGGGTGGGGGGCTGCGGGTGGTTCGTCGGCCGCGGGCCGGATGTGGCTGGTCGCGCCCCGCGGCGGAGCCGCAAATGTCACGGCCCCGCGCCCCTGAAAGACTGCGCAGTTCCCCGCGCCCCTAAAGGGGCGCCACCTCGCCCGGATACGTGACGCCGACGCGGTCCCGTACCGCGTCGAGCGTTCGCATGACTGCCAGGGTGCCGTCGAGGGGGACCAGAGGGGACTCGGTCTCGCCGGCCTGGAGGCAGCGCATGACCTCGACGGCCTCGTGCTTGAGGCTGGCGTGGGTGCCGTCGGTCGCGCTCGCGGTGAACTCCTGCGGGTCGCGGCCGTCGCGGTGCAGTACGAGGCGGTCGGCGTGGAAGAAGCCGGACGGGATGTCGATACGGCCCGCGGATCCGGTGACCGAGGCGGAGGTCGACAGGTCACCCACGAGAGAGCAGTGCAACGAAGCGAGAGCGCCGCTCTCCCAGGAGAGCAGCATCCCCGTCTGGAGATCGACGCTCTCGTCGGAGAGCACCGCTCTCGCCGTCACCTCCGAGGGCTCGCCGAGCAGCAGGTGCGCGAACGACACCGGATAGACGCCCAGGTCGAGCAGTGCGCCGCCGCCCTGCGCCGGATCGCGCAGCCGGTGGGTGGGAGGGAAGGGCCCCGAAATGCCGAAGTCGGCCTGCACCGTGCGGACCTCACCGATCGTCCCCTCGTCGACCAGCGCCTTCAGCCGCCGGATCAGCGGGTTGCAGTACATCCACATGGCCTCCATCAGGAAGCTCCCGCGCTCCTTCGCGAGGCCGACCAGCTCCTCCGCCTCGCGCGCGTTCAGCGTGAAGGCCTTCTCGCACAGCACGTTCCGGCCCGCTTCAAGACAGAGCCCGGCCGCCGCCCGGTGCGCCGAGGGCGGAGTCGCGACGTACACGACATCCACGTCCTCGTCCGCCGCGAGGCTCTCCCAGTCGCCGTACGCCCGGGGGATTCCGAACCGCTCCGCGAACGCCTTCGCCGACTCCTCGGTGCGTGAGGCCACCGCGACCACCTCGGCGTCCGGCAGATCGATCAGATCCGCCGTGAACGCCCCGGCGATCCCACCGGTGGCCAGCACGCCCCACCGCACACGTTCTCCCGCCATCCCAACCCCTCGCTCCGTGAGCACGATCACCCGGTGTCCGACGACCCGAACGTCACGGACGACTCGAACGCGATGGTCTCGACCACCTGTACGAGCTGAGAGCATAGGTGGCGTATTCCACAAGCAGGGAGGGGCGCATGTCCGAGCGTGGCCGCACCACGCGGGACCAGGACGGCCCGGAGGGGCACATACCGAGCGCGGCCGTCACCGAGGCGGTCACCGACGCGGTCACCGAAGAGACCGCGACCGCCGCCGCGGCGGCGCCGGTACCGCCACCGGAGGCCCGCCGTTCCGTGGGACTCCTGGTCACCCTCGTCCTCGGCGGGCTCACCGCCGTACCGCCGCTGTCCATCGACATGTACCTCCCGGCGCTCCCGGAGGTCACCGACGCGCTCCACGCGTCCGCGGCCACCGTGCAGCTGACCCTCACCGCGTGCCTCGCAGGCATGGCGCTCGGGCAACTGGTCGTCGGCCCGATGAGCGACAAGTGGGGGCGCAGACGGCCGCTGATCGTCGGACTGCTCGTCTACGTCGTCGCCACCGCCGTGTGCGCCTTCGCGCCCACCATCGAACTCCTCGTCGCCTTCCGGCTGCTCCAGGGCCTCGCGGGCGCCGCCGGAATCGTGATCGCACGCGCCGTCGTACGCGACCTCTACGACGGCGTCGACATGGCCCGCTTCTTCTCCACGCTCATGCTGATCTCCGGGGTCGCGCCGATCATCGCGCCGCTCATCGGCGGACAGGTGCTGCGGATCACCGACTGGCGGGGCGTCTTCTACATCCTGACCGCCATCGGGGTCGTGCTGACAGTCGTCGTCTGGCGGATGCTCCCCGAGACGCTCGCGCCCGAGCACCGCCACAGCGGCGGCACCGTCGAAGCGCTGCGCACCATGCGCGGCCTGCTCGCCGACCGCGTCTTCACCGGCTACATGCTCACGGGCGGCTTCGCCTTCGCGGCGCTCTTCGCATACATAAGCGCGTCGCCGTTCGTGATCCAAGACCTCTACGGCGCCTCCCCGCAGACGTACAGCATCCTCTTCGGCGTCAACTCCATCGGACTCGTGGCCGTCGGCCAGATCAACGGCAAGCTGCTCGTCGGCAGGGTCAGCCTCGACAAGGTGCTCGCGGTCGGCCTCGGGATCATCACCACCGCCTCGGCCGCGCTGCTGCTGATGTCGAGCGGGGTCCTCGGCGAGGTGGGCCTCGTCCCGATCGCCGTCGGCCTCTTCGTCCTCATGTCCGCGATGACCCTGTGCATGCCCAACACCAACGCCCTCGCCCTCATGCGCACCCGGCACGCCGCGGGCTCCGCCTCCGCGCTGCTCGGCACCTCCTCCTTTCTCGTCGGCGCGCTCGCCACACCCCTCGTGGGCATCGCCGGGGAACACACCGCGGTCCCGATGGCCGTCGTCCAGTTGGCGTGTTCACTGGTCGCCGTCGGCTGCTTCGTGGGACTGTGCCGTCCCTGGCGGAGACAGGCGGACGTGAAGGGAGCAGAGAGCTGAGCGCACCGAGACTGCGCCTCGGCACACCGGAACGTGCCGGGCTCGACGCCGACGAACTCGACCGTCTCGTACGGGAGTTCCGGCGGCTCACCGACGGGGACCGGCCCTGGGCCCCGGGCGCCGTACTGGTCGCCGGACGCGGGCCCGTGATCGCCGTCGAGGAGGCGGCGGGCTGGGCGGTGCGGTACTCCGCGTACGACGAGGTCACCGACACGGGCGTCGAGCTGCCCCGCGAGGCCCGCGTCCCGATGACCGCGGACACCGTCTTCGACCTGGCCTCCCTCACGAAGCTCTTCACGAGCGTGGCCGCCGTGCAGCAGCTGGAGCGCGGCACGCTCGGCATCGACGCGCGGGTCGGGGCGTACCTTCCGGACTTCACCGCGGCCGCCGAGTACGGCATCACCGTGCGGCACCTGCTCACCCACACCTCCGGGCTGCGCCCCGAACTCCCGCTGTACGACTGCCGGGACGACAGGGCACGGCTCGCCCTGCTGCGCGCCGAGGAGCCGCTGACCGCGCCCGGCAGCGCGTACGCCTACTCGGACCTCAACATGCTGATCCTCCAGCACGTCCTCGAACGGATCACCCGGCGCCGACTGAACGTCCTGGTCCGGGACGGCATCACCCGGCCGCTCGGAATGACGGCCACCGGGTTCGGACCCCGCCCGGACGCGGCCGCCACCGAGGACCAGCGGCGGCCGTGGGCCAAGGCGGACCGGGGGATGCTGCGGGGCGAGGTCCACGACGAGAACGCCTGGGCGCTGGGCGGAATCGCGGGCCACGCGGGCCTCTTCTCGACGGCCGGCGACCTGGCGGTCTTCTGCCGCACGCTGCTGGCGGGCGGCTCGTACGGCACCGCCCGCATCCTCGGCCCCGACTACGTCGAACTCCTCCTCTCCCCTCCCGGCCTCGGCTTCGCCCTCGACCAGCCCTGGTTCATGGGCGAGCTGGCCGGCCACGGTGCCGCGGGCCACACGGGCTTCACGGGTACGTCGCTGGTCCTCGACCCGTCGACGGACACGTTCCTGGTGCTCCTGGCGAACACGGTCCATCCGCGCCGACGGCCCCCGGACAGCGGCCCCCGGGCGGCAGCGGCGACACGACTGGCACGGGCGGTACGGGGGGCGTGAGCGGTGCGCCGGTTTGTGAGCGGTGCTCTCGACCGTGGATGCCGTGCCGGTTTGTGAGCGGCGCTCTCGTCGGAGAGCACCGCTCACCCGACCCACTCCGGCGCCCCTCGTAGAATTCCCCCGTGACCGCCCCCGTTTCCCCAGCCGAGACCCTGCGTGTGGCCCTGGCGGGGCTGCTCGACGGGTTGCCGACGAAAGCGGCCGCACAGGCCGTCGAACGGCTGATCGTGAACTACCGGGGGACCACCCCGACCGACGCCCCGATCCTGCGCGACCGCGCGGACGTGGCCGCGTACGCCGCGTACCGGATGCCCGCGACCTTCGAGGCCGTACGCGCCGCGCTGGACGCCTTCGCGGACGTCGTGCCCGAGTGGGCACCGGGCAGCCATGTGGACGTGGGCGGCGGGACGGGCGCGGCGACCTGGGCCGTCAACGCCACCTGGCCCGAGGAGCGGCCGGTGACCGTGCTCGACTGGGCCGAACCCGCACTCGCCCTCGGCCGTGAACTCGCCTCGCGGAACCCGCTGCTGAAGTCCGCGGAGTGGCACCGCTCTCGTATCGGAGCGGCGCTCACCATCGAGAGCACTGATCTCGTCACGGTGTCGTACGTCCTCGGCGAGCTCACCGATCAGGCCCGCACCGCCGTCGTGGACGCCGCCGCCACCGCCGCACAGGCCGTCGTGATCATCGAACCCGGCACACCGGACGGCTACGCCCGCGTCATCGAGGCCCGCGACCGTCTCGTCGGCGCCGGCTTCCACGTCGCCGCCCCCTGTCCGCACAGCGCCGCCTGCCCGATCGTCCCCGGCGAGGACTGGTGCCACTTCTCGGCCCGGGTCAGCCGTTCCTCGCTGCACCGGCAGGTCAAGGGCGGCTCACTGGCGTACGAGGACGAGAAGTTCAGCTATGTCGCCGCCACCCGCTTCCCGGTGACCCCGGCCGCCTCCCGGGTCGTACGGCGGCCGCAGATCCGCAAGGGGCAGGTGCTCCTCGACCTGTGCGAGACCGAGGAGCAGTTGCGTCGCTCGACCGTGACGAAGCGCCACGGCCTCCTCTACAAGGCGGCCCGCGACGCGGACTGGGGCGACGCCTGGCCGCCCCCGCCCCTGTCTCCGGCCCAGGGCGCGGGCGAGAGCTCAGACGCGTAGCTCCTGCGTGCAGCACTTCACGCTGCCGCCGCCCTTGAGGAGTTCGCTGAGGTCCATGCCGATCGGCTCGTACCCCCGTTCCCTGAGCGGGTCGAAGAGGCCCGTCGCGGACTGCGGAAGCAGCACGTGCAGACCGTCGGAGACGGCGTTCAGGCCGAGCGCCGCCGCGTCTTCGTCGCCCGCAAGGAGGGCGTCCGGGAAGAGCCGGCGCAGTACCCCGCGGCTGCCGGGGGAGAAGGCCGGCGGGTGGTACATGACCTGGTCCGTCGCGTCGTCGAGTACGGCGAGGGCCGTGTCCAGGTGGTAGTACCGGGGGTCGACCAGGTCGAGCCCGATCACCGGCCGCCCGAAGAACTCCTGCGCCTCGCCGTGCGAGAGGGGGCTGGCCCGGAAGCCGCGTCCGGCGAGCACGTACGAGGCGGTGACGGCGAAGTCGCCCTCGCCCTCGTTGATGTGGACCGGTTCGTGGACGCGGTCGAAGCCGTTCGTGCGGAACCAGTCCAGGTGGGCCTCGGCCTCCGGTTCCCGCTCGCGGAAGGCGAACCGGGCGCCCAGGACCCGGCCGTCGACGACGGTCGCGCCGTTCGCCGCGAACACCATGTCGGGCAGGCCGCGGCGAGGGGTCAGTTCCTCGACGGTGTGGCCGAGGGTGCGGTAGCGGTCGCGGAGGTCTTCCCACTGGGCGACGGCGAGGGGGACGTCGACGGGCTTGGCGGGGTCCATCCATGGGTTGATGGAGTACGTGACCTCGAAGTGTGCGGGTGGGCACATCAGGTAGCGCCGGGGTGTGGCGCGGCGGGGAAGCTGCAAGGAGGGCTCCTTACCGGTACCGCGGGGGCAGTTGGTGCCCATGGTGCGCCGCGAGCGGGCCTCCCGGCGGGAGCCGAACGGGTTGTTTTCCGCCCCCGCCGCCCCTACCCATTCCCGTCACTACTCAGGGGCTCCGCCCCCGAACCCCCGCTCCTCAAGCGCCGGAGGGGCTGAAGTTCAAGTGGGGGTCTGGGGGCGTCAGCCCCCAGGGGAAGGGAATGGGTAGGGGCGGCGGGGGCGAGAAGCGTCGTTCCGCGAGACGGAGCGTCTTGTCTGGCTGGTAGATTTGGGCGTATGGCTCATACGTCCGCCCAGCCCCCGCAGAAGCCCGCCCCCGACTCCAGCCGCCGCAGCGAGAAGTCCCGGCGGGCGATCTACGACGCCGCCCTCGCGCTCGTGACCGAGGTCGGCTACCCCAAGACCACCATCGAGGGCATCGCCGCACGCGCGGGCGTCGGCAAGCAGACGATCTACCGGTGGTGGTCGTCGAAGGCCGACGTCCTGCTGGAGGCGTTCATCGACCTGAGCGCCCAGGCGGCGGAGGCGGCCGCCCGGCCGGAGGTCATCGGGGAGGGGGCGGAGTACGAGATCCCCGACACCGGCGACATCGAGGCCGACCTCAAGCTGGTGCTGAGGGCCACGGTCGACGAACTGCTCGACCCCACCTTCGAGGCCCCGTCACGGGCCTTGGCGGCCGAGGGCGTCGTCAACGAACAGGTCGGCCGGGAGTTCGTCGGCAAGCTCCTCGAACCCCAGCTCCAGCTGTATGTGAAGCGTCTGCGCGCTGCCCAGGAGCAGGGGGCCGTGCGCAGCGACATCGACCCGCGCATCGCCCTGGAACTCTTCGTCTCGCCGCTCGCCCAGCGCTGGCTCCAGTACACGGGCCCCATCACGTACGAGTACACGGACAAGCTCGTCGAGTACGCCCTCTATGGCCTCGCGCCACGTGGGCCCGCCGCCCGCTGACCGCCGGCCCACCGGCCCTCCGCCCGCGCCAGCCGTCCCGGCGCGTCCGTGATGATCCCGTCGCAGCCGAGCGCGAGGGCGCGGTCGCGCTGTGCCGGGGTCACCACGGTGTGCGCCCACACCCGGGGGATGCCGGACCTGACCGCTCGTACGAGATCGCGGTCGCGGGCCTTGTGGTCCACGTCCAGGACCTCCACGAACGACCGCCACCGCTCGGGCCGGTCCGTGCGCATCTGCCGTGCCGACCGCCACAACTGCGAGACCAGGCCCATGCGGTGGGCCCGCCGTGCCACCGCCGGGTGGTTGGAGTTGACCAGCACCGAGCGGGTCAGGCCGCGTGACCTGATCATCGTGGCGAGGGCCGGCAGGCTCCGCGGGTCCTTGGCCTCCAGCATCAGCACCACCCGACCGCCGAAACGGTCCAGCACCTGGGCGAGCGTCGGCGGCCGCTCGGAGCGCCAGCTCCCCGGCAGCCCGTCCTCGGGGCGGAGCCGGACCCCCTCCCAGTCCCGCCGGTCGAGCGCGTGCACCGGACCGCCCATGTGGGTCGTGCGGTTCAGGGTCGCGTCGTGCATGACCACCACGGTCCCGTCGCGCAGCATCCGGGTGTCCAGGTCGAGCACCTGGGCCGTACCGCGCTCGTACGCGGCCACGAGGCCCGACATGCTGTTCTCCGGCACCTCCCGGGCGCCGCCGCGGTGCGCGGTGTGGACGATGCGGGGGAGTGCGGACACCGTCAGCGGGCCGGCGCCCCATTCGGGCGGAGCGATCGCACTGCCCTGTCCCACGAGGGCCAGCGACGTGAGACCCGCGATACCCGTCAGCGCAGACCGTGTGACCATGCCGACACCGTAGGCGGGCAAATCGTCTCAAAGTATGCAATGACACTCGATCGATGGCCCGGTCGGGCATCGTCCCGCCTACCCCGGATGTGGGCTCCGGCCCCCCGTGACGCAGGATGGTGGGACCATAGGGCATGCTGTCCGCACAACAGCCAGGGCGAGGGGATCGATGAGCGCAGAGATGGGCCGCCGCTCGGGCGGGCAGGGCAGGATCTCCCAGTGGCTGCGTGGCCGACGGCCTCGTACGGACTCGGGAGACGACTCCTCGGGACGTGAGGAACTGCTGCTTGCCGCCGCCGGAGCCGGGCTGCCACTCGCGCCCGCCGCCCATCCCTCCGCATACCGGTGTTCCTGTGACCGTGTCGGGTGTCCCACCCCCGCGCGGCACCCCGTGTCGTTCGCCTGGCAGACGCAGTCCACGACCGACCGGGCGCAGATCGAGCGGTGGGCCCGGCATCAGCCGCTGGCCAACTTCATCACCGCGACCGGCATGGTGCACGACGTTCTGGACGTTCCGCTGGAGGCGGGGCAGGAGGCGCTGGAGCGGTTGCTCGCCCTCGGTGTCGAGGTCGGGCCCGTCGCGGTGTCCGGGGGCGACCGGATGCTCTTCTTCACGGCTACGCGTGGTACGCCCGAGGACGAGGACGAGTGGTGGCCGTGCGAGCTTGACTGTCATCCGGAGACGATGGATGAGCATCCGGGGTTGCGGTGGCACTGCCGTGGGTCCTATGTGCTGGTGCCTCCGGCACGGTTGGCGGGGGAGTTGACGGTGGAGTGGGCGCGGGGGCCGGAGCACGCGCTGCCGGATCCGTTGTCGTTGCTCGAGGTGCTTACCGATGAGTGTGCTCGGTATGCCGGGGTGGAGCGGGAACATGTTGCGGCGTGGCCCCTTCGGGGCTGACGCCCCAGCCTCCAGCCCCCCGCCCCTGAAAGCCAGAAGACTGCGCAGTTCCCCGCGCCCCTGAACAGGTGGCCCACGCTCCTGAACAGGAACAGGTGGCCCACGCTCCTCAACAGGTGGGGCGCCCTCTCTGCCTACTCGCCCTTCGCCGCCGTCAGGCCCTGAATCCTGCCCAGGAACTCCACCTGTTGGTTCGCGGCGTCCTTGGACGGGTCCAGGACTGCCTGGTTGGAGATGGACTCCAGGGTGAGGGACTGTTTTGGTTCGCCGGTCATGAGGGCCTTGACGTCGGCGTTGGTGACGTTGATGGGGACGCCCTGGGCCGCTGTCTGCTTCTGGTAGTGGCGGGTGGTGAAGAAGACGAGGGCGCCGCCTGTGGTGGTGCGCAGGGCCACCGGGGCGTAGTCGCCGGAGGCCAGGGGCTCGTCGATGTACTGCTGGGCGAGGCCGGGGCGGCTCGCGCTCTTCGTGCGGTCGGAGCGCCACTTCGTGGTGTGGGTGCCCGCGGCGAAGGTGTCCCCGCCGTCCTTGAGGTAGGTCGCGTAGTCCTGGGGGAGGTTCCCGGGCGCGACCGCCAGGTCCGCCGCGGTCGCCGTGACCGGTTCCGCCCAGCCGTCCTGGTCCTTCTTGAAGTCCGGCACCTCTTCGGCGGCGACGATCGTCAGATACGAGACCTGCCACACGTCGTCGGCACCGCCACGGGTGAACACCAGCAGCCAACGGTCCTCACCGCGGCCCTTGTTGGCCTTCGAGTCGGTGACGAACCAGCGCGGCCAGCCCGCCTTCTTCGGGATCGTGAACTCGGTGTCGCTCAGCTTCAGCGGCACGTAGTTCGGGTTGCCGCCCGGCTGGTTCGTGCTGCCGGCCTTGAGCTTCGCGCCGTCGATGTCCCCGAGGGCACCGGTGACCCGGTCCGCGTCCAGGGACGGGTCGTTGGCGCCGTTGGCCTCGTTGTAGGCGGCCGTGAAGTCTTTGAGCGCACGCGCGGCCTCGGTCTTCGTGGCCCCGGGGAGGACCTCCCGTTCCCCGTGCACCACCACGCATCCGCTCGCCGTCACCGACAGCACGGTCACCGAGGCCGCCGTCAGCGCGCTCCGGCCAAGCCTGCGAGGCCTACGAGGGCCGTGATCCCTGCTCATCGGTACCGTCACCTTCCCCTTCCCGGAGGGGAACCCTACCGGGGCCGGGGAGCACGCGGACGGCGGGATCACGTAACCGCGCCCGCACTGTGATCCGGCGCGCCCCGCCATGTCCCCAAACGTCCCCGTCGGAACTTTTCCCGGACCTCTTCGCGGATCTCTTCCCGGGCCTCTTCTTCGGGCCTCTTCAGACCTCTTCGCGCACCGGCGCGGCCGGCTTCGCCTTTTCCTTGCCAGGCCGTGCGGGGGTCAGGAAGAAGGCGAGGGTCGGCACCAAGTACAGGGACCACACGACGACTTGGAGGACCGTCGGATCGGGCTGGAAGTTGAAGACGCCCTTGAGGAGCGTGCCGTACCAGCTGTCCGGCGGGATGGTCTCGCTGATGTCGAAGGCCTTGTTCGTCAGACCCGGCAGGAAGTCGGCCTCCTGGAGGTCGTGGAAGCCGTACGCGAGGACACCCGCGGCCACCACGACCAGCATGGCGCCGGTCCAGGTGAAGAACTTGGCGAGGTTGATGCGCAGGGCGCCCCGGTAGAAGAGGTAGCCGAGCACGACCGCGGTCGCGATGCCCAGCAGCACGCCGATCAGCGGGCCCTCGGTGCCGTCGCTGGACGCGCGTACGGACGTCCAGACGAACAGGGACGTCTCCAGGCCCTCGCGTCCCACGGCCAGGAACGCGGTCGCGACCAGCGCGCCCGTGCCCATCTGCAGCGCCGCGTCCAGCTTGCCGTGCAGGTCGGCCTTCAGATGGCGGGCCGTACGCCGCATCCAGAAGACCATCCATGTGACCAGGCCGACCGCGATGATCGACAGCGAGCCGCCGAGCGCCTCCTGGGCCTCGAACGTCAGCTCCTGGGAACCGAATTCGAGCGCGCACCCGAAGCCGAGGGCGAGACCCACCGCGACGGCGATGCCGATCCAGATCGGCTTCAGGGCGTCCCGCCGGTCCGTCTTCACCAGGTACGCGATGAGGATGCAGACGACGAGGCTGGCTTCCAGGCCCTCGCGCAGGCCGATTAGATAGTTCGCGAACACGGCCTACGCCTCCTTGGAGTTCGTGGAGTTCGTGGAGTTCTTGGATTCCTTCGAATCCTTCGAGAACAGGGCGCGGCCCCACCAGTCGTCCTTGTCGCGGACGCCCGGCGGGACCGCGAAGACCGCCGAACCCACGTGCTGGATGTACTCGTTGAGCGCGTCGGCCGCCAGGCTCCGCTGCACCGGGATGAAGCCCTTGCGTACGTCCCGCTGGTACGCGAGGAAGAACAGGCCCGCGTCCAGGCGGCCGAGGCCGTCGGTGCCGTCGGTGAAGGAGTAGCCGCGGCGCAGGAGTGTGGCCCCGGCGTTGGTGTCGGGGTGCGCGAGCCGTACGTGCGCGTCGGGTTTCATCGCCTTCAGGAACGGCTTGTCCCGCTCCTTGGCCTTCCCGACCGGAGCGCCCTCGCCCTTGTCACGGCCGAAGATGTCCTCCTGCTCCTGGAGGGAAGTACGGTCCCAGGTCTCGATGTTCATGCGGATGCGCCGGGCCACGAGGTACGAGCCGCCGACCATCCATGCCGGGCCGTCCTTCTCCTCGACCCACACGAACTTCTTCAGCCGGTCCGTCTCGGTGCCCGCGATGTTGCGGGTGCCGTCCTTGAACCCCATGAGGTTACGAGGGGTCTGGGCCTCCGGAGTCGTCGACGACGTCTTGCCGAAGCCCAGTTGGGACCAGCGGATGACGACCTTGCCGAAGCCGATCCTGGCGAGGTTGCGGATCGCGTGCACCGCGACCTGCGGGTCGTCCGCGCACGCCTGGACGCACAGGTCGCCGCCACTGCGGTTCCCGTCGAGGTTGTCGCCCGCGAACTTCGGCAGGTCGACCAGGGCTTCGGGCCGCCGGTCCGCGAGGTCGAACCTGTCGAACAGGGACGCCCCGAAGCCGATCGTCAGGGTCAGCCGCGACGGTTTGAGGCCCAGTGCCTCACCGGTGTCGTCCGGCGGCGCCTCGGCCAGACCGCCGTACGCGCCCTCGCCGACCGCGTGCCCGGCGGTCATCCGCCGCGCGGCCTCGGTCCAGTCCTTCAGCAACTGGACGAACGCGGCCCGGTCCGTCGTCCTCACGTCGAACGCGGCGAAGTGCAGCCGGTCCTGCACCGGGGTGGCGATGCCCGCCTGGTTCGTGCCGTGGAAGGCGATCGCGGCGCCCGACGCGGCCGCGGTCGGTTCCGCGTCGTCGCCGTTGCGGGCCATCGCCACCGCACCGCCGGCCGCGGCGGCCCCGAGCGCGAGCCCGGCACCGCCCCAGCCGATCAGTGAACGCCGCGACGGGGTACGGGAGTCGGCGCCCCGCCCCCCGCCGGGCTCTGCGGCTTCCCCTGTGTCCGTCGTGTCCGTGGTGTTCGTGGTGTCCGTCATGGCGCCAGGCCCCTCTTACGTCACGTCCTACTTCACGACGGCGGCGGCGAGCTTGGACAGGGGCTCCGCGAGCGCGTTCACCGCGTCGGAGAGCTCCTTGCGATCGGCCTTGCCGACCTTGTCGTACGACGTGAAGACGTAGGAGGTCTTGTCCTCGCGGTACTTGTCGAGCAGCGTGTTCAGCGCCGCGAACTGTGTGTCGAGCTCCTTGGTCAGCGCCGCGTCGTTCTCCGAGGCGACCGGCTTCAGCAGCGCGTACGACTTCTCCGCGCCCTCGACGTTCGCCTTGAAGTCGACGAGGTCGGTGTGCGAGTAGCGCTCCTCCTCGCCGGTGACCTTGCCGGTGGCGACCTCGTCGAGGAGTTCCTTGGCGCCGTTGGCCATCGAGGTCGGGGTGATCTCGGCCTTGCCGACCCGCTTCTGCCAGTCGGTGAGGTCGGTGATCAGCTGGTCGGCGAGCTCGGAGTCGCGGTCGGTGAGCTTCTTGTCCTGCCAGAGCGAGCGCTCCAGGCGGTGCCAGCCGGTCCAGTCCTTCTCCGGGTCCTGGTCCTCCTCCAGACCGTCCTCGCGCACGTCGACCTTCGGGTCGATGTCACCGAAGGACTCGGCGACGGGCTCGGTCCGCTCCCAGCCGATGCGCGAGTCGGCGTACGCCTTCTTCGCGGCCTCGATGTCGCCGTCCTTGACCGCCTGCGCGAAGACCTTCGCCTTGGGCAGGGTCTCGTCGGCCTGCTCCTGCGCGTACTCGCGGTAGGCGGCGACCGCCGCGTCCAGGCGCGGGTCGCGCTTGGCGACCTTGCCGGAGCCGGTGGCCGTGACGTCCTGACGGATGCCCTTGCCCTTCATGCCCGGCTTGCAGGCGATCCGGTAGTCGCCCTCCTTCACCTCGGCGGTGACCTTCTGCTTGGTGCCGGGGCCGATGTTCTCGCGCTCGGTGACGATCCGGTCGTCCGGGAACAGGAGGTAGACCTCGGTGACCTTGGAGCCCTTGTTCTCGACGTCTATCTGGATGTGCCCGGCGGGGAACTCGGTCTTCGACACCTCGCACTTGGAGTCCGTGGCGGTCACCTTGACGACGCGGTCGTCGCCGCCCGAGGCATCGCTCTTCTCGGTGCAGCCCGTGACAGCGGCCAGCGCCGCCGCGGTCACGGCGGCGGTGACGGAGAGTCGGACGGCTCGCATACAGGCTCCAAGAGGTCACAGGGGAGGCATAGGTTCACAGTGAGGCTGCCCTAACTTATCTGAGGCTTACCTGACTGAAAGCTGCCCGTCCAGTGATTCAGCTCTCATTGGCGATGCAGGGCCACGGCCTGATCACGGTGGCTCAATCCGCCCCCCACGAAACGGTCAAAGACCGGTCAAGAACCCCTCACCGGGGCCACCAGGACCTCGCCGGTGCGTGGATGCGGAAACACCTCGACCTGCTGTTGGTAGACGTCCGAAAGTAGTCGGTCGGTGAAGACCTCGGCCGGCCGTCCGTCGGCCACCGCACGCCCGGCGCGCAGGATCACGACCCGGTGCGCGTAGGCCGCCGCGAGCCCCAGATCGTGCAACACCACGACCACCGCGTCCCCGGCGTGCGCCCTTGCGCGGCAGACCCGGAGCACCAGTTCCTGGTGGCGCAGGTCCAGGGCGGCGGTCGGTTCGTCGAGCAGCAGCAGCCGGGTGCGCTGGGCGAGCACCCGGGCGAGCGCCACCCGGGCCCGCTCACCGCCGCTGAGAGCGGAGAAGGGCCGCCCCGCGAAGTCCGTGACCTCGGTCGCCGCCATGGCCGCGGCCACCGCCGCGTCGTCTGTTTCCTCTGCGTACTCCTCGGCCTGTCCGGTCCAGGGCGCCCGGCCCATCCGTACGACCTCCTCGACCGCGAACGGGAAGGAGAGCGCGGTGGACTGGGGGAGCACCGCCCGGCGCAGGGCCAGTTCCTGCGCCGACCAGTCGGACGCCGGGCGACCGTCGACGCGTACGACTCCCGCGGCGGCCGGGAGATCGGCGGCGAGCGCGCCCAACAGGGTGGACTTTCCCGCCCCGTTGGGCCCGACCAGGGCCAGCACCTCGCCCGCGCGGGCCGTGACGTCCACGTCGGACAGCACCTCGCGGCCACCGAGCCGGACGTGCAGGGCCTCGGCCTCGGCGAGTACGTCGCCGGGGTGCACGGGGCCGGGAGGCGCGGGCCTCGTGCCGATCAGTCCGAGCAGCTTCACGCCCAGCCTCCTTGCCTGCGACGGGTCCTGCGCAGCAGCCAGAAGAAGAACGGGCTGCCGAAGAGCGCGGTGAGCACCCCGAGCGGCAGCTCGGCGGGCTCCACGACGGTACGGGCCGCGAGGTCGCCCGCGAGCAGGACCACCGCACCGCCGAGCGCGCTGCCGGGGATGAGGAAGCGGTGGCCGGGGCCGGCCGCCATGCGCAGCAGATGCGGGATGACGAGCCCGACGAAGCCGATGACACCTGAGACGCTCACGGCCGCGGCCGTCAGCAGCGCGACGACCAGGATCAGCACGACCCGCAGCCGTTCGACGTCCACGCCCAGATGCCGGGCCGGGCGCTCGCCGAGGGACAGCAGGTCCAACTTCCGTGCGTAGAAAGGCGCCACGGCCAGCCCGAGCGCCGCGCACGGCAGCACCGCGAGCACCTTCGGCCAGGTGGCCTGGGAGAGCGAGCCGAGCTGCCAGAAGGTGATCTGGTTCACCGCCGCGGTGTCCGCGAGGAAGATGAACAGGCCGATCAGCGCCCCCGCGAACGCGTTCACCGCGATACCGGTGAGGATCAGCGTCACGACCTCCGTACGGCCGCCCGAGCGGGACATCGAGTACACCAGCAGGGCCGTGCCGAGACCCGCCACGAAGGCGAAGGCAGGCAGGGTCCAGTTGCCCAGGAAGTTCAGGCCGAGCGAGATCGCGGCGACCGCGCCGACCGCCGCGCCCGACGAGACGCCGATGACGCTCGGTTCGGCGAGCGGATTGCCGAACACGCCCTGCATCAGCGCGCCCGCGCACCCCAGCGAGGCGCCGACGAGCAGCGCGAGCACGATCCGCGGGAAGCGCACGTTCCAGAGCACGGACTCGGGGACGCGGGCGAGTTCGCTGCCGCCGACTCCGGCCCGGTGCGCGATGGACGACAGGACGTCACCGGGGGAGATCTCGTACGCGCCGAGCCCGGCGGAGGCCAGGGTGAGGAGGCCGAGGAGGACGGCCAGGGCGACGGTGAGCAGCCAGGGGGCGCCGCGGCGGGGTCTGGCGGGGAGTTCGTGGGCGGGTGCCGTCTCTCCGGCCCCGGCTGCCGTCTCGCCGGTCCCGGCCGCCGTGGCGTGGTCCTCGGGGGCGGCGCCCTTGTCGGTCACGGTCACTCGGCGTCCCCGTACAACTGGTCGACCAGGGACTTCAGTACCTCGTCCGTGCGGGGCCCGTAGTTGAGGAGGACGCCGTCCTCGATCGAGACGACCCGGCGCTCCATTC
This sequence comes from Streptomyces sp. NPDC033178, assembly GCF_055577685.1. Taxonomy (NCBI): domain Bacteria; kingdom Bacillati; phylum Actinomycetota; class Actinomycetes; order Kitasatosporales; family Streptomycetaceae; genus Streptomyces; species Streptomyces sp. NPDC033178. The sequence goes on from NZ_JBVIPT010000022.1 coordinate 52,654, forward strand.
CCGCGGGGGTCTGCGCGACGCCGGGGATCTTGACGAGACCGTCGATGCCGCCGACGGATTCGAGCCCCTTGGACATGACGAGGATCGCGTCGGGGGCGGCCTTGGCGAGGGCCTCCGTGGTGATCGTCGTGAAGTCCTTCTCCAGACCCGACTCGGCGCCGCCGTCCACCGCTCCCGCCGCTTCGAGCAGTGAGGTGGCCCCGGAGTCCTTGCCGCCGATCAGATAGACGGAGGCGGTGCCCCGGAGGTAGAGGAAGGCGACGCGCGGCTTGTCGGTCTTCTTCGGAATGTCCTTGCGCACGGCGGCGATCCGCTCCTCGGAGCGCTTCGTGAGCTCCTTGCCCGCCGCCGGTACGCCGAGGGCGCGGGCCACCGTCCCGATCCGCGGGCCCACGTCGTCGAGACCCTTCGCCGGGTCGACGACGAGAACGGGGACCCCCGCGTCACGGATCTGGTCCATCGCCTCGTCGGGCCCGGTGCTGGTCTCGGCGAGCACGAGATCGGGCTTGAGGGACAGGACGCTCTCCGCGGAGACGTCGTGGTTGCGCGTGACCACCGGCAGCTTCTCCGCCTGCGCGAAGGTGGCGGTGATGTCACGGGCGACGACCCGGTCCCCGAGCCCCAGCGTGAAGACGATCTCGCTGAGACTCCCGGAGAGCGGAACAATCCGCTCGGCGTCCCTGACCGTGACCTTCCTGCCGTCGGACGAGCGCACGGTGACCGGGAGTTGGGGGGTCGGGGTCTCGGCGAGCGGCTCAACCCGATCGGCGGCGGCCTCGGCCTTGGCGGCCGGCTCGCTCCCAGCCGTGCCGTCCTCGGACGAGCAGGCTGTGGTCACCGTCAACGCGAGCACCGCAAGCAGTGCCCCGGCCACTCGTGTACGCAGGCGTCGCACGGTCGCGTGGTTCCTTTCATCGGGGGCGAGCCGGTCTCTGATGGTTCACCGGTGGGGCAGGGGGCGCCCCTTCGGCTTTCAGGGGCGCGGGGCTGTATCGATATGCGGCTCCGCCGCGGGGCGCGACAAGCCACAGCGGACCGTCGGCCAACAAACGACCCGTAGCCCCCCTCTTCTGTCTCATCCGACGCTTCCCGCATCGGAAGACATAGCTTAGGTTAGCCTTACCTTTCTCGCCAGAACCGCCCCGGATCTGGCCAGATCCCGCGCCCCGGAGGACCCGAATGCCCTCGCGCCCGCCCCTACGCACCTACGTGACCCTGCTCTGCGCAGCAGTACTCGTGGCACTGCTCCCGGCCGGTCAAGCCCAGGCGGCCGGCCGTACCGTGCAGGGCGGCCGCCTGGACTGGGGCATCAAATCCTCGTTCCAGAGCTATGTCACCGGCCCGATAGCGAACGGCAGTTTCTCCCTCACGGGCGGCGCCGCCACGGTCGGCGGCAGCCAGTTCCGCTTCCACTCGGCGACCGGGACGTACGACGGAACGTCGGGCGCCTTCAACGCGGGCTTCTCCGGCGGTGTCCACTTCCGCGGACACAAGACGGACGACGGCTCCTACCAGCTCGACCTCACGATCAGCCGCCCCACCGTCCGCCTCTCCGGCAACGGCGGCACCCTGTACGTCGACATCGTCAGCAAGGCGAAGGACACCGGGACGGTCACGACGTCCTCGCAGGTGCCCTTCGCCTCCCTCTCCCTGGGTGGCGTCAACATGAAGGGCGGCGGCAACGCGGTCCAGTTGAACAACCTGCCCGCCACCCTGACCGCCCAGGGCGCCAAGTCCTTCGCCGGGTACTACACGGCCGGCACCGCCCTCGACCCGGTCAGTCTCTCGGCGGACGTCAAGGCCGCGGCCGCCGCCGAGCCGTCGCGCACGCCGTCCCCCTCCCCGTCCAAGTCCAAGGCGAAGAAGGAGACTTCGGGCCGGATCGAGAACGGCGCCGTCGACTGGGGCGTGCGCCGGACCTTCCGCGAGTACGTCACCGGGTCCATCGCCAAGGGCGAGTGGAAGCTCACCGACGGCGCCGAGGACGGCGGGGCGCTCTTCCGCTTCCCCAAGGGCTCGGGCACGTACGACGAGAAGAAGCAGACCCTCGACGCGTCCTTCACCGGAGCCGTCCGCTTCACCGGTGAGCAGGGCCTCGACCTCACGCTCGGCGCACTCCGGGCCAAGGTCACGGACGGCGGAAAGGGCACGCTCTACGCGGACGTCACCGGCGCGGGCGGCACGGGCGGTACGGCCAGGACGGACGGCACGACCAAGAAGGTCCCCCTGGTCACCTTCACGGCCAAGGACTTCAAGCCCAAGGACGGCCTCGCCCAGCTGACCGAGGCACCCACGAAGCTCACCGCCGACGGAGCCAAGGCCTTCGGCGGGATGTACAAGGCGGGCACGGAGATGGACCCGGTCTCCCTCGCCGTCGCCCTGACCGACGGCGCCGAACTGCCCGCCCTGCCCGACCTGGGCAGCGCGGAGTCGGCCACCCCGGAAGTCGCGGCCGCCGAACAGAAGACGGCTGAGCCCAGGACGGAGGCCACCGCGAGCGACTCGGACGTTCCCGTCCTGCCCATCGGCCTCGCGGCCGCTTCCCTGATCGCGGTGGCCGCGGCCTTCGTGATCATCCGCAGGCGTCGTGCGCAACCGGCCGCAGACGCCCCCGAGGAGAACTGAACTTCCCAGCGCCGTCCGCCGGTTGAGCGGACGCCCACACACTGAACCGAGGAGACCCACGACCATGGCCGCCAACCGTCGCCGCCCCATAACCCGAGGGCGTGTCGCCCTCGCCGCAGCCTGCGCGACCGCCGTCACGCTCGGCGCCACCGCGCTCGCCGCGACGTCCGCGTCCGCCGCCGAAGTGCCGCTCAAGGGCTACGAGTTGACCTGGGGCATCAAGCAGTCGTACCGCACGTACGTGACCGGGATGGCGGCCGGCAGCTTCACGCCCGAGGGCGGCGCCACGCAGGCCAAGGACAACGGCGCGTTCACCTTCGTCAACGGCACCGGGACCTACGACTCCGAGGCCCACACCGTGGCGCTCGGCTTCGAGGGCAGTCTGAAGATCGCCTCCAAGCTGCACGGCTTCGAACTCGCCCTGTCCGACGTGAAGTTCGACAGCAAGGCCGCGAGACTCACCGCGGACGTGACGAAGAGCGGCACGACCCAGCAGGACGTGCCGCTCGCCGAGGTCACCGTCACCCGCACGATGACGGACATGGCGACCAAGCTGACGAAGGAGGCGGGCGACGTCTTCGGCAGCTCCAGCTATTCCGGCGCGGCCGGCGACCCCCTGACGGTGGTGGAGAAGAAGACCGAGTCGCCGACCCCGACGCCCACGGGCTCCACGACCCCCTCGCCCACCCCGTCCACGACGCCGTCCACCACCCCCTCGGGCACCCCGTCCACTACCCCGTCGCAGACCACGAGCCCGACCCCCTCGCCCACCGAGGCCGCCACCAAGGGCGACATCACCGACGGCACCCTCGGCTGGGGCGTCAAGCAGTCCTTCCGTACGTACGTGGTGGACGGTGTCGCCAAGGGCAGGATCACCGTCTCCGGCGGCGCCTCGCAGGCGTCCGGCAACGGGATCTTCACCTTCCCCGACGCCACAGGCACCTACGACACGGACGAGGACACCCTCAAGGCCTCCTTCAAGGGCTCGGTCAACTTCAAGGGCCATGAGACGAACGGCACTTACGGCCTCGACCTCACCCTCAGCGACCTCAAGGCGGAGGTCGACGGCGGCTCCGGCAAGCTGACCGCCGACGTCGACAGCCTCGGCAAGAAGTCCGCCGACGTGACCCTCGCCGAACTCAAGCCCAAGTCGGCCGACCTGACGGCCAAGAACGACGTCATCACCCTCGACGACGTCACCACCACCCTCACCAAGGCGGGCGCGGAGGCCTTCGGCGGCTTCTACCAGGCGGGCGCCGAACTCGACCCGGTCGACCTCTCGGTGGCCCTGTCCGAGGACGCCGAACTCCCGGACCCGGACCCGACGTCGTCCAACGGCGGGACGGGCGGCACCACCGGAGGCACGACCGGCGGCACCACCGGCGGCGCGGGTACGACCGGCTCCACCACGGGCGGCGTGACGGGCGGCCTCGCCTCCACCGGCTCCGACGTCCCCGTCGGCGCCCTGGGCGCGGCGGCCGCGGCGACGGTCGCCGCGGGCGCGGGCGTGGTGTTCGCGGTACGCCGCCGCCGCGCGACGGACGCGACCCAGGCCTGACCCGAACCGACCGCATCCGGCCGCCGTCCCCGTCGACAGGGGGCGGCGGCCGGATGAGTACGCACCACTCCTGTAGTGCTTGAATGCCCGCGTGACTGATTACGACGTGCTGCGGGTCTTCTGCGGACCGCGCGGTGAGTACGGCAACGAACTCGGGGTCGTGCGGGACGGTTCCGTACTGCCGGAGCAGGACGAACGGCAGGCGTTCGCGGCCAAACTCGGGTTCAGCGAGACGGTGTTCGTGGACGACCCCGAGCGCGGGGTCATCGACATCTACACACCCAGCGTGCGGCTGCCCTTCGCCGGATACCCCTGTGTCGGCGCGGCCTGGCTGCTGGACGTACCCGAACTCGTCACGCCCGCGGGCGTGGTGGGTACCCGCCTCGACGGCGAGTTCAGCTGGATCGAGGCCCGCCCCGAGTGGCCGGAGCCGCGCACACTCCGCCGGTACGACACGGCGGCCGAGGTCGACGCTCTCGAAGTGCCCCCGCCCGGCGAGTGGATCTACGCCTGGGCCTGGGAGGACGAGGCGGCCGGCCGCATCCGTGCCCGAGGCTTCCCCGGCCGCGGCGACGGCGTGGACGAGGACGAGGCCACAGGCGCCGCGGCCCTCCAGCTGACAGCCCAACTGGGCCGCGCCCTGAACATCGTCCAGGGCGCGGGCTCCCAACTCCTCACAGCGCCACAGCCGGAGGGTTGGGTGGAGGTGGGCGGCAGGGTGTTCCTGGAACGCTGAGCCTTCAAGAGAGGCCGCGCCCCTGTCCTTTCATCACCCGCACCCGAAACTCAGCTCAAAGCGGAGCGCTCACGCGCTGATGCGGAACTCTTCCCCCAGGGCAACGAAGACCGCGATGTTGAGCGCGAACGCCCGCTTGCACTCAGCGATGATCCGCTGCTTCTCCAGATCATCCGCAAGCACACCATCGAGCAGTTCGCGGTAACTCCGCTTGAACGCGGCAGGGTTCCCGATGTCCTCGAACACATAGAACCGCACCCCGTCCCCCTTGCGCGCGAAGCCCCACGTCTGCTCCGCCTTGCTCCGCAGGACCTGGCCACCGGAGAGGTCGCCGAGGTAACGGGTGTAGTGATGCGCCACGTACCCACCGGGCCACGTACGCGCGCACTCGGTGATCCGCGCCGTGTACTCCTCGGTCGCGGGCAGCGCCGTGACGCTCTCGCGCCACTCGGGGCCCCGCAGATGCGCGAGGTCCCGCTCCAGCGCGGCCACCCGCGCCAGCTCGGGGCGCAGGAACGGCCCCGCCACGGGATCGCCGACCAGCTCGCGCCCGCCTTCCTCCAGTGCCCGGTAGACGAACCACAGCTGCTCGGTGTAGCGCGTGTACGCGTCCACGCCCAGCCGGCCGCCCAGCAACTCGCTCATGAACGTCGAGTCGTGCGCCTGCCCGTGCTGCTCGTGCGACGCGGTACGGATGAGCGTCGAGAACGGTGTGCTCGACGAGTTCATGAAGACCTCCGGGGCCGAAGGGGGACGAGAGCCGGGCCCATCTTGTATGGTTAGGCTTACCTAAGTCAACAGGTTTCCCGACGTCCTGTCGGTAAAACCGTACCCCGGATCCGCACCCGATCCACATAAAAAAGCCGCCCCTCTGTTCGAGCGGGCGGCTTGGTCTGGAACTCGGTGTGGAAAAGGATGGTTACGGCAGGGTCAGCACCTCGGCCCCGCTGTCCGTGACGACCAGGGTGTGCTCGAACTGAGCGGTACGCCTGCGGTCCTTCGTCACGACGGTCCACCCGTCGTCCCACATGTCGTACTCGTGCGTACCCAGCGTCAGCATCGGCTCGATCGTGAACGTCATCCCCGGCTGGATCAGGGTCGTCGCGTGCGGGCTGTCGTAGTGCGGGATGATCAGCCCCGAGTGGAACGACGAGTTGATGCCGTGCCCGGTGAAGTCCCGCACGACCCCGTACCCGAACCGCTTCGCGTACGACTCGATGACCCGGCCGATGATGTTGATCTGCCGGCCGGGCTTGACGGCCTTGATGGCACGGTCGAGGGACTCACGGGTCCGCTCGACGAGCAGCCGCGACTCCTCGTCCACGTCACCGACGAGGTACGTGGCGTTGTTGTCGCCGTGCACACCGCCGATGTACGCCGTCACGTCGAGGTTGATGATGTCGCCGTCCCGCAGGACCGTGGAGTCCGGGATGCCGTGACAGATGACCTCGTTCACGGAGGTGCACAGGGACTTCGGGAAGCCGCGGTAGCCGAGCGTGGACGGATACGCGCCGTGGTCGCACATGTAGTCGTGGGCGACCCGGTCCAGCTCGTCCGTGGTGACACCGGGCGCGATCAGCTTCGCGGCCTCGGCCATCGCCCGGGCGGCGATCCGCCCCGCGACACGCATCGCCTCGACCGTCTCCGGGGTCTGGACCTCCCCTCCGGTGTACGGCGTGGGGGCGGGCTTGCCCACGTACTCGGGGCGCCTGATGTTTCCCGGCACGGGACGGGTGGGAGAAAGCTCCCCTGGTACGAGCAGCGACTGGCCAGACATGCCAGCGAGTCTAACCAGCGCGTGGTGGGGGACGATGTCCCTGGCGAAAGGAGCCTCAGCCATGGCCCTGTTCAAGAAGCGGACCGTCGGGAAGCCGGGCGAGTGGTACTACTGCCTGGAGCACAAGAAGGTCGAAGAGGGTCCCGACTGCCCGGGCAAGGACCGCTTCGGTCCGTACGCGTCCCGCGGCGAGGCCGAGCACGCGATGGAGATCGCCCGAGAGCGCAACCTCGAATGGGAGAACGACCCCCGCTGGCACGACTCCGCTGCGCGGGGCTCCGAAGACGACTAGCTGCCGGTCATGACCTGCGGGTCCGTCGTGGCTGGTCGCGCAGTTCCCCGCGCCCCTGAAAGCGGGGCTGCGCCCCTGCTTTTGTCTTTAGGGGCGCGGGGAACTGCGCG
>NZ_JBVIPT010000022.1:59760-187166 GCF_055577685.1 Streptomyces sp. NPDC033178
TTTTCCTCCGTCCTTGTTGTTTGTAGGGTGTTTTCTTTTTTTTTTCTTTTTCTCCCCCCCCCCCCCCCCCCCCCCCCCCCCCCACCCCCCACCGGCCCGCACCCTAAGAACCGGCCGCAACCTTCCCCCGCGCCTCCTTCATCCGCACCGCGTGCTCGTTCGTCCGGACGTCGTACGTCATGAGCTTCGGCAGGCACAACGCGAGCGCCCCCACCGCGGCCACGCACAGCAGACCCCCGGCCCACACGGACCCCCGCACACCGATCCACGCGGCCATGCCGCCGGCCCGTACCTGTCCCAGCTGAGGCCCGACCGAGTACGAGAGCAGCTCGATCCCGGCCAGCCGCCCCCGCAGCTCGTCCGGGATCGTCTGGTTCCACATCGCCGCGCGGAAGATCCCGCTGACCATGTCGAAACACCCGCCCAGCGCGAGGAACAGCAGAACCAGCCACACATCGTGGACGACCCCGGCGGCCACCATCGCGAGCCCCCAGAACGCCGCCGCCAGCACCACCATCCGCCCGTGCCGATGCACCCGGGACGTCCACCCGCTCGTCAGGCTCACCAGCAGCGCCCCGGCGGGCAGGGCCGCGTACATCAGGCCCAGCGACCACTCGGCGTCCAGCTCGTCCGCCAGGAAGGGCAGTACGGCCAGCGGGAACGCGAAGAACATGGCGGCCAGGTCGATGGCGTACGTCCCCAGGAGCTCCTTGCGGCTCCACGCGTACTGGGCCCCCTCCAGGATCGACCGCAGTGACGGCTTCGCGGCCTCGTGGGAGGCGGGCGACGCGGCGAGGCCCACGGCGAGCGCGACCGACACCACGAAGGTCGCCAGGTCCGCGGCATAGGCCCAGCCGAGCCCGGCGTACGCCACGACGAGCCCCGCGACCGCCGGGCCCGCGACCCCGCCGACCGTCCACCGCAACGAGTTGAGCGCGGCCGCCGCGGGCAGGTGCTCGTGCCGCACGATGCGTGGCGTGAGTGCGTCCAGGGCGGGCCGCTGGACGGCGACCAGCGAGGAGGAGAGCGCGGCGACGGCGTACAACGGCCACACCAGGGGATCCGGCAGCAGCGCGTTGACCAGCAGCACGGCACTCAGCAGCCCCTGCCCCACCTCCGTCCAGAGGATCAGCTTCCGCTTGTCCAGGGCATCGGCGAGGGCCCCGCCGTACAGCCCGAACACGATCAGCGGGACGAGTTCCACCGCGCCGATCGCGCCGACGGCCACCACGGAGCCGGTCAGATCCTTCATCTGCACCGGCAGCGCGACGAAGGTCAGGAAGCTGCCGAAGTTGGTGACGAGCCCGGCCACCCACAGCCGCCGGAAGTCGGCGGAGGTCCGCCACGGCGCCAGATCGGGCAGCAGCGCGCGCAGGCGCGAGGGGGCCGGGCCAGGGGCCGAATCGGGGGTATCGCAATCGGGTTCCGTCACGAGGTGCCATGGTCCGGCGCGGCCCCGACGAGGACAACCGCTTTTCCGACCGCGGAGGACCTCCGGGCCACCGGCGAGCAGGTCACCGCCACATTGACACCGGCCAGCACGTCACCGCCACGGCGGCACCTGCGAGTACTTCGCCGACAAGGTGGCACCTGCGACTACCTCACCGACGCCGCGGCACCTGCGACTACCTCACCGGTACAGCGGCCCCGGCGAGTGCGTCACCACCGTGCCGGCGGTGGAGACGTCAACTGGTCCGCCAGCCGCGACAGCCGGTCCCGCAGCCGCCGCCTGCCCCGCGGGGAGGGGAGCGAGTTCTCCCCGGCCGCCGCGCTCACCAGGTGCTGCACGGTGTCCAGGTCGAGGTCCGGCTCCGATGGCACCGCGAGCGCCTCGTGCGCCATCGCGTGCAGTTCACGGTCGCCGCAGTCCAGCGCGAGGACCGTCGCCCCCGCCCGGCGTGCGTCGTGGACCCGTTCCAGGAGCGGGGCCCCGGGTGCGTCCGGCGCCACCACGAGAAGCGTCTCGCCCCGCCGGGCCGCCTCGATCCGGCCGAGTCCGACGGCCAGATGGGCCGGGTCCCCGGGCCGCGCCCCGTGCCGTACGAGCGTCGGCGTCAGCTCCGGGGTGCCCGACCAGGCGGCCTCGTCCACGAGGTGCGCGGCCAGGTGCCACGGCTCGTACTCCGCCGTCCCCACCAGCAGCAGTCCGCCCCCGTGCGGCAGCACGGAGGACCGCAGCGCTCCCGCGAACCGCCTTGTGGCACCCGGCCACTCGGTTCCGGCGAGCACTTCGCGCAACAGGGCGACCCGTACGGCATCCATGCGCACGCATCCTGCCGCAACCGGCCACTCGTCAGGTGGAGTTCACCATGAATTCGCCCGGGGTGGGCAGAGTGTCCGTCCGAGTCGGTAAGGGAGGGTTCCATGGCCAGTACTGAGACATCCGTGCCGTTCCGGGCGGGACAGGAGGGCTACGCGAGCTTCCGCATCCCGGCCGTCGTCGCCACCGGCGGAGGCACCGGCAGCGGCACCCTGCTTGCGTTCTGCGAGGGCCGGGTCGGCTCCCGCGACGACTTCGGGAACATCGACATCGTGCTGAAGCGCTCCACCGACGGCGGCCTCACCTGGGGCCCGCTCCAGGTCGCCGCCAAGAACGGCGACGCGCTCTCCGGGAACCCGGCCCCCGTCGTCCTCGACACCGGCCGCGTCCTGCTCGTCCACCTCCGCAACGCCGCCCTCGCCACCGAGGACGCCATCCGCCGCGGCAAGGTGAGCGCCGCCGACGGACGTCGCGTCTGGGTCCAGCACAGCGACGACGAGGGCCTCACCTGGTCGAGCCCGAAGGAGATCACCAAGCAGGCGAAGAAGGACACCTGGCGGTGGTACGCCACCACCCCGGGCCACGCCGTCCAGTTGAGCACCGGCCGGGTAGTCGTCCCCGCCAACCACTCCCTGCCGCCGACCGGCAAGGACACCGGCACCGAGGGCAAGTACAACGGCGGGCACTGTCTGCTGAGCGACGACGGCGGCGGGACCTGGCGCATCGGGTACGTCGACGACAACACCGACAACTACATCAACGTGAACGAGACCACCGCCACCGAACTCCCCGACGGACGCGTCTACTTCAACACCCGCACCGACTCCACCGCCCCCGGCACCCGCGCCGACGCATACTCGCGGGACGGCGGCCAGAGTCTGGTCAAGCCCTTCCGGCCGCAGGCCGGACTCACCGGCCCGGTCGTCGAGGGCAGCGTGCTCCAACTCCGCGACCCGGACGTGCTGCTGTACTCCGGCCCCGCCGACCCCGGTTTCCGCGCCCTGATGACGATCCGCGCCAGCACCGACGACGGCGTCACCTGGCGGCCCGCGCACACCGTGGACGGGCTGCCCGCCGGGTACTCCGATCTCGTCCGCGTCGACGACGACACCGTCGGACTCCTCTACGAGACGGGCGACTTCGGCGCGTACGAGACCATCGTCTTCCGCAGGGTGCCCGTGACGGCGCTCACCTGACCGCCGCGGACGCGAACCGCGCACGTAAAGTCGGCCCATGACCTCTACTGACAGTGCACAGAAGGCGCCCGCGAAGGACCCCTGGGACCTTCCCGACGTGTCCGGGCTCGTCGTCGGCGTACTCGGCGGCACCGGTCCGCAGGGCAAGGGCCTCGCCTACCGGCTGGCGCGGGCCGGCCAGAAGGTGATCATCGGATCGCGGGCCGCCGAGCGCGCGCAGGCCGCCGCCGACGAACTCGGCCACGGCGTCGAGGGCGCCGACAACGCCGAGACCGCCCGCCGCAGCGACATCGTGATCGTCGCCGTGCCGTGGGACGGACACGGCAAGACGCTGGAGTCCCTGCGCGAGGAGCTGGCCGGCAAGCTCGTCGTCGACTGCGTCAATCCGCTCGGCTTCGACAAGAAGGGCGCGTACGCGCTGAAGCCCGAGGAGGGCAGCGCGGCCGAGCAGGCCGCCGCCCTGCTTCCGGACTCGCGCGTCACCGCCGCCTTCCACCACCTCTCCGCGGTCCTCCTCCAGGACCCGGAGATCGAGGAGATCGACACCGACGTCATGGTCCTCGGCGAGGAGCGCGCGGACGTCGAGATCGTCCAGGCACTGGCCGGCCGCATCCCCGGTATGCGGGGCGTCTTCTCCGGGCGGCTGCGCAACGCCCACCAGGTCGAGTCGCTGGTGGCGAACCTGATCTCGGTGAACCGCCGGTACAAGGCCCACGCGGGTCTGCGTGTGACCGACGTGTAGCCGTGCGGCGAGTTCCGGACGGAGCGCGTGCGGACGGGCTCCGGACGTGGGGGACACTGGACACAGCAGTGTCCCCCCGACGGGACAGAGCACTCGTCCCCTCGACGGGACCGAGCAGAGTCCCTCGGCGGGACCGACAGCCACGACAGGAACCGACAGGAGCCGCACCCCATGTCCCGACTCGCCCTCTACGCCCTCGTCGTCTGCCTGCTGGCCACCGCCGCGGCCGTCGTCTCCTTCGTCCAGGGCAGCTGGCTGGGGATCGTGTGGGTGCTGCTCGCGGGTCTCTCGTCCAACATGACCTGGTACTACCTGCGCCGGGACAGGGCGCGCCGCCAGGCGCAGTCCGTCACGGGCTGACCGAGCAGTACTCGTTGGTGTCCGTCCAGAAGCGGTAGAGGTTCTGCCCGCAGTACGTCCGGAACTCGTCGATGTCCAGGCTGCGCAGCAGCGCGTCGATCACGTCGAAGAACACGCCGTTCACCGCCGGGATCCACAGGATGGCGATCACGAGGAGCAGCCCGAAGGGCGCGAGGGGCTCCACCTGGCGACGGATGTTGTGCGACAGCCAGGGCTCGATCATGCCGTAGCCGTCCAGGCCCGGCACCGGCAGGAAGTTCAGCAGCGCGGCCGTGACCTGGAGCAGCGCGAGGAACGCGAGGGCGAACTGGAAGTCCGCCGGTACGCCGTCCAGCGCGTCCAGCCAGAACGGGGCCGTGCAGACCACCGCGAACAGCACGTTCGTCAGCGGGCCCGCCGCCGAGATCAGACTGTGCTTCCAGCGGCCCTGGATCCGGCTCCGCTCGATCCAGACCGCGCCGCCCGGCAGACCGATACCGCCCATCATCACGAAGATGACGGGCAGCACGATACTCAGCAGCGCGTGGGTGTATTTGAGAGGGTTGAGGGTCAAATACCCTTTCGCGCCGATCGAGATGTCGCCGCTGTGCAGGGCCGTGCGCGCGTGCGCGTACTCGTGCAGGCAGAGTGAGACGATCCAGGCGGCCGTCACGAACAGGAAGACGGCCACGCCCGGCTGCTCGGCGAAGCCCGTCCAGGTGGCCCATCCCGTCACCGCGGTGACGGCCACGATCCCGAGGAAGACGGGGCTGATCCGCCGGTCGCTGTGGCGGGTGGTGGCGGTGGTCATGGGGTCGGGCTCCCTGGGGTTCGCTCAGCGGGCTTCATGCTGAGGGGCGTGCCCGACCGTACCGGGCGTATGCCGAAAACGTCTCGCGATCGCCTGTGAGTTCCGGAGAGGGTGGACCCATGAGGTCGTGGCAGGTGTTCTACGCGGGCAGGCGGGCGCAGTGTGAACCCGTACCCGGGGAGCGGTCGCCGCGTCCGGCCGATACCTGGGCCAAGCGGTCCGAACCGGCGGAAACCCGTACACCGGAGAGCTCCGCAGTGACCGGTGTCCTCGTCACGATCGACATCCCGGGCGCCACTCCGCAGGAACCCCGCGACCCGTGCTGAGACCACCGGAGACAATGGACCCCGTGCGCTACCGCATTCTCGGCACCACCCAGGCACTCCGCGGCGACGGCACCCCCGTCCCGGTCGGCGGGGCGCGGCTGCGTGCCCTGCTGACCGTGCTCGCCCTGCGGCCGGGACGGACCGTGCCCGCGGCCGTACTGGTCGACGAGGTGTGGGGCGCCGACCCGCCCGCCGATGCCACGGGCGCGCTGCAGGCCCTGGTGGGCCGGCTGCGCAGGGCGCTCGGCGCGGACGCGATCGCCTCCGCCGAGGGCGGCTACCGGCTGTGCGCGGCGGCCGACGACATCGACCTGTACCGCTTCGAGCGGCTCGCGGGGGAGGGCGTCCGCGCGCTCGCCGACGGCGACCCCGGCAAGGCGGCCGTCGTCCTCGACGACGCCCTCGCGCTCTGGCGCGGCCCCGCCCTCGCCGACCTCCCGGACCGCACCGCCGAGTCCTCCCGCTGGGAGACCCGCCGCCTCGACGCCCACCGCGCCCGCCTCACCGCGGCCCTCGCCCTCGGCCAGGCCGAGCAGTACCTCCCCGACCTCACCGCCCTCGGCGACGAACACCCTCTGGACGAGCCCCTCCAGGTCCTGCGCCTGCGCGCCCTGCGCGACGCGGGCCGCACCGCGGAGGCACTGGCGGGCTACGAATCCGTACGACAGCTCCTCGCCGACCGTCTCGGCACCGACCCGGGCCCCGAACTGCGGTCGCTGCACGGGGAGTTGCTGCGGGGGGAAGCGACTGAGAACGGACACCGGCCGACGTCGTACGAGCAGCCGCCCGGGCCCGATGCCCCGTCCGGCGCCCGCGACCGCACCCTCGGCAACCTGCGCGCCCGGCTCACCTCCTTCGTCGGCCGGCACACCGACCTGGAGACCATCCGTGGGGACCTCGGATCCGCCCGCCTCGTGACACTGCTCGGGCCGGGCGGGGCCGGCAAGACCCGGCTGTCCCAGGAGGCCACCGAGAGCATCGCCGCGTCCATGCCCGACGGGGTGTGGCTGGCCGAACTCGCGCCCGTCGACTCCCCGGAGGCCGTACCCGAGGCCGTGCTCACCGCGGTCGGAGCGCGGGAGACCGTGCTGCGCGGCGCCGGCGCCGAGGAGATGCGGGCCGTCACCGACCGGCACGACGACCCCCTCGTCCGGCTCACCGAGCACTGCGTCAACCGCCGCATGTTGATCGTCCTCGACAACTGCGAACACGTCGTGGACGCCGCGGCCCGCCTCGTCGAACAGCTCCTGGAGCGCTGCCCCGGACTGACCATACTGGCCACGAGCCGCGAACCCCTCGGCGTACCGGGGGAGTTGCTGCGGCCGGTGGAACCGCTGCCCGAGCCCTACGCGCTGAAGCTGCTCGCCGACCGTGGCGCGGCCGCCCGGCCGGGCTTCCGTGTCGAGGACGACCCGGAGGCGGCAGCCGAGATCTGCCGGCGGCTCGACGGACTGCCGCTGGCCATCGAACTGGCCGCCGCCCGGCTGCGGATGCTCACCCCGCGGCAGATCGCCGACCGCCTCGACAACCGCTTCCGCCTCCTCACCTCCGGCAGCCGTACGGTCCTGCCGCGCCAGCAGACACTCCGTGCCGTCGTCGACTGGTCCTGGGACCTCCTCGACGAGGGTGAACGGGGCGTGCTGCGGCGGCTGTCCGTCTTCGCCGGCGGCTGCGACCTCGCCGCCGCCGAGGCCGTCTGCGGACCCGCCGCGCTGGACGCCCTCGGCTCGCTCGTCGACAAGTCCCTTGTGGTGGCGGCGCCTTCCGCCGTGGAAGGGGCCGACGGCGGGATGCGCTACCGGCTCCTGGAGACCGTCGCCGAGTACGCCGGGCAGCGGCTGGACGAGTCCGGCGAGCGCCCCGCCGCCGAGCGCGCCCACCTCACGTACTACCGCGAACTCGCCCGCACCACCGACCAGAAGCTGCGCGGCCCCGGCCAGCGCGCGGCCATCGAACTGCTCCAGGTCGAAGGCGAGAACACGCGCGCCGCACTGCAGCACGCCGTCGCCGAACGCGACGAACAGGAGGCGCTCTGCCTCGTCCTCTCCCTCGCCTGGTACTGGCAGATCCGCGACCTGCGCACGGCGGCCCGCAACTGGACCCGCGAGATCATGGCGCTGGGCCCCGACCCGTTCGCGCCGCCCGCCGAGCCCGCCGTCCCGATCTACGAACCGTGCACCGCGACTCCGCCACCGATGCGCCCCGAGGTCCTCGCCGAGGCCCGGCGCGGTGTCCACCTCCTCCATCTCGCCTGTATGGACCTGGAGTTGGAGACCTGGCAGACCTCGGAGGCCGAGGCGAAGCTGCTGGCCATCACCGAGACCTACCAGCCGGGGCTCCCGCAGGTCTGCCGCAACCCCGGCTTCCTCTGGTTCTACGCCGTGATGCTGACCGGCGACATGGACCGGCTGCGCGAGGTCATCGACGCGAGCGTCGACACCTGCCGGGAGCTCGGCTACCAGTGGGAGCTGGCCGGCTCCCTGCAGATGCGCGCCAACATCCTTGCCAACCGCGCCGACTGGGCCGGTGACGCGACCCGTGACGCGGACGAGTCACTGGAGATCTTCGTCCGCATCGGGGACGGCTGGGGTGCCGCCGAGGCGCTCTCAGCACGGGGCGAGGCCCGTGAACGCAAGGGCGAGTACCAACTCGCCGCGGCGGACTACCGGGCGGCCATCACCCACGCCGAACACCTCGGTGCCCGCGCCCAGACGGCCATCCTCACCACCCGCCTCGGCAGCGTACTCATCGACTCGGGGGAGGCCGAGCGGGGCGAGCGGCTGCTCCGTGACGTCCTGGAGAAGGGCCACGGAGCGCGCAACGAGGCGATGCCCGCGGCCCGGCTCTTCCTCGCGATGTGGCTCGGCCGCACCGGCCGGCTCGCCGAGGCCCGCACCCAGATGGACCGGATGCGTGAGGAATTCGCCGCTGTCCATTTCGTGGTCTTCGACGGGTACGTGCTCGGGGTCGAGGCATGGCTGGACGCCGTGGAGGGGCTGTACGAGGGAGCGGTTACGAAGGTGCGGGGTGCCCTGCAGCGGGCGCGAGACCCGCTGAGCCTCATGATCTCGCCGAACATGATGTCGGCACATCTGGTCACCGCCGCCTTCGCGCTGTGCGGCGTCGACGGCGGACAACGGGTCCGGGACGCCGCCCGCTGCCTCGGCGCCGCCGACGGGCTGCTGCCGTCCGGCCACTTCCGGTCCGCGATCGAACGGCATGTGCGGGAGCGCGCCGAGACGGCCTTGCGCGCCGTCCTCGACGACGAGGCGTACGAGACGGCGTACGCGGAGGGCGGCGGCCTCTCCGCGGAGGAGGCCGCCGCCCTGGTCTGACGACGCGGATCGTGGACGTACCGTGGTCCGGACGATTCGTGAACGTCAGCTCTTGGTACGGAACTTGTGGATCGCGACCGGCGCCATCACGGCGGTGATCGCCACCGACCAGGCGAGGGTCACCCACAGGTCGTGCGCCACCGGGCCGCCCACCATCAGCCCGCGGGCCGCGTCGGCGAGCGTGGACAGCGGGTTGTAGTCGGTGAACGCCTGCAGCCAGCCGGGCATGGACGCCGTCGGGGCGAAGATCGACGAGCCGAACTGCAGCGGGAAGAGCACGAGGAATCCCATCGCCTGCACGGACTGTGCGTTCTTCAGGATCACGCCCAGGGTGAGGAACACCCACATGATCGACGAGGCGAACACCGCGGCCAGGCCCACGGCCGCGAACAGACCGGGCCAGCTGTTGATGTCGAACCCGACCAGTACGGCGACGATCATCAGCACGGTCGTCGCGAACAGCATGCGCACGAGTTCCACGGAGACCTTCGCGAACAGCACCGAGCCGCGTCCGATCGGCAGGGACCGGAAGCGGTCCATGACACCGGAGTTGAAGTCCTGGCTGAAGCCGGTGCCGACGCCCTGGGACAGCGTCATGCTCATCATCGCGATCATGCCGGGGATCACGTACTGCACGTAACCGTCCTGGCCGCCGCCCAGGGCCTGCCCGATCGAGCCGCCGAAGACGTACACGAACAGCAGGGTGAAGACGACCGGCATCAGCAGGGCGTCGAACATCGACTCGGGGTCCTGCCGGATCCACAGCAGGTTGCGGCGGACGAGGGCGCCGGTGTGGCGCAGATGGCCGCGCAGCGGGATCCGGCCGTCCGCCTTGGCGTCGGCGGCGGAAAGGTCGCTCGGGGCAAGAGTGGTGGCGCTCATACGGCGACCTCCTCGAGGTCGGGGGCGGGCGTCGCGTCCTGCGGGGCACTGGCGCGGTGACCGGTGAGGGACAGGAACACCTCGTCCAGACTGGGCAGTTCGGTGGTGACGGAGGAGAGCGTGATGCCGCGCGCGACGACCGCGCCGACCACGGCGGTCAGCTGCTCGTCGCTGAGGATCGGGACCAGGACGGCACCGCGTTCGGTGTCCACGGTGCTGGCGGCGAGGCCGGTGAGACCCAGCTCGTCGAGCGCGGCGGCCAGGGGCCGCAGCTGCAGCGGATCGACCGGGCGGACCCGCAGGGTACGGCCGCCGACCTTCGCCTTCAGCTCCTCGATGGCGCCGCCCGCGATGACCTTGCCGTGGTCCACGACGGTCAGCTCGGAGGCGAGCTGCTCGGCCTCCTCCATGTACTGGGTGGTGAGCAGGACGGTGACACCGTCGCCGACCATGCGCTTGATCTCGGTCCACACCTCGTTGCGGGTGCGCGGGTCGAGACCGGTGGTGGGCTCGTCGAGGAAGAGGACGGAGGGCTGCCCGATCATCGACGCGGCCAGGTCGAGGCGCCGCCGCATGCCTCCGGAGTACGTGCTCGCCGGCCGCTTGGCGGCGTCGGTGAGCGAGAAGCGCTCCAGCAGTTCGTCGGCACGGGCGCGGGCGTCCTTGCGCGGCAGATCGAGGAGCCGGCCGATCATGTAGAGGTTCTCCCAGCCCGGGAGCTTCTCGTCGACGGAGGCGTACTGACCGGTGAGACCGATCACACGGCGCAGCTGCCGCGGCTGCCGTATGACGTCGTAGCCAGCGACGTTCGCCTGCCCGGAGTCGGGGGAGAGGAGGGTGGACAGGATGCGTACGAGGGTGGTCTTGCCGGCGCCGTTCGGTCCGAGCACACCCATCACGGTGCCCTCGCGGACGTCCAGGTCCACGCCGTCCAGTGCCTTGGTCTCGCCGTAGTGCTTGACCAGCCCCCGTACGGAGACGGCGGCGTTTCCGCCGCTGGGGTTCTTGTCGATTCGCGTCATGCCGCCAAGGTGTCAGCCCCCACCGACAAACCACCGACATCCCACCGACAGACTCGATATGTCACCGACAGTCGTTTGTCGGGTGTCGTGTGCGGCGCCGTTGTGGCTGGTCGCGCAGTTCCCCGCGCCCCTGAAAGCGGCCCGCACCCGATCCCGGCCCGGCCCGCGCGGCAAAGGGGCAGCCCGCCGACGGGGGAAGATCGGCGGGCTGCCTGGTGCCACAGTGGACTAGTGGACGGAGTGCTCCTCCAGAGGGAACGTTCCGCCGACGACGTCATCGGCGAAGGCCTTCGCCGCGTCGCCCATGACCTCACGCAGATTGGCGTACTGCTTCACGAACCGGGGCATCTTGCCTCCGGTCAGCCCGAGCATGTCCGTCCAGACCAGCACCTGCGCATCGGTGTCCGGCCCCGCCCCGATCCCCACCGTGGGAATGTGCAGCACCCGGGTCACCTCGGCGGCCAGCTCCGCGGGAACCAGTTCGAGGACGACCGCGAACGCCCCCGCGTCCTGGATCGCCTTGGCGTCCCGCAGAAGCTGCTGGGCGGCCTCCTCGCCGCGCCCCTGGACGCGGTACCCCATCGAGTTCACGGACTGGGGGGTGAGCCCGATGTGCGCCATCACCGGGATACCGGACTCCACGAGCAGCTCGATCTGCCGGTGGGACCGCTCACCGCCCTCCAGCTTCACCGCCCCGACCCCGGCCTCCTTCACCAGCCGGGTCGCCGAGCGCAGCGCCTGCACCGGCCCCTCCTGGTAGGACCCGAAGGGCAGGTCGCCGACGATCAGGGCGCGCGAGGTGCCCCGTACGACGGCCGCCGAGAGCATGGTCATCTCGTCGAGGGTGACGGGCACGGTCGACTCGTACCCGAGGTGGCAGTTGCCCGCCGAGTCGCCGACGAGCATGACCGGGATACCCGCCTCGTCGAAGACGGACGCGGTCATCGCGTCGTACGCGGTGAGCATCGGCCACTTCTCGCCGCGCTCCTTGGCGGTGGTGATGTCGCGGACGGTGATGCGGCGTGTGCCCTTGCCCCCGTACAGCGCCCTACTGCTGCTGTCGGTGGTCGCCTGGGCAGCCGAAAGCTGCGTCATTGCAACGGCTCCTTCTGTCATCTCGAAGCGCCCTCACGGCGTCTCCGGATCCCCTCCATGGT
Source organism: Streptomyces sp. NPDC033178 (assembly GCF_055577685.1). Lineage (NCBI taxonomy): Bacteria > Bacillati > Actinomycetota > Actinomycetes > Kitasatosporales > Streptomycetaceae > Streptomyces > Streptomyces sp. NPDC033178. Next base: position 71,831 of record NZ_JBVIPT010000022.1, read on the forward strand.
GGCACCTCGTGCCAGGGAACGGCTAGAGGGGGCACCCCGCTCCCCATAGCGGGGCACCCCGCGGCACCCCGCTCCCCATGGCCCCGTAAGGTCTCGGTAAAGGGTTTCAAATACGAGACGGTCTCGTATCGAATGTCTTCTAGGCTTTTCGGCATGACAACTCCCGCCGTCCCGGCCACCCGCATACCGGAAGCCGTGCACCGGCGCCGCTGGGCGATCCTCGGCGTCCTGATGCTGAGCCTGCTGATCGTCGTCCTGGACAACTCGATCCTGAACGTCGCGATCAAGACCATCTCGACGCCCGCCCCGACCGGCCTGGGAGCCACCCAGAGCGAGCTGGAATGGGCCATCAACGCCTACACCCTCGTCTTCGCGGGCCTCCTCTTCTCCGCGGGCCTCCTCGGCGACCGGCTCGGGCGCAAGAAGGTCCTGCTCGGCGGACTCTTCGTCTTCGGCGTCGGCTCGGCACTCGCGGCCTCCTCCGGGACGCCGGTCGAGCTCATCTCGTTCCGCGCCGTGATGGGCCTCGGTGCCGCCTTCGTGATGCCGGCCACCCTCGCGGTCCTCATGAACGTCTTCGAGCGCGACGAGCAGCCCAAGGCCATCGGCATCTGGGCGGGCGGCGTCGGCCTGGCCATCGCCATCGGCCCGATCACCGGAGGCGTGCTCCTCGACCACTTCTGGTGGGGCTCGGTCTTCCTGATCAACGTGCCGATCGTGATCCTCGCACTGGGCCTGATGATCTGGCTGGTCCCCGACTCCCGAGACCCGAAGCCGGGCCGGATCGACCCCGTGGGCGTCGTACTGTCCGTCGTCGGTCTCGTCCTGCTCGTCTACGGCATCATCAAGGGCGGCCAGCTCGCCGACTTTACGGACCCCACGGTCCTCGCGACCATCGGCGCCGGACTCGCCGTACTCGTCGGCTTCGTGGTGTTCGAGAAGCGCAGCAGCCACCCGTCGATCGACGTCACGTACTTCAAGGACAAGGTCTTCTCGGCGGCGATCAGCGCCATCGCGCTCGTGTTCTTCGCGCTGATGGGCGTCACCTTCTTCGCCGTCTTCTACACCCAGAGCGTGCGCGGCTACTCGCCCCTGCAGACCGGCCTGCTGATGCTGCCGCTGGCCGTCGCGCAGCTCGTCTTCGCGCCGCGCGCCCGGCTGGTCGTGGACCGCTTCGGCAACAAGGCCACCACCACCGGCGGCATGCTCCTCATCGCCGCCATGCTCGCCGCGTTCGCCACGCTGGAGGCGGACACGCCGATCTGGATCCTGGAGGTCATCTTCTTCCTCATGGGCGCCGGGATGGCGCACATCATGACGCCCACCAGCGTCGTGATCATGCAGGCCCTGCCCCGCGAGAAGGCCGGCTCCGCCTCCGCGCTCAGTAACACGTTCCGCCAGGTCGGCGGCGCCCTCGGCATCGCCGTACTCGGCTCGGTCCTGTCCGCCGCGTACCGCTCGGGCATCGAGGACAAGCTGCCCGCCGCGGCCCGGCACAGCGCGGGTGAGTCCATCGAGGCGACGCTCGGCTTCGCCGCGAAGCTCGGCCCCAAGGGGGAGGCTCTCGTCGGCCCGGCCAACGACGCCTTCCTGCACGCGATGCATGTCACGGCCCTGTGCGGCGCGGGTGTCGCCCTCGTCGGCGCCGTGGTCGTGGGCCTGTTCCTGCCCGGCCGCACACCGGCCCCGGAGGAGAAGGAGACGGAACTGGTGGGCGCGGACAACTGAGCCGTACGGCAGGGATCCGGCCACCCGGGACGGCGAGTGACCGAACTCCCCGCGCACCGGGGAGAATCAACGGGGCGGCCGGCCGAACACGGGCGGCCGAAACAGCGGGATTCGAGAGCGGAGCGAGGACGTGGGCGTCGCGGAGCAGGAGGCGGGGGCGGCCGGCGGGAGCGGACCCGCCAGAGGGCGCCCGCGCAGCGAGGCCGTCGAGCACGCGATCGTCGAGGGCGTCATGAAGCTGCTGGAGGAGGGCGTCCCGCTCGCGGACATCTCCATCGAGCGGGTCGCCCGCATCGCCGGTGTGGGAAAGGCCACCATCTACCGGCGCTGGAGCGGGCGCGAGGAACTCTTCTGCGACGTGCTGCGCACCGCCGAACCGCCCGACCCGGAACTGCCCGGCGTCTCCATGCGCGAGGACCTGATCATCCTGCTCGAATCGCTGCGGCAGCGCGGTCTGGCCAACCGCTCGTCGGCGATCATGTACAACGTCCACGCGCAGATGAAGAGCAGCCCCAAGCTGTGGAAGGTCTACCACTCGGCCGTCATCGAACCGCGCCGCCGCATGACGTTCGACGTGCTGCGCCGCGGCCAGCTCAACGGCGAACTCCGCCCGGACGTCGACGTGGAGCTGGCCAACGACCTCTTCGTGGGACCCATGCTGGTTCGCGCCGTCCTCCGCCCGGACGCCGGTCTGGAGGAGGACCTGCCCGAACGGATCGTCGACACGGTCCTGGCGGGACTGGGACCAGCCCAACTCTGAGCGCGGCCCGGCGACGGCTTCCGGAACGGCTGCCGAAGAGGCTGCCGAGACGGCTTCCAACCCCCGTGGGAATGTGCGCGTTTCGTCACAGACCACCCCTGTCGGGCGCGCAACCGGAACTCCTCACGTCGACTCTTTCGTCCTCGTGCCCGTACGGCCGTCATGGCACGGCGAGAACAAACGCGATCATCCCCTAGGGTCTTATCCGCAGGGATGGTGTGCACGGCACTTGGTGAGGCGACGGTATGGCGCAGGCGTACAAGACGGAGACGGGCAGCGGTGACCAGGGGTCCGACCGCAGAGAACCCCGGCTTCGGCGCCTGCTCTCCACCCTCCGCGACGACCGGGGCATCTGGCGCCGGGGCATCGTCCTCGCCGCGTTCGCCCTCGTGCTCGCCCTGGTCATGGGGCTGCACGCGCGGATCCCGAACACCATCGGCAACCTCGGCAGCCTCACGGAGACGTTCCTGCCCTGGCTGGCCGTCCTCATCCCGGTGCTGTTCGTCCTCGCGCTGGTCCGCAGGTCCGCGACCGCGCTGATCGCCGTACTGCTGCCGGCGGTCGTCTGGCTCAACCTCTTCGGCGGACTGCTCGCAGACCGGACCGGCAGTGGCGGAAATCTCACGGTCGCCACGCACAACGTCAACGCCGACAATCCGGACCCGGCCGGCACGGCCCGCGACGTGGCCGCGTCCGGCGCCGACGTGGTCGCCCTGGAGGAGCTGACGGCCTCGGCGGTCCCGGTGTACGAGCAGGCCCTGGACCCGACGTACAAGTACCACTCCGTGCAGGGCACGGTCGGCCTGTGGAGCAAGTACCCGCTGAGCGAGTCCCGGCCGGTCGACATCAAGCTCGGCTGGACGCGTGCGATGCGGGCCACGGTCACCGCGCCGGAGGGGAAGCTCGCGGTGTACGTGGCCCATCTCCCCTCCGTGCGGGTCAAGATGGAGGCCGGGTTCACCGCCCGCCAGCGCGACAAGAGCGCCGACGCGCTCGGTGAGGCCATCGCCGACGAGAAGCTCCCGCAGGTCGCCCTGCTCGGCGACCTGAACGGCACGATGAACGACCGTGCGCTGAACGGCGTCACCTCGCAGATGCGCTCCACGCAGGGCGCGGCGGGCAGCGGCTTCGGCTTCAGCTGGCCCGCGTCGTTCCCGATGGCCCGGATCGACCAGATCATGGTCAAGGGCGTCGAGCCGGTCACCTCCTGGACACTCCCGGAGACGGGCAGTGACCATCTTCCGATCGCCGCGCGCGTGAAGCTTTCGGCAACCGGCTCGTAACCCCTGGGAATACTGGGGCTGGGACGCTTTGTTCCGTAGATGAACATAAGCTGTACGGAACTCCGCTCACCCTTTGAAAGGCCCCCTCATGCCCCTGGCCCTGCTCGCCCTAGCCGTGGGCGCCTTCGGCATCGGCACCACCGAGTTCGTGATGATGGGCCTGCTGCCCGACGTCGCGGACGACCTGGGCATCTCGATTCCCGCCGCGGGACACCTGGTCTCGGCGTACGCGATCGGTGTCGTCATCGGCGCCCCGCTGCTCGCCGCGGTGACCGCCCGAATGTCCCGCCGCAAGGTCCTGATCGGCCTCATGGTGCTGTTCGTCGTGGGCAACACGCTCTCCGCCTTCGCCCCCGACCACCACTCGCTGCTCGCCGCCCGCTTCCTCAGCGGACTCCCTCACGGCGCCTTCTTCGGCGTCGGAGCCGTTGTCGCCACCGGCATGGTCGCCCCCGAGCGCAAGGCCCGCGCGGTCTCCCTGATGTTCCTCGGTCTGACCGTCGCGAACATCGCGGGCGTGCCCGCCGCGACGCTGGTGGGCCAGAACCTCGGCTGGCGCGCCACGTTCCTGGGTGTCAGCGTGATCGGCCTGGTGGCCATCGCGTCCCTGGCGCTGGTGCTCCCGCGTGACGACTCTCACGCCCCCGCCGCCGGACTGCGCGGCGAACTGGCCGCGCTCAAGTCCCTGCCGGTGTGGCTGGCCCTCGGCACGACCGTCGCGGGCTTCGGTGCGCTCTTCTCGGCGTACAGCTACATCACGCCGATGCTCACGGACTCCGCCGGATACGCCGACTCCAGCGTGACCCTGCTGCTCGCGCTGTTCGGGGTGGGCGCGACCATCGGCAACCTGCTGGGCGGCCGCCTGGCCGACCGCTCGATGCGGGGCACGCTGTTCGGCGGGCTCGTTTCGCTGGTGGCGGTTCTGGCTCTCTTCCCGGTTCTGATGGGCACGGCCTGGAGCGCGGCCCTGGCCGTGGTGCTGCTCGGTACGGCGGCCTTCGTCACCAGCTCCCCGCTTCTGCTGATGGTCATGGAGAAGGCATCCTCGGCCCCGTCCCTGGCCTCCTCCGCCAACCAGGCCGCGTTCAACCTCGCCAACGCCGGTGGTGCCTGGATCGGCGGGCTCACGCTGGCGGCGGGCTTCGGCACGACGTCGCCCGCCCTGGCGGGTGCGGGGCTCGCGGTCCTGGGCCTGGGGGTGGCGGTGGTCGCGTACGTGGTGGACCGCCGTCGGGTGACGGTCCGTACCGGACGCGTTGTCGCCGGGGGTGTTCCGCGGCCTGTGGAGACTGCCGCCCGTCGATGACCTCCGGCGGTTGTCCGCACGTCTCGGGGACGGGTGCCGGTCCGGTGCCCGTCCCGCTCAGACGTTCTCGCGCCACCTGTTGGTGATCGGCAGACGGCGGTCCTTGCCGAACCCCTTCGCGGAGATCTTGGTCCCGGCGGGTACTGCCGCCGCTTGTACTCCGCCGTGTCGACCATCCGCAGCGTCCTGGTGACCATCTCGCGGTCGAACCCCGCGGCCACGATCGCGTCGCGGCCCGTGTCCCGGTCCACGTACAGCTCCAGAATCCCGTCCAGGACGGGGTAGTCCGGCAGCGAGTCCGTGTCCACCTGGCCGGGCCGCAGCTCGGCGCTGGGAGGCTTGCTGATGGAGTTCTCGGGGATCGGCGGGGTCTGACCGCGCTCGGCCGCCGCGCGGTTGCGCCACCGGGCGAGCCGGAAGACCGACGTCTTGTAGACGTCCTTGATCGGGCCGTACGCGCCCACCGCGTCGCCGTAGAGCGTCGAATACCCCACCGCCGGCTCGGACTTGTTGCCCGGCGCCAGCACGATGTGCCCCTCCTGGTTGGAGAGGGCCATCAGCATGGTGCCGCGCAGCCGTGCCTGGAGGTTCTCCTCGGCCAGGCCGGTGAGGCCGAGCGACTCCATGCAGGCACTGAACATCGGCTCGATCGGTACGGTCCGGAAGTTGAGCCCGGTGCGGCGGGCCAGCTCGGCCGCGTCGTCCATCGCCTCGGCGTTGCCGGCGAGATCGCCGACCGTCGAGTCGATCTGATTCAGGGCGAGACGTAGTTGAGCCACGTGGTGAGTGTAATCGTCAGAGCGACGAAATGGGGGGTGGGGGGCGGCTGGAGGTGGGTGGGGCGTTTGTCGGCTGAGGTCGGCCCCCACCCACCCGCGGCCGACGAACATGCGAAACAAGCCCCCCGCACCGATCATGGGCGTCAATGATCAAGCCCCGCCCGACCGCAGCCGCCCTCCTGGCACTCGGCGCGCTCACCTACGCCGCCTGGACACTCGAAGCCGTCCTGACGACAGAGCTCGCCCCCGCGCACACCTACGTGAGCGAACTGGCCGCCCGGAACCAGCCCCACGGCACCCTGTTCCGCACGACGGACCTGCTCGCGGGCGCCCTGGTGTGGGCCGCAGGCCTGCTGGCATGGCTCCGGCGGACCTCCCCGGGGCGGTGGGCACAGGTCGGCTGGGCCGCACTCGTCCTCTTCGGCGCCGCCACAGCCGTGGACTCCCGCCTGCCACTGAGCTGCGCGCCCACCGCGGACCCCGCGTGCGCGGCACGGGAGCGCGCGGGCCTGCTGCCGGTGGCCCATTCCGCGCATTCCGTGAGCAGCACGGTCGCCCTGTGCGGCATCCTCGTCGCCATGGTGATCCTCACCCTCACCGCCCGCCGGTACGCGCCCCGGGCGCCCCTCGCCCGCTCCGGCCCCGCCCTGGTGACGCTCGAACTGGCCGCCACGGCTTGGACGCTGGCCGCCATCGCCGCGCTGGAGGCGGGCCACGACGGCTGGGGCCTGGGCGTCGCCCAGCGGCTTCAGGTGGGCGTCATCGCGGTCTGGATGGGGATACTGGCCGTTTCGCTGATGCGCCCCACCACGACATCCGGCGCACCTCTTCGGCGGCGGGGCCCGGACGCGGACGTACTCGGCAGGGAACGTATTCCGTCCGGTTCCGGAGACGCCCGCCCATGACCTTCGTACGCATCCTTGGAGTCCCCCATCACATCCGCGTCGACGGCACCGGGCCCGTCTGCGTGCTCAGTGCCGGTCTGGGGATGGCGTGGTTCGACTGGGATCCCGTCGTCCCGCTGCTCGCCCCGCACCGCACAGTCGTCCGCTTCGATCGGCCGGGGCTCGGGCTCAGCGGCCACGCGCGCGCGTGGCCCACGCTCACCGGTGAGGCGGAGCGCATCGCGCACGTGCTCGACGCGGCCGGGGTCGGGATCGGTGTGCCCGCGACCGTGGTGGGGCACTCGCTCGCCGGGTTCCACTGCGAGGCGTTCGCCCGGCTCTTCCCGGAGCGGACGGCCGGGCTCGTGCTCGTCGACTCCAGCGTCGAGGAGGCGCCCCGGGCCAGGAGGGCCCCCGGGTTCGCGGACGCGTGCACGCGCGCGTGCGGCACGTTGCTGTCCGCCGCGGGTGTCCCGCGCGTCCTGGGGCCCCTCCTGAGGCGCACCGCGGTCCGCGTCGGGCGGCACAGCGGCGGTGATCCGGCTCCGGACGACCTCGTCCGCCGCGCCTACTCCACCAGCCGTTTCCTGCACGCCGTCCTCGCCGAGAACAGCCACTACAGGGATCAGGCCGTCGAGCTGGCCTCCCTGAGGGGACGGTTTCCGCTCGACGCGCCCGTCACCGTGCTCGCCGCGTACGAGGGTGGTTCACGCCGGTGGCTCGACCGGCAGAGAGTTCTCGCCGAGCGGCTCGGCGGTACGTTGCGCGTGTCCGCGCCCGCCGGTCACCTCATGATGCTCGACCGCCCCCAGGACATCGCGGACGCGATCCTGGAGACATGAGCGCGCCCGCCCTCGCCGACAAGAAGCGGGGGACGGGCGCCGAACACATGGGAAAAGCGTCAGCGACGGTATGACGTCACATAGCCGGGGGCGGGCGAACCCACTCCGGTGACGTCGTCGTATCCCCGCACGGCCTTCAGCGAGCTGTCCTTGCCGAGGCTGCGGACGGAGGTCAGCAGACCCTCCGACGCGTCGAACGCGTTGACGAAGTCGACGCGCGCCACCGCGAGGTCACGGCCCGTGGGGCGGTCCGTGACGTCGTGGTAGAGCTTCGAGCCGTAACGGTCGTAGATCGCCGGGTTGGCGAAGCCGATCGGGTGGCCGCCGCGCTGCTGCTGGGCGAGCGCCTGGACGCCCGCGATGACCGGCGAGGCGAGCGAGGTGCCGCCGATGCGGTACTCGTCGTACTTCTGCGTCCCGTCCGGGAAGGTCTGCGTCTGGCCGACCAGGAACCCGGTGTTGGGGTCGGCGATCGCGGAGATGTCCGGCACCGTTCGCATAGCTTGTTTGCCGCCCGCCTTCGCGAGCGCGGACGGGACCACGCCCCGCTGGTAGAACGGCTGCCTCACCGTCGCGCTGGTGCCGCCGCCCGCGCCGGAGGTGTACGCGCCCGGGAAGTCCGTCCAGCTCTTGCCGTCGTCCGACAGCGTGGCCCTGAACGTGCCCCAGCCGGTCTCCCACTTGTACGTGTCGCCCTTGCCGACGGCCAGCGAGGTGCCGCCGACCGCCGTCACCCACGCCGAGTTGGCCGGGGTGTCGACCTGCTTCGTACCGGTGTTCGCGACCTCGTCGCCGTTGTCGCCGGACGAGAAGTAGAAGCCGATGCCCTCGATCGCGCCCAGCTGGAAGACCTGGTCGTAGGCGGCCGCGAGGTCCGGTGTCTGGTTGGCCTCGATGTCGCCCCACGAGTTGGAGACGATGTCGGCCAGATGCCCGTCGACGATCTTGCCGAGCGAGTCGAGCAGATCGTCGTCGTAGCAGGACTCGGCGCCGACGTAGACGATGTCCGAGGCGGGCGCGACGGCGTGCACGGCCTCGACGTCGAGGGTCTCCTCGCCGTACCAGCCCGCCGCCCCGCACTCCTCGGTCCGCGTGTACTGCGTCGGCAGCACCTGGCTCAACTGCCCGCCGCCGTACGCCGCGTCGCCGTGCTTCGCCGCGTACGTGGCCGCGTCCGCCGCGATGGTGGGCGAGGCGTACGCGTCCGTGATCGCCACGGTCACGCCCTTGCCGGTCGCCCGGCCGGCCCCGTACGCGGCCCGCAGCTGCCTGCCCGTGTAGCCCTTCACGGCGTACGGGATCTTCGTGCCGTAGGCCTTCGGGAGCGTCGTCGCGGTCTTCGAGCCGTAGTACGAGGAGAACGGCCCGGCGTTGTGGAACACCGCGTCCGGCGGCGGCAGCGTGTCGGAGTGGTTCGCCTTGTGCGGGGCGTTGTCCAGACCGGTGACCGTGAGGACGGCGCCGTTCAGGCCCGCGGGCGCCGAGGCGGCCTTGGAGGGTGCCCGGTACGTCTTCCTGCCCTTGGCGTAGTTGTGCAGCTGGGTGCCGAACGCCTTCTCCGCGTCGGCCACTTCACCCGTCACCGAGAGGTAGTGCCGCGTGGTTTCCGTGACAGTCAGTCCCGCCGACTTCAACCAGGCGGTCACGTCGGCCACCTGGGCCCTGGTCGCGCCGAAGCGGGCCTCGGCCTGCCCCGCGCTCAGGTACTTCCCGTACGAGGCCGACGACGGGTCGGAGACGGCCTCGGCGTAGGCGCTCAGGCCCGCCGCGTCCCGGCCGGCGAGGTAGACCCGGGCCGAGACCCGGGAGGCGTCCGCCGTGGCTCCCTTGTCCGCCCCGGCGGTGGCCCACAGCGGTTTGGTGCCCTGGAGCGTGTCACGGCCGTCCGGGTCGGTCGACGCATGGGCCGCGGGTATGCCGAGTGCCAGCGCACCGGCGAGCAGAGGCAGTGTCGCCGCCATGCTCACACCGGCACGCACCGCGGCTCGGTTGGATCTCATGGAGAACCCCCTAATGGATCTCTGGATGGGGGTCACTCTTGCGATGAACCGTTCATGCCAGGGGAATGGCGGGGGCATGGCTGGGCCAAGAAGCGCCCAAGGAACCGTATGTGCAAAGGATTTGGGGCGCGATGCCCGACATAAAACGGTCGCGCCCCAGCGTCGGCGTCAGCTTCACCGGAGCGGCTTGCGGGGAGTTGCCTCGCCCGGCTCGGCTCGGCTCGGCCGCTTCGCGTCGGCCCCGGGCGAGCGGCTCGGCGCCGGGCTCAGCTCTGTGGCTTCGCGCCACGCTTCTTCAACAGGTCGGTGATGAGCCGCATCTCCGACTCCTGGGCCTGGACCATCCCCCGCGCGAGCCGTCGCTCGACGCCGACCTTGCACCGCTCCACACAGCCCTTGGCCATGTGCACCCCGCCCATGTGGTGGGCGTACATGAGCTGCAGATAGCGGATCTCGGCGGCCTTGCCGTTCAGCTTGCCCAGCGACTCCATCTGGGCCGTCGTCGCCATGCCCGGCATCAGCGAGCCGTCCCCGGCGGACGGCATGCCACTCATGTCCATCCAGGCCATGGGCTCCTCGGCCGACACCTTGGGCAGCTCCCACAGGTCCAGCCAGCCGAGCATCATGCCGCGCTGGTTGGCCTGCGTCTGCGCGATGTCGTACGCGAGACGGCGTACCTCTTCGTCCTTGGTGCGGTCGCGCACGATGTACGACATCTCGACGGCCTGCTGGTGGTGCACCGCCATGTCACGCGCGAAGCCGGCGTCCGCGGAGTCGGCCGCCGGGGCCTTCATGCCGGAGTCGTCGCTGTCGGCGACCGCGTACGTGATCGCCCCGGCCGCCACGACCACGGCCGCGGCGACCCCGGAGATCCAGCCGGCGAACTTCATCTTCCTCACTGCGACAGGCCGTTGGTGCAGGCGGCGCCCGGCTCGGGCGTCTGCTTGCCCTGGACGTACGTCTCGAAGAACTTGGCGGCGGCCGGGTCGCTCGCACTCGTCACCGTGCGCTGGTGGCCCCACGCGGAGAGCATGATCGGGTCCTTCTGGCCCTCGACCGGGCTCATCAGCGTGTACGGGGTCTTCTTGACCTTCGCCGAGAGCGCCTTCACGTCCGCGTCCGACGCCTTGCTGTTGTACGTCACCCAGACCGCGCCGTGCTCAAGGGAGTGCACGGCGTTCACGTTCTTGATCGCCTTGGTGTAGACGTCGCCGTTGCAGTTCATCCACACCTGGTTGTGGTCACCGCCGACCGGGGGCTCCATCGGGTACTTCACGTCCTTGGTGACGTGGTTCTGCGTGAGCTTGGTGCTCCACGTCTTCACCCCGTCCTTGCCCGTGACGAACTTCCCCGACGTCGACTTCGAGTCGCCCGACGCGCTGTCCTTGTCGTCGGACTGCGAGTTGATCAGGTACGCGCCGCCGGCGACGAGACCGGCGACGACGATCACGCTCGCGGTGATCGTGAGGATCCGGCTGCGGCGCTCACGTGCCTGCTCGGCACGCCGCATCTCCTCTATCCGCGCCTTGCGCGACTTGGACTCTGTCTTCTTGGCGGAACCCATGGGGTGGTCCTTCTGGGGGAAAGGTTGGATATGGGGTGTGCGCGAAGCGCTCGTTCAGGGTGGTGGTGGGTGACGGGCGGGCGTGTGGTCAGCTGATCGTAGTGGGGGAGAAGTGGATGTACGCGGGGAGGCCGGAGGAATGGCCAAATGAGGGTTTCGTCACCTGCCAGGAGACAGCAGCGGCCGGCCATTACATGCGCGGCGCTCAGCGGGCAAGATGGGCGTCACAGCAGTACACCTGCCGTATGTCAGGCGTTCAGGCGGAGGTCGGCCGGGCGATCTGGGTCCGCAACGCGCATGAAATGCTGTTGTGGTGTGATGCGCAGGTGCCCGACCGCCTCCCTGGGACGGGAGCAGGCGGCCTGACCAGCAAGATTGGGTGGAAGCGGAAGATGGACAAGCAGCAGGAGTTCGTGCTCCGTACGTTGGAAGAGCGCGACATCCGTTTCGTACGCCTGTGGTTCACGGACGTGCTGGGCTTCCTCAAGTCGGTGGCCGTGGCCCCGGCCGAGCTGGAGCAGGCCTTCGACGAGGGCATCGGCTTCGACGGGTCGGCCATCGAGGGCTTCGCCCGCGTCTACGAGTCCGACATGATCGCCAAGCCGGACCCCTCGACCTTCCAGGTCCTTCCGTGGCGTGCGGAGGCCCCCGGCACGGCCCGGATGTTCTGCGACATCCTCATGCCGGACGGCTCGCCGTCCTTCGCGGACCCGAGGTATGTGCTGAAGAGGGCCCTGGCCAAGGCCTCCGACCTGGGCTTCACCTTCTACACCCACCCGGAGATCGAGTTCTTCCTGCTGAAGGACAAGCCGGTCGACGGCTCGCGCCCGACGCCCGCCGACAACTCCGGCTACTTCGACCACACCCCGCAGAACGTCGGCATGGACTTCCGCCGCCAGGCGATCACCATGCTGGAGTCGATGGGCATCTCGGTCGAGTTCTCCCACCACGAGGGCGCCCCCGGCCAGCAGGAGATCGACCTCCGCTACGCGGACGCGCTCTCGACGGCGGACAACATCATGACGTTCCGCCTGGTCATGAAGCAGGTGGCGCTGGAGCAGGGCGTGAACGCGACCTTCATGCCGAAGCCGTTCTCGGAGCACCCGGGCAGTGGCATGCACACGCACCTCTCGCTCTTCGAGGGCGACCGCAACGCCTTCTATGAGTCGGGCTCCGAGTACCAGCTCTCCAAGGTCGGCCGCTCCTTCATCGCGGGCCTGCTGAAGCACGCGGCGGAGATCGCGGCGGTCACCAACCAGTGGGTCAACTCGTACAAGCGCATCTGGGGCGGCTCCGAGCGCACCGCGGGCGCCGGTGGCGAGGCTCCCTCGTACATCTGCTGGGGCCACAACAACCGCTCGGCCCTGGTCCGCGTCCCGATGTACAAGCCCGGCAAGACGGGCTCGGCACGGGTGGAGGTCCGCTCCCTCGACTCGGGCGCGAACCCGTACCTGGCGTACGCGATGCTCCTCGCCGCCGGCCTCAAGGGCATCGAGGAGGGTTACGAGCTCCCGCCGGGCGCCGAGGACGACGTCTGGGCCCTCTCCGACGCCGAACGCCGCGCGATGGGCATCGAGCCCCTTCCCCAGAACCTCGGCGAGGCTCTCTCCCTCATGGAGCGCAGCGACCTCGTCGCCGAAACCCTCGGCGAACACGTCTTCGACTTCTTCCTCCGCAACAAGCGCCAGGAGTGGGAGGAGTACCGCTCCGAGGTGACGGCCTTCGAACTGCGGAAGAACCTGCCGGTGCTGTAGGCGCAGGTCAGCGGGGTATACAGCCGATTCGACACCTTGGGGCCGACGGTCGTGGACCGTCGGCCCCAAGGTGTTTCATTGCTCTGGGCCGCCTCTGTTCCCGGAAGGAAACGGCTGACCCCAGACGCTCGCCGAAGGCCCGGCCGGCGAAAAGGTTGGTGCGCGGGGCCCAGCGCAAGAAGCTGTCCCGCGCCGAACGGCAGAACAACGGCCCGTACCGCAACCTCGACCGCCAGGGCGCAGCCGACCAGAAGGCGGAGCTGATGCGCAAGATGCGCGAGAAGGCAGCCGCAGCTGAGGGCGCCGGTCAGACGGGCGACGACACCGCAAAGAGCTGACGCACCGCTGCCGCAGGGGCGGCACCGCACGGGGCAGGGCCCCGGACCGCGACGCGCGGTCCGGGGCCCTGCTGCCGTACCGGGGCTCTTCTGCCGTACCGGGCGCGGCCGGTACGGCTCAGCTCGCGCCGACCCCACGACACCGTGCCACCGCATCGCCGTGAAGCACCGTATCTGGGACGAGCCGTTCGCCTCCGACGATCTCTGATCGTGGGGTCAGCCGGTGAGGGGGTCCGTCACGGGGTCTGTTCGGCCAGGTCCGTCATGAGCTTGTGGAGGGGCTTTGTGGCGCGCTCCCGGAATTCCTGGATGGCCCAGCCGTTGCCGTCCGGGTCGGTGAAGTGCATGAAGGTGCCGCCGTCCTGGGGGGCGTACTGGACGGGTTCGCTGACGTCCAGGCCCCGGGCGGTCAGCTCCTCGTAGGCCGCCTTGGCGTCCGCCACGACCAGCTGCAGACCGTGGTACGTGCCCGGCTGCGGAGTTCCCGTCGGGATGGGCACCCCCTCGGCGAGCGCGATCGAACAGCCGGAACCGGGGGGTGTCAGCTGGACCACGCGCGCGCCCGGCATCACCTCGGTGTCGAGGTCGACGTGGAATCCGACCTTGTCCTGGTAGAAGGCCTTCGCCCGGTCGATGTCGGTGACGGGAAGTGTGATCACTTCGAGGGCCATGTCCATGGAACGACTCCTTTGTCGTACGCATTGTCTTAGGCGTGCAGTAGGTGCTGCCGGTGGTGCTGTCGTAGGCGTTGCGCCGTCAGTCCGTGCGTCACGTGCGTCACGTGCGTCCGTCGAACCGCCAGCGGGTCTGGCTGAACGGCTCTCCCTTACCGAAGCCGAAAACGGTCCCGGGCGCCACCGAGAAAACGAGGGCCTTCCCGGCGCCGTGGTGGAAGTGCCCGTCGCCGACCTCGAAGTGCCAGAAACTGCCGTACTTGCCCTCCCACGCCTCGGCCAGCGCGCGCAGCCTGTCGTCGTCGGACACCCGGACCGCCTCGCCCTCCACCACGAGGTCGTACCCCTTGTTCCAGGTGTTGGTGCCCGTGGTCAGTACGACGCTCGGGTTCAGCGCGAGGTTGCGCGCCTTGCGCTCCTCGGGCCCGGTGCAGAAGTGCAGCGCCCCGTCCGACCACACCGTCGGCAGGGGCGTCACATGCGGCCGTCCGTCGGGGCGTACGGTCGAGATCCAGAACAGCTCGGACTCGGCCAGCAGCGCCTCGGTCTCGGACCAGGGGCGTGCGGTGGCGGTCTCGTCGCTGTAGCGCGTGTCCAGCTCGGCCCGTGGTTCCATGAGCTCTCCTCCTGTGGCCCGGCGGATGTCTGGATGATTCCTCACCAGGACAGACCCCGCCCACCGACGGAACTCATCGGTCCGGCGGTCACTACATGAGCCGGCGGCCGGCCACAGGACCTCCGCCTCGGGAACATCCGCTCGCCGCAACCGGCAGACCGGACGTGCTCGTGGACCCGCGCCGACCGGCCACGATGGTCGTGGCGCGCTGAAACCGCTGTCCCGCGCCCAGGCGCTTCCCCCAGGCTCTCCGGTTAGGCTCAGGGCCGTACGACCTTGATCCGTGGGAGGAACCGGAGGCCGGGGATGATGACGCCGGGGCGCAGGAGCAGTACCTTCACGCGGCTGCTGCGGCACGGCTTCACCGATCCGTCCGCCGCCGAGCGGCTCATGGAGAGCGCGGAGCTCGCGCCGATACGGAACGATCCGGTGCTGCTCGACGCGCTCGGAGCCACCGCCGATCCGGACCTGGCACTGCTCGGGCTCGTACGGCTCGTCGAGGCGCAGGACGGTCACACGGCCCGGCGCGAGCTGCTCGACACGCTGATCGCGGCCAAGCCGCTGCGCGACCGGCTGCTCGGGGTGCTCGGCGCGTCCGCCGCGCTCGGCGACCACCTCGCGCGGCATCCGCTCGACTGGCAGGTCCTCGTGATGTACGAGCCGCAGGACCTGCACCCGGGCACCGCGGAGTTCGAACGAGGGCTCGCCGGGGCCTCCGACCCCGTGACGCTGCGCGTCGCCTACCGGCGGTGTCTGCTGTCCATCGCCGCGCGTGACGTGTGCGGGACGACCGATGTCGCGCAGACCGCCGCCGAGCTCGCCGATCTCGCGACCGCCACCCTGCGGGCCGCGCTCGCCATCGCGCGGTCGGCCGCGCCCGAGGACGCCGCGATGTGCCGGCTCGCGGTGATCGCCATGGGCAAGTGCGGGGGACACGAGCTCAATTACGTCTCCGACGTCGATGTCATCTTCGTCGGGGAGGCCGTCGACGGGGCCGACGAGGGGAAGGCGCTGCGGGCAGCCACTCGGCTGGCCTCGCATCTGATGCGGATCTGTTCCGAGACCACGGTGGAGGGGTCGATCTGGCCCGTCGACGCCAATCTTCGGCCCGAGGGGCGCAACGGGCCGCTCGTTCGGACGCTCAGCAGCCACCTCGCCTACTACCAGCGGTGGGCCAAGACCTGGGAGTTCCAGGCCCTGTTGAAGGCCCGGCCCGTTGCCGGGGACGTCGAACTGGGGGAGACGTACGTCGCCACGCTCGCGCCGCTCGTCTGGCAGGCCGCGGAGCGGGACAACTTCGTCCCGGACGTGCAGAAGATGCGGCGACGGGTGGTCGAGAACATCCCCGTCGCCGAGATCGAGCGCGAGCTGAAGCTCGGGCCCGGCGGTCTGCGGGACGTCGAATTCGCCGTGCAGCTCCTGCAGTTGGTGCACGGGCGGGCCGACACGTCGCTGCGCAGCGGGACCACGCTGGACGCCTTGAAGGCGCTGGCCGCGGGTGGGTACGTGGGGCGTGTCGACGCCGTGCTGCTGGAGGACGCCTACCGGTTCCTGCGTTCCATGGAGCACCGCATACAGCTCTTCCGGCTGCGGCGTACGCACCTCGTGCCCGAGGACGACGCCGATCTGCGGCGTATCGGGCGGTCGTTGGGGCTGCGCACCGACCCCATCGCCGAGCTGAACCGGGAGTGGAAGCGGCACGCCTCCGTGGTGCGGCGGCTGCACGAGAAGCTCTTCTACCGGCCGTTGCTGGACGCAGTCGCCCAACTCGCGCCCGGCGAGAGCCGGTTGAGTACGACGGCGGCGCGGGAGCGGCTGGTCGCGCTGGGGTATGCCGATCCTGCCGCCGCTTTGCGGCATCTGGAGGCGCTCGCCTCCGGGGTTTCCCGTAAGGCAGCCATCCAACGGACCCTGCTGCCCGTTCTGTTGGGGTGGTTCGCCGACTCGGCCGACCCCGACGCCGGGTTGTTCAACTTCCGCAAGGTGTCCGACGCGCTGGGCAAGACCCCTTGGTATCTGCGGCTGTTGAGGGACGAAGGGGCCGCTGCCGAGAATCTCGCCCGGGTGCTGTCCGCCGGGCGGCTGGCCCCCGACCTGCTGATGCGGGCGCCCGAGGCCGTGGCGCTGCTCGGGGACGGGGACGGTGGCGGGCTCGAACCCCGCAGCCGGGCCCATCTGGAGCAGGAGATCCTCGCGGCCGTCGGGCGGGCCAGCGGGGGCGAGGCCGCGGTCACCGCCGCGCGTGGTGTGCGGCGGCGGGAGCTGTTCCGTACGGCCGCCATCGACATCGTGAACTCCTACGGGACCGAGGAGACGCCGGCCAACGCGGACCAGGGTGCGCTGGTGGATCTGGTCGGCGGGGCCGTCTCGGATCTGACGGCGGCGACGCTCGCGGGCACGTTGCGGGCCGTGGTGCGGGACAAGTGGGGGGAGACCCTGCCCACCCGGTTCGCGGTCATCGGGATGGGGCGCTTCGGGGGACATGAGCTGGGTTACGGGTCCGACGCGGATGTGCTGTTCGTGCACGAGCCCCGGGAAGGGGTCGATGAGCAGGAGGCTTCCCGGGCCGCGAACTCCGTTGTCTCCGAGATGCGGCGGCTGCTGGAGGTGTCCAGTGCGGATCCGCCGCTGCTGATCGACGCGGATCTGCGGCCCGAGGGGAAGTCCGGGCCGCTCGTGCGGACGTTGAAGTCGTACGAGGCGTACTACCGCCGGTGGTCTCTCGTGTGGGAGGCGCACGCCCTGCTTCGGGCCGAAGTCGTGGCCGGGGACGAGGAGTTGGGGCGGCGGTTCATCGAGCTGGTCGATCCGTTGCGGTATCCGGCGGAGGGCCTCGGCGAGGACGCCGTGCGGGAGATCCGGCGGTTGAAGGCCCGGATGGAGTCCGAGCGGATGCCTCGCGGGGCGGATCCGACGTTGCACACCAAGCTGGGGCGGGGTGGGCTGTCCGATGTGGAGTGGACCGTTCAGCTGCTTCAGCTGCGGCACGGGTGGGCGGAGCCCGGGCTGCGGACCACTCGTACGCGGGAGGCCCTCGCGGCGGCCTGTGCGGCGGAGCTGATCTCCGGAGAGGATGCTTCGACTCTGGACGAGGCCTGGGTTCTTGCCACTCGGGTGCGCAACGCGGTGATGCTCGTGCGGGGGCGGGCCGGAGACACGTTCCCTTCCGACGGGCGTGAACTTGCCGCCGTGGGGCGGTACTTGGGGTACGGGCCGGGGCATGTGGGGGACATGCTCGATGACTATCGGCGTACTACTCGGCGGGCTCGGGCCGTTGTCGAGGAGTTGTTCTACGGGGCCGCTGAACGGTAGCGGGGCGGCCGAGCGGTAGGGGGTTGTCGTCGTTCGCCCGCTCGGCGGGGGAGGGCGGCGGACTCCCCGCCGCGTCCCCTTCCGACGTCCTGCGGGTGCGGGTCATCGCCACGCCGGTCAGGACCACTGCCATGCCTGCCCAGATGCGGACGCCGGTGGACTCGTCGAGGACCAGGGCGCCCAGGGCGACGGAGACAACCGGGAGCAGGTAGCCGACCGTTGCCGCGCTCGTGGGGCCCTCGTCCGCGATGAGACGGTAGTTGAGGTAGAAGGTGACGCCCGTGCCGAGGATGCCCAGGGCGGTGACCGCCAGTAGGCCCGTGGCGTCGGTGTGCAGGGAGCCGGCCGCGGGGACGGAGAGGGTCGTCCAGGCTGTGGCGGCCAGGAGTTGGGCCGCCGACATGGCTATCGGCGCGCCCCGGTCGGTGAGTTTGCGGGCCATGTACGCGAAGGCGATGGCGTAGCTCGCCGCGGCGGCCAGGAGGGACAGGGCGCCCCAGGTCAGCAGACCCGCCGAGCGCTGCCAGGGGGCGAAGATCAGGAGTGTTCCCGCGAAGCCCAGGAACAGGCCGGTCAGGCGGACGCGGCCCAGTCCGCGGTCGGTGCCCAGGAGGATGCCGAGCAGCAGTGACCACAGGGGAGTTGTCGCGTTCAGTACGCCCGCGATGCCCGAGTCGACAGTCTGCTCGCCGATGCTGAAGAGGGCGAAGGGGATCGCGTTGCAGAAGAGGGCCGCGATGGCGAGGTGGCCCCAGGTGGCACGCGAGCGGGGGAGGTGCTGGCGCGCCGAGCGGGCCAGGAGGAGGAGTACCGCCGTGCCCAGGGCACAGCGGGTGATCGTGATCTGGGCGGGGGACAGGCCGTGGTTCAGGGCCAGTTTGATCCACAGGAAGCCCGAGCCCCAGAGGAGGGCCAGGGCGGCCATGCGGAGGGTCGATGTGAGTGGCATGCGTCCACGGTGAGGCAGACTGTGGTGTAAGGACAAGTGAAGGATCTTGCATTCACTGTTAAGCTCTGCTGCATGCTTGATGTGCGACGTATGCAGATGCTGCGGGCCGTGGTGACGAGTGGGTCGGTGACGGCGGCCGCCGCGCGGCTCGGCTATACGCCGTCCGCCGTCAGCCAGCAGATCGCCGTGCTGGAGAAGGAGGCTCGTACGCCCCTGCTCGAACGGGTCGGGCGCGGCGTGCGGCCCACCGCGGCCGGGCTGATGCTCACCGAGTACGCGGACGTGATCGGGCGGCAGGTCGCCGAGGCCGAGACCGCGCTCATCGACTTGCTGGAGGGGCGTACGGGGCGGCTTGCCGTGCGGTACTTCGCCACGGCCGGGGCCGCGCTGGTGGCTCCCGCCGTGGCGAAGGTGCGGGCCGAACACCCGGGTGTGCAGGTCGAGTTGAAGCTCGTCGATGTCGAGGACTCACTGCCGGACGTGAAGGAGGGGCGGGCGGATCTGGCGCTCGTGGTCCGGCCCCCGGAGGAGGCCGGACCCGACGATGTGCGGCTCGTGCGGCTGCTCGACGATCCCTACCTCGCCGTGCTGCCCGAGGGGCATCCGCTGGCCGGGCGGCGGACCGTCGCGCTGGCCGATCTCGCCGAGGAGCCGTGGGTGGGCAGCGAGTGGCCCGGGCCGTGCCTCGATGCCCAGCTCTCGGCGTGCGAGACCGCCGGGTTCCGGCCGCGGTTCGTGGTGGACAGCGGGGACTATGCGACCGCGCAGGGGTTCGTCGCGGCGGGGCTGGGAGTGAGTCTTGTGCCGCGGCTGGGGCTGGGCAGCCGGCATCCGGGCGTTGTGGTGCGGGAGGTCCGGGGGCCGGAGCCGGTGCGGTCGATTTTTGCCGCCGTGCGGGAGGGGGCGCCCCGGTCGCCGGCTCTGCGGAGCTTCCTGGGTGCGCTGAGGGAGGCCGGCGGCGCGACCCGAGGCTAAGCCTTTGTCGGCAGCAACGACCGCCTCGGCGGCTTCGCCGGGACCAGTTGCGGCAGGGCGTACGGCAGTGATCCGTACCAGAGCCTCGCCACCGTGTAGCCGAAGGCCAGGCAGATCATGCCGCCCACCGCGTCCAGCCAGAAGTGGTTGGCCGTGGCGACGATGACCACCAGGGTCAGCGTGGGGTAGAGCAGGCCGAGGACGCGGACCCACGGGACCGAGGCCAGGGCGAAGATCGTGAGGCCGCACCAGAGGGACCAGCCGATGTGCATGGACGGCATCGCGGCGTACTGGTTCGACATGTTCTTCAGGTCGCCGGAGGCCATGGAGCCCCAGGTCTGGTGGACCACGACCGTGTCGATGAAGTCGCTGCCGTTCATCAGGCGGGGCGGCGCCAGCGGATACAGGTAGTAGCCGACCAGGGCCACGCCGGTGGTGGCGAAGAGGACCATGCGCGTCGCCGCGTAACGGCCCGGGTGGCTGCGGTAGAGCCACACCAGGACACCCAGCGTCACCACGAAGTGCAGCGTCGCGTAGTAGTAGTTCATGCCGACGATCAGCCAAGTCACCGAGTTCACGCCGTGGTTGACGGACTCCTCCACGGCGATGCCGAGGTGGTGCTCGACCTTCCAGATCCAGTCGGCGTTCTCCAGCGCCTTCGCCCGCTGCTCGGGGACCGCGTTGCGGATCAGTGAGTACGTCCAGTAACTCACCGCGATCAGCAGGATCTCGAACCAGAGCCGGGGGCGGCGGGGCGTACGCAAGCGGCGCAGGAAACCTTGCCCCGCGCGGCTGTTCGTCTCGTCCGCGACGGGCTGGTGTGTGGCCTGCTCCTGGCCTTCCAGTGTCGTCACGGTGCTCTCACCCATAGAGACAGAGTCTGCCAGATAAGCCCTTCCCCACCGATCATCCCTCGGGTGGGTCCTGCCCGCACGTTCTACACCCGGAGTAGGTGGGGCACTACTGCTTACGTACGATTTCGGTCCCCAGGAGCCGAGGCGGTGGAACCCCGCACCACCAGTTCCGGCATGAACACGAACTCACTGTGGGGCGCCGGTGTCCCGCCGATCTCCTCCAGCAACGTACGTACCGCGGCCTGGCCCATGGCGGGGACCGGCTTGCGGACCGTTGTGAGGGGCGGGTCCGTGAACGCGATCAGCGGGGAGTCGTCGAAGCCGACGACGGAGATGTCCTTGGGGACGTCGAGACCGCGCTGCCGTGCGGCCCGTATCGCGCCGAGCGCCATCATGTCGCTCGCACAGACGATGGCCGTGCAGCCGCGGTCGATGAGCGCCGCGGTGGCCGCCTGGCCGCCCTCAAGTGTGTACAGCGAGTGCTGGACCAGACGCTCTTCGATGTCGGCCGCGGCCAGTCCCAGCAGGTCCTGCATCGTGCGGACGAAGCCCTCGATCTTCCGCTGGACCGGCACGAACCGCTTCGGGCCGAGCGCGAGACCGATGTTGGTGTGACCGAGCGAGACGAGGTGGGTGACCGCGAGTGCCATCGCCGCCCGGTCGTCCGGCGAGATGAAGGGTGCCTGCACCTTTGGCGAGAAACCGTCGACGAGGACGAACGGCACACCCTGGCCGCGCAACTGCTCGTAGCGCTGCATGTCCGCGGAGGTGTCCGCGTGCAGTCCGGAGACGAAGATGATGCCGGCGACGCCCCGGTCGACCAGCATCTCGGTCAGCTCGTCCTCGGTGGAGCCGCCCGGAGTCTGGGTCGCGAGGACCGGTGTGTAGCCCTGCCGGGTCAGCGCCTGGCCGATGACCTGGGCCAGGGCCGGGAATATCGGGTTCTCCAGCTCCGGGGTTATCAGCCCGACGAGCCCCTCGCTGCGCTGCCGCAGCCGTACGGGCCGCTCGTAGCCCAGCACGTCGAGCGCGGCGAGAACGGACTGGCGGGTGGTCGCGGCGACGCCCGGCTTCCCGTTCAGGACGCGGCTGACGGTCGCTTCGCTCACCCCCGCCTGGGCTGCGATGTCGGCAAGCCGTGTGGTCACAGGACTGGACTGTACCGGCCGGGTCTCGCCCTGCCCACCGAACGAACGACGGGTGCGGGCACTTGATCGGCCCGCTCGGGGCTGCTGCGTCATCGCGTTCCCTCGTGATTCTGGTCGGCACTTCGGTCGGCATTCCGGGCTGTGTCCGTCGCGTACGCGCTGTGTACGCCTGCGGGAAGGGGTGTTCCTGCAAGGCGCTGCCGGGGCGATGATCCCCGTGACCGACGGGTATGGCAAGAGCTTGCAGAGTCTTGCACAGTGGTCCCGTTCCCGGTGAATGCCCATGAACCAAGGCCTCGGGACGGTCGAGAAGAGGTCACGCCCGGGTAACTGTCTGTCGTTCTTGCACTTTTTTGCTGCAAGGTCTTTCGCGGCGCTTACATCGCTGTTACGTTCACGTCGCCCGGCGGCGGCAACGGTGCGGTCGGAGAGTCGGCAGGGACGGCGGACGGGGCCGTTCCCTCAAGCACACGGGCTTTCACCCTCAAGGAGAACTCATGCGGCGTGGCATAGCGGCCACCGCACTGGTGGCGTCCCTCGCCCTCGCGGCGACGGCCTGCGGCGGCGACAGCGACGACAGTGGCAAGGCGGACGGCCCGGTCACCATCACGTGGTGGGACACGTCCAACGCCACCAACGAGGCACCGGTCTACAAGGCCCTCGCGAAGGAATTCGAGAAGGCCAACCCGGGCATCAAGGTCAAGTACGTCAACGTGCCGTTCGACCAGGCGCAGAACAAGTTCGACACCGCCGCCGGTTCCAAGGGCGCCCCGGACATCCTGCGCTCCGAGGTCGGCTGGACCCCCGCGTTCGCCAAGAAGGGCTTCTTCCTGCCGCTCGACGGCACCGAGGCCCTCGCGGACCAGGGCAAGTTCCAGCCCAGCCTGATCGAGCAGGCCAAGTACGACGGCAAGACGTACGGTGTTCCGCTGGTCACCGACACCCTCGCGCTGGTCTACAACAAGGCCCTCTTCGAGAAGGCCGGACTCGACGGGGCGCCCGCCACCTGGGCCGACCTCAAGGCCGACGCCGGCACCATCAAGAAGAAGACGGGTGTCGACGGCTACTGGGGCTCCACCCAGGCCTACTACGCGCAGTCGTTCCTCTACGGCGAGGGCACCGACACGGTCGACGCCGACGCCAAGAAGATCACCGTCGCCTCGCCCGAGGCCAAGAAGGCCTACAAGACCTGGCAGGGCCTCTTCGACGGCAACGGCCTGCACAAGGCCGACACCACCGCGGACGCGTACGCCCACATCCAGGACGCGTTCGTCAACGGCAAGGTCGCCGCGATCGTCCAGGGCCCGTGGGAGATCACGAACTTCTACAAGGGCTCGGCCTTCAAGGACAAGGACAACCTCGGCATCGCCACCGTCCCGGCCGGCTCCAGCGGCAAGGCGGGCGCCCCGACCGGCGGCCACAACCTCTCCGTGTACGCGGGCTCGGACAAGGCCCATCAGGAGGCCTCGCTCAAGTTCGTGAAGTTCATGACCTCGGCGAAGTCCCAGGAGACGATCGCCCTCAAGAACTCCACGCTGCCGACGCGCGACGACGCCTACACCACCGAGGTCAAGTCCGACCCGGGGATCGCCGGCTACCAGGGCGTGCTCTCCGCCGCCCAGCCGCGCCCGGCACTCCCCGAGTACAGCTCGCTGTGGGGTCCGCTCGACACCGAACTGCCCAAGATCGCCGGTGGCAAGGAGTCGCTGGACAAGGGCCTGGGCAACGCGGAGACCGCGATCGCCAAGCTGGTGCCCGACTTCAGCAAGTGACCCGTGTGGCCGTCGGATCCGCCGGGCCCCCGCGCGACAGGGGTCAGGGGGGACGGATCCGGCGGCCACCGGCCGTGTCTCCAGAACGTGCGCCCAACCCCTGATGTGCAGATCTTCACGAAGGTTGTCGAACCATGACAGTCGTCATCGACCGCGCGACCGGCAAGCGCCGCGGTGAGCGGGCTCCGCGCCCCGGCCCGCTCCAGCGCATGAAGCACTCGTACCAGCGGTACTGGTACGCGTACGCGATGATCGCCCCGGTGATCGTCGTGCTCGGTGTGCTGGTGCTCTATCCGCTGGCGCGGGGCATCTACCTGACGTTCACCGACGCCACGAGCCTCAACTCGGCCCGCACGATCGGCGTCAACCACATCGACGCCACCTACAAGTTCATCGGCCTGGACAACTACGCCGACATCCTGTGGGGCCCCACCGCGTACGACCGCTTCTGGTCGCACTTCATCTGGACGATCGTGTGGACGGCCCTGTGCGTGCTGCTGCACTACGTCATCGGCCTCGGCCTCGCGCTGCTGCTCAACCAGAAGCTGCGCGGCCGGACCTTCTACCGGCTCATCCTGGTGCTGCCGTGGGCGGTGCCGACCTTCGTCACCGTCTTCGGCTGGCGCTTCATGCTCGCCGACGGCGGCGTCATCAACTCCATGCTCGACGCGGTGCATCTGCCCACACCGCTGTGGCTGGAGGACACCTTCTGGCAGCGGTTCGCCGCGATCATGGTCAACACCTGGTGCGGTGTGCCGTTCATGATGGTCTCGCTGCTCGGCGGGCTCCAGTCGATCGACGGCGTCCTGTACGAGGCCGCCGAGATGGACGGGGCCAACGCCTGGCAGCGCTTCAGGCACGTCACCCTGCCGGGGCTGCGGTCGGTCAGCTCCACCGTCGTACTGCTCGGCGTCATCTGGACGTTCAACCAGTTCGCCATCATCTTCCTGCTCTTCGGCGACACCGCGCCGGACGCGCAGATCCTCGTCACCTGGGCCTACTACCTGGGCTTCGGCCAGCAGCCGCGCGACTACGCGCAGTCCGCCGCGTACGGCGTGCTGCTGCTCTCCATCCTGATCGTCTTCACCTCCGTCTACCGCCGCTGGCTGGCCCGCAATGAGCAGCAGCTCGCGATCTGAGGCAGGAGTCCCCATGAGCACCACCACAGTCACGTCCCCCGCCCCGGCGGACCGGGACCCCGCGGACACCGCCCCGGCGGGCAAGGGGCCGCGGCGCGGCGAGCGCAGCCTCGCCGGCTCCCTGACCTCGCACGGCATCCTCGTCGTCGCGAGCCTGATCGCGCTCTTCCCGATCGCCTGGCTCGTCTATCTGTCCCTCGGCCCGGACAAGGACGACTACCTGCACCCCGGGGACATCCTCGGCAAGATGACGTTCGACAACTACTCGTTCGTGCTGCAGCACACGCCGTTCTTCGACTGGATGTGGAGCACGCTCCTCGTGTCGCTCGGCACGACCGTCATCGGCGTCCTGGTCGCGGCCACGACGGGTTACGCGGTCTCCCGCATGCGCTTCCCCGGCTACAAGAAGTTCATGTGGGTCCTGCTCGTCACCCAGATGTTCCCGGTCGCCGTGCTGATGGTCCCGATGTACGAGATCCTTTCGGAACTCCAGCTCATCGACAACTACTTGGGCCTGATCCTCGTCTACTGCTCGACCGCCGTGCCGTACTGCGCCTGGCTGCTCAAGGGATACTTCGACACCATCCCCTTCGAGATCGACGAGGCCGGGCGCGTCGACGGGCTCTCGCCCTTCGGTACGTTCGCGCGGCTGATCCTGCCGCTCGCCAAGCCGGGTCTCGCCGTGGCCGCCTTCTACAGCTTCATCACCGCGTTCGGCGAGGTCGCCTTCGCCTCGACGTTCATGCTGTCCGACACGAAGTACACCTTCGCCGTCGGTCTGCAGAGCTTCGTCAGCGAGCACGACGCCCAGCGCAACCTCATGGCGGCCACGGCGGTGTTGGTGGCGATTCCGGTCTCCGCGTTCTTCTACCTTGTGCAGAGAAACCTGGTGACCGGGCTGACCGCCGGCGGCACGAAGGGGTGACGCTCCGCTGCGAGGGCCGCGATGTGTCCGCCGTCGATCGGCTGCGGCGCCGTCGTGGCTTGTCGCGCCCACGCGGCGGAAGCCGCATATATCGATAGAGTCCCGCGCCCCCAAAGGGCGCGGGTGGCGGTCGCGGTGTCCATCCGACCCCGCTGACACCGCGGCCGCCTCGTCAGTAGTCCCGCATCAGCAGTCACACAAACGAAGAAGACACCCGCCACTACGGCGACTCCATGACCGAACTCAGTTACGTCTCAAGGATGTTATGAGCCAGCACTCCGCCGACCCGGCCCCGACCTCCGCTCTCGCCACTGTCGCCGACCGTCGCGACTGGTGGCGCGACGCGGTGATCTACCAGGTCTATCCGCGCAGCTTCGCCGACAGCAACGGCGACGGCATGGGCGACCTGGAGGGCGTACGTTCCCGACTCCCGTATCTGCGCGACCTCGGCGTGGACGCCGTGTGGCTCAGCCCCTTCTACGCCTCGCCGCAGGCCGACGCCGGCTACGACGTGGCGGACTACCGGGCCGTGGACCCCATGTTCGGCAACCTGCTCGACGCCGACGCGCTGATCCGCGACGCCCATGACCTCGCCCTGCGGATCATCGTCGACCTCGTGCCCAACCACTCCTCGGACCAGCACGAGTGGTTCAAACGGGCCCTCGCGGAGGGGCCGGGTTCGCCGCTGCGGGAGCGCTATCACTTCCGTGCGGGCAAGGGCGCGAACGGTGAACTGCCGCCCAACGACTGGGAGTCCATCTTCGGCGGCCCCGCCTGGACGCGGGTGACCGAGCCGGACGGTACCCCGGGCGAGTGGTATCTCCACCTCTTCGCGCCCGAGCAGCCCGACTTCAACTGGGACCACCCGGCCGTCGGCGACGAATTCCGCTCGATCCTGCGGTTCTGGCTCGACATGGGCGTCGACGGCTTCCGTATCGACGTGGCCCACGGGCTGGTCAAGGCGGACGGACTGCCGGACCTGGGATCCCACGACCAGGTGAAGCTGCTGGGCAACGATGTCATGCCGTTCTTCGACCAGGACGGCGTCCACGAGGTCTACCGGGCCTGGCGGATCGTCCTCGACGAGTATGCCGGGGACCGCATCTTCGTGGCCGAGGCGTGGACGCCGACCATCGAGCGCACCGCCAACTACGTGCGCCCCGACGAGCTGCACCAGGCCTTCAACTTCCAGTACCTGAGCACCCATTGGGACGCCGAGGAGCTGCGCTCCTGCGTCGACCGGACCCTCGACGCGATGCGGCCCGTGAGCGCGCCCGCCACCTGGGTGCTGTCCAACCACGACGTGACCCGGCACGCGACCCGGTTCGCCAACCCGGCCGGGCTCGGCACCCAGATCCGTACCGCCGGAGACCGCGAACTGGGTCTGCGCCGGGCGCGTGCGGCCACGCTGCTGATGCTCGCGCTGCCCGGATCCGCCTACCTGTACCAGGGCGAGGAGCTGGGCCTGCCGGACGTCGTCGACCTGCCGGACGAGGTGCGCCAGGACCCGGCGTACTTCCGGGGCGCGGGCCAGGACGGGTTCCGCGACGGGTGCCGGGTGCCGATCCCGTGGACCCGGGACGGCTCGTCGTACGGCTTCGGCAGTGGTGGCAGCTGGCTGCCCCAGCCGTCCGGCTGGGGCGAGCTGAGCGTCGAGGCGCAGAGCGGCGTCGCGGGCTCGACCCTTGAGCTGTACCGGTCCGCGCTCGCCGTACGGAGCGAGCAGGCCGACCTCGGCGCGGGCGACCGTGTCGAGTGGCTGAAGGCGCCCGAGGGCGTACTCGCCTTCCGCCGCGGGGCGTTCGTCTGTACGACCAACACCGGCGGCGAGGCGGCGACCGTCCCGGCGCACGGGCGGGTGCTGCTCGCGAGCGGCGAAGCGACGGTGACGGACGACGGCGAGGCGAAGCTGCCGGCCGACACCACAGTGTGGTGGATCGCTGACTGACCGTTCATCAACTCGGGGGTTCTGCAAGAACTTTCCGGAATTTTCAGAAGCCCGCCTTCCACTTCGGGAGGCGGGCTTCTACTATCTGGCGCACCGCACGGCCGTTGAATCTTGCAGCAAGAAACGTCAACGGCCCTCCCTTCAACGGAGAAGGACCCCCACATGGCCAAGAGAGCTCTGTCCGGCGCGCTCGCCCTCGCCGCGGCCGCGTTCGTCGTCCCCGCGAGCACCGCGGGAAGCGCGTACGCCTCCCCGCCCGGCACCAAGGACGTCACCGCCGTCCTCTTCGAGTGGAACTTCGCCTCGGTCGCCAAGGAGTGCACCAACCGTCTGGGCCCCGCCGGTTACGGATACGTCCAGGTCTCGCCGCCCGCCGAGCACATACAGGGCTCGCAGTGGTGGACCTCGTACCAGCCCGTCAGCTACAAAGTCGCCGGACGGCTCGGCGACCGTACGGCCTTCCAGAACATGGTCAGCACCTGCCATGCGGCGGGTGTGAAGGTCGTCGCCGACACGGTGATCAACCACATGTCGGCGGGCAGCGGCACCGGTACGGGCGGCTCGTCCTACACGAAGTACGACTACCCGGGCCTGTACTCCTCGCCCGACTTCGACAACTGCACCTCGCAGATCAGCAACTACCAGGACCGTGGCAACGTCCAGAACTGCGAACTGGTCGGGCTCGCCGACCTGGACACCGGCGAGGAGTACGTCCGCGGGGCCATCGCGAAGTACATGAACGACCTGCTCTCGCTGGGGGTCGACGGCTTCCGCATCGACGCGGCCAAGCACATCCCGGCCGCCGACCTCGCCAACATCAAGGGCAGGCTGAGCAACTCGTCCGTGTACTGGAAGCAGGAGGCCATCTACGGCGCCGGCGAGGCCGTCCAGCCCACCGAGTACACCGGCACGGGCGACGTCCAGGAGTTCCGGTACGCGTTCGACCTCAAGCGGGTCTTCAACAACGAGAACCTCGCCTACCTGAAGAACTACGGGGAGGGCTGGGGCTACATGAGCAGCGGGGTCTCGGGCGTCTTCGTCGACAACCACGACACCGAGCGCAACGGCTCCACGCTCAGCTACAAGGACAACGCCAACTACACCCTGGCCAACGTCTTCATGCTGGCGTACCCGTACGGCGCGCCCGACATCAACTCCGGCTACGAGTTCTCCTCGACGGACGCGGGCCCGCCCAACGGCGGTACGGTCAACGCCTGTTGGCAGGACGGGTGGAAGTGCCAGCACGCCTGGCCGGAGATCCAGTCGATGGTCGCCTTCCGCAACACCACCCGGGGCGAGTCGGTCACCAACTGGTGGGACAACGGGGGCGACGCCATCGCCTTCGGCCGCGGCAGCAAGGGCTTCGTGGCCATCAACCACGAGTCCTCCTCGCTGACCCGCACCTACCAGACCTCGCTCGCGGCGGGCACGTACTGCAACGTGCAGGCCAACACGACGGTGACGGTGAACAGTTCGGGCCAGCTCACCGCAACGCTCGGCGCGAATGCCGCGCTCGCGGTCTATTCAGGCAAGTCCAGCTGCTGACAGCCGCCGTTCGCGCAGTTCCCCGCGCCCCTTTCAGGGGCGCGGGGAACTGCGCAGTCTTTGTCCTTGACCGGTGCCGACCGGACAGTAGCTGAAAGTTCTTTCTACCCTTTGCAAGACTCTTGCTGAAAGGGTTTCGGCGGCGATACGTTCACGCGGATCCGTAATCGCAAGGAGTCAGGCCTGTGATACCAAGATGGCCGGTGCCCAGCGGGCACCGATCCGTACAGCGCAGACGGGCCGCGGCCGTCGCCGCGACCGCTCTCGCGGCAGCGCTCGCCGCAGCGTTCGTCCAGCCCCTCGCCGCGCGCGCAGCGGCCCCGCCCGCACCCCCGTCGGACGCGGCACTGGCCAAGGCGCCCGCCCGCAACGACCTGACCCGCGAGCAGTTCTACTTCGTCCTGCCGGACCGTTTCGCCAACGGCGACACGTCGAACGACAAGGGCGGCCTCACGGGCTCCCGCCTCGAAACCGGCTACGACCCCACCGACAAGGGCTTCTATCAGGGCGGCGACCTCAAGGGCCTGACGAAGAAGCTCGACTACATCAAGGACCTCGGCACCACGGCCATCTGGATGGCGCCGATCTTCAAGAACCAGCCCGTGCAGGGCACCGGCCAGGACGCCTCGGCCGGCTACCACGGGTACTGGATCACCGACTTCACGCAGGTCGACCCGCACTTCGGCACGAACGCGGACCTCGAGAAGCTCATCGACAAGGCCCACGACAAGGGCATGAAGGTCTTCTTCGACGTCATCACCAACCACACGGCCGACGTCGTCGACTACGAGGAGAAGTCCTACTCGTACCTCTCCAAGGGCGCCTTCCCCTATCTGACGAAGGACGGCGAGCCCTTCGACGACGCCGATTACGCGGACGGGACCAGCGACTTCCCGTCCGTCGGGACCGGCTCCTTCCCGCGCACGCCCGTCGTGCCCGCCGCGAAGAAGAACGTCAAGGTGCCGTCGTGGCTCAACGACTCGTCGATGTACCACAACCGCGGAGACTCGACCTTCGCCGGTGAGAACTCCACCTACGGCGATTTCGGCGGCCTCGACGACCTGTGGACCGAGCGTCCCGAGGTCGTCAGCGGTATGGAGAAGATCTACCAGCGGTGGGTCAGGGACTACGACATCGACGGCTTCCGGATCGACACGGTGAAGCACGTCAACACGGAGTTCTGGACCCACTGGGCCACTGCCCTCGACAAGTACGCCGCTCAGCAGGGGCGTGACGACTTCTTCATGTTCGGCGAGGTGTACTCGGCGGACACGTCGATCACCTCCCCGTACGTCACCGAGGGACGTCTGGACTCCACGCTGGACTTCCCCTTCCAGGACGCGGCACGGGCGTACGCCTCCCAGGGCGGCAGCGCCGAGCGGCTGGCCTCGGTCTTCGGGGACGACTACAAGTACACGACCGACAGGGCCAACGCGTACGAGCAGGTCACCTTCCTCGGCAACCACGACATGGGCCGCATCGGCACCTTCCTCAAGCAGGACAACCCGAACGCGTCCGATGCCGAGCTGGTGAAGAAGGACAGACTCGCGAACGAGCTGATGTTCCTCGGTCGCGGCAACCCGGTCGTCTACTACGGCGACGAGCAGGGCTTCACCGGGGCGGGCGGTGACAAGGACGCCCGCCAGACCATGTTCGCCTCGAAGACGGCCGACTACCTGGACGACGACGAGCTGGGCACCGACCGCACGCACGCCGAGGACGCGTACGACACAAGTGCACCGCTCTACAAGCAGATCAGTGCTCTCGCGAAGCTCCGCAAGGCCAACCCGGCCCTCGCGGACGGCGTGCAGACCGAGCGGTACGCGGCCGACGGCGCCGGCGTCTACGCCTTCTCCCGCACGGACGCGAAGACCGGCATCGAGTACGTCGTCGCCGTGAACAACGCCGACAAGGCGAAGGAGGCGACCTTCGCGACCGGTTCGGCGGGCATGACGTTCCGCGGGATCTACGGGACGGACGGCACGGGAGACGGGGGCGAGTCCCTCAGGAGCGGTTCCGACAAGAAGGTCACCGTCACCGTCCCGGCCGGTTCCTCGGTCGTGTTCAAGGCCGCGGGCAGGCTCGCACCGCCCGCCATCAAGCCGACTCTCACGCTGAAGGCACCCGCCGAAGGCGCCACCGGAACCGTCGAGATCTCCGCGGATGTGGACGGCGGACAGCTCAACCGCGTCGTCTTCGCCGCCCAGGTCGGCAACGGCGAGTGGAAGACGCTCGGCTCCGCCGACCACGCCCCGTACAAGGTCACCCAGGTCGTCGGCAAGGACGTACCGGCCGGAACCGCCGTGCGCTACAAGGCGGTTGTGATCGACTCCGCCGGACGCACGGCGAGTACGACGGCCGCCTCCACCACCGGCACCCCGCCCGCCGAGGAGGTCCCGAGCGCCTCCTCGCGCGAGTACGCGGTCGTCCACTACAAGCGCGAGGCCGGCGACTACGCGGACTGGCGGCTGTACGCCTGGGGCGACATCGCCGACGGCGAGGCGACCACCTGGCCGGAGGGCCACGACTTCGTCGGCCGGGACGCCTACGGCGCCTTCGCCTACGTGAAGCTGAAGCCGGGCGCCTCGAACGTGGGCTTCCTCGTCATCGACAAGGACGGCAACAAGGACGTCTCCGCCGACCGCACGATCGACGTCACCAAGACGGGCGAGATCTGGGTCGAGCAGGGCAAGGAGGCCGTACGGACCGAGCGGCCGGCCGCCGACTACCCGGCGCCGGACAAGACCAAGGCCGTACTGCACTACCAGCGCGCCGACGGGAACTACGACGGCTGGGGTCTGCACACCTGGACCGGTGCCGCCGACCCCACGGACTGGTCGAAGCCCCTGGAGCCGGTGAAGACTGACGCGTATGGCGCTGTCTTCGAGGTGCCGCTCACCGAGGGTGCCACCAGCCTCAGTTACATCATCCACAAGGGCGACGAGAAGGACCTGCCCGCCGACCAGTCGCTCGACCTCACGGCGAACGGCCATGAGGTGTGGCTGTTGAGCGGCCAGGAGAAGTACCTCCTTCCGCAGCCCGCGGGCAGCGCCGCCGCGCTCGACCTGACCACCTCCAAGGCGGTCTGGATCGACCGGAACACGGTCGCCTGGAACGGCAACGAGGCTGCCGCATCGACCCAGTTGCTCTACTCGCGCGACGGATCCATCAAGGTGAAGGACGGCGCACTCACGAGCGACGACGAGCGCTGGCTGCGGCTCGACAAGGCCACGCTCACCGACGCCCAGAAGGCGAAGTTCCCGCACCTCAAGGACTACCAGGCCTGGTCCGTCGACCCGCGCGACCGCGACCGGGTGCGCCAGGCGCTGCGGGGTCAGCTCGTCACCTCCCAACGGGCGGCCAACGGTGCGGTGTTGGCGGCGACAGGAGTACAGATCGCGGGAGTGCTCGACGACGTGTACGGCGGCGCCACGAAGGCGGACCTCGGGCCCACGTTCGACAAGGGACGGCCGACGCTCTCCGTGTGGGCGCCCACCGCACAGGACGTGAAGCTGGAGATCGGCGACAAGGACGCGCCGACGAGGACCGTCTCGATGAAGCGGGACAACGCCACCGGCGTCTGGTCCGTGTCCGGCCCCAAGTCCTGGCAGAACAAGGCCTATCGGTACGTCGTGCAGGTGTGGGCCCCAAGCGTCCGCGAGGTCGTCACCAACAAGGTCACCGACCCCTACTCGGTCGCCCTCACCGCGGACTCCGAGCGCAGCCTCGTTGTCGACCTGGGCGACAAGTCCCTTGCTCCGAGCGGCTGGTCGGGCCTGCGGAAGCCCGAGGCCGTACCGCTGAAGGACGCGCAGATCCAGGAGCTGCACATCCGGGACTTCTCCGTCGACGACAAGACGGTCCCGGCGAAGGAAAAGGGCACCTACCTCGCCTTCACCGACAAGGACAGCGCGGGCTCCAAGCACCTCAAGAAGCTTGCCGAGTCCGGGACTTCGTACGTCCATCTCCTGCCCGCCTTCGACATCGCCACCATCCCGGAGAAGAAGGCGGACCAGGCGACCGTCGACTGCGACCTCTCCTCCTACGCCGCCGACTCCGAGAAACAGCAGGAGTGCGTGGCGAAGGCGGCCGCGAAGGACGCGTACAACTGGGGCTACGACCCGTACCACTACACGGTGCCGGAGGGCTCGTACGCCACCGACCCCGACGGGACGGACCGCACGGTCGAGTTCCGGAAGATGGTCAAGTCGCTCAACGAGGACGGTCTGCGGGTCGTCATGGACGTGGTCTACAACCACACCACCGCGAGCGGCCAGGCCGGCACGAGCGTGCTCGACAAGGTGGTCCCCGGCTACTACCAGCGGCTCCTCGCCGACGGCAGTGTCGCCACCTCCACCTGCTGTGCCAACACGGCGCCCGAGAACGCCATGATGGGCAAGCTGGTGGTCGACTCGATCGTCACCTGGGCCAGGGAGTACAAGGTCGACGGCTTCCGCTTCGACCTGATGGGCCACCACCCGAAGGCCAACATCCTGGCGGTCAGGAAGGCCCTCGACGCGCTCACCCCCGCCAAGGACGGCGTCGACGGCAAGAAGATCATCCTCTACGGGGAGGGCTGGAACTTCGGCGAGATCGCGGACGACGCCCGTTTCGTCCAGGCCACCCAGAAGAACATGGCCGGAACCGGCATTGCCACCTTCTCCGACCGGGCCCGTGACGCCGTGCGCGGCGGCGGTCCCTTCGACGAGGACCCGGGTGTCCAGGGCTTCGCGTCAGGCCTCTACACCGACCCCAACTCCTCGGACGGCAACGGCACTTCGGCCGAGCAGAAGGCCCGCCTCCTGCACTACCAGGACCTGATCAAGGTGGGTCTTTCCGGCAACCTCGCCAAGTACACCTTCACCGACACCGACGGCAAGGAGGTCAAGGGCTCCGAGGTCGACTACAACGGGGCGCCCGCCGGATACGCGGACGCTCCCGGCGACGCCCTCGCGTATGTGGACGCGCACGACAACGAGTCACTGTTCGACGCGCTCGCGTTCAAGCTGCCGAAGGGCACCTCGGCCGCCGACCGGGCCCGGATGCAGGTCCTCGCGATGGGCACGGCCGCGCTCTCGCAGGGCCCGGCGCTGTCCCAGGCGGGCACCGACCTGCTGCGTTCCAAGTCGCTCGACCGCAACTCGTACGACAGCGGCGACTGGTTCAACGCGATCCACTGGGACTGCCGCGACGGCAACGGCTTCGGGCGCGGGCTGCCGATGGCGGCCGACAACGAGTCCAAGTGGCCGTACGCCAAGCCCCTGTTGACCTCCACGGGCCTCAAGGTGGGCTGCTCCCAGATAGAGGGCGCCTCCGCCGCGTACCAGGACCTGCTGAGGATCCGTACGAGCGAGAGCGTCTTCGGGCTCGGCATCGCCGAGCAGGTGCAGTCGAAGCTGTCCTTCCCGCTGTCCGGCAAGGACGAGACCCCCGGGGTGATCACCATGGAACTCGGTGATCTGGTCGTGGTGTTCAACGCGACCCCCGAGCGGCAGGAGCAGCGGATCGCCTCCCTGGCCGGGACGGCGTACGGACTGCACCCGGTGCAGCGGACGGGGGCGGACCCCACCGTCAAGTCCTCTTCGTACGATCCGGAATCGGGCAGTTTCGCCGTTCCGGGGCGGAGCGTGGCCGTATTCACCCGGACCGCCTGACTAGGCATTAATTTGGTGGGGCGGAACCCGAACCCTGTTCCGCCCCACCACCGTGCCCCGGGGGCTGCGCAGATGGACGGCAACGCCAACAGGACGCGCACCACCGTGCTGATCGTCGACGACGTGCCGGCCAGTCGCTACGCGCTGGGGGCCGTGCTGCGCCGCGCCGGTCACCGGGTCGTCCCCGTGGCCACCGCGAGCGAGGCGCTCGTCGAACTCGACGTACGGCTGCGCGCGGGATCCCTGCCCGACGTGGCCCTCATCGACGTAGGCCTGCCGGACATGAGCGGCTTCGAACTGTGCCGCCTGCTCAAGGCGCAGCCGCCCATGTCCACCCTGCCCGTCGTCCACTTCTCCGCCGCCGCCGTGGCACCCGCCGACCGGTGCGAGGGCCTGGAATCCGGCGGCGAGGCGTATCTGACGGTGCCCGCCGAACCCGAGGAGATCCGGGCCGTCGTACGGGCCGCCGTGCGCGCTGCCCGGACGCGCTCCGGCGCCGAGACACTCGTACGCCGGCTGACCCTGCTGTCCGGGATCATCGTCACCGTCCAGGCCGCGCGCAACCTCACGGAACTCGCCGACGCGTCCGCCGAGGGCGCCGCCCGGCTCACCGGCGGCCCGGCCGTCGTCTTCGTCCTCGGCCCGGACGGCGAGTTGTACTACAGCACCTCCAAGGGCCGCAGCGCCTTCGCCGTGCCGGACAGCCACGCACAGGAGGCCGTCGTCCGGCTGATCGGCCAGATCAGCAAGGGGCGCACCGGGGTGTTCCGTACCGTCGTGCCCGCGCACCTGTGGCCCATGGGCTTCTTCCGGCCCGGCGTCCGGGACGACGCCCGCCTGGTGCTCACCCTGACCCAGGACGGCAGGGCACCCGTGTGCTTCGCGACGCCGCTGCGCATACCCCGGCCCGGCGAACCGGATGACGGGGAGCTGGTCGGCCGCCTCGCCCAGGCCACCGCGCTCGCCGCCGAACCCCTGCTGATGTACCAGGTCGAGCGCCACGTGGCACTCACGCTCCAGCACAGCTTCCTGCCCCAGCCGCACCGACTGCCCGACCTCGCAGGCGTCGACGTCGTGGTGCGCTATGTGCCCGCGTCCCGGCAGACCGAGATCGGCGGCGACTTCTACGCCGCGCTGCGCACCGACGACGGGGTGCTCACCGCGGTCGGGGACGTCGTCGGGCACTCGCTGGAGGCGGCCACCGTCATGGTCGAGATGCGCCATGCCCTGCGCGCCTACTGCGTGGAGGAATCCGATCCGGCCGTGCTCGCCGACCGGCTCGACCACATGCTGCAGCGCTACCACCCCGAGGTCACGGCCACCGTCTGCCTGGTCCACGTCGACCCG
Organism: Streptomyces sp. NPDC033178; assembly: GCF_055577685.1. Lineage (NCBI taxonomy): Bacteria > Bacillati > Actinomycetota > Actinomycetes > Kitasatosporales > Streptomycetaceae > Streptomyces > Streptomyces sp. NPDC033178. The sequence goes on from NZ_JBVIPT010000022.1 coordinate 107,927, forward strand.
GCCACCGGGCGCACCCGGATAGCCAACGCGGGCCACATCCCGCCGCTGATCGTCCGCGACTCGGGCAACGCCGAGTACGCCAAGGCCGCCGGGCCGCTGCTCGGCCTCGGCCTCGGTCTGCCCAGGCAGCCGCCCGTGGAACTGTTCCTCGATCCCACGGACCGCCTCCTCATGGTCACCGACGGTCTCATCGAGACCCGCGGCGTCGATCTGGCGGTCTCCATGGAGGAGCTCCGCACGGCCGCGGCCGAGGCGCCGCCCGGGGTGTCCGCCCTGTGCGACACGCTTCTGGAGCGGTTCGGCGGGGCGCCGGAGGACGACATCGCGCTGCTTGCCCTGCGGCTAGGGTGAGGTTTTCGAACTGGAACAGGAGTGCCCGTGCCGCAGATCACCGTTGACTACTCGACGTCCCTCTCCGACGCGTTCGACCGGCAGGGGTTCGCCGTCGCGCTGCACGCCGTGGTGGTGGAGACGGCCGCCGCGAAGATCGAGGCGTGCAAGACGCGGTTCCGGCCCGCGGAGGATGTTGTCGTGGGGACGGAAAGGGCCGGGCATGGGCTCGTCCATGTCACGCTCGCGCTGCTGGCCGGGCGGTCCGACGAGACGAAGCTCCTGTTGACCGAGCGGACGCTTGAGGTGCTGCGGGCGCATGTGAAGCCGGTTGACGGTGTGGCGTTGCATGCGTCCGCGGAGGTGCGGGACCTTGACGCGTCGTACCAGAAGTCCGTGGACTGACGTCCGGGCTACGACGCCAGCGCGACCAGGCGGCCGATCAAGTCCGCGAACGGGCCCTCTGCCGGTTCGTCCGCGAGCATGTGGCGTAGCAGATCGGCCATCTCCGGGTCGTAGGCGGCGCTGACGGCGGCGAGGGCCGCGAAGTCGTGGACGAGTTGGGCCTCCAACTCGGCGCGGGGGATGCGGCGGCCGTCCAGCCAGATGAGGGCGGTCGACTCGGCCAGGGAGATCCAGGAGCGGACGACCAGTTCGAGCCGGGCGGGCGGCCGGTCGATCCGCAGATGAGCCAGGATCTGGAGGTACGCGGCCTGCCGTACGCCCTCGATGAGGGCGTTCGTGTTGGTCGAGCCGACCGCCGGTCCACCGCGCATCAGGGCGGAGAAACCGGGCCCGTGCTCGTCGACGAAGTCGAAGTACCGTCGCATGACCCGCAGTAGCCGCGCGCCCAGCGGGCCTTCCTGAGGTTCGATGAAACGTTCCGCCAGATCGTCCGAGGCGCGCTTCAACGCGGCTTCGTACAGGCTGAGTTTGCCCGGGAAGTAGTGGTAGACCAGCGGGCGCGAGATGCCCGCGGCCGCTGCTATCTCGTCGATGGAGACGTCGTCGGGCGAGCGTCGGCTGAACAGGTCGAGAGCGACGCCGATCAACTGCTGCCGCCGCTCCTCGACACCCATCCTGCGGCGTACCCCGGTTGTCATGCGAACACCTTACCGATCGGATCCGGCCGCGAACGGGTCGGATCCGCGCGGTTGTTTACCCGCGTCAGCGCAGGCCGCCGATCGACCTCCCGTCGGCGAGGGTCCCCTTCAGGCCTGCCTGCGCGCCCTGTTCGGCCCGTACGGCAAGGAGATTGCCCTCGGTGGATCCGTCGACTCCGCCCGTCGCACGGATCGACGAGGTGTCCTTGCTCCCGGCGGCGAGGAGATACCAGTCACCCGTACCGGACTTCCACAGCACGCCCGCCAGGACGTGGGAGTCCTTCGCCCCGCAGGCGGCCACGTTCTGCGCCTTCGCCACGACCGCGCCGTACGGCTGGCCCTGGGCGTGGAACTGGGCCAGCACCCGTGTCCCGCCGCCGCGCCAGGTGTCCGCACGGGTGCACAGCCAGTTCGCGGTGCCGCTCGCGCCGGGCAGCGGCTGCCGGGCGTACTGCCAGGCGTTCACCGCGCGTACGCCCTGCCCGCGGACGGCCGCCAGGGAGCAGGCGAGCGGGGACCAGGTCGCCGCCGACGCCTCGTGGGGCTGCCCAGGGCGGCCCGAGGTGAGGCGGGCCGGGGTCAGCTCACCGAGGTCGGTCGTCAGCCGGGTGCCCGAACGGTCCGTGAGCTCCAGCGCGTTCCACGAGCGGCACTCACCGGTCTGCTGTACGGGGCTGGCGAACGGCTCGGTCACCCCGTCCGCCGACCGGCCGAGACGCGTCGCCCCGGAAGCACCGGAGGCGTCGGACGCGGGTGATGAGCCCGTCGCGGACTTCAGCAGGTCGCGGACTGTCGCCGTACGCACCCACGGTGCCGTCAGATAGCGGACGTTGCCGTCGGCGCGGCCGAGGACCACCGCGTTCGTGTCGGCCCCCGTGGCGCCGTCGACCCGGGCGAAGTCCAGGGCGGCGCCCTGCGTGCCGTCCTTCGGCTCGGCGTAGCGCGCGATGCGCAGTCCGTCGTACAGCAGCACGACCCGGCTCTGGTCGACCTCGCCCGCGTACAGCAGCTGGGGCGGTCCGGGCGGGGCGCCCGCCGGGGTGCCGGGGGTGGCCGAGACCTGCACGGACTCGCCGGGGCGTGCCCAGACGGCGAGCGCCCGGCGCAGCAGTGCCCTGTCACCGGTGAGGGTGCCGCGCGCGGGCCACACGGAGAAGTCGGTGCGCGTGGACGACTGCCAGGCGGCCGCCGGGACGAGCGTCAGCTTGCCGGGATCCAGGGCGGCCTGGGCGGAGGGGTTCTGCGCGTACGGGGGAGCGGCCGCGCCGTCGGGGCCCCAGCCGTCGCCCGGCAGCCCGAGCAGCGCCCCGCACACCGCGACGGCGGCGGCCGCGGCGAGCGCCGCCTTCATGTGCTGGCGGCGGCGCATCAGGTCCGGTGGTCGGGCCTGCAGCGAGCACGGGTCGAACTCGGGGGACGTCAGCAGCCCGTACTTCGCCTCGATCTCGTCGGCCTCGTCAAGCGCGTCGGCCGGGTCCTCCTCGCCCGCCGCGGCCAGCACCCTGAGCACGTCCGCGTCGGCAAGGCGCTCCAGACCGCGCAGGACGTAGGCGGCGCGGGCCGGGGCCGACAGGGCCGACAGCCGCTGGTCCAGGGCGAGTTCGTCGGCGCCGCCCGAGCGCGGGAAGAGCCGCAGACCCCACACCTGGGGGAGCAGCGGTGGCAGTTGCGCCCGCTTCGGCCAGGCCCTGAACGTCAGCGGGCGGCCGGCCTCCAGCGCCGTGCGCAGCACGCGGAGGCGTACGTACGCGTATCCGGGATCGGCGTCGCGGCCCTCGGCGGTCTTCTGGGCGGGGAGGACCGAGGCGTCGCCGGACGTCCGGCCGCGGGGCAGCGCGCGCTGGGTGAGGGCGTGCGCGGTGAGCACCCGGCGGTTGCGGCCGAGGCTCGGCGGCAGCACCAGATAGGCGAGCCGGACGAGCCGCGGATAGTGCTCGACGAGCGCGGCCTCGGCCTGCTCGACGTCGACGACCGGTCCGGGGCGGGGGTCCGGGGCGGGGCGCGGGGCGACATCCTGTGACTGCACGTTCAGCAAAACGAGCGAATCCGTGGTTGGTCACCTGGACTGCCCCGAGTCCATGGGGAGTTACCCCTCCGGCTCCACGAGCGCACGGGCGTAGTTCGCCATGGACCGCTGGTAGCGCGGCAGATGAGCGGCCAGGGCGCCCAGGACGAGCGCGAGCCCCTCGCGCTCGCGGCCCAGGCTCGCCAGGCACAGCGCGAGTGTGGCGCGTACGGCGTCGTCCAACTCGTCGGAGGGCGCGACGAGTTCGGGTGTCAGGAGCTTGACGCCCTCCTCCGGCCGGCCCATGTTCCGCAGCGAGCTGGAGAGCTGGATCTTCGCGCGCCGGCCGCGGTAGCCGTCGAGCCCGCGCGCCAGCGCCTCCTGGTACAGCGGCACGGCCCGGTCCGAGTGGCCCGTCGAGTCCCAGGCGCAGGCCCGCTCGAACGGGCCGACCGGGCTGTCGGCGGGCAGCTCGGCGACCAGCGCGTCGATCACCGCGCGGAAGTCGGCCGCCTCCGCCTCGGCGTAGTCGTCGAAGGTGGCCCAGGCGGCCGTCACGCGCTCGTCCCAGTCAGCATCGATGGTCGTCACGGGCCCACCCTCGCACAGGTGTGCCCGCGAACGACATCGGCTTTACGAGCCCGTCGACAGCCCTGTGCCCCGCCCCTGGCCGACAACGGAGGACCACCGATGTGGCGCACGTCACTGTGATGTGTCCGGTGATGCCGTAAACACGGAGGCGATTGAGCGCCGGGCGTGCGGGAGCCGTATCCGAAGGCAGAGCCCTCTACCGGGGCTCTCAACGGCGTGGGCCGGAACCGACCCGGAGGTACGTACGAATGCGTTTGACGAGGAAGAGGCTCGCGGTCGGTACGGCCGGGGCGGTCACGGCACTGCTGGCGGTGACCGGCTGCGGCGGCTCCGAGGACAGCGGGGAGAAGGTCCCCGAGACCGCGAGCGGGAGCCTGGAGCAGATCGCGAGCGAGGCGGGCTGCAAGCCGGACATGCAGACGGACGCGGACACGATCCGGCAGGCCATCTGCAAGAGCACCGACGGCAAGTACATCCTCGCGACCTTCGCCACCGACCGCGGTCAGCGCGAGTGGCTGAACGGGGCGAAGGACTACGGCGGCTACTACCTCGTCGGCCGCAAGTGGGTCGCCGTCGGCGAGCAGAAGACGGTCACGGCACTGCGCGGCCAGCTCGGCGGGACCATGGAGGAAGGGTCCGAGCACATGAATCCCGGTGGCAGTCACAACAGCGGCGGTCACAGCAGCTGACCGCGTCGACCGCGCCGACCGACGGGGTTCGAGGGCATTCGGTCGAAGGCGGACGTCGAAGGCGGACGAAGACATTCGGGGGCAGAAGACATTCGGGGGCAAGCGAAAGCCGGCGGTGGGAAATCCCACCGCCGGCTTTCTCGTGCTTACTGCCTGTTGCTCACTGCCTCTGTGTTACTGGCAGTCCTGACCGCTGTTGATGCAGTCGACCACCTGGTTCATCGTGTTCTCGTCGAAGAAGTTGATGAAGTCGTTGTGGTCGGTGATCGGCTTGTGCAGCTGGTCCGGGAAGGAGTCCACCGCGAAGGCGTTCTGTACCTGCCCGTTCTGGATCTGCGGGGCGTCCACGTCATAGACCAGACGGACCTGCAGCTGGGGGATGGCCTGGAAACCGTTGCCACAGGTGCCGTCCGCCTGGACGAAGGACACGTGCGTGCGGTGGTTGGCCGAGTCGATGTTCTGACCGTCCCAGCAGCTCTGGAAGTTGGTCGTCCGCACCACGGAGCTGCCCTCGGGGCAGATCGGGTACTTGTCCGTCAGCTGACGGTCCTCGAAGCCGGTGCAGCTCCAGTTGGTGTTGGCGTTGGCGAGGCCGTTCACGAAGGACTTGGCGTCACCGGTGATGATGCGAAGGGCCGTGGGCATCGCGACCACGTCGCCCTTCTGGTTGCCCACGAACTTCAGCTGGGCCTCGGCCGGCTGGAGGATGGTGCCGACGTTGCCGTCCTGACCGCCACCGGGGGCGTTCGCGTCGATGTCGTCCTGACCGTCCTGCACGCGCAGTACGGGCCAGAAGTACGAAGACTTGTCACCCTGGTTCTGGCAGGTGGTGTCCGCCGCCGCCAGGTCCTGGTCGCTCGCGAAAGCGTCGTTGTCCTGGTTGCCGACGTAGTCGTGCTGGTGCTGGGCACCGTTGCTGACACCGGGAGCGACGATCACGTTGTCCGAGTTGCGGTTCTCGTTCTCGTTCGTGCCGCAGTTCGTGGTGAACGTGCCCGTCGAACCGGAGTCCCCGTTCGCGGGAAGACCGTTCGGACCGACGCCCTTCGCGCCACCGGTCGGCTGGACCTGGGTGATGTCCTGGAAGTCGTCAGCCGCCGGACCGTTGCCGTCCTGGCCACCGTTGCCCTGGTCCTGACCCTGGTCCTGGCCATTGTCCTGACCCTGGTCCTGACCGTCGCCCTGGTCCTGACCCTGGTCCTGACCGTCGTTCTGGCCCTGACCGTCGCCCTGGCCCTCACCGGCGGCAGGCTGGTCGGCCGGCACGCCCTCACACTCGGCGAGCTGGTCCTGCTGCTGCGGAGCCTTGCCGCCTGAGCGCCGGATGTTGTTGCCGATCCGGTCGATCGTGGCGGTCCGCTTGGACTTCAGCGGACTGAGGATGGCGTTGTTGACGTAGCTGGAGTCCCCCGCCTGGGCCTGGCGCGTGTCGGCGAGGCGCTTGTAGGCCTCGGTGACCTGCTGGTCGAGCTTCGCCAGCTCCTTGTCGACACCGGCGCGTGCCCCCCTCGGCACGTCGGTCAGCTGCTGGCCGACGTCCGGACATTTGATCGTCGCCACTCCGGCGGCCGTCGTCTGCGCGTTCTGCGTCGAGTTCTTGCCCTCGCCCGCAGAAGCGTAGATGTTGGCCGCCAGCAGACCGCCGCCACCCAGCGCGAGAGCCGCCGATGCGGCTATCGCCCGGTTGGCGAGCGTGGAGCGGCGTTTACGGTTTGTGCGTCCCATGGAACTCCTCTGGCTTCCTTGCGGGGGCATTGAGGCGCCCGACAGGAGGTGAAGCGGCTCCGTTCAATACGGAGGGGGCTCCTGAGGTGTTCAGTGGTCCAAGAAATTGGTGAGAGTTCGGTGACGCAATCCCGGCGCAAGGGGCCCAGAAGCCCCTGAAACAACGGCAGTTGTGCGGGATTTATTGAATATCATTCAGCGAAAGCGGAACGTCGGACCCGCCTCCTGACGGATCTTGGGATGACCGCCGCCGGTCTTTCCCGATCCGCGTTCGGGACCCTTTCAGCGGTCCTGGTCCAAATAGGCGAGAACAGCCAGGACGCGACGGTTGTCGTCGTCCGAGACCTCAAGGCCCAGCTTCGCGAAGATGTTGGACGTGTGCTTGGCGATCGCCCGCTCCGTGACCACCAGTTGGCCCGCGATCGCCGCATTCGACCTGCCCTGCGCCATCAGTTCCAAAACCTCCAGCTCGCGCGGAGTCACCCGGCCCAGCGGGCGGTCGTCCGCCTGCCGCCGCGTCAGCAGCTGCTGGATGACCTGTGGATCCATCGCCGTACCGCCCGCCGCGACCCGCCGTACGGCGTCGATGAACTGCTCGGCGTCGAACACCCGGTCCTTGAGTAGATAGCCGACCCCGCCGGCCCCGTCGGCGAGCAGCTCGCGCGCGTACAACTGCTCCACGTGCTGCGAGAGGACCAGCACCGGCAGCCCGGGTCTCGCCCGGCGGGCCGCCAGCGCGCACTGCAGCCCCTCGTCCGTGTGCGAGGGCGGCAGACGTACGTCGACGACGGCGACGTCCGGCGCCAACTCGGCCAGCGCCCTGGTGAGTTCGGGCCCGGTCTCGACGGCCGCGGCGATCTCGAAGTCGTACGCCTCCAGCAGCCGGACCAGTCCGTCGCGCAGCAGGAACAGGTCTTCGGCTAGGACAACTCGCAAGGGATCTCCATGGTCACCATGGTGGGGCCGCCCGCGGGACTGCTGACGGCCAGGACGCCGTCGAATGTACCCAGTCGCCGCTCGACTCCGGAGAGTCCCGAACCCGCGCCGATCGTGGCGCCCCCGTTGCCGTCGTCGGTGACGGCTATCCGCAGCATCCCGCCGTGCTCCGGCGAGTGGTGGATGTCGACCCAGATCCGGTCCGCCCCCGAGTGCTTGACGGCGTTGGTGAGGACCTCGCTGACGGCGAAGTACGCGGCCGCCTCCACCGGTTCACCCGCCCGGCCCGGCAACTCCACGTCCACCTCCGTACTGATGGGCAGCCGCAGCGCCAACGCCCTTACGGCGTCGCCGAGTCCGCGCTCCGCGAGCACGGGCGGGTGGATGCCGCGTACGAGGTCACGCAGTTCCGTGAGCGCCTCCGCGGAGGACTTGCGGGCCTGCGCGAGCAGCTGCTTGGCCTTGGCCGGGTCCTTCTCGATCAGGGCCTCGATGGTGCCGAGATCCATGCCCATCGCGACCAGCCGCGCCTGCGCCCCGTCGTGCAGATCCCGTTCGATGCGGCGCAGTTCGGCCGCCGAGGTGTCCACGGCGTCGCGCCGGGTCTCCGTGAGCACACGGACGCGCTCGGCCAGCTCGCCCTGGCCGGACCCGAGGACGGACCGGGTCAGCAGGAAGTGGACCCGCAGCAGCAGGGGAGCGGTGTAGACACCGGTGACGAGCAGGGCCGCTCCCAGCGCGGCCGCGGCGAGGGCGCTGAGCTGCCCGCTGACCGGCACGAACCCGTACCACCAGCCGACGCGCGTGCCGTCCGTGAAGACCCGCCACAGCCCGGCGCCCAGCGCGAACCCCTCGAAGGGGTAGGTGAGCAGCGCGGCGGGCAGCAGCGCCGTGACGAAACCCGCGATCATGTCGACCGGCAGCCACATCAGGTCCCGCCACGTCGCCGGATCGCCGAGCAGCCCGAAGCACCGCGTCCAGGGGTTGGCGTCCTTCGGCACCGGCCGGTACGCGGGCGGGATCCGCACCCCGCACCACTGGGCCGCCACCAGCCGCCGCCAGTTCGCGAAGCCGCGTACGCCCGCCAGCACCCACGGTGTCGTGACGATGCCGATGCCCAGCGGTACGAGGACGATCGACACGACGGACAGGACGAAGAGGGTGATCGACCCGGCCGGCGCCACGACGGCCAGCACCAGGGCCCGCACCCCGGCGAGCGCGGCGGTACGCACCCTGCCGCCGACGGTCTTGTCGTCCCCGTTCGTCTTGTCCCCGTTCGTCTTGTCCCCGTTCGTGTTCATGCCCTCAGTCTCGCCGAGCCCGCCGCCGCGGTCACTGGGCCGAACCACCCGGCGGGGGTGGTGCCAACGCCACCCCCTCCGCGGCGCTCAGCCGCCCAGGACCTTCGCCTCCACCGAGGGGTCGAGCCCGACCACCGGCCGGTCGGGGCGCCGGGGAGCCGTACCGCCGATGCTCTGGAGCCAGCTCCAGGTGTCGGCCACCGTCTCGGCGACGGGCCGGCACCGCAGCCCGTCCCGTGCCGCCCTGGACACATCAGCCTGGTGCATCGCGTCGTACGACTCCGAGCCGGGCGGCACCCACACCGGCAGCTGGATCCACGGCTCGATCCCGGCCGCGAGAACCACCTCGGGATCGGTCCACCGGAGCTCGGCCGGACCTCCCGCGGCCGTGCCTCCGGCAGCCGTGCCTCCCGCGACCCGGACGCACGCGTCGAGCAGTGCCCCCATGGTCGCGTGCCCCGACGGGCTGATGACGTTGTACGCCCCGTCCGCCCCCGCCTCCACGGCCCCGAGGGTCCACTCGGCCAGATCGCGGACGTCGACGTACTGGAGGGGCAGTTCACGGGGACCGGGCGCGAGGACGGGCCCGCCGCGCGCCATCCGGTCCAGCCACCACGGCAGGCGCCCGATGTTCTCGTACGGGCCGAGGATCAGGCCGGCCCGTACGAGAAGCGTCCGCTCGGCACCGAAGGCCTCCAGCACGGCCAGTTCGCCGCCCCGCTTGTCGCGTGCGTAGTCGGTGTGTTCCGCGTCGGGGGAGGCGCCCTCCACCGGCGGGCTGCCCTCGTCGTATCCCGCGGCGGGCGGCCAGGCGTACACGGAACAGCTCGACACGTACACGTACCGGCGGGCGCGGTTCGCCAGCAGCCGGGCCGCGTCCCGGACGACGCGCGGGGCCGCGGACCAGGTGTCGACGACGACGTCCCACTCCTCCTCGGTCCCGGCCAGGGACGCGAGCCCGTCGGGCGCGGTGCGGTCACCGTGCAGGGACCGCACCCCCGCCGGAGGTTCGTGGCGTCCCCGGTGGAAGACGGTCACGTCCCAGCCGCGGGCGAGCGCCGCCTCCACGACGGCCCGGCCCACGAACTCCGTACCACCCAGCATCAGAAGTCTCATGGGGGTGACTCTGCCCGGCGGCCCCGCGTGACGGAACGGGAATCTGCCGACAGGAGAACCGTTCCGCCGACGGACGAATCCACGAGCGGTACGGGTACGGGTACGGGTACCGGTATCGGTTCGGGATCAGCTTGCGGTCGGCGGCGTGTACTTGTACCCCACGCGCCGCACCGTCTGGATCGCCTCCCGGTGCTCAGCCCCGAGCTTGCGGCGCAGCCGGGCGATGTGGACGTCCACGGTCCGGCCGTCACCCACGTGCCCGTAGCCCCACACCGTGGTGACCAGCTGGTCGCGGGTGTGCACCCGGTGCGGATGGGCCACGAGATGCGCGAGCAGCTCGAACTCCAGATACGTGAGATCCAGCGGCCGCCCGCCGACCTCGGCCGTGCGCTGCACGGTGTCGACGCGTACGAGGGAGTCGTCGCCCGCGCCCCCACGCTCAGGCTCCGCCCGGTCCGCGTCCGGTACGGCGACCGGCAGCAGGGGCGGCTGGTCGGCCGGCACGAGGACCAGGTACCCGATCATCGGCGGCCGGCCCGGCAGCGTCGGCAGGGTGTGCGGGGGAGCGGGCAGCCAGGTGGCGCCCGGCGGGAGGAGGTCCGTGACGTCGACCACCTCGTCCCGGTCGACGGCACGCAGTCGATGGCGCGCCGAGCCAGTGGAAGGGACCGGGGAGGGCGCCGTGGAGGGCGCGGTGGCAACGGACGAGAAGGAACGGGTGTTCGCCATGAGAGGTCAGCTCTTTCGCGCGAGAGGTCGTCGGAGGACGTACGTCGTGCGCGCTGGCCGAAGGCCGGGATGTACGGCTTTAGAGGGCCCGCGCGTTCACCGCGCGACAACACACCCGGTCGAAGTCGTGATGCTGCCGGGAAGGCCAGAAGGGCTCAAGATCACGACGACCCGTCGCGCTGAACTCCTGGAAGCCGGTCATGCTCCCATTGAAGCAGAGACGCGATCCCGACAGCACCCTTCTCTCACTGGTCGGACGCCAACTGCTCAGGGGCGCGGGGCTGTGTCGATGTGCGGCTCCGCCGCAGGGCGCGACAAGCCCCCACGCACCCGCACCCGCACCCGCCCACGCGGAAGGGGCGCCCACCATCAGCGGGCGCCCCTTCGGAAGAACAGGTAACTCAGACCTGCCCGGCCTTCTCAAGGGCAGAGCAGCACGTGTCGACGATGAGCCGCGTCACCAGGTACGGGTCGACGTTGGCGTTGGGCCGACGGTCCTCGATGTACCCCTTGCCGTCCTTCTCGACCTGCCACGGGATCCGCACCGAGGCACCACGGTTGGACACACCGTAGGAGTACTCGTTCCACGGGGCGGTCTCGTGCAGACCGGTCAGCCGGTCGTCGATCCCGGCACCGTAGTTCTTGACGTGGTCGAGCGGCTTCGAGCCCTCGCCCAGCGACTCGCACGCGGTGATGATCGCGTCGTAACCCTCGCGCATCGCCTTGGTGGAGAAGTTGGTGTGCGCACCCGCGCCGTTCCAGTCGCCCTTCACCGGCTTCGGGTCCAGCGTCGCGGAGACGTCGAAGTCCTCGGCGGTGCGGTAGAGCAGCCAGCGGGCCACCCACAGCTGGTCGGCGACCTCCAGCGGCGAGACCGGGCCGACCTGGAACTCCCACTGGCCGGGCATGACCTCGGCGTTGATGCCGGAGATGGCGAGACCGGCCTTGAGACAGTTGTCCAGGTGGGCCTCGACGATGTCACGGCCAAAGATCTCGTCCGAGCCGACGCCGCAGTAGTAGCCGCCCTGCGCGGCCGGGAAGCCGCCCTCGGGGAAGCCCAGCGGGCGCGAGCCCTTGAAGAACGTGTACTCCTGCTCGATGCCGAAGATCGGCTCCTGCGCGGCGAACTTCTCCGCGACCTCGGTGAGCGCGGCACGGGTGTTGGACTCGTGCGGCGTCATGTCGATGTTGAGGACCTCGCACATGACGAGCACGTCGTCGCCGCCGCGGATCGGGTCCGGGTAGACGGCGACCGGCTTGAGCACGCGGTCGGAGGCGTGACCCTCGGCCTGGTTCGTGGAGGACCCGTCGAAGCCCCAGATCGGCAGCTCCGCACCCTTGGCGTCGTCGGCCATTATCTTCGTCTTCGAACGGAGCTTGGCCGTCGGCTCGGTGCCGTCGATCCAGATGTACTCAGCCTTGAAGGTCACGGGCCACATCCTTCGGGGTGGGTCTCTCAGCGCAGTGCGGGTGCTGCGGCGCTGCGGCACCGGGGCGCCGCGGTGGATGCCGGGAAGCCTGTCAACAGGCGATTTCCCGATCATTGCTCGAATGTGAACCCCGTGTTACCTGGTGCCTCTGTGCTGCGACTCACTCGCTGAGAGCGTTCGCGCGCCGCGTACCCGCCTCCCGAACAGCGGATTCCGCATGACGCCCGCCCCAGCCCCGGACCCTCGTATGCGATGGGTTTCGCCCGCGCGTCCCGACCGGACGCGCGGCAGAGAGTCACCCGGCACCTTCGGATCACACATCCGGTTCCGCGCCCGATGCGCCGCCCGACGCAGCCTCCCGTACGCCCGCCAGGAAGCCCCGGATCGCGGCGAGTTCGCGCTCGTCGTACCCCCGGAGCAGTTCCACGGACCGGCCGATGAGCGGACCGAAGAAGGCCTGGCCCAGTTCGACCGCCCGCTTCTCCACCTCGACGAGCACCCGGCGCCGGTCGCGCCCGTCCCGTACCCGCCGCGCGTGCCCCAGCCGTTCGAGCCGGTCGACGACGGCGGTGGTCCCCGCCGAGTTGAGCCCGAGCAGGCCCCCGAGTCGTCCGGCCGTCATCTCGGTCCCGTCCCTGCGGGCGTCCATGAGGCAGATCAGTGCCCTGACGTCCGTGGCGTGCATGCCGTTGTCGTGCGCGAACCGGGCGCTGTGCAGGCCGAGTTCGACGGTGGCCGCGCGCAGGAGATGGACGATTTCCATCTCGGGCCCCTGGTCCTTCACACCGCGTCCCCGTCTATCATCTCGATGAGTGAGTATCTCGTTCAGCGAGATAATAGAGGGAGGGGAAGCGGAGCATGAACTTCAGCGTGGCGTACGACAAGGTCGTGGCCAAGTGGCCCGCCGACCGGGAGGAGATCAGCGTCCGCACTGCCTTCGGCGAGACCGTGGTCAACGTCTGCGGTCCGCGCGACGGCGCCCCGCTCCTCCTGTTACCGGGCGGAGGCGGCGCCACCTCGGGCTCCTGGTTCGCCAACGCCGCCGAACTCGCCCGTACGCACCGGGTCCACGCCGTCGACCTGATCGGCGAACCGGGCCGCAGCGTACGCGATGCCGAGAGCCCCCTGCGCACGGTCGAAGACCTCGCGGCGTGGCTCGACGAGCTCGTCGGCGCGCTTCTGCACGACATGGGCGCCGCGCCGGCTGCCCGGATCCACCTGGGCGGGCACTCGTACGGCGGCTGGATCGCCCTGCAGTACGCGCTGCACGCGCCGGAGCGGGTGAGCCGTCTGTTCCTCCTCGACCCGACGAAGTGCTTCTCCGGGTTCAAGACGGCTTACCTGCTGCGCGCCGGGTCGATGATGCTGCGGCGCTCGCCCCGCCGCCTGCGCGCCTTCCTGGAGTGGGAGACCGGGGGCGTCCCGCTCGACCACGACTGGCTGCGTCTTCAGGAGGAGGCCGGCACCTTCCCGCTGGTGCGGCCGGTCACGGGCCCGGCTCCCGAGCCGGAGGCCCTGCGCGCACTCGATCTGCCGGTCCTGGTCCTGCTTGCCGAGAGGAGCAGGACCCATGACGCACGACGGGTGGCGGCTCGCGCCGCCACCCTGTTGCCGCGCGCGGAGGTGGCCGTCCTGCCGGACGTGTCGCACCACGCGCTGCCCCACACGGACCCCGCCGAGCTGAACCGCAGGCTGACCGGCTTCCTGGCAGCCTGAACCGTCACTGCGGCGAGGTCCCACCGACGGGAGTCGTCCCGTCGGTCCACCCTCTCGATGAGGGCTCAGCCCACCTTCTCGATGAGGGCCCTGCGGATCAGGAACTTGCCGGGCTCGCGGACCTGCTCGAACGCCGCGTTGTTCAGGAGCGCGCAGCTGCCGGAGACCGAAGTGACCTCCACGGTCGTGGACTTGTTGTTGTCCAGGTTCGTGACCTTCAGCTTCGTACCGGCCGGGAACTGGTTGCTGGACGCCGCGGGGGCGCCGTCCTCGCCGGAGAGGGTGACGGTGGAACCGTTGCAGACCTGCTGGCCGCCGACAGCGTTGTCACCGCCCGCGTCACCGGTGGCAGGCGGGGCAGCGCTCTGCGAGGGCTGCTCGGCGGGGTCCGCGGCGGCGGGCGGGGCGGACGCGGCGGGCGTCCCCTGGGGCGCGCCCGCCTGCGAGGACTCGCCGACCTCGCACCCGGAGGCCTCCTGCTGGACCTTGATCTGGGCGATCACCGCTTCGCGGTTGGCGATCCGCGCCTCGGACTGGGCGTCCGGGCTGGTGCGCTGCCCCTCGATGAACTTCTCGTTGTTGCCGAGCGCGGTGGCCAGCCCGTCGCAGACCACCGAGGACTGCGCGGCCGGAGCGTTGGTGCTCGCGTTCGAGGTGGCGGCGAAGGCGAAGGCCCCGCCGCCGGCCACGGCCGCGGCGCTCACCAGCAGCGCGATCTTCTTCTTCGGGCCGAGAGTTCTCCTGCGTGACATGAACGGCTCCTGTCCCCGGCCACCCCTGGCGGTGGCCGTTCCGCCGCTATGTACGAGATACCGAACGGAGTTACTCAGTAGTTCACACGAGTCACCTGAGTAACGTAGATCACACGGGAGTTGAGGGATCCTCACCTTGACTTCGGCCCAACGCGTCACGTACGGCCTCGTCCGTACGTGCCACCACGGCGGTTCCGTCCTCCGCGGTGATGATCGGCCGCTGGATGAGCCGAGGGTGCTCCGCCAGGGCCGCGACCCACCGCTCCCGCGAACCGGGGTCCCGGGCCCACTCCTTCATCCCCAGCTCCTTCGCCACGGCCTCCTGGGTCCGGGTGATGTCCCAGGGCTCAAGACCGAGCCGCTCCAGGACCTGCCGGATCTCGGCCTCGCTCGGCACGTCCTCCAGGTACCGCCGAACCGTGTACGCGGCCCCTTCCGCGTCCAGCAGGCTGATGGCGCTGCGGCACTTCGAACATGCCGGATTGATCCAGATCTCCATACCGCACAAGGTACGCGAAACGCCGTTCGGGGCATCCGCCACGCCATGACCCAAAGGGCTTCTGGCCAGGGGTGATTGTCAGTAGCCGGGCGGGATCCGGTCCCGTGGTCCGTCAGGTGCCTCCGCCGCACCGTCCTCCGACTGCGCCGCGCTGTCCTCCAACTGCACGGGGCTGTCCTCCGGTTCCGCCGCGCCGTCCTCCAGTCGTGCCCGCTCGGCCACGGCCGGGTCGGTCGAGTCCGAGACCAACTCCGCGACGCGCAGGGTGCACTCCCACTCCGACAGCCTGCCCTTGATCACCACCAGGTACGACTCCTGGTCGGCGAAGCGGTACACATGGCGCCGCTTCTCCACGATGCTCTTGCTCGGCAGATACGTGTGGAGGGCAGCACGGAGTGCCTTCAGTGCCTGTTCCTTCGTTTCCTGCCCACGGCAGATGAACTCGGTTCTGTACACGTCGCTGCTGTACTGCGCGATCACGACCCAGTCGCCCATGCCCGCTCCCCCTCGGCGCCGCTGCCAGTCAGCCACAGCTCGGCCGCCGGAACAAGAACGACGCCGCCGGAACAAGCACGACACAGAACCGGGGGATGGCTCTGTTCGAATTTTTTGCCGCCTCACGCACATCTCGCAAACCAGGTGTGACACGGCGCCAATTGCCTTGCCCACCTGGACATTTACTGGACGCCCTGGGCTCGCTCGATGTCAGTGGCGGCCGGTAAACTATAAGTAGTGTTCGAGGGATTCGCCGGAGACGCCGGACGGTTCCCTGACCGCGACAGGAGGATGCCTGTGCCCGCTGCCGCACTCAGCCCGCTGCCCACCCAGTCCACATCCAAGAGGGCGGTCCTGCTCGACCTGCCGTACGAGCCCGTCGAGAAGCGCCCGCTGCCACCGGGCCGCCCGCGCGACTGGTACGTGACGCACAACCGCCGTCTGAAGGCGATGCGACTCGCGATCGCCCTCCTCGACTCGGGTGTGTACGTGCCGAACCAGGCCCGCAACGAGAAGATCCGCAGCACGGCCCAACTCATCGGAATCCACCCGCCGTCGGACACCACATGCCACATGGTCCGAGCCCTGATGAGGTACGCCCGCTGAGCTCACGCCCGGTGCGCCGCCCGTTTGTCGGGGCGGACGGCGCACCGGGTCGTGGCCCCGAGGTGTGTGCGCCACGAGTCGCCGGCGTGACGGCCCCCGACGTCAGCCCGACGCCAACTCCCGTTCCAGCGGCGTCCGGAAGCGCGGTGTGACCCGGGTCGGACCCACCCAGGCGTGCAGCCGCGCGGCCTCCGCCTCGATGGCCTCCCGCGCCTCGCGGCCCACACCCTCGGTGTCCAGCAGCCGCCAGACGATCTCGCCGTCGGGCCGCTGGGCCCACCCGCCGACGATCCGCCCGTCCCACCACACGGTGGGCCCGATGTTCCCGCTACGGTCGAAGAGCGCGGACCGCAGCTCCGCCGGGCAGTACCAGTCCCGCTCCTGCCAACCCATGGCCGTCGGATCCAGGCCGGGCAGCAGCGCGGCCCACGGCTCGGCCGCCCCGACCGGCTCCACGGCGTCGGCGAGGACGTGTCCGATGCCCTCGTCCACAGACACGGTCACCGCCCCGACCGCCTTGAGCGCGGTCCGTACGTCACTGACCTTCCAGCCCGTCCACCACTTCAGGTCCGCCTCCGTGGCCGGCCCGCACGCGCCGAGCCACCGCCGCACCAGCTCCGCCTGGGCCTCGGCGACCGGCAGTTCGGGGGAGGGCGGGGCCACCGCCCACCGGAACTGCGTGGACGTCCACGAGCCCAGCGGCCGCCCCCGTACGACCCGGCCCTCGACCCCCAGCACCCTCCACAGCCGCGAGGAGACGGTGTGCACGCCCTCGTAGCTCTTCCCCGCCGCGTACACGAACTGTTCCCTCAACCGGGGCTCGTCCTGGGCCAGTTCCACCGCGGTGGCCTCCCCGCGCCGGGCCAGCGCCGCCAGTGCGGACGCCTCCACCTCCGCGAGCCACTGCGCGTCCGGTGCCCCCGCCTTGGCCATGTCCTTGATCAGTGCGGCCCGCGCCCGCGCGGCGACGGTGAGTCCGGTCGACGCGTGCACGACCGGGACGAGCCCGGTGGGGAACACGAACACGGTGTGCCGCATGCCGTGCATCCGTACCAGCGTCCGGTCCTCGTACAGCGCGCGTTCCGTCTCCGGCACGGTCTTCGCCGCGTCCGCCAGGCGCGCGCCCACGGCGAGGAAGACGCTCGCGGGATCCGTCCCGTGCAGCGCCACCAGCGACTCCGCGACCTCCTCCGGCGAGTCCGCCCGCGCGGACCCGGCCAGCCGCTGCCCGACAGCCAGCCGGGCCCGCCGCTCCGCCACCTCGATGTACCGCAGTTGTCCGCTCACTCGATCCCCTGTGTCGCTCAGTGGCCGTGCCCTGCACTGTCCTGTCCCGGCCCCGCCCCTGGATTCTCCCTCCAAGCGTCGATTTTGTTCGACTTCAGGAGTTCTGTGAGCGTTCGCCCTCAGAAGCTGGCGTTATTCGTTTCCGTCGGACAGGCATCACCCGGCATCCTGAGGGCTACTCTCAACGCACCGACGGACGGGTGCCCGCCCCTGGGCCGTGTCCGACCCAGCGCCGCGTCGGACATCTCAAGGTCCCACCACCCACGCACAAGGAGACCCATCATGGGTACCTTGATCATTTTGGCGATCCTCGCTCTGGTCGTCCTCGGTTTCAACAACCCGCTCTGGTGGCTCGCCGGAGCCGTCCTGCTCTACCTGCACTTCCGTTACGGCCGCACCGGCCAGGGGACGACGGGCTCCTCGTCGCCCCGCGGGGCCGGCTCGTCGGTACGCGGCGACAACGACTACCGCGCGTACCGCCAGCGCCGTGACCAGCAGGCCAGGTGGGAGCGCCGCTACCGCCGCGAACGCCCCTGGATGACCCGCCAGAAGCGGAACTAGCCCGACCGGAGCAGCCCCCGCCCGGAGACCCGGAGACCCGGAGACAGGCCGGGCGGGGAACCGGCCCTGCGGAGGGGAGCGGCTAGCCCAGGCCCGGCGCTCCCCACAGCGGGAACCACCGGCCCAGGTCCTGCTCCACCCGCAGGTCGTTCCCGAGTGCCGCCCTGACCTGCAGTTCCAGCGCGTTGTCGCGCCGCTCACCCTCCCCGGGCAGCGGCGCGAACGGGTAGAACGTCCCGCGCTTGTAGAGATAGACGAGCCCGAGCCGCCGCCCGTCGCCGTGCCGGAACCCGACCACCGAGCACAGCAGTTGGGGGCCGAACCCGCTGCCCTCCAGCGTGCTGTTCACCGCGTGCAGATCACCGACGAGCGCGGGCAGATCGTCCGGCTCCCGCCGCGACACCAGCCAGGTGTACCCGTAGTCGTCCCGGCTTACCTCCACCGGCGGCTCCGAGTCCGCGTCGAGCAGTTCCCGCACTTCCTCCCGTACGTCGTCGAAGGCGGCCCCCTCGACGGACGCGAAGCACACCGAACCGTGCCCGGTCGGAGTGAACCCGGCCGCCGCCTCCAGTGTCACGGCGGCCGACGGCAGCCCGAAGAGCTGGTCGAGATCGGGCGCGACGGGCCTGCTGCGGCCGAGGAGGATGTCGAGGAACCCCATGCTCAGCCCGCCTTCCCGGGGGCCGGCGCCTCACCCAACTCGCCGGAGATACGGCCGAGTTGATCAAGCCGGTCCGCCAGGCTCGGGTGCGTCGACAGCAGGGAGGAGAAGAGCTGCCGACCGCCCGGTGCGGCACCGAACGCGGGCGTGAAGTAGAAGGCGTTGAAGGCCTGCGCGGTCCGCAGATCACGCGTGGGGATCTTCGCGATGTCCCCGGTCAGCTTGGTCAGCGCGGAGGCCAGCGCCGAGGGACGCCCGGTGAGCATGGCCCCGGCCCGGTCGGCGGCCAGTTCCCGGTACCGGGACAGGGCCCGGATCAGCAGGAAGCTGAGCGCGTAGACGGCCGCGGACACCGCCATCACCGTCATCAGGACGACGACCGTGTTCTGGTCCTTGCGCCCCCGCCCGCCGAACACCTGCGAGTAGAGCGTGAAGCGCACGACGAGCCCGGCGAGCACTCCGAGGAACGAGGCCACCGTGATCACCGCGACATCGCGGTGCGCCACGTGCGACAGCTCATGGGCGAGTACGCCCTCCAGCTCGGCGGGGTCGAGCCGGCGCAGCAGCCCGGTCGTCACGCAGATCGCGGCGTGGTCGGCGTTGCGCCCGGTGGCGAAGGCGTTCGGCATCTCCATGTCGGAGACGGCGACCACGGGCTTCGGCATGTCGGCGGTCGCGCAGAGCCGGTCGATCACCCCGTGCAGCTGCGGATACTCCTCGCGCTCGACGACCCGCCCGTGCATCGCGTACAGCGCGATCCGGTCCGAGAACCAGTACTGCGCGCCGAGCAGCGCCGCGGCGATCACCACGACCAGTACCCAGGACTTCAGCAGCACGATCAGCACGGCCACGAAGGCCACGTACAGCAGCCCGAGGAGGAACAGCGTGATGCCCATCCTCGCGGTCAGTCCCCGGTCGGCCTGGAAGCGGCTCTGCATAGCGATCACCTCGAAATCGGGCACTCGTCCCGATTCCAGTGTGCACCCGGGCATTTCCACGAATGGATCTGGATCAGCCCTCCACCAGGCAAAGAACGACAAAGCCCTGTCACTGCCCGAGGGCGGTGACAGGGCTTCGTCCGTCAGCTGTTCGTCAGCCGCGACGCGCTACGCGTACGTGTCGGTCACGGGGTCGATCACACGTCGTAGTAGAGCTCGAACTCGTGCGGGTGCGGACGCAGCTGCAGGGGAGCGATCTCGTTGGTGCGCTTGTAGTCGATCCACGTCTCGATCAGGTCGGGCGTGAAGACGTTGCCCGCGAGCAGGAACTCGTGGTCGGCCTCAAGGCGGTCCAGGACGGCCGGGAGGGAGGTCGGGACCTGGGCGACGCCCGCGTGCTCCTCGGGGGCCAGCTCGTAGAGGTCCTTGTCGATCGGCTCGGCCGGCTCGATCTTGTTCTTGATGCCGTCGAGGCCCGCGAGCAGCAGCGCCGAGAAGGCGAGGTACGGGTTGCCGGAGGAGTCGGGCGCGCGGAACTCGACGCGCTTGGCCTTCGGGTTCGAGCCCGTGATCGGGATACGCATGGCCGCGGAGCGGTTGCGCTGCGAGTAGACCAGGTTGATCGGGGCCTCGAAGCCCGGGACCAGGCGGTGGTACGAGTTCACCGTCGGGTTGGTGAACGCCAGCAGCGACGGGGCGTGCTTGAGGATGCCGCCGATGTAGTAGCGGGCGGTGTCCGACAGGCCCGCGTAGCCGGCCTCGTCGTAGAACAGCGGGTCGCCGTTCGTCCACAGCGACTGGTGGACGTGCATGCCCGAGCCGTTGTCACCGAAGATCGGCTTCGGCATGAAGGTCGCGGTCTTGCCGTTGCGCCAGGCGACGTTCTTCACGATGTACTTGAAGAGCTGGAGGTCGTCGGCCGCGGCGAGCAGCGTGTTGAACTTGTAGTTGATCTCGGCCTGGCCGGCGGTGCCCACCTCGTGGTGCTGGCGCTCGACCTGGAGGCCGGACGCGGCCAGCTCCAGGGAGATCTCGGCACGCAGGTCGGCGAAGTGGTCGACCGGCGGGGTCGGGAAGTACCCGCCCTTGTAGCGGACCTTGTAACCGCGGTTGTCCTCCAGCGCACCGGTGTTCCAGGCGCCCGCCTCGGAGTCGATGTGGTAGAAGGCCTCGTTCGACTTGGTCTCGAAGCGCACGCTGTCGAAGACGTAGAACTCGGCCTCGGGGCCGAAGTACGCGGTGTCGGCGATGCCGGTCGACGCGAGGTACGCCTCCGCCTTCTTCGCCACGTTGCGCGGGTCACGGGAGTACTGCTCGCCCGTGATCGGGTCGTGGATGAAGAAGTTGATGTTGACCGTCTTGTCGCGGCGGAAGGGGTCGACGCGCGCGGTGGACAGGTCGGCGCGGAGCGCCATGTCGGACTCGTGGATGGCCTGGAAGCCGCGGATGGAGGAGCCGTCGAAGGCCAGTTCCTCGGTCGGGTCGAAGGCCTCTGCCGGCAGCGTGAAGTGCTGCATGACACCCGGCAGGTCGCAGAAGCGGACGTCGACGAACTTGACGTCTTCGTCCTTGATGAACTTCTTGGCCTCGTCGGCGTTCTGGAACATCCAGCTCCTCCTACTCCCGACCATGTCCGACCGGGGTGGTAGTTCGTTCGTGCGGCCAGTGCGGTGGCACACGCTGATCCCGACCTTAGGGACGGGTGATTTCTCAAGCGTGACCCATTTGTTTCGCCCAAGTTAACCGGACCGGGCCCGGAACACCCCACCTGTACGCATGCCAAAAGGGGCGCAGTACCGTGGACGGGTGGACAACAGGCAAGCAATCGGATCGTGGCTCTCCGGACCCCGCGCGGCCGCGGAGGAAGCCGGTGCCGACTTCGGATACCGCGGCGAGCAGCTGGGTCTGCCCGAGTCGGGCCCCGGCTCGATCGCCCGCCCGGGGAGGCGCCTGGGCGCCCTCGCCGTCGACTGGGGCCTGTGCCTCTTGATCGCATACGGCCTGATCACCGACGGCTACGGCCAGGCGACCGGCAACTGGGCGCTGGCAGTCTTCTTCGTCCTGAGCGTCCTGACCGTCGGCACGATCGGCTTCACCCCGGGCAAGCGCCTGTTCGGCCTCCGCGTCCTCGCCCTGGACACCGGCACGGTCAACCCGCTCCGCGCCCTCCTGCGCACGGCCCTCCTGTGCGTCGCCCTCCCGGCCCTGATCTGGGACCGCGACGGCAGGGGCCTGCACGACCGCCTGGCCCGCACGGTCGAGGTCAGGATCTGAGCGGACTCATGCGACGCGGGGGCCCGGAACCGATCGGTTCCGGGCCCCCGCGTGTGGGCCCTGCCCAATTGTTTACGGGGCGCCCCGGAACCTCAGGTTCCGGGGCGCCCCGTTTCAGTCGAGTCCAGCGACAGCGCTACCGCATCTTCGGGCCGCCGCGCGGCATGCGCATGCCCTTGGGCATCGGGCCCTTGGGGAGGGGCATATTGGACATAAGGTCACCAAGCGCGCGCAACCGGTCGTTGGTGGCGGTGACCTGGGGGCCGGACAGCACGCGGGGCAGCTTCAGCATCGTCGTGCGGAGCTTCTTGAGCTCGACCTGGCCCTCGCCCGTGCCGACGAGGATGTCGTGCACCGGCACGTCCGAGACGATGCGGGCCATCTTCTTCTTCTCGGCGGCCAGCAGGCTCTTCACCCGGTTCGGGTTGCCCTCGGCGACCAGGACGATGCCGGCCTTGCCGACGGCCCGGTGGACCACGTCCTGGCTGCGGTTCATCGCCACCGCCGGGGTCGTCGTCCAGCCGCGCCCGACGTTGTCGAGCACCGCGGCGGCCGCACCCGGCTGGCCCTCCATCTGCCCGAACGCCGCACGCTCGGCCCGGCGTCCGAAGACGATCGCCGACGCGAGGAAGGCGAGCAGGAGGCCGAGAATGCCGAGATAGATCGGGTGACCGATCAAGAAGCCGATCGCGAGGAAGACACCGAGGGTGCCGATTCCGACAGCTGCGAGTACAAGACCGATCATCTTGTCGGCCTTGCGGGTCATCTTGTAAGTCAGGGCGATCTGCTTGAGTCGCCCGGGGTTCGCAGCGTCCGCTGCGGATTCCTTCCTCGCCATGCCGTGAAGTCTACGTGGCGTGGGAAGCGCCGACGACGGCGGTGCCGGGTCGGGCCCGGATCAGGGGCGGGCGACGAAGCTCTGATCCAGGACGCGCTGGGCCTCGACACGGTCCTTGGCGCGGCGGCGGTCCTCCAGGACGGAGGTCCAGGCGTTGCGGCGGGCGGTGCGCTGGCCGCTGCTCAGGAGCAGCGACTCGACGGCACGGAGTGCATCGCCGAACGACGGAATCGGTGTGGCGCGTACGGGCGCGGTCTGCATGGTGGAGGTCCCCCCTCGGGATGGCGGCTCTGGCTAGGGCTCTACGTGGCGTAAGACCAGGGTCACTGAATGGTGTTACCAGGGCGTGACCGACCGGTCAAACGCCAGTGAAGCCTTGATGCGCGGGCCGAAAACACTGACGCGGCCCTGATGGGGTCCCCATCTGCGGGGACGGTCAGGACCGCGTCGTATCGGCCACTACCGGTGGGTAGTTGCTTGTGCTCGGATTCACACGCTTGCGTGGCACTGCGTGCCATTCCGCAGGTCGCGCAACGTGTCGCGCGACCCCCTCTGGGCCTCGTCTCAGACGGCCTGCGAGGCGACGTACGAGCCCCGCTTCTCGATCGCCATCTGGTACAGGCGGCCCGCGCGGTACGAGGAGCGGACCAGCGGGCCCGACATGACTCCGGAGAAGCCGATCTGGTCGGCCTCCTCCTTCAGCTCGACAAACTCGTGCGGCTTCACCCAGCGCTCCACCGGGTGGTGGCGCACGGAGGGCCGCAGGTACTGCGTGATAGTGACGAGCTCGCAGCCGGCCTCGTGGAGCTGGCGCAGGGCCTCGCTGACCTCTTCACGGGTCTCGCCCATGCCGAGGATCAGGTTCGACTTCGTGACCAGACCGTAGTCGCGGGCATCGGTGATGACCTTCAGCGAGCGCTCGTAGCGGAAGCCCGGGCGGATGCGCTTGAAGATGCGCGGGACCGTCTCGACGTTGTGCGCGAAGACCTCGGGCCGGGAGGAGAAGACCTCGGCCAGCTGCTCGGGGACCGCGTTGAAGTCGGGGGCGAGGAGCTCGACCTTGGTGGGGCCGCTCTCGCGGTTCGCCGTCTGCGCGTGGATCTGGCGCACGGTCTCCGCGTACAGCCAGGCGCCGCCGTCCTCCAGGTCGTCGCGGGCGACGCCCGTGATGGTCGCGTAGTTGAGGTCCATGGTGACCACGGACTCGCCCACGCGGCGGGGCTCGTCGCGGTCCAGTGCCTCGGGCTTGCCCGTGTCGATCTGGCAGAAGTCGCAGCGCCTCGTGCACTGGTCGCCGCCGATGAGGAACGTGGCCTCGCGGTCTTCCCAGCATTCGTAGATGTTGGGGCAGCCCGCCTCCTGGCAGACCGTGTGCAGGCCCTCGCTCTTCACGAGGTTCTGCATCTTCGTGTACTCGGGGCCCATTTTCGCCCGGGTCTTGATCCACTCGGGCTTGCGCTCGATGGGGGTCTGGGCGTTCCGGACCTCCAGGCGCAGCATCTTGCGTCCGTCGGGTGCGACTGCGGACACATCGGCTCCCTGTAGCTTCGATTCTTCGGCGTACACCAGGGTACGCCCGTTCGCTTCTCGGCCCCCGGGGTGGGCAACCTTCGGGAACGGGGGTGCATTCCCGGGGTTTTTCCTCGCCCCCGCCGCCCCTACCCGTCCCGTCCCTGGGGGCTGCCGCCCCCAGACCCCCGCTGATCGGCCTGAACGGCCTCGTCCTCAAACGCCGGACGGGCTGAAGGTGTCGGCCCGGGCTGCGAAGTCTTGGGCCCCTCCGGCGTCCGAGTCTTCAGCCCCTCCAGCGTCCGAATCTTTAGCCCCTCCGGCGTTTGAGGAGCGGGGGTTCGGGGGCGGAGCCCCCGAGTAAGGGACGGGAATGGGTAGGGGCGGCGGGGGCGAAAAAAAGCCCCTACACCACCGCCCGTTCTACTTCCCGCGGCCTCAACTCCGCGTTCCCGAGGACATCCCGCAGGTGTCGCTCGGCCACCGGCAGGACGTCCGCGATGGTGAGGTCGCGGCCGAGCTCGTGGGCGAGTGACGTGAC
The DNA here is from genome assembly GCF_055577685.1 of Streptomyces sp. NPDC033178. Lineage (NCBI taxonomy): Bacteria > Bacillati > Actinomycetota > Actinomycetes > Kitasatosporales > Streptomycetaceae > Streptomyces > Streptomyces sp. NPDC033178. The sequence goes on from NZ_JBVIPT010000022.1 coordinate 132,559, forward strand.
CCCCGCGTCACGGATACCGCAGGGGATGATCTTGTCGAAGCTGGACGTGTCGGGGTTCACGTTCAGCGCGAAGCCATGCATCGTGACGCCCTTGGCGACGCGGATGCCCATGGCGCAGATCTTCCGGTCCTCGCGCCGCTGCCCCGCGTTGGACGGCGCGTACTCGGGCCCGTTGAGCCGGGGGTCGAACTCCTCGTCCGCGAGCCGGGGATCGAAGTCCAGGGAGAGCCCGCCGAGGGAGGGCCGCTCGGCCACCGGGTCACCGAGGACCCAGACGCCGGCCCGCCCCTCGACCCGGCTCGTCCCGACACCGAACTCCGCACAGACCCGGATCATCGCGTCCTCAAGGCGGCGGAGGTGGGCGACGACGTCGACCGGCCGGGGGAGCTTCTGGATCGGGTAGCCGACCAGCTGCCCAGGCCCGTGCCAGGTGATCTTGCCGCCACGGTCCACGTCGACGACGGGTGTGCCGTCGAGGGGCCGCTCACTGTCCGCCGTGCGCCGGCCGGCCGTGTAGACCGGCGGATGCTCCAGGAGCAGACAGGTGTCGGGGATCTCGTCCTGGAAGCGCGCCGTGTGCACACGGCGCTGCTCGTCCCAGGCCTCCTGGTACTCGACGGCGTCCGCACCGAAACCCATGCGGACGAACCGCAGCTCACTCACGGCAAGCGCCTCCCTGAAAGAGTCGTAAGGCTCATAACAGCCTCACGCCACTGTACGTCCGGTCGAACCTCGTCAGCCCTGGGGGCAATCCTCACACGATCGGATGAATGCGCGTCGAAGTGTGCGATCGGGTGCTTACGGACCGCTACATTCGCGCCGTTCACGAGGCTTTCAAGGGCTGCTCAAGGCATGGCGGCCGACCTCGCCCGGGCCTGTTCCCGCAGGCCCCCAGCCCGGAAGGCAGGAGTTCGCACCGCAGATGACGGAACGACCCGCGCAGCGCACCCCCAACCGTCAGCTCGCCGCACTAATCGCAGAAGCGGGGTTCTCCAACGCGGGGCTAGCCCGCCGAGTGGACCAGCTCGGCCTCGAACACGGGCTCGATCTCAGATACGACAAGACATCCGTGACCCGGTGGCTGCGCGGCCAGCAGCCAAGAGGCACCACACCCGCGCTGATCGCCGAGGTCTTCACCCGCCGCCTCGGCCGCCGTCTCACCGCCCAGGACCTCGGACTCGACGCGTGCGCCCCGGTGTACGCCGGGCTCGAATTCGCGGCCACGCCCGAGGAGGCCGTCGACATCGTCGGCGGACTGTGGCGCAAGGACTCCGGGAGCCACGCGGAGCTCCGCAAGATCGCGTTCACCCCGGCGGGGCTCGTCGTGCCCAGCCGGGACTGGCTGATCGGGCGGGCCGACGACCGGGTGGGCCGCGGCGACCCCGGTGCCGTACGGATCCCCGTACAGGGCCGCCCCGCCGTGCCCCGGCAGCGCGCGCAGACCGAGCGCGGCCCTGGGCAGCGGGTGACCGCGGGTGACATCGCGGCGCTGCGCTCGGTCGGGGAACTGTTCCGCACGCTCGACAACGCGTACGGCGGAGGGCACGCCCGGCAGGCCCTCGTGCGGTACCTGGAGCACGAGCTGGAGCCGATGCTGCGCGGCACCTACGGGGAACAGACGGGGCGCCGCCTGTTCGCCGCCGCGTCCGATCTGACCCGGCTGGCGGGCTGGACCTCGTACGACATCGCCGCGCACGGACTCGCCCAGCGGTACTTCGTGCAGGCGCTGCGGCTGTCGCAGGCGGCGGGGGACCGGGCGTACGGCTCGTACGTGCTCGTGACGATGAGTCGACAAGCCGTCTATCTGGGACACGGCCGGGAGGCGGTTCAGCTGGCCCGGGTCGCCCAGCAGGGCGTGGGCTCGTCGGCCCCGCCCGTCGTCCAGGCGCTGCTGTACGCGGTCGAGGCGCGGGGGCACGGTGTGCTCGGCGAGGTGCGGGCGGCCACGGCCTCGCTGGTACGGGCCGAGCGGGCTCTGGAGACCGCCCGGCCGGGTGACGAAGTGCCGTACTGGGCGCGGTTCTTCGACGAGGCGCAGCTCGCGGACGAGTTCGGGCACTGCCACCGTGATCTCCAGCAGTACAGGGCGGCCGCGCAGCATGCCGAGCGGTCCCTGCAGTTGCGGGCGCCCGGGTATGCGCGCAGCAGGCTCTTCTGCCGGGTCGTCCTGGCCTCGGCGCGGCTCGGGCTCGGCGAGCTCGATCAGGCCTGCCAGTTGGGTGCCGAGGCGGCGACGCAGGCCTCGGAGATGCGGTCGGTGCGGGCGTTGGAGTACGTGCGGGACTTCGAGCGGCGGCTGGAGCCGTACAAGGACGCGCCGCCGGTCAGGGGGTACCGCGACAAGGTCGCTGCGCTCGGCTGACCGGCACCACCGGAGGGGTCGTCTTGTGGCTGCGGGCCGGTGGGGGGCCGGTCGCGCAGTTCCCCGCGCCCCTTACGCGGCGCTGCGCAGCCGGATATCGGTGCAGCCCTGCGCTCCTGACGGGGCGCTGCGGAGCCGCATATCGGTACAGTCCCGCGCTCCTGACGGGGCGCTGCGGAGCCGCATATCGGTACAGTCCCGCGCTCCTGACGGGGCCTGCGGAGCCGCACCTTGATACAGCCCCGCGCCCCTTACAGGGGCGCGGGGGACGTGGATGGGGAGGAGGTCCTGCCCCGCGGCGGGACCTCCACCCCTTGGCTCTCGTACGCCTACGCGGCGGTCGAGGCCGTTAACGGGGTCGCCGTGGGGGCCGAGTTGACGCCGAGGTCCGTGAGGAGGGCCCTCGCGGCTCGGTGGCCCGAGTGCAGGGCGCCCTGGACCGTGCTGGTGTCGCGGTGGTCGCCGCAGACGTACAGGCCGGCGAGGAGGCGCACCGGGCGCCGTAGGTCGTGCGGGGGTGCCATCGCGGGAACCGCGTCGGAGGTGTGGTGGACCGCGAGCAGCTCCCAGCGGTGCGTGGCGGCGCCGTAGAGGGCGGCCAGGTGGGCGCGTACGGCCCGGTCCGTGTCCGCGGGCGGTGCGCCGAGGATCGTGGACGAGATCAGGGCGCGGCCCACGGGGGCGCGGGTCGGGTCGACCTGGCTGATGACCGCGGTGTGGGCGACCGGGCCCCGGCGGTCCGCGTCCAGGAGGAGCGCGGGCTCCGTCAGGGGTGCCTCGTCGGCCGTGTGGTGCACCACGGTGACCTGGTGGAACGGCGGCACCCGCAGACCCGGCAGCAGCTCGGCGGCGGCGTGGGCGTCGGTCGCCACCAGGATGGCCCGGCAACGGAGTTCGCCGTGGTCCGCCGTCGTCACGGAGGTCGTGGACACGGAGGTGACCCGCACCCCGGTGCGGACCGTTCCGGGCGGCAGGGCCGACGCCAGCAGTTCCGGCAGAGTGTCGGCGCCGCCCTCCGGGACGCACAGGCGGCCGGAGGCGAAGGCGCGCAGCGCGAGGTCCGCGCACCGGCTGGACGTCGTCAGATCCGGATCGCAGAGCAGCGCGGCCAGCAGCGGGCGCAGAAAACCCTCGACGGTACGGGCCGGCATGCCGCGGGCCGCGAGCGCGCGACCCGCGGGCCGCTCGGGCCGGGCCAACAGCCGTTCCACGGGCACGGTCGCGATCCGTCCGAGGGCCGCGGCGAGCCGGGCCTGGTCGAGGGCGCCCCCGAGCGGCGGGAAGGCCCGCGAGACGGGCGGCACGGCGGCCGCCGGTATCTGCCTGGCCCTGCGAGGGGGGCTCACCAGGGCGCGCGCCGCGTCGAGTGCGCCCCGTGCGCCCCCGGCGCCTGCGGGTTCGCCGGCCCGGTGGACGCGGCCTTCGGCATGGACGAGCACGCCGGGGGCGAACGGCCGCAGCGCGAGCCTGTCGAGACCTGGGGTCAGCCGTAGCTCGGGATAGGACGTGGAGAGGAGCTGGCCGATGCGGTCGAGACGGAAGCCGTCGACCTTCTCGGTCGTCATGCGGCCACCCACGTAAGGGGCGGCCTCCAGGACCACGGTCGTTACACCTGCGCTGTTCAGCCGATGGGCGGCCGCGAGTCCGGCGACTCCGGCTCCCACGATGACGACGTCCGCCTGATACGCGGGCTCAAGCACGTGCCCCTCCCCGAGGTCGCGTGGCTGCTGGGGACGTGATGCCCCCAACGGGCTCCAGGAATACCCGAGTTCGGCACGAGAGTAGGGCCGCCGACGGTCGGTGGAAGTCGCGCATGAACAGGGCACGGTCGCACGCAGGTCGCATGGGTCGGTCCTGCTGGCCGGGGACTATGCCCGTGCCCCGTGCCCCGTGCCCCGTAAGGGGCGCGGGGCTGTATCGATATGCGGCTCCGCCGCGTGGGCGCGCTCAGCCACAGCCGGCCCGCACATATCCACCGCAGCCCAGCGGAGCGCCGGCGCTAGCGGACCGCCCGGATCGCCTCCTCGATCCCGGGAAACGCAAAGGTGAACCCCGACTCCAACAGCCGGGTGGGAAGCACCCGTTGGCTCCCCAGAACCTCCTGCGCCATCTCCCCGAGCACAAGCTTCAGTACAGGCGCGGGCACCGCGAAGAGCGCGGGCCGGTGCAGCGCGCGCCCCATCGCGGCCGTGATCTCCCGGTTGGTGAGCGGCTCCGGCGCCGTCAGGTTGAAGGGGCCGGACAGCGACTCGGAGTCGATCAGAAATCGCAGCGCGGCCACGTGGTCGTGCAGCGCGATGTAGCTCCAGTACTGCCGCCCGTTGCCCATCCGCCCGCCGAGCCCCGCCCTGAAGAGCGGGAAGAGCCGCCCCCAGGCGCCGCCCTTCGCCGCCACCACCAGGCCGGTGCGGGCGAAGACGGTCCGTACGCCCGCCTCCTCCGCGGGGGCCGCCGCCTCCTCCCACTCGACGCACAGCGAGGGCAGGAACCCGATCGCGGGAGGCGCGCTCTCGTCCACGGCCCGCTCGCCGGTGTCTCCGTAGATGCCCATCGCGCTGCCGTTCAGGAAGACCTGTGGCGGCCGGTCGAGGGAGGCTACGGCCTCCGCCAGCGCGGCCGTGCCGAGCAGCCGGCTGTCCCGGATCTTCCGCTTGTACGCGTCGGTCCAGCGGTGGTCGCCGATGCCGGCGCCCGCGAGGTTCACCACCGCGTCGCAGCCGACGAGCCCCGCCGCGTCGACGTACTGGCGTTCGGGGTCCCACTCGACCTCGTCCTTCGCCCGGGGCGTACGGCGCACCAGCCGCACCACCTCGTGCCCGTCGGCGGTCAGCGAGCGCACCAGGGCGCTGCCGATGAGGCCGGACGCGCCGGCCACGGCGATTCGGGAAGTCTCCATGGTTCCCATCCTCCGCCAACCACCCCGGGAGCAGTGCGCCGAGGGTGTCCGGCATATCGGACGGCGTCGCGGGCGCCGGTCGTAAAGTGTCGTCATGCCCGAGCCGTCCATACGCACCGCCCGGCCCGACGACGAAGAGGCGCTGGGCCGTCTCGACCGCGCGGTCTGGTCCTATCTGCACGCTGTCAGACCCCAGGAGCAGCCGCCGTACGATCCGTTCTTCAACGAGCGCTTCGGCCCCCGCGACCACCTGGTGGCGGAGCTGGCGGGGCGTGTCATCGGATATGTACGGCTCGGCTTCCCGACCCCGCTCGTCTCGAACGCGCACGTACGGCAGATCCAGGGTCTCGCCGTCGCCGAAGAGGCACGCGGTCACGGCGTGGGCCGGGCCCTGATCCGCGCGGTCGTCACCGAGGCCCGCCGCCAGGGCGCCCTGCGGATCACCCTGCGCGTCCTCGGCCACAACACCCCGGCCCGCAAGCTGTACGAGTCGGAGGGCTTCGTCGTCGAGGGGATCCAGCCCGGGGAGTTCTACCTCGACGGGGAGTACGTGGACGACGTGCTCATGGGGCGTAGCCTCTGAGCCCGAACGGACCGCGGTCCGAGTGATCCTGTGATCCTCGGCCCGGCCCGTCCGCGGATCAGCTCCTCCGCGGCTCCTCCAACAACCGCATCCCGCCCGTCAGTTCCCGCAGGCAGCGCACCGCGAGCTCCGCGGGTGAGCCCGGGCCCTCGACGTCCGCGTCCGACTCGGCCCAGGTCTCCAGGGCGACCCGGATCGCGTCCGTGGCGGCCGCGGCGGCGAGGCGGATCTCCAGGGGGTCGGCGTCGTCGCCCGCCAGTCGGGCCACCAGGGGGATGAGCTTGTCCTCGGACTCCTGGTTCACGCGGTACCAGACCGCGCGCAGCGCCGGGTCCTCGGCGGACGCCCGCAACAGGCCCCGCGTCCAGCGCAGCCCCTCCGCCTTGGCCTCGTGGGGGACGGTCAGCGACGCGGTGACGGCCGTTTCCAGCGCCCGGGGGAGTGCGGTGCCCGGCTCGGCCGCCGCCAGCCGCTCGCGCCAGTGGTCGCCGCCGATCGCGAGGAGGGGGCCGACGGCGTCCTGTTTGTTGCGGAAGTAGCGGTAGAAGGTCCGCAGCGCCACACCGGCGCGTACGGCGATCTCCTCGGCCGTGGTGCCGTCGGGGCCGCGCTCGGTGAAGAGCTCGGCGGCGGCGCGGGCGATGTCGAACTGGGTTGCCGCCTTGCGGCGCTCGGTCAGCGACGGGGTGCTGGTCGCTGCGGACGACTTGGTGCTCACGCGGGGAAGCGTACGCCCGGAGGACGGTGGGGGCATGTTTCGCCTGGGTGGCAAAACGTGCCAACTGGCTGGTCGTCCACCTGCGCCCGACGCCGCGCGGTCGCTCGACGCCGCGCCGGCTGCCCGATGCCGCGTCAAGCCGCCCCTGGCCACCCCTGGCCACCTCGGGGCCACCCCTGGGCCGCGTTGAGCCGCCCCGGTCCGCTCCGGTCCGCCCCGGTCGGCCCCGGTCCGCGTCGGGCGCCCCGGTCCGCGTCGGGCGGCAAGGGGCTCAGGAGGTGACGAGGTCGCCCGTGTCCACCGCGGCCTCCGCCTTCGCCGCGCGCTGGGCGTCGCCCGCGACCTCGTCGGCGGTCAGCACGTAACCCGTCTCGTCGTCGCTCGTGGAGCGGGCGAAGACGACGCCGTAGACCTTGCCGGTCGTGGTCAGCAGAGGGCCGCCGGAGTTGCCGGGACGGACCGTGGAGCGGATCGAGTAGATCTCGCGGGTGACCTGATCGGAGCCGTAGATGTTCTGGCCCCTGGCGTTGATCTTGTTGGCGACGGTGGCCGCCTGGAGGTCGAGGCCGCCGTCCTGCGGGTAGCCCGCGACCACGGCCGCGTCGCCGCGGGTCGCGCCGGTGTCGAAGGCCAGGACGGGCGCCTCCAGGCCCGGGACGTCGAGCACGGCCACGTCCTTCTGCGGGTCGAAGAGGACGACCTTCGCCTCGTACGCCTTGCCCGTGCCGCCCACGCGTACGGTCGGGTCGTCGATGCCCGCCACCACGTGCGCGTTGGTCATCACGCGCTCCCGCGCGTACACGAACCCGCTGCCCTCACGGCCCTGGGTGCCCACCGCGCCCTCGACCTTCACGGTGGAGCGCTGTGCGGCCCGCGTGGCGGCCGCGGTGACGCTGTCTCCCGAGGGCTTGGCGACGCTGGCCGCCGGCTCGTTCTCGAAGGGGTTGAAGACCTGCGGGAAGCCCGCCTCGGTGAGCGCCGAGGTGGCCCGGGAGAACCAGGTCGGGGTGGTCTCCGGCATCGCGTCCTGCACCGCGCCGAGCAGCGCGGAGTCGCGGATCGACGAGGTGACCACGGGTGAGGCCGACGCGCCGAGGACGCTCGCGGCGACCCATGCCACCAGCAGCACCGCGACCCCGTTGGCGGCGGCGCCGCCCACTCCGTCGACCGTGCGCAAGGGGCCGCTGTCCAGTTCGCGCCGGAGCTTCAGGGCCAGCCGGCCTGCCAGCTCGTGGCCCGCGGCGGCCGGCAGCAGCACCGTGAGCACCGCGGTGACCGTCGCCGCCGTGGTCCCCGCCTCCACCAGGTCCATCATCCAGGGCAGCACCCATACGCCGATCACGGCACCGCCCACGAAGCCGGCCAGGGACACACAGCCCGCGACGAGCCCGCGCCGGTAGCCGGACGCCGCATAGCCGAGGATCACCAGCAACAGCAGGATGTCGAGCAGGTCCACGGAGCTCCCTTTCTCTTGGGTCTCCTAGTACGTGCCGGGAGGGCCCAGTGATCAGGTACGCACGCGTGGAAACCGGCCATCCGGCACGCGTGCGTGGACCTGTAGAAACGTCTCGGACCGGGACGTTGGTTCCACCGGGTGGCACAGCACACATCGCGGACGGTCCGACCGTCCCGGAGAGTGGATCCCATGTGCGCCCGACGAACCCCTCCGCCACACCGCGCCCGTGGCGCGTTGCGGGGGGGTCGCGCCCGGTGGCGAAAAGCCCTCCGGCGGGCCGGGCCCGAGGCCGACGGCGACACCGGGCCGCGTCCGTCGGCCCTGGCCCGTATACCCCGCCCCGCGCGCGTCGCCCTCGCGTGTGTCCCGGGCCTGGCCGCCGTCACCGGTCTCGTGCTGTGTGCCGTGGGCATCGACCGCACGCCCGGTGAGGCAAAGCGTCCCGTCGCGGCGCGGGCCGCCGTGGGGCACCAGGCCGCCCGGCCCCCCATCGTGCCGCGGGAACGCTGGCTGGCCGACGCCGCCTACACCAGGCCGCCGACCCGGTACGCCGGCCGTGTGACCGCCGTGTTCGTGCACCACACCGACTCGCCGAACGGCTACGACTGCGCCGACGCACCCAAGATCATCCGATACCTGTACGCGGGACAGGCCGGGGTCCGGCACTGGGACGACATCGGCTACAACTTCCTCGTCGACCGCTGCGGCACCATCTACGAGGGCCGGGCGGGCGGCATCGGCCGAGCCGTCGTCGGCGCGCACACGCAGGGCTTCAACGTGGGCACGACGGGCATCGCCGCGATAGGGACCTTCACCGCGGGCGTGCCGGTCCCCCAGGCGATGACCGACGCCATAGCGGCCGTCGCCGCCTGGAAACTCGGCCTCGTGGGCATCGACCCGCGCGCCCACGTGCGGCTCGTCTCCACCAACAGCCTGAGCAAGTACCCGGCCGGCACCCGCGGGACGTTCACCGCCGTCTCCGGCCACACCGACGGCTACTGGACCGCCTGCCCGGGCGCCGCCCTGATGGCCAGGCTGCCCGAGATCAGAGAGCAGGCGGCCCACCTCCAGGGCAGGCGTTAGGCCTGTCGCTCCGGGCTTCCGCCCGTCCCGCGACTCCTCGCGATTCCCCGCGACTCCCTGTAGCGCCTCACAGGTACGCCACAGCCGGCTCACGGATCACCCCGAGCCAGGCCTTCTAGCGTCGAGGCACGCACTGACCGGAGGTGGGGATCATGAGCAGTCGCAAGGAGCAGCAGACCCGGGGGACTTCGCTGTGGGCACGGGCCGTACGCAGCCCGTGGACCGTGGCCTGCGTGGTGGCCGCCGTCGTGGTGGGGCCGTCCGCCGTCACCGCGTCCGCACTGGACCGGGCGAACGCGGCGCCGCCGCTGAGCGCACGGAAGGACGGCTCGCCCGCGGCCGCCGCCTGGCCCGCCACCGTGGTCGCCCCCGCGCACCAGATCCGGACGGCCGGGCCGCGCGGCTCCTCTTGGTGAGTTGGGTTCTCCCGGTGAAGCGGGTTCTCCCGGCGGGACCGTCCGTCGGTCCCGTGCTGGGATCGCCCGTCAGTCGGCTGGCGGGACCGCCCGTCGGTCCGCTGGTGGGGACCGCCCGTCAGTCCGCGAACCGGTCCCACAGCTGGGGGAAACGCTCCGCCAACTGGGCCTGGTTCTCCAGGTCCAGCGCGGTGCCCAGTGGCTCGGGCGGCGCGGCCGGAATGCCGAGGTCCGGGGCGACCGTGCCGGTGAGCTGCTCGTACGCCTCGTCCGCCGCGTAGCCCAGCTCCTCACCGTCCCCGTCGACCTCGTCGTCGAAGTCCGTGAGGAGCTCGGCGAGCTTGTCGGGATCGTGGACGGCGGCCTCGTACACCTCCCGGCCCTGGCCGATCAGCCAGCAGCGGAAGAAGTCGAAGGCGTCGTCGCTGGCCCCGTCGAGCAGGATCCAGGCCGCGCCCCACAGGTCCCACATGTACGCACGGTTGTAACGGGCCTCGAAGTGACGGGCGAAGTCCAGGACCATCTCGGGGTCCAACTGGACGAGCCGCTCCACGAGCAGGTCGGCCTGCTCCTCGGGGTCGCCCTCCGCGGCCTCGCGGGTCGCGTCCACCAGCTCCCAGAACTCCGTCTCGTCCATCACGGGACAAGCATCGGGCCTCGACCCGGCCCGCGCACCCGGGGACAGGCAGATCGTTATGCGCGCACATGCCCACGGAAAGTCCGACAGCGGATGTCCGCATTCGGCGCGATGCTCGGACCATGGAGACGACAGCACAGAACACAGCGCGGGAGTCCGCCCCACAACTCAGGGGAAAGGTCGCCCTGGTCGGGGGCGCCACACGCGGCGCCGGCCGGGCCATGGCGGTGGAACTGGGCCGCGCCGGAGCCACGGTGTACGTGACGGGACGCACGACCCGCGAGCACGTCAGCGAGGTCGGCCGGACCACCGAGACCATCGAGGAGACGGCCGAACTGGTCGACGCGGCCGCGGGCGCCACCGGACGGGGCATCGCCGTACCGACGGACCACCTGGAACCCGAACAGGTCCGGGCCCTCGTCGACCGCATCGACCGCGAACAGGGCCGCCTGGACATCCTCGTCAACGACATGTGGGGCGGCGACGTCCTCCTCGACTGGTCGGCGGAGAAACAGCCCGACATGTGGGACATGGATCTCGACAAGGGGCTGCGGATCATGCGCCTCGGCATCGAGTCGCACATCATCACCAGCCACACCGCCCTGCCGCTCCTCGTCCGCAACCCCGGCGGGCTGCTCGTCGAGGTCACCGACGGCACGGAGGAGTACAACCGCCGCTACCGCAAACCGTTCTTCTACGACCTCGCCAAGACCACCCCCATCCGCATGGCCCACGACCTAGGGGAGGAGCTCAAGGAGCACGGTTGTACGGCGGTCTGCCTCACCCCGGGCTGGCTGCGCTCGGAGGCGATGCTCGACACCGCCTTCAAGGTCACCGAGGAGAACTGGCGCGACGCCTGCGCGTACGTCCCGCACTTCGCGATCTCCGAGACGCCCACCTATGTGGGGCGGGCCCTGGTCGCACTCGCCGCCGACCCCGACGCGGCCCGCTGGAACGGACAGTCGCTCTCCAGCGGCGGCCTCGCCCAGGAGTACGGCTTCACGGACGTCGACGGCTCGGCGCCCGACGCGTGGCGCTACATGATCGAGGTGGAGTCGCAGGGCAAGCCGGCGGATGTCACGGGCTACCGGTAGCCGTCAGCGCTCACCCGCTCCTCGGTCCCGCGCGCCGTAGTACGCCGCCGTCCTGGCCGCCGCCTCGGCGAAGCGTTCACGGAGTTCGGACGGCTCCAGGACCTCCACCTCGGGGCCGAGGGAGAGGAGCTGGGTGTACGCGACATTGTGCGACTCGACCGGCAACGTGACCGTCACCCGGCCCGCTTCGTCGGGCGGGTCGGCCACGGCCAGGGCCTCCTGCGCGGAGAGCGGATCGACGGTGTGCTTCAGCCGTCGCGCGCCCGCCTCGGTGAGCCGCACCACGACCGTCGCCCGCAGGAGCGAGCGCGCGAACTGGGCCGCCCGCTCCGCCCAGAAACCCGGCAGGTCGAATCCCTCGTCGCGGCTGAAGCGCTCGTCGCCCGGCTCGACCGACGTGAACCGGTCGATGCGGTAGACGCGGAAGGACCCGGGATCGGGGACGCGGGCGCAGACGTACCAGACGCCCGCCTTGAGGATCAGCCCGTACGGCTCCAACTCGCGCTCCACGTCGCTCTCCTGGCGCCGGTAGCGCGCGATGATCCGACGGTCGTCCCACACCGCCTCGGCGACCTCGGGCAACAGTTCGGGTGTCTTGGGCTCGGCGAACCAGGCGGGGGCGTCCAGGTGGAATCGCTGGGACGCGGTGCGGGAGGCGTCCTTGAGGGAGGGGAGGAGGGCCGCGGACACCTTCAGCCGGGCGGCGGAGGCGGCGTCCTCCAGGCCCATCTCCCGGAGCGCGCCGGGCACGCCCGAGAGGAACAGGGCCTCGGCCTCGCTCCTGGCCAGCCCGGTGAGTCGGGTCCGGTACCCGCCGATCAGCCGGTACCCGCCGGCCCGGCCGCGGTCCGCGTAGACCGGGACGCCCGCCTCCGACAGGGCCTGCGCGTCCCGGGTGATCGTCCGCTCCGACACCTCCAGCTCCCGAGCGAGCTCGGCGGCCGTCATCGACGGCCGGGACTGAAGCAGCAACACCATCTTGATCAGCCGGGCAGCACGCATGTCTTCATGATGCCGGGTGGTCGGGTGCGGGTCGGTGGGGGCTGGTTGCGCAGTTCCCCGCGCCCCAAAAGACGAAAGCCAGGGGCGCAGCCCCGCTTTTCAGGGGCGCGGGGAACTGCGCAACCAGCCCCGCGCCCCTGCAGCCGAACTACAACCCGTACCGCTCCCGCGCTTCCTTCACCGCAGAAGCAGGCACCTCACCGCGCCGCGCAAGCTGCGCCAGCGCCGCCACGACGATCGACTGCGCGTCGACACCGAAGTACCGGCGAGCGGCCTCGCGGGTGTCGGAGAGGCCGAACCCGTCCGCGCCGAGCGAGGAGTAGTCCTGCTCGACCCACTGCGCGATCTGGTCGGGCACCTGCCGCATGTAGTCGGAGACCGCGAGGACGGGCCCCTCGGCACCCTGCAGCGCCTGACGGACGTACGGCACCTGGTCCTCGCCGCGCAGCAGCGCCGCGTCGGCCTCCAGGGCGTCCCGCCGCAGCTCCGTCCAGGACGTGGCGGACCAGACGTCCGCGGCCACGCCCCACTCCTCGGCGAGCAGCTTCTGCGCCTCCAGGACCCAGTGGATCGCCGTACCGGAACCGAGCAGCTGGATGCGCGCGGCGTTGGCGGCGTTGACCTGGACGTCGGCCGACTCCGCCGTGTTGAAGCGGTAGAGGCCCTTGACGATGCCCTCGTCGATACCGAGCCCCGACGGCTTTGCGGGCTGCGGGATCGGCTCGTTGTAGACGGTCAGGTAGTAGAAGACGTTCTGGTCCTCGCCGGGCGCCGCCTCGCCGTACATACGGCGCAGACCGTCCTTGACGATCGTCGCGACCTCGTACGCGAACGCCGGGTCGTACGACAGGGCGGCCGGGTTGGTCGCCGCGATGACCGGCGAGTGTCCGTCCGCGTGCTGCAGGCCCTCGCCCGTCAGCGTCGTACGGCCCGCGGTGGCGCCGACGAGGAAGCCGCGGCCGAGCTGGTCGCCGAGCTGCCACATCTGGTCGGCCGTGCGCTGCCAGCCGAACATCGAGTAGAAGATGTAGAACGGGATCATCGTCTCGCCGTGCGTGGAGTACGCGGTGGACGCGGCGATGAAGTCGGCCATCGAACCGGCCTCGGTGATCCCCTCGTTGAGGATCTGGCCGTCCTTGGCCTCCTTGTAGTACATCAGCTGGTCGCGGTCGACCGGCTCGTACGTCTGGCCCTTCGGCGAGTAGATGCCGAGGGACGGGAAGAGGCTCTCCATACCGAAGGTGCGGGCCTCGTCGGGGACGATCGGCACCCAGCGCTTACCGGACGTCTTGTCGCGGACCAGGTCCTTGACCAGGCGTACGAAGGCCATGGTCGTCGCCACGTTCTGCGAGCCGGAGCCCTTGTCGAAGGCCGCGAACGCCTTGTCGGCGGGGGCGGGCAGCGGGGCGAGGGCGTGCGTACGGCGGGCCGGGGCCGGACCGCCGAGGGCCGCGCGGCGCTCCTGGAGGTAGCGGACCTCGGGGGAGTCGGCGCCCGGGTGGCCGTAGGGGACCACACCGTCGACGAAGTCACTGTCCTTGACGGGCAGTTCGAGCAGGTCACGCATCTGCTTGAACTCGTCCGTCGACAGCTTCTTCATCTGGTGGTTGGCGTTCTTCGACGCGAAGCCCTCGCCGAGCGTGAAGCCCTTGACCGTCTGGGCCAGGATGACCGTCGGAGCGCCCTTGTGCTCGACGGCCGCCTTGTAGGCCGCGTACACCTTGCGCGCCTCGTGACCACCGCGCGAGAGGTGGAAGCACTCCAGGATCTTGTCGTCGCTGAGCAGCTTCGCCAGCTCGACGAGCGCCGGGTCGGAGCCGAAGAAGTCCTGGCGGATGTAGGCGGCGTCGCGGGTCTGGTACGTCTGCACCTGCGCGTCCGGGACCTCACGGAGGCGGCGGACGAGGGCGCCGGTGGTGTCGAGCCGGAACAGCTCGTCCCAGGCGTTGCCCCACAGCGACTTGATGACGTTCCAGCCGGCGCCGCGGAACTGGGCCTCCAGCTCCTGCACGATCTTGAAGTTCGCGCGGACCGGGCCGTCGAGGCGCTGGAGGTTGCAGTTGATGACGAAGGTCAGGTTGTCCAGACCCTCGCGGGAGGCGAGTGCGAGGGCCGCCGTCGACTCGGGCTCGTCCATCTCGCCGTCACCGAGGAACGCCCACACGTGGGACGCCGAGACGTCCTTGATGCCGCGGTTGGTCAGATAGCGGTTGAAGCGCGCCTGGTAGATCGCCGACAGCGGGCCGAGGCCCATCGACACCGTCGGGAACTCCCAGAGCCAGGGCAGGCGCCGCGGGTGCGGGTACGACGGGAGGCCGTTGCCGCCCGCCTCCTGGCGGAAGTTGTCGAGGTGCGTCTCGTTGAGGCGGCCGTCGAGGAAGGCGCGGGCGTAGATGCCGGGGGAGGCGTGGCCCTGGATGTAGAGCTGGTCGCCGGAACCGTCGGCTTCCTTGCCCTTGAAGAAGTGGTTGAAGCCCGTCTCGTAGAGCCAGGCCGCGGAGGCGAAGGTGGCGATGTGGCCGCCGACGCCGTGTTTCGCGCCCCGGGTCACCATCGCGGCCGCGTTCCAGCGGTTCCACGCGGTGATCCTGCGCTCCATCGCCTCGTCGCCGTCCACGGTGGGCTCGGCGGCGGTCGGGATGGTGTTGACGTAGTCGGTCTCAAGCAGCTTGGGCAGCGCGAGGCCGTTGCCCTCGGCACGCTCCAGCGTGCGCCGCATCAGGTACGCGGCACGGTGCGGCCCGGCCGCCTTGGCGACGGCGTCCAGGGAGGCCTGCCATTCGGCGGTCTCCTCCGGGTCACGGTCCGGGAGCTGGTCGAGCTCGCTCGGCTGGATTGCGGTGGGGTCGGTCATTGCGCCGCCTTCCGGATGCGGAGGGGGTTCCCTCGTCGGTAAGGGGTTTTCGGGGGTGCCCTTGGTCTTTGGCAGGACAGGGCGGCAGGCTCTGGTGGGAGCCCGCCGATGACTGTAACTCGCTGATCGATGATCGATCAAAGGGTTGAAGGGCAAAACCTCTTGATCACGAGAAAGTAGGCACGGGGTGTCTCGGTGCAGGGCACCGCGTGCCTTGTTTTCGCAGGTGAGGGTACTTCTGAGCGGGGTTGTGCTCCGGTGTTCCGGGCCCGCCGCGCGGCGGGCGTGGCTAGGAAGGCTCGCTGCCCGTCCTCGGCGCACAGCCCAGTACATGCGCCTTCACCAGCTCCGCGATCAGCGGGTCCCGGCGGCGGAACGCCTCCACCAGGGCCTCGTGCTCCTCCGCGTACGACTGCTGGACCGTGCCCAGCCAGCGGATCGACAGGGCCGTGAAGACCTCGATGCCGAGGCCTTCCCAGGTGTGCAGCAGCACGGAGTTGTCCGCGGCGCGCACCAGCTCGCGGTGGAAGGCCACCGTGTGGCGGACCTGGCCGGTGCCGTCGGCCTTGCGGTCGGCCTCGTACAGGGCGGTGACGTGCGGTTCCAGCGACGAGCAGTCGGCGGCGAGCCGCTCGGCGGCCAGCTCGGCCGCGATGGCCTCCAGACCGGCCCGCACGGGGTAGCTCTCCTCCAGGTCCGCCGCGGTGAGATTGCGAACGCGTACGCCCTTGTTGGGGGCCGACTCGATCAGGCGCAGCGACTCCAGCTCGCGCAGGGCCTCCCGCACGGGCGTCTGGCTGACCTCCAGCTCGGTGGCGATCCGGCGCTCCACGATGCGCTCGCCCGGCTTCCAGCGACCGCTCACGATCCCCTCCACGATGTGCTCGCGGATCTGTTCGCGGAGCGAGTGGACGACGGGCGCGGTCATTGGGGCTCCTTCGGCGGGGGCCGCTCGGGCCCCGAGGCGTTGACTTCTAGACAATAAAGCCGTGGGTCCCTCCGGGAAGGGTGTGCGGGGGTGCTTTGGTGCAGGTGAGATGAGACTTACACGTGGTGCTCCGCCGGGGGTGGGCGCCTGAGGGGGTGGGTGCGGCGGTGGTTCGGCGGGTGCGGGTTCGTCGTGGCTGGTCGCGCAGTTCCCCGCGCCCCTGAAAGCGGGGCTGCGCCCCTGCTTTTGTCTTTAGGGGACCGGGGAACACAAAGGGCCCCCGCCCGGAAACCCGGGCGGGGGCACCTCGTCGTGCGGATGTGGCGGCGGAGCCTACAGGCCGAGTTCGACCTCGAACTCGCCCGCCTCCAGGATCGCCTTGACCGCAGTCAGGTAGCGGGCGGCGTCGGCGCCGTCCACCAGGCGGTGGTCGTAGGAGAGCGTCAGGTAGGTCATGTCGCGGACGCCGATGACCGTGCCCTCCTCCGTCTCGATGACGGCCGGACGCTTGACCGTGGCGCCGATGCCCAGGATCGCGACCTGGTTCGGCGGCACGATGATCGTGTCGAAGAGCGCGCCGCGCGAGCCGGTGTTCGAGATCGTGAAGGTCGCGCCGGACAGCTCGTCCGGAGTGATCTTGTTGGCCCGGACCTTGCCCGCCAGGTCGGCGGTGGCCTTCGCGATGCCGGCGATGTTGAGGTCGCCCGCGTGCTTGATGACCGGGGTCATCAGGCCCTTCTCGGAGTCCACCGCGATACCGACGTTCTCGGTGTCGAAGTAGGTGATCGTGCCCTCTTCGACGTTGATCCGGGCGTTGACGGCCGGGTGGGCCTTCAGCGCCTGGGCCGCCGCCTTGACGTAGAACGGCATCGGGGAGAGCTTGACGCCCTCGCGCGCGGCGAAGGAGTCCTTGGCCTGCGCGCGCAGCCGCATCAGCCGCGTGACGTCGACCTCGACGACCGAGGACAGCTGGGCCTGCTCGTGCAGGGCCTTGACCATGTTGTCGCCGATGACCTTGCGGATGCGGGGCATCTTCACGGTCTGGCCGCGGAGGGGAGAGGCCTCCAGGGTCGGCGCCTTCTTGGCGGCCGGGGCAGCGGCGGCGGCCGGAGCCGGAGCGGCCGCGGCGGCCTTCGCGGCCTCGGCGGCGGCGATGACGTCCTGCTTGCGGATACGGCCGCCGACGCCGGTGCCCTTGACGGTGGCCAGGTCGACGCCGTTCTCGGCGGCGAGCTTGCGCACCAGCGGGGTCACGTACGCGCCGTCGTCACCGGAGGTCGCGGCGGGAGCCGGGGCCGGGGTGACGGGAGCGGGAGCCGGCACCGGCGCGGCCGGAGCCGGGTCGGGGGCCGGGGTCGTCTGCTGCTGCGGGGCGGGAGCCGAAGGCGCCTGCGGAGCCGGAGCGGCCGGGGCAGCGGGGGCCGGAGCCGGAGCAGGAGCCGCGGGAGCAGCCGGAGCCGGGGCAGCGGCGGCGGGCGCCGGAGCCGGGGCGGCCGGGGCCGGAGCGGCGGCCGGAGCCGCGCCCGGGGCGCCGATGACGGCGAGCTTCGCGCCGACCTCGGCGGTCTCGTCCTCGGCGACCACGATCTCCAGCAGTACGCCGGCGACCGGCGCGGGGATCTCGGTGTCGACCTTGTCCGTGGAGACCTCGAGCAGCGGCTCGTCCTCCGCGACCTCCTCGCCGACCTCCTTGAGCCACCGGGTGACGGTGCCCTCGGTGACCGACTCGCCCAGCGCGGGAAGGACCACGTCGGTGCCCTCGGCGCTGCCACCGCCGGAGGCGGCCTCGGCGGTCGGGGCCGGCGCCGGAGCGGCGGCCTCGGTGGACGGGGTGGCCTGCGGAGCCGGCTCGGGAGCGGCGGCCGGGGCCGGAGCCTCGGCGGCAGCGGGAGCCGGAGTGGCGGCGGGTGCGCCGGAGCCGTCGTCGATGACGGCCAGCTCGGCGCCGACCTCGACCGTCTCGTCCTCGGCGACCTTGATGGAGGCGAGCACGCCGGCGGCAGGGGAGGGGATCTCGGTGTCGACCTTGTCGGTGGACACCTCGAGCAGCGGCTCGTCGGCCTCGACGCGCTCGCCCTCGGCCTTCAGCCAGCGGGTGACAGTGCCCTCGGTGACGCTCTCGCCGAGCGCCGGAAGGGTTACGGAAACCGCCATGGTTTCGGTTGCTCCTTACGAATTGCGGAAGTCTGTGTCGTCGCGTCGTGAGTTGACCGAGGGTCGGTCAGTCGTGCGAGTGCAGCGGCTTGCCTGCGAGAGCGAGGTGGGCCTCGCCCATCGCCTCGTTCTGGGTCGGGTGGGCGTGGATGAGCTGCGCGACCTCGGCCGGCAGCGCCTCCCAGTTGTAGATCAGCTGGGCCTCGCCCACCTGCTCGCCCATGCGGTCGCCGACCATGTGGACGCCGACCACGGCACCGTCCTTGACCTGGACGAGCTTGATCTCGCCCGCGGTCTTGAGGATCTTGCTCTTGCCGTTGCCCGCGAGGTTGTACTTCAGAGCGACGACCTTGTCCGCACCGTAGATCTCCTTGGCCTTGGCCTCGGTGATACCCACGGAGGCGACCTCGGGGTGGCAGTACGTCACCCGCGGCACGCCGTCGTAGTCGATCGGAACGGTCTTCAGGCCGGCCAGACGCTCCGCCACCAGGATGCCCTCGGCGAAGCCGACGTGCGCGAGCTGGAGCGTCGGGACCAGGTCACCGACTGCGGAGATGGTCGGGACGTTGGTGCGCATGTACTCGTCGACCAGGACGTAGCCGCGGTCCAGCGCGACGCCCTGCTCCTCGTAGCCGAGACCGGCGGAGACCGGCCCGCGGCCGATGGCGACCAGGAGGATCTCGGCCTCGAAGGTCTTGCCGTCGGCGAGGGTCACGCGGACGCCGTCCTGCGTGTACTCGGCCTTCTCGAAGAACGTGCCGAGGTTGAACTTGATGCCGCGCTTGCGGAAGGCGCGCTCAAGAAGCTTGGAGCTGTTCTCGTCCTCCACCGGCACGAGGTGCTTGAGACCCTCGATGACCGTGACGTCGGTGCCGAAGGACTTCCATGCCGAGGCGAACTCGACGCCGATGACGCCGCCGCCCAGCACGATCGCGGACTGCGGGACGCGGTCCAGCTTCAGCGCGTGGTCCGAGGAGACGATGCGGTTGCCGTCGATCTCCAGGCCCGGCAGCGACTTCGGCACGGAGCCGGTCGCGAGGAGCACGTGACGGCCCTGGACGCGCTGTCCGTTGACGTCCACGGAGGTGGGGGACGACAGACGGCCCTCACCCTCGATGTACGTCACCTTGCGCGAGGCCACCAGGCCCTGCAGGCCCTTGTACAGGCCGCTGATCACGTCGTCCTTGTACTTGTGGACGGCGTTGATGTCGATGCCCTGGAAAGTCGTCAGGACACCGTACTGGTCCGCCTCGCGTGCCTGGTCGGCGATCTCGCCGGCATGCAGCAGGGCCTTGGTGGGAATGCAGCCGTTGTGCAGGCAGGTGCCGCCGAGCTTGTTCTTCTCGATCAGGGCGACGTCCAGGCCCAGCTGCGCTCCGCGCAGGGCCGCGGCGTAGCCGCCGCTACCACCGCCGAGGATCACTAGGTCGAAAACGGTGCTGGCGTCGTTCGCCACGTCACGTCCTCCATGCATGTGCGCCGTACGCCGGTCTGCGTCGACCGGGCGGCGGCTGGTGTCCGGCCGCTCTTTCTTCGGCCCTGAGGTGGGCCCTGTCCTGCCGAGAACCCATCTTCGCACCTGTCGGCGCCGAGCGGGACGCCGGGCCGGGCAGTGAGACGTCTGATCGATCACATGACCGGGCCCGGCGCCCCTCAGGGGCGAGAGGCTGCATCCATTCGCGGCTCCGCCGTGTGGGCGCGATCGGCCCCCGCCGGCCCGCACCCGCCGTACGACGGGCCCGGGCCGGACCAGTGGGCGATCCTCAGCCCAAGTCACCCGCAGCCGTGATCTCCGCCAGCCGCACCAGCGTCCGTACGGCCGACCCCGTCCCGCCCTTGGGCGTGTAGCCGAACGGCCCCTGTTCATTGAAGGCGGGTCCCGCGATGTCGAGGTGCGCCCATGTGATCCCCTCGCCCACGAACTCCTTGAGGAAGAGTCCGGCGACCAGTCCCCCGCCGTACCGCTCGCCCATGTTGGCGATGTCGGCGGTGGGGGAGTCCATCCCCTTCTTCAGGTGGTCCGGAAGCGGCATCGGCCACGCCGCCTCGCCGACCTCCTCGGCCGCCTCGTACACCGCCGTACGGAACGAGTCGTCGTTCGCCATGACACCGAACGTCCGGTTGCCCAGCGCCAGCATCATCGCGCCGGTCAGCGTCGCCACGTCGACGATCGCGTCCGGGGTCTCCTCGGAGGCCTTGGCGAGCGCGTCGGCGAGGACGAGCCGGCCCTCGGCGTCGGTGTTGAGGACCTCGACGGTCTTGCCGCTGTACATGCGCAGCACGTCGCCGGGGCGGGTCGCGGAACCGGAGGGCATGTTCTCGGCCAGCGCGAGCCAGCCGGTCACGTTGACCTCAAGACCCAGCCGCGAGGCGGCGACGACCGCGGCGAACACGGCGGCGGCGCCGCTCATGTCGCACTTCATCGTCTCGTTGTGCCCGGCCGGCTTCAGCGAGATGCCGCCCGAGTCGTAGGTGATGCCCTTGCCGACGAAGGCGAGGTGCTTCTTCGCCTTGGAGGAGGTGTACGACAGCTTCACCAGGCGGGGCGCGGACGCGGAACCGACGCCGACGCCGAGGATGCCGCCGTAGCCGCCCTTCTCCAGGGCCTTCTCGTCGAGCACCTGCACCTTGATGCCGTGCTCCTTGGCCGCGGCCTGCGCGACGGCCGCGAAGGCCTCCGGGTTCAGGTCGTTCGGCGGGGTGTTGATGAGGTCACGGGCGCGGTTCAGCTCCTCGGACACGGCGGTGGCGCGCTCGATGGCCGCCTTGAACGCCTTGTCGCGAGGCTTGCCGCCGAGCAGCGTGGCCTCGGCGAGCGGGGCCTTCCCGTTCTTGGCGTCCTTCCCGCTGCCGTTGCTCTTGCCGTTCTCCTTGTAGACGTCGAAGGAGTACGCGCCGAGCAGCGCGCCCTCGCCGACGGCGCCCGCGTCGGCGGCGTCCTCGATCGGCAGGGCGAAAGCGGCCTTCTTCGTACCGGCGAGGGCACGTGCGGCGACACCGGCCGCCCGTCGCAGGGTCTCCCCGGAGAAGGAACCGTCCTTCTCCGGCAGAGCACCGAGACCGACCGCCAGCACGAGCGGTGCCTTGAAGCCGGACGGAGCCGGCAGCTTCGTCACCTCGCCCTCGCCGCCCGAGGCGCCGAGGGTCTCCAGAACGCCGGCGAGCCTGCCGTCGTACGCCTTGTCCACGGCCTCGGCGCCCGGTGCCACGACCAGGTCCCCGGACTTGGGCCCGGTGCCCTTGGCGACACCGACGACGATGGCGTCGACCCGCAGGCCGGGTGCCGCGGCGGTGCTGAGAGTGAGAGCAGTCACGGTGGTGAAATCTCGCTTCCATTGAGTTGCTGTGGCCGTCAGGGGTGAGGCCGGCCGGGGCGGTGGAGTCCCGGGCACGAGCCTACGCGCGGTGGCGCGTTTCGCTCATTCCAGCGGACGTTCATCCGTGCGTGGTGGCCTGGCCACTTATCACCCCTCACTTCTGTGACCTGAGACACACTCCTGCTGTTTGCGATGAGTAACCCACTCGTCGCTTTGCATGATTTCCACGGATCCTCCTCGAAACGACCATCAGGGGATCTTGTGGGGGGAGGGGCGGAACATGGCGCAGAGTGCGCACAGATGGAGAAACGCGGCCGCTGTCATGGCGGCCGCCGGTCTGCTGAGCCTGGGGCTGGGAACTCCCGGAGCCTCGGCGGCGGAAGAGCCGCGCATCGATCTGAAGGTGCTCGTCGTCGACAACGGCGACAGCCCCGTGGAAGCCATCACGGAGGAACTGAAGACCACCGGCATCCCGTACACGACCGTCGACCTGAACGACTCCGGCCGCCCGACCATCACCGAGGCGTTCCTGAGCGAACCCGCTGACGGAGCTGACGGCGCACCGCGCGCCAAGTACCAGGGCGTCGTACTGCCCAACGAGGCGCCGTTCGGGTCCGGTTCGGCCGAGCAGACGGCCCTGGAGACGTACGAGAGGACCTTCGGCATCCCCCAGGTCGACGCCTACACCTGGGCGCACCCCGGGGTCGGCCTCGACTACACGAACGCGGGCGGCTGGGCCGGCACGCTCGACGGCCGCGAGGCGGCGGTCACCACGGCCGGCGGGGCGGGCTATTTCGGCTACCTCGACGGCCCCCTCGCATTCGAGGACAACTCGCCCTCCGTCCAGGAGAGTTACGGCTACGTGGCCCGGCCCCGCGCGGGCTTCACCAGCTACGTGGACATCGCGGTGCCCGGCGGGAGCGGCCGTGGCAGCCTGATCGGCGAGTACGCGCACGACGGACGTCGCGAACTCGTCGTGACCTTCGCCTACAACCACTACCAGCAGCAGTTCCGCGTCCTTGCCCGCGGCATTGTCGAATGGCTGACTCAGGGCGTACACCTTGGTCAGAACAGGAACTATTTTTCTGTCCATGTCGATGATGTGTTCGCGCCCGACAGCCGCTGGGACACCGAACGCAACTGCACCCCCGGCGACTTCGACTGCGTGGGCGGTGACGGCGAGGGGACCACGCCGATCCGTATGACCGCGGCCGACGCGGTGTACGCCGCCCAGTGGCAGCGGGACAGCGGCTTCACCCTCGACATGGTCTACAACGCCGGGGCGGGTGAGGAGTGGAAGAGCGAGAACGGCAACGTCGACGCGCTGACCGACCAGCTCCTCGCCGACAAGGGCGAGTACCGCTGGGTCAACCACACCTACACGCACCCCTTCCTCGGTTGCGTCCAGGACACCAGCACCGTGCCGTGGAGCTGCGCGAAGAACGCCGACGGCTCGACCCAGTACATGAGCCGCGCCGACATCTCGGCGGAGATCCGCGAAAACAACCTGTGGGCGGCGAGCCACGGACTGCCCGTCGACAGCAGCGAGTTGGTCACCGGTGAGCACTCGGGCCTGAAGACCCTGCCCCAGCAGCCGGACGACAACCCGAACCTCGCGGGCGCCCTCGCGGACAACGGTGTCGACTGGACCGCCTCCGACAACTCCCGTGAACCGCAGCAGCGTTCGGTGGGCAGCACCCTGACCGTGCCCCGCTACCCGATGAACGTGTACTACAACGTCGGCACGGCCGAGGAGATCACTGACGAGTACAACTGGATCTACACCTCGAAGGCCGACGGCGGCAGCGGCATCTGCGAGAACAACCCCACGTCGACCTGCCTCGACGACCCGCTCGACACGGCGACCGGCTTCGAGTCGTACATCCTCCCGCAGGAGGCCCGCACCGCCCTCGGCCACGCCGTGGGCAACGACCCGCGCCCGCACTACGTGCACCAGTCCAACCTGGCCGAGGACCGGCTGCTCTACCCGGTCCTGGACAAGGTGCTCGCCGACTACCGCGCGCTCTACGCCGACAACGCCCCGCTGCAGAACCCCCGGCAGAGCGCCATCGGCACCGAACTGAAGCGTCGCGCCGCCTGGCAGGAGGCCGTCGCCGACGGTGACGTCACGGCGTACCGCGTCGGCACGACCGTCACCGTCACCGCCCCGTCCGGGACACAGATCCCGGTGACCGCACCCGAAGGGACACTCAAGCAACTCCTGCTGGGCACCACCGCGTTCGGGACGCCGTACGCGGGAGAGCGATCGGCCTGGACCACGCCGGACGCTCTGCAGACAGCCCTCACCCTGAGACTGCCCGCATAACGGAGACAAGCGCCGCAGCACGACGCGGGCCCCGGCCAAAACCGGCCGGGGCGCGCCACCGAGCCGTAAGAAATGTTCCAGGGGGGAACACGCATGATGAGCACAGGCCGTCATGTCACCATGCTCACGGAGGGCACGTATCCACTGGTCCACGGCGGGGTCAGCACCTGGTGCGACCAGCTCGTGAAGGGGATGCCCGAAGTCGAGTTCAACGTCGTCTCGCTCGCCGGCAACGGCCGTGAACCCGTGACCTGGGAGCTGCCGGGCAACGTCTACCAGCACACGTCCGTACCGCTGTGGGGCACGCTGCAGGGATCCCGGCGCGCACCGCGCGGCCCCGCCCGCCGCCGCTTCATCGACACCTACGAGCGGTTCCTGCTGTCCTTCCTCGACCCCGAGGCGCACTGCGACTTCGGCGAGGCCTTCTACGAACTCGCCCAACTCGCCCGTGACGGAAAGCTGTCGGCGGCCCTGCGCACCGAGGCCGCGCTGCGCTCGCTGATGTGGATCTGGACCATGCCGCACCTCCAGATCGCCCAGGCATGCCCCACCGTGCACGACGCGCTGACCGCCACCGACCTGCTGGAGCACGCGCTGCGCCCGCTGGGCGTCCGGCTGCCCGAGAACTCCGTCTCGCACGCCACCGGCAGCGGTCTGGCCACGCTTCCCGCCCTGGCCGCACGGCAGTTGGACGGCATCCCGTTCCTGCTCACCGAGCACGGCATCTATCTGCGCGAGCGCTACCTCGGCTACCGCAGCGACGCACAGCGGTGGCCCGTCAAGGCCCTGATGCTCGGCTTCTACCGCGAACTCAACACCCTCGGCTACAAGGCGGCCGACCTGATCACCCCGTGCAACCAGTACAACCGCCGCTGGGAAGAGCGCGGCGGCGCCGACCCCGACAAGATCCGTACCGTCTACAACGGCGTCGACCCCGCCGCCTTCCCGCACGCCGGACCCGAGCCGGACGTACCCACGCTCACCTGGTGCGGCCGCGTCGACCCG
Source organism: Streptomyces sp. NPDC033178 (assembly GCF_055577685.1). Taxonomy (NCBI): domain Bacteria; kingdom Bacillati; phylum Actinomycetota; class Actinomycetes; order Kitasatosporales; family Streptomycetaceae; genus Streptomyces; species Streptomyces sp. NPDC033178. Next base: position 157,390 of record NZ_JBVIPT010000022.1, read on the forward strand.
ATCAAGGATCTCGAAACGCTGCTACGCGCGTACGCCATGGTGCGCGCCGAACTCCCCGAGACCAGGCTGCGGTTGTTCGGCCCGGTGCCGCCCGGCGGAGAGGCGTACAAGACCAGGCTGGAGAAGCTCGCCGCCGAACTGGGCGCCACGGACGGGCTCACCTTCGAGGGCCGGATCAGCGAGGTGTGGCGGGCCTACGCGGCCGGGCACGTCGTGATGCTCTCCTCGATCTCGGAGGGCTTCCCGTTCTCGATCATCGAGGCCATGTCGTGCGGCCGGACCACGGTCTCCACCGACGTGGGCGGCGTCAGCGAGGCGGTCGGCGACACCGGGCTCGTGGTGCCGCCGCGCGAGCCCGAGAAGATGGCCGCCGCCGCGCTCGTCCTGCTGAGGGACGACGAACGACGCCTGGAACTGGGCCGGTTGTCCCGCCAGCGCGTCATCGAGCGCTTCACGCTCCGCCGTTCCGTGGACGCCTTCCGGACGATTTACCAGGAGCTCGCGGGCCTGCCCGAGGTGTACGAGCCCACGCTGGAGACCGTCGCCGACTGGACCCTCGAACTGCGCGACCCCTGGTACCAGGCCGTCGCGACGGACGGGACCGGCTGGTGAGCGGATCGATCCGGATGCCGCCCGGCTCGCGGCCCGACACCCTGCCCTATGTGCCGCGCCAACGCCGTCCCAGCTGGGCGGAGCCCGACCCGGTGGACGAACTCGCCAAACGGCTGGAGGAGTTCATAGCCGCCGCCGTCCACCCGGACGAGATAGCCGCGCTCCTGGAGTCCGACGGAATGTCGGACGACCAGATACGCGAGAAGTACGGCTGCAAGGACTCCTTCTCGCTCGCCGAGGAGCTGTACGAGCGTGTCGAGCGCCGCCATCCCGAACCCTCGGGACCGGCCCACGATCCCTGGGAAATCGGTCTGCTGGGCTGCCTGTTGAGAGGCGTCGTCTTCGCACTGCCCGGCCTCGGATACGTCCTCGGGGCACCTCTCCTTGCGGGCCCGCAGGACGGCCTCGGGCTCCCCGCCGGTACGGTCCCGCTGCTGGCCGGCGCCCTGTGCGGCTGGACCTGGAACCAGGGGCTCGCCCACCGGGCGTACTCCTGGCTGGGGTTGGGCGACAAGGCGGCCTCCCGCCGCTCGCTTCTCGTCGGGGCACCCATGGGCGCCCTGCTCGGCTCACTCGTCGCACTCGCCGTCGCCCCCGGGCACCTCGGCGCGGTCGCCTTCGCCGCCGGCCAGTCCTGCTACCTCGCGGCCGCCACGGTACTGCTCGTGATGGGCCGTGAACGGGCCCTGCTGGCCGCCCTGTTGCCCATGGCGGCCGGTGCCGTACTGGCGATGGCCCAGCCGGTCCCCGAGGCCGCGAGACTGGGCCTGCTGCTCGGCTCACTCGGCATCGTCGGCGCGCTGGCCGCGATCGAAGTCGCCCCGGCCGTACGGCAGTCGGGGGACGGGACACGGATCGGCTGGTCCGCCGGGTTCGCGGCCCTGCTGCCCTTCGGCGGCGCCCAGGAGACCAAACGGCCGCGCAGCGCCTCGCCCTGGCTCGCCGGCTCCCTGCCGTACGCCTTCTTCGGCCTCGGCAGCGGCGTCCTCGTCGTGTTCGTGGCGCTCGGCGACGTCCTGGCCGACGTGTCGTCGACCGCCGCGGTCGCCGCCCCGGCCGCCGTGGCGCTCACGCTGAGCATGGGGCCCGCCGAGTGGCTGCTCTATCGGTTCCGCAGCGGAAGCCTCGCCGGACTGCGCTCCAGCAGCACCTCACGCGAGTTCTGGCGGACCACCGCGGGCACCCTCGTCAAATGCCTCACCGCTTACCTCGCTGCGCTGTTCCTGCTGAGCCTCGCCACGGCCGCCCTCTGGCCGCACGCACCCGGCCTCGGCGGCGTACGGCTCACCGCCCTGCTGCTCCTCGGCGTCGTCCTCTGGACCGGCCTGCTGCTCCAGTCGTTCGGCGCCGTCCTGAGCGCCGCCGTGGTCTGCTGCGCCGCGGGGCTCGCCCAGGCCGGGGCGCTGCTCGCGGACGGGGTGAGCCCGCACCTGGTCGGCCTCGTCGTGTACGGGGCCGCTGCCGCGGTGCTGGCCACCCTGGTCTGCTGGCAACTGGGAAGGGCGACCGCCCACAGATGAGCACCCTCCTCGTCCCGTACTACGAGCACCCGTCCGTCCGCCCCGCCGAATGGGAGGCGATCGTCGAGGCCGCGCCCCGCCTCTACGGGGTCGTGCTGAACCCGGCCAGCGGGCCCGGCGAGCGCCCCGACCCGGCCTTCGCCGAGGTCGCCGAGCGGCTGCGGGGGAAGGGCGTCCGGGTGCTCGGGTACGCCGACACCGACTACGGCCGCAGACCGCGCACGGAGGTCGTCCGGGATCTCACGCGCTACCGCGACTGGTACGACGCGGACGGCGCCTTCCTCGACCAAGTCGCCTCGGGGCTCGGCGACTTCGGCTACTACCAGCGGCTCGCCACGTCCGCCTGGGGCACGGGTTGCACGACCATTGCCCTCAACCACGGGGCACCGCCGCATCCCGCGTACGCCCGCCTCGCCGACGTCCTCGTCACCTTCGAGGGCACCTGGGAGGCCTACCGCAGCCTCCGCCCGGCCCCCTTCACGGGAGGCCGCACCCGTCAGTGCCACCTGGTCCACGGCGTGCCCCCGGGCGCCCCCGTGGGCGACCTGGCCCGCACCCGGGGCGCCACGATCCACTGCGCGGTCCCGGGCGAGGGGGCCCACCCCTGGGGCACGCTGCCGCATGCCTTGCGGGCGGGCTGAGTTCTTCGTGTGCGGGTGGGTGGGGGTGGTTGCGCAGTTCCCCGCGCCCCTGGGGTGGGGAGGGGTCTGCGTGGTGTGTTGGGTACGGGTGGGTGGGGGCTGGGGTCGCGCAGTTCCCCGCGCCCCTGGGTGGTGGGGCTGGCCCTCGTGTATTGGGTGCGGGTGGGTTTGGGCTGAGCGCGCAGTTCCCCGCGCCCCTAAAAGCGGGGCTGCGCCCCGGCTTTTGTCTTTTTGGGGGCGCGGGGAACTGCGCACTCGGCCACGGACCGACGTGCACGTCGTAATCCACCGGAACCTCCACGCACCCAGGGGCGCGGGGAACTGCGCACTCAGTCACGGACCGACGTGCACGTCGTATTCCACCGGAACCTTCACGCACCCCAGGGGCGCGGGGAACTGCGCAACACCAGCCCCCACCCACCCGCACTGTCACCCCACAGCAAGAACCACCAGCGCCGCGGTACCGGCAGTTTCGGCCAATCCTCCGAACACGTCTCCGGTGACTCCGCCGAACCGGCGAACGCAGTGGCGCAGCAGCAGCTCGGCGCAGCCGCACGCGGCGACCACGGCGACCGCCCCCAGCACGAGCCCGTACGTCCCGAAGAACAACCCCGCCCCCGCCGCGAGGGCGACCACACCGACCCCCACCAGCCCAGCTCCCCGCAGGGGCACCGTCCCCGCGACCGCCGCCCCCAACCCCTCCGGCCGAGCCGGCGGCACGCCGACCCGCGCGGCCAGCGTGAGCGCGAGCCGGGCCGCGACCGCCGACACGACGGTCGCGAACGCCCCCCGCCCCCAAGAGCCGCCGTAGGCCTCCGCAAGCGCCGCCACCTGGGCGAACAGCACGAACACCAGGGTGATGACACCGAACGGCCCGATGTCCGACTGCTTCATGATGCGCAGCGCGTCCTCGGCCGGCTTGCCGCTGCCCAGCCCGTCCGCGGTGTCGGCGAGCCCGTCGAGATGGAGGCCGCGCGTGAGGGCGGCAGGAACGGCGGCGGAGGCCACGGCCGCGAGCAGCGGACCCGCGCCGAGGACCAGCAGGAACAGGCCGAGCGCCGCGGCGGCGAGACCCACGACCAGCCCGGCGACCGGCGCGCACAGCATCCCCGCCCGCGCGGCCTCGCGGTCCCATCGCGTGACCTCGACGGGCAGCACGGTGAGCGTGCCGAAGGCGAATCGGAGGCCGTCGGGCCAGGAGGTCCCGGGAGTTTCCGGCGGGGGCTTGGACACCGGCGCAGGTTACCCGGCGGCCCGGAAGCCGCCCACGGCAGCCGCGGATAAAGTGCGCACATGGGGCATTGGTGGACACGGAACATCACCGAACCGGGAAAGCTGCCGCTGCTGCTGGCGCTCTCCTCCTTCGTACTGACCTTTGTGATCACCCGGATCGTCGTCCGGATGATCCGCGCGGGCAAGGGCCCCTTCGGCAACGTCGAGGCTGGCGGTGTCCACATCCACCACGTGGTCCCCGGAGTCGTCCTGACGGTGATCGGCGGCTTCGGCGCGGTGGCGAGCGGCCGGCACGGCTTCGGCTCGGCCGCGTTCGCCGTGGTGTTCGGGATCGGCGCGGGTCTCGTCCTCGACGAGTTCGCGCTGATCCTGCACCTCGACGACGTCTACTGGAGCGAGGAGGGCCGCAAGAGCGTCGAGGTCGTGGTGCTCACCGCGGCCCTGGTGGGCCTGATGCTCAGCGGCTTCCTGCCGTTCGGCGTCAACGACCTCACCGAGGACGAACTGCAGGACCGCGCGGGCGTCATCGTGAGCATCGGGCTGAACTTCCTCATCTCGCTGCTGGCCCTGAGCAAGGGCAAGGCACGTATGGCGATCTTCGGTGTGATCGTCCCGCTCGTCGCCCTGGTCGGCGCCGTCCGTCTCGCCCGCCCCGGCTCGCCGTGGGCCACGCGCTTCTACCGCAGACGGCACCGGGCCCGGGCCAAGGCCCAGCTGCGGGCCTACCATCACGACCGCCGCTGGGCGGGCCCCCGCCGCAGGCTTCAGGACTGGATCGGCGGCAAACCGGACCCGGAACCCGTGCGGTCCCTGCCCGGCGGCCGGTGACGCAGCTCGGAGATCCCGCACAGCACCAGCACGGCCGCGATCGCGGCCAGATGCTCCCTGCCCGCCAGGTTCTCCTTGAGCAGCACCTCCACCACCATGGCCGCGACGACGACCCCCGCGGTGACGTACGCGCGATACCGCCAACAGAGAAAGACCGCGAGCCCGACCACGGCCGCCGACGGCCCGGTGTCCACGACCATCGAGTCCGAGGCGGGCAGCCCCAGAAAGCCGTGCGGGCCCAGCGCGATGCCCACGCGCGCGTAGAGGGTGCCGGCCAGCGTGGCGACGTACGCGATGACGAGCGTGCGCCACCAGCCCAGACAGATCTCGGCGATCCCGAACACGAGCAGGATCTGCGCGAGCGCACCCCAGACGGGCAGGTCGAGGGCCGGTACGAAGAGGGAGAGCGGGGTGCGCAGAAGGGCCGGCCAGAGCGGGTCCTCGGCACGGACGGCACCGATGTTCTGGACGAACTGGTAGCCCCACGGCTGGTTCTGCGCGTACTGCATGAGCGCCGTCAGGCACACCGCGGCGACCGTCATGGGGATCGCCCGCCGGCCTCGCTCGACGAGGCCCGCGCGCACGGCCGCGTACAGCGGGCCCCATTCGGCGCGGGCCATCCGGGCGAGGGTGCTCATGGGCGGGCGCCGCTCTGTTCACGCGTGCTCATCGGCAGGTGACCACGGGTCCGTACGTACTCGTCTGTCTCGTCTGCCTCATCTGCGCGTACTCATCTGTGCGACTCCAAGTGCTTGCGGTGCAGCCACTTCGGCAGGCCCGGCGCCTCCAGGAACCCCTCCGCGCGGGCCGCGGCGATGCCGATGCGCGGCAGGTCACCGCTCTTCTCGAAGAGCAGGAACCGCGGTTCCCAGATGGGCCGGTACTTGGCGTTGGCGCGGTACAGCGACTCGATCTGCCACCAGCGCGAGAAGAAGCTGAGGAGCGACCTCCACAGCCGCAGTACCGGGCCCGCGCCGAGACGCGCGCCACGTTCGAAGACGGAACGGAACATGGCGAAGTTGAGCGAGACCTGCGTGATCCCGATCTCGGGGGCCCGCTGGAGGAGCTGGATGACCATGAACTCCATCAGTCCGTTCTCGGAGTCCCGGTCCCGCCGCATGAGGTCGAGGGAGAGCCCGTGCGGCCCCCAGGGCACGAAGGAGAGCACCGCTCTCAGCTCGTCCGTGCCTTCCCCCGTGCCTTCCCCCGCGCGGCTGTTCGTGCATTCGAGCATCACGCACCGGCCGTCGCCCGGATCCCCGAGCCGCCCCAGCGCCATGCTGAAGCCCCGCTCGGTGGCCCCGTCCCGCCAGTCGTCGGCCCGCTTCAGCAGGTACGCCATCTCGTCGGCCGGGATGTCCTCGTGGCGCCGGATGCGGACCTCGTAGCCCGCGCGCTGGACGCGGTTGTAGGCCTGGCGGACGGTCCGCATGGCCCGCCCCTCCAGCGTGAACTCGGCCGTCTCGACGATCGCCTCGTCGCCGAGCTCCAGCGCGTCCAGGCCGTGGCGTGCGTAGATGGTCCCCGCCTCCTCGCTCGCGCCCATCACCGCCGGGATCCAGCCGTGGGCACGCGCCTCGGCGAGCCAGGGGTCGATGGCGCCGGGCCACGCCTCGGGATCGCCGATCGGGTCGCCGGAGGCCAGCGAGACACCGCTCACGACGCGGTAGACGACGGCCGCCTTGCCGGTAGGCGACCACACCACGCTCTTCTCGCGGCGCAGCGCGAAGTAGCCCAGGGAGTCGCGGTCGCCGTTCCTGTCGAGCAGCGTCCGCAGCCGCTCCTCGTCACCCTCGGTGAGCGGGTCGACGGCGCGGCGGGAACGGAAGGCCGCATAGAAGACGGCCAGGACCAGCAGGGTGCTGAGCACGTTGATGGTGACGTTCACCCAGTTGGGAGTCGTGATCCCGGGGAAGCGGGCGTCGTCGGCGGCGACCGAGATCAGCCGCAGGGTGCCGTAGCGCCAGCGGTCGGGGAACGTCGAACGGCCGGCGTCGTGCGCGTCGTTCGTGACGGTCACCAGGAGCGCGGCGAGCAGCGAACAGAGCAGCAGTCCGCCCACCGCGACGGCCGCCGCCAGCTTCGGGTTCGAGCGGTCGCCCTTCGCGTAGAACTCGCGTCGGCCGACGAAGAGGGACGCCACGAAGGCGGCCGTCAGGGCGAGGGAGATCCAGTTCTGCGGGTACGCGCGGATCTCCGGGAAGACCATCGCGAAGGCGAACAGCAGCAGGAAGAGCCCGCTGAGTACGAGGTTGAGGATCCAGGCGGCTCGTTTGCGGCGGCGCATCGTGATCGCCAGGAACATCGTGAACGCGCCCGACGCGAAGCCCGCCGTCAGGAGGTACGGGGTGAAGTAGTTCTCGGTGTTGTGGCGGCGTACGTCCTGGCCGAGGGAGACCCATACGGCGCTCAGGAAGTTGAGGAACGCGACGAGGCGGAGGTACCAGACGGCGAACGCGGCGGCTCGCCGTGAGGCGGGGGTGGTCGGGCGGGCGCCGTCGCCTGTGCGGGCGGGGGCCCGCTCTGGCTCCGGAACCGGGGTTTGCTTGACGGCGATTCGGGCGCTTCCCATGAAACGGGATCATATAGGGCACTGTTGTGCGCGAGCGTCTACTGCGTGGGGTGGGGTGGTTGCGTTGAGGTGCGGGTGCGGGTGCGGGTGCGGGTGAGCGGGGGTTGCTCGCGCAGTTCCCCGCGCCCCTTCGTCTTTAGGGGCGCGGGGAACTGCGCGACCAGCCCCCACCGGCCCGCACCCGGCAAACCGACCCCAAGCCGCTATTCCTTCTCGGGGTCCTCGGGGTCCTCGGGGCCCTCCGGGCTCTCCGGGCTCTCCGGGCTCTCGGGCAGCTCCGCTGCCAACGCCGCCGCGGCCTGCACCAGAGGCAGGGCAAGCAACGCCCCCGCCCCCTCCCCAACAGTCACCCCATGGTCGAGCAGCGGCTCCAGCGCCATCCGATCGAACGCCTTCGCCTGGGCCGGCTCACCGCTGGTCTGCCCGGCCAGCCACCAGTCCGGCGCCCGGAAGGCGACCCGCTGCCCGACCAGCGCACAGGCCGCGGACACGACCCCGTCGAGGATCACGGGAGTCTTCCGTGCGGCACTCTGCAACAGGAACCCGGTGATCGCGGCAAGATCCGCCCCGCCCACCGCCGCGAGCAGTTGCAGCTGATCGCCGAGAACGGGCCGGGCCCGCCGCAGCGCATCCCGCACCGCCGCGCACTTCCGCATCCAGGCGAGGTCGTCGATGGCCCGCCCCCCGCGCCCGGTGACGACCGACGCGTCGGTACCGCAGAGCGCCGCGATCAGCACGGCAGCGGCGGTGGTCCCTCCGACACTCACGTCCCCGAGGACGACGAGATCGGTCCCGGAGTCCGCCTCCTCGTCCGCGACCGCGACCCCCGCGAGGAAGGCGGCCTCCGCCTCCTCCAGGGTCAGCGCGTCCTCCACGTCGATCCGCCCGGAGCCGCGCCGCACCCGATGCCGTACGACCTCGTCGGGCAGGCCCTCCGGCTCGCAGTCGAGAGCCATGTCCACCACGCGCACCGGCACCCCGAGCCGCCGGGCCAGCACCGAGACGGGGCTCGAACCGTCGAGCACGGCGCGCACCAGCTCGTCCGCGCCCCCCGCGGGCCGCGCCGACACCCCAAGTCCGGCGACCCCGTGGTCACCCGCGAACAGCACCACACGCGGACGCTCGATCGCCCGCACCGGAACGGCCGCCTGCGCGGCCGCCAGCCACTCACCGAGGTCGTCGAGGCGTCCCAGGGCCCCGGGCGGCACGACCTGCCGCTCCCGGCGCGCCTCGGCGTCACGGCGCACACCGCCGTCGGGGCGCTCGATCAGATCGGTGAAGTCGTCGAGATTAAGCGAGCTCATTCGCCGAACAGTACCGCCAGTGATCGGGCCGGTCTCCTGACGGTCGGTCAGTGCGCTGCACCGGGTCGTTGCATCGAGGATCGCTATCCCATACGTTCCGGTTTGCAGTGGATTGTCATACCGGTTTGTATCGACCGGTAGTAGCTCATATCAGCCTCTACAGGGTCGTACCGCGTCGGACCGGCAGGAGCAGACAGACCATGCCCCCCACACCCGCAACACCCCCCACACCTGCAACACCTCCCGCACCCGCAACACCCTCCGCCCAGCAGACCTTCGCCCGTCGCCGCGCCGCGTATCTCAGCGAACTCGCCCAGGGCACCGACCACTTCCACGAGCCCCGCCGGCCCGACTGCCCCTGGTGCGGTTCCCGGCGGCTGCGCACCCGCCTGCGCACCCCGGACCTGCTCCAGCACAAGCCCGGCACCTTCGTCGTCGACGAGTGCGAGGACTGCGCCCACGCCTTCCAGAACCCCCGCCTCACCGCCGAGGGCCTGGCCTTCTACTACCGGGACTTCTACGAGAGCCACGAGCACCACGACACCCACGAGGGCTTCGCCGAGCGGATCCTGCGGGCCCGAGCCGGACGCAGACGCCACGAGGCCGCCGCCCGCGCGATGCTCCCGTACCCGGAGCCCGAGAGCTGGCTGGACGTCGGCACCGGCCACGGCCACTTCCCGGCGGCGGCCAAGGAGTTGTACACGTACACGTCCTTCGACGGGCTCGACCCCACCTCGCGCGTCGAGCAGGCGCGGACGGCGGGCCGGGTCGAGGAGGCCCACCACGGCCGGCTGCCCGACCTGGTCGACCGGCTGCGCGCCCGCTACGACGTGGTCAGCATGTTCCACCACCTGGAGCACAGCCCCGACCCGCGCGAGGAACTGCGCGCCGCGCTCGCCGTACTGCGTCCCGGTGGGCATCTGCTCGTCGAAGTCCCGGACCCGGACTGCGCGTTCGGGGCGCTGCTCGGCAAGTGGTGGGTGTCCTACTGCCAGCCGCAGCACCTCCACCTCATGCCGCTGCGCAACCTGCTCGACGAACTCGACGAGCTCGGCTGCACGGTCGTCTCCACCGACCGCCGCGAACCGCACATCCCGTACGACCTGACGGGCGCCCTCGCGCTCGCGATCGGCAACCGGCTGCCGGGCGGCGACGAGCCCTGGCGCCCGAGCCCGCCGACCGACCTCCAGCGCACCCTTCGTACGGCCCTGACCCGGGCCACCACCCCGCTGCTGGCCTCCGCCTTCGCCCTGGACCACGTCCTGGCCCCGCTGCTGCGCCGCACCCGCTTCTCGAACGCGTACCGGATCATCGCCCGCAAGACGGCAGGCAGGCACACTCCCCGCCCGTCGGCCGCCTAGCCCTTCAGGGTGAGAGCCTGCCCCGCCACCACCAGCAGCACGTGCTCGCACTCGGTCGCGAACGCCGCATTGAGGCGGCCGAGTTCGTCGCGGTAGCGGCGGCCGGAGGGGGTGGCGGGGACGATGCCGGAGCCGACTTCGTTGGAGACGGCGACCACCGTGCGGCGGGTCTCGCGGACGGCGGCCGTCAGCTCCTCCACCCGGGCCCGCAGCGCGCGCTCGCCGCCACCGCCCCACTCGTCGTCGTCCCACGCGTTCACCGAGTCCATCGCGTCCGTCAGCCACAACGACAGACAGTCGACGAGCAGCGGCGCCCCGTCGTCCTTCAACAGGGGTACGAGGTCACAGGTCTCGGCGGTACGCCAGGAGCCGGGCCGCCGCTCACGATGGGCGTGCACGCGGGCGGCCCACTCGCCGTCCCCGTTCCGCGTCCCGCCGGTCGCCACGTACAGCACGTCCGGGAAGGCCTCCAGACGCCGCTCGGCCTCCACCGACTTCCCGGACCGGGCCCCGCCGAGCACGAGAGTCCGCCGGGGCACGTCGGGCACGTCCTCGTACACCCCCACGGGCAGCGTCGTACCGTCCGGCACCGCCCGTGCTCCCGCCGCCGCGAGCCGCCGCCCCAGCTCCCGGCCGGGCGGCACGTCGTGGTCGAGGTGCACCGCGATCACGTCCGTGGCCGGCCCGACGGCCCCCGCCACCCGCAGCCGGGCCAGCGCGTCCGGCCGCCCGACGACATCGGCGACCACCATGTCGTACGCCCCGGCCGCCTCCTCAAGCCCCGCGGGCGCCGCGCCCGGCGGCAGATACAGCAGCCGCTGCCCGTCGGGCCCCGTCACCGCGTACCCGGTGCCCGGCGCGTCCATCGGCACAGCCCGCACCCGATGCCCCGTCAGCAGCGCCAGCTCCCGACCGTCCGGCACCCGCCCCGGCTGCGGCAGCCCCGCCGGCACCTCCACCGCGGGCCCGTTGTGCGGATGCGACAGCAACACCTGCCGCACCCCGCCCAACGACCGCCCGGCCCGAGCCGCGGCAAAGGCCGCCCCGGGCGTCAGATCCAGCAACAACGCCCCGTCCACCAGCAGAGCGGCAGCCGCCCGGGCATCCACACCCAGCGCCACCGCACAAGCAGCACAGGGGCAATCGGGCCGAGGCAGTCCCGCAGGCCCACCAGTACCAAGCAAAGTCACTTCCACGGATCTGATTTTCCCGCGTCAACACGGCTTGTGCCCGTCAGGGGGGTACACGGGAGCGCGTCCTGAAGGGGCGCGGGGAACTGCGCGACCAGCCCAAGACAACCCGCAGATGGCACACGACAGTTCTCGACCTGCACCTTTGAACACCGGACAACCAACAGAACACCTAGGCTTCGGGCAAGAGCCCGATCTTGCTGGGAACTTTGGGAGGCTGACATGGCGGCATGGACGTGGCGGTTCGAGAAGGCCGACGGGACGGAAGTCCAGCCCGCGGTCCAGCCCGAGGAGTTCACCACCCAGGGCGACGCGGAGTCCTGGCTCGGCGAACACTGGAAGGCGCTGGCCGAGGCGGGGGCGGACCAGGTCCGGCTCTCCGAGGACGCCACGGAGATCTACGGCCCGATGAGCCTGCACGCAGAGGCTTCCTAGGCCGCCGTAGCCCATACGCGTGAGGGCCGCGGCCGTACGAACGACCGCGGCCCCTGCGCCGCCCACCCTCACCACCCGCCGAAGGCCGTGACACGGCCGGCCACCGCCGGGTCACTGCTCGCCGAGCGTCACCTCGGCGCTCTTCTCGTCACCGTCCCGTGTGTACGTCACCCGCACCTTCCCGCCCGGCTTCCGGTCCGCGAGCGCCTCGGAGAGCGAGGTGATCGTGGTGATCCCGGTGTCACCCAGCCCGGTGATGACGTCCCCGCGCTCGATCCCCGCGTTCGCGGCCGCACCGCCGTCCTTGACCTCGACCACCGCGACCCCGGCGGGCTGGTAGTCGGCGCCCACCACCGTCCGGGCGGTGATGCCGAGCGCGGCCCGCCCCGAATCGGTGACCCTGCCGTCCTCGACGATCTGGTCGGCGACCGTGCGCACCATCGACGCGGGAATCGCGAAGCCGATGCCCGCCGCCGCGCCCTCGCCCATGCCGGGATCGGTCGCGGCGAGCGTCGGGATGCCGATGACCTGCCCGTCGAGGTCGACGAGCGCGCCACCGCTGTTGCCCGGGTTGATCGCGGCCGACGTCTGCACCATGTTGGCGATGGTGGCGCCCGTGCCGCCGTCCGTACTGCCCTCGCTGACGGTGCGTCCGGTCGCCGACACGATGCCCTGGGTGACGCTGGACGACAGCCCGAGCGGTGAACCCATCGCCAGCACGATCTGGCCGACGTCCACCTTCGAGGAGTCCCCGAACGCGGCCGCCCTCAGCCCCTTCGGCTTCCGGTCCAGTTTGACGACCGCGAGATCCTGCTGCGGGTACGTGTAGACGAGCTTGGCGGTCAACTCGTCCTCGCTGTTGGCCGTCGTCACTTCGAAGGTTTTCTCGTCCCCGACCACATGCGCGTTCGTGACGATGTGCCCCTTGTCGTCGTACACGACCCCGGAGCCCAGATCACTGGTCGCCCGGATCTGCACGACCGACGGCAGGACGTCCTTGATCACCTTCTGGTAGGCGTCCTGCAGATCGTTCGCGGCCCGGGGAGCGGCGGCCCGGGCGGCCTCGGTGCCCCGCTCGGCCCCGGTCGACGCCCCACCGCCGGAACACCCGCCGAGCAGGACCACACAGCAGCCGACGATCACGGGAAGGGCCCAGGCAAGGACGCGGCTACGGGGATGGGGGCGGCGACGGGTACGGGTACGGGTACGGGCAAGCGACGCATCATCCATGCCCCGAGTCTTGCCTCGGGGCGGTGGGTCCGGCCTGCGGTGCGGGGCCGAACAGGGGGTTCTCAGCCCCGTACGCCGCACAGGTGAAGCAGGGCCGCCACCCGGCGGTACGGATCCGTCCGCCCGGCCCGCTCCTCGGCGGCCAGCAGCGTCTCCACGTCGTCGGGGACGGTCGCGTCGTCCGCCGCGGTGTCCGTGAAGACCCGCACCCCGTACCAGGCGTGCAGCGGTGCCCCGATCCCGGCGAGTGTGCCGGTGAGCGCGTCGAGCCGGTCGGCCCGTACGTCGAGTCCGAGCCGGTTCGTGTACGCGCTGGTGTCGAAGGACGCCAGGGTGCCCGCCCAGTCGCCGGCCAGCCCCGGCCGCATGGCCAGCGCGTCGGCGTTCCGCACGAGCAGGGAGAGCAGGCCGCCGGGGGCCAGCATCCGGGCGAGCCCGGCGAGGAGGGGGTCGGGCTCCTCGACGTACATCAGCACGCCGTGGCACAGCACCACGTCGAAGCTGCCCGGCAGGAAGTGGACGCCGGTGTCGCGCCCGTCGCTCTCGACGAGCCGCACGCGGCTGCGGATCCCCTCGGGCTCGGCGGCGAGGCTCTCACGCGCGACGGCGATCATCGTGGAGTCCTGCTCGACCCCCGTGACCTGATGCCCGGCCCGGGCCAGCCGCAGCGCCTGCGTGCCCTGGCCCATGCCCACGTCGAGCACGCGCAGCCGCTGCCCCACGGGGAACCGCCCGGCTATCTGCTCGTCGAGCTGCCGGGCGACCAGTTCCTGCCGTACGACATCACGCAGGCCGCCCAGCTTGCTCAGCCAGGCATCGGCCGCGCCCCCCGCGAAAGATGCCGCGCTCAGGGCCGCTCTCCGCGCTTGACCTGCGGCTTCGGCAGCCGGAGGCGACGCATCTGGAGGCTGCGCATCAGTGCGTACGCGACCGCGCCGCGCTTGGGCTCGTCCGGGAAGCGCGCGTTCAGCTGCTTCTTCATGCGGATCGCGATACCGATCGAGTCGACCACGATCATCACGATCACGAAGAGCCACAGCAGCAGCGCCACGTTCTGCAGCTGGGCGATCTGGACCATGCTCAGGACGAGGATGATCACCGCCAGCGGCAGGAAGAACTCGGCGATGCAGAACCGCGAGTCGATGAAGTCGCGCGCGAACTTGCGCACGGGACCCTTGTCACGGGCGGGCAGATAGCGCTCGTCCCCACTGGCCAGCGCCTCGCGCTGCTTCGCCATCTGGGTACGGCGATCGTCACGCTGCCGCTTTGCGGCCTCCTTGCGCGTCGTCGGCGTATTGGCCACGCTTCGGCGCTGGGACTGGGCCTCACTGCGCTTGGGCGTGGGCCGACCCTTGGGGGCCTGCGGGTCACGGGGCTGAGTGGAGTCGGTCAGCGCCTTGTCGGCGGGGGCCTTCTCATCCTTGGCACGGCTACGGAACACAAAACCCAAGGGTAAGGGGTACGGAGGCATGGACGGCAGCCGAGTGGGGAACGATCCGGCAACACCGGTCGTCTGTAGGGGGACAGAGGGGCCCGAAAAGGGGTGGCTGCCTACGGTTCTCCCGGCCGACCCCGGGACGAACCCCGGGGGACACCTACTCCCTACGCCGGAGCAAGATCATTCACAGTCGTCCTTGGGGATGAGCGCATCCGTCCCCGAACAGTGCGGTAATGGATGCAGGGCCCGTACTGTGGGTTCTGTTGCAGTCGCTGGAGCTGGAGTCCGTCAGAAGGGGGCGCGCGAAGCCCATGAGCGGTGTCATGAAGCGTATGGGGATGATCTTCCGCGCGAAGGCGAACAAGGCCCTTGACCGGGCCGAGGACCCGCGCGAAACCCTCGACTACTCGTACCAGAAGCAGCTGGAGCTGCTGCAGAAGGTGCGCCGGGGAGTCGCCGATGTGGCGACCTCCCGAAAGCGCCTGGAGCTGCAGCTGAACCAGCTCCAGAGCCAGTCCTCCAAGCTGGAGGACCAGGGCCGCAAGGCACTCGCGCTCGGCCGGGAGGACCTGGCCCGTGAGGCGCTGTCGCGCCGTGCCGCGCTCCAGCAGCAGGTCACCGACCTGGAGACGCAGCACCAGACCCTCCAGGGCGAGGAGGAGAAGCTCACCCTCGCGGCGCAGCGGCTCCAGGCCAAGGTCGACGCCTTCCGGACCAAGAAGGAAACGATCAAGGCGACGTACACGGCCGCCCAGGCGCAGACCCGCATCGGCGAGGCCTTCTCGGGCATCTCCGAGGAGATGGGCGACGTCGGCATGGCCATCCAGCGGGCCGAGGACAAGACCGCGCAGCTCCAGGCGCGCGCCGGTGCCATCGACGAGCTGCTCGCCTCCGGCGCCCTCGACGACTCCTCCGGGCTCGCCAAGGACGACATCCAGACCGAGCTCGACCGGCTCTCCGGCGGCACGGACGTGGAGCTTGAGCTCCAGCGCATGAAGGCCGAGCTGTCCGGCGGTTCCTCCTCCCAGCAGGCGATCGAGGGCGGCAAGGACCAGACTCAGTCCCAGCAGAAGCCGCAGGACACCCCGCGCTTCGACAAGCAGTAGCAGCAGCCGCAGGCAGTAGTCCCACGCCGAGGAGGGCGTCATGATCGTACGGATCATGGGGGAGGGACAGGTGAGGCTGGACGACGGCCACCTCACCGAACTGAACAAGCTGGACGACGAACTCCTCGCGGAGATGGAGTCCGGTGACGAGGAGGGCTTCCGGCGCACGCTGGGGGCGCTCCTCGACGCGGTCCGCCGCCTGGGCGCGCCACTTCCCGACGCCGCCCTCGAACCCTCCGAACTGATCCTCCCGTCCCCGGACGCAACCCTCTCCGAGGTCCGAGAGATGCTCAACGACGACGGCTTGATCCCCGGCTGACCTTTTTTCGCCCCCGCCGCCCCTACCCGTCCCGTCCCTGGGGGCTGCGCCCCCAGACCCCCGTATCGCGCTGAACGCGCTCGTCCTCAAACGCCGGACGGGCTGAGTGTGTCGGCCCGGGCTGCGAAATCTTCAGCCCCTCCGGCGTCCGAATCTTCAGCCCCTCCGGCGTTTGAGGAGCGGGGGTTCGGGGGCGGAGCCCCTGAGTAAGGGACGGGAATGGGTAGGGGCGGCGGGGGCGAAAAACATGGGACCCGGCCCGATTACCGGTGGCACCAGTTCCGCCCCCTGCAAGGGCCCCGTACCGTAAACAATCGTGAGCACACTGGAGCGCGCCCGGACCCGCCTGCGGGCATACCCGCTGGTGGTGGACGGCGCCCTCGCGGCAGCGGTCCTCGCCTGCATGGTCGTCGGCTCGTTCGCGGAGCCGAACGGCAGACACGGAGGCCCGGACTGGGGCACCCGCACCCCGGACCTCCTCAGCCTCACCCTCATACTGCTGGCCGCGACCGCCCTGGTCTTCCGCCGCGGCCACCCCCTGAGGGTCCTCGCCGCGACGAGCGCCCTGTCGGTCGTGGAGTTCGTGACGGGCGACCCCAGGGCCCCCGTGGTGATGTCCGCCGTCGTCGCCCTCTACACGGTGGCGTCGGCGACCGACCGGCCCACCACCTGGCGCGTGGGCCTCCTCACCATGACGGTCCTGACCGGCATCGCCATGCTCGCAGGCCCTCTGCCCTGGTACGCACAGGAGAACCTCGGCATCTTCGCCTGGACCGGCATGGCCGCAGCCGCGGGCGACGCGGTCCGCAGCCGCCGCGCCTTCGTGCACGCCATACGCGAACGAGCCGAGCGCGCCGAGCGCACCCGCGAGGAGGAGGCCCGCCGCCGCGTCGCCGAGGAACGCCTCCGTATCGCCCGCGACCTGCACGACGTCGTAGCCCACCACATCGCCCTCGTCAACGTGCAGGCCGGAGTGGCCGCGCACATCATGGACAAGCGCCCCGACCAGGCCAAGGAAGCCCTCGCCCACGTCCGCGAGGCCAGCCGCTCCGCGCTCAACGAACTCCGCGCCACGGTCGGCCTGCTGAGACAGTCCGGCGACCCCGAGGCGCCCACCGAACCGGCCCCGGGCCTGCACCGCCTCGAAGAACTCGTCGGCACCTTCCGCAGCGCGGGCCTGCCCGTGGAGGTGGCCCGCACCGACCACGGCACCACCCTCCCCGCCGCCGTCGACCTGGCCGCGTACCGCGTCATCCAGGAAGCCCTCACCAATGTGCAGAAGCACGCGGGCCCCGAAGCGAAGGCCGAGGTCAGCGTCGTACGCGTGGGACCGAACGTGGAGATCACCGTCCTCGACAACGGGCCGGGCGACGACGCGGAGGCCCGTCTTGAGGAGAACGGCGGCCACGGACTGCTCGGCATGCGCGAGCGGGTCACCGCGCTGAGCGGCGTCTGCACCGCCGGACCCCGATACGGAGGCGGCTTCCGGGTCCATGCGATCCTGCCGGTCAAGAGCCGCACCGGAAGCACCGCGTCCACCGCGGCGGCACCCGCACCTGCACCCGCACCCGCACCGGCATCCAGACCGGCGGCCTCGACCACGGCACCCACGGGGGACCCCGCATGACCATCCGCGTCCTGCTCGCCGACGACCAGGCACTGCTGCGCAGCGCGTTCCGCGTGCTGGTCGACTCCGAGCCCGACATGGAGGTCGTGGGAGAGGCCTCGGACGGGGCGGAGGCCGTGCGGCTGGCCCGTGACGAGCGGGCCGACGTCGTGCTCATGGACATCCGCATGCCCGGCACCGACGGTCTCGCCGCGACACGGCTCATCAGCGCCGACCCGGGCCTCGCCCACGTGCGGGTCGTCATGCTGACGACCTTCGAGGTCGACGAGTACGTGGTGCAGTCGCTGCGCGCCGGAGCCTCCGGGTTCCTCGGCAAGGGCTCCGAGCCGGACGAACTGCTCAACGCGATCCGGATCGCGGCGGGCGGCGAGGCGCTGCTGTCGCCGGCCGCCACCAAGGGGCTGATCGCCAAGTTCCTCGCCCAGGGTGACGGCGATGACGACGACCGGGACCCCGGCCGCGCCGAACGCCTCGAAGCGCTCACCGTCCGCGAACGCGAGGTCCTCGTCCAGGTCGCCGGCGGGCACTCCAACGACGAGATCGCCGAGCGCCTCACGGTCAGCCCGCTCACGGTGAAGACGCACGTCAACCGTGCCATGGCCAAGCTGGGAGCCCGCGACCGGGCACAGCTGGTGGTCATCGCGTACGAGTCCGGACTGGTACGCCCAAGGGTGGAGTGAGCTCCACCCGCACGTACTGCGGGCGCGGTATGCGCCGCATAAGGAACGGGACCTGGGGGCGACGGTCGGGGCCCCGGCCATGGCTCAGAGTGATAGGCAGACGCTCACATGAGCCCATTCTGCCGCTCCAGAGACTCAAGCCACAGAAGAGAGACCCGTCACCCATGTCCTGGCTGTCCCGCTTCAGCCTCGCCCAACGTGCCCTCATCGGGCTGATGTCGATCATCGCCCTGGTCTTCGGGGCGATAGCGATCCCGCAGCTCAAGCAGCAGCTGCTGCCCACCATCGAACTGCCCATGGTGTCGGTGATCGCGCCGTACCAGGGCGCGTCCCCCGACGTGGTCGAGAAGCAGGTCGTCGAGCCCATCGAGGACAACCTCGAAGCGGTCGACGGGATCTCCGGCGTCACCTCCACGGCCAGCGAGGGCAACGCCCTGATCATGGCCTCCTTCGACTACGGCAACGACTCCGCCCGGATCGTCGCCGACGTCCAGCAGGCCGTGAACCGCGCCCGTGTGCAACTCCCCGACGACGTGGACCCGCAGGTCGTCGCCGGTTCCACCGACGACATCCCGACCGTGGTCCTCGCGGTCACCTCCGACAAGGACCAGCAGGCCCTCTCGGACCAGCTCGACCGCACAGTCGTCCCCGCGCTGAAGGACATCGACGGCGTCGGCCAGGTCACCGTCGACGGCGTACAGGACCTCCAGGTCTCGGTCACGCCCGACGACGCGAAGCTCGCGAAGGCCGGGCTGAACACGGCCGCGCTCGGCCAGGCCCTCCAGGCGGGCGGCGCGACCCTCCCCGCCGGCTCCTTCGACGAGGACGGCAGCAACCGCACGGTCCAGGTCGGCGGCGGCTTCACCTCGCTCAAACAGATCCAGGACCTGATGGTCACCGGCGAGGGCGTCAAGAAGCCCGTACGCCTCGGTGACATCGCCACCGTCGAGGAGGAGCCCGCCAGGGCGGACTCCATCACCCGCACCGACGGCAAGCCCAGCCTCGCCGTCTCCGTCACCATGGACCACGACGGCAGCGCGGTCGCGGTCTCCGACGCGGTCCAGGACAAGCTGCCCGGCCTGCGCAAGGACCTCGGCTCCGGCGCGACGCTGACCGTCGTCAGCGACCAGGGCCCGGCCGTCTCCAAGTCCATCAAGGGCCTGACCACCGAGGGCGCACTCGGTCTGCTCTTCGCGGTCCTGGTCATCCTGGTCTTCCTGGCGTCGATCCGCTCGACGCTGGTCACCGCGGTCTCCATCCCGCTGTCGGTCGTCCTCGCGCTGATCGTGCTGTGGACGCGCAGCGAGTCGCTCAACATCCTCACGCTGGGCGCCCTGACCATAGCCATCGGCCGGGTCGTCGACGACTCGATCGTGGTGCTGGAGAACATCAAGCGGCACCTCGGCTACGGCGAGGAGCGCCAGGAGGCGATCCTCAAGGCCGTACGCGAGGTCGCGGGCGCGGTCACCTCCTCGACGCTCACCACGGTCGCGGTGTTCCTGCCCATCGGTCTGACCGGCGGCATGGTCGGCGAGCTCTTCGGCTCGTTCTCCCTCACCGTCACGGCGGCCCTGCTGGCCTCGCTGCTCGTCTCGCTGACGGTCGTACCGGTGCTCTCGTACTGGTTCCTGCGTGCGCCCAAGGACGTGCGCGGCATCGACCCGGAGGAGGCGCGCCGCAAGGCCGAGGAGAAGGAGGCGCGCAGCCGTCTCCAGCGTCTCTACGTGCCCGTGCTGCGCTTCGCGACCCGCCGCCGCCTCACCAGCGTGGCGATCGCCGTGGTGGTCCTCGTCGGCACGTTCGGTATGACGCCGCTGCTGAAGACGAACTTCTTCGACCAGGGTGAGCAGGAAGTCATCACGGTCAAGCAGGAGTTGAAGCCCGGCACCAGCCTGGCGGCGACCGACGCCGAGGCCAAGAAGGTCGAGAAGATGCTCGACGGCGTCAAGGGCGTCGAGGACTACCAGGTCACGGTCGGCTCCTCCGGCTTCATGGCCGCGTTCGGCGGGGGCACGGACACCAACCAGGCCTCCTACACCGTCAAGGTCGCCGACTCGGCCTCCTTCGACGACGTCCAGGACGGGATCGAGGAGGGGCTCGGCAAGCTCTCCGGGATCGGTACGACGACGGTCGCGGCCGGTGACGGCTTCGGCAGCCAGGACCTGAGCGTCGTGGTGAAGTCCGCCGACGCCGCCGTACTGCGCGAGGCCGCCGAGGAGGTCCGCGACGCGGTCGCCGGGCTCGACGACGTCACCGACGTCACCAGCGACCTCGCCCAGTCCGTGCCGCGGATCTCGGTCAGGGCCAACGACAAGGCCGCCGCGGCCGGGTTCAACGACACGACCCTCGGTGCGGCCGTCGCCCAGGCGGTGCGCGGCACCACCAGCGGCAAGGCGATCCTGGACGACACCGAGCGCGACGTCGTCATCAAGTCGGCGAAGCCGGCCGAGACGCTGTCCGAGCTGAGGAGCCTCAGCCTCGGGTCCGTGAAGCTCGGTGACATCGCGACGGTGAAGCTGGTCGACGGGCCGGTCTCGATGACCCGTATCGACGGTCAGCGCGCCGCCACCATCACGGCGAAGCCGACCGGTGACAACACGGGCGCGGTCAGTGCCGACCTCACGGCCGAGCTCGACAAGCTGAAGCTGCCGGCCGGTGCCACGGCCGCCATCGGCGGTGTGTCCGAGGACCAGGACGACGCGTTCGCGTCCCTCGGCCTCGCGATGCTCGCGGCGATCGCGATCGTGTTCATGCTGCTGGTCGCGACCTTCCGGTCGCTGATCCAGCCGCTGATCCTGCTCGTCTCGATCCCGTTCGCGGCGACGGGTGCGATCGGTCTGCTGATCATCACCGGTACGCCGATGGGTGTGCCGTCGATGATCGGCATGCTGATGCTCATCGGCATCGTCGTCACCAACGCGATCGTGCTGATCGACCTGATCAACCAGTACCGCAAGCAGGGCTACGGGGTTGTCGAGGCCGTGGTGGAAGGCGGCAGGCACCGCCTCCGCCCGATCCTCATGACGGCCCTGGCGACCATCTTCGCGCTGCTGCCCATGGCGCTCGGCATCACCGGCGAGGGCGGCTTCATCGCCCAGCCGCTGGCGGTGGTGGTGATCGGCGGTCTGATCACGTCGACGCTGCTCACCCTGCTCCTGGTGCCGACGCTCTACGCGATGGTCGAACTCCGCAAGGAGCGCCGCGCGAAGAAGAAGGCGGCGAAGCGGGGGGAGAAGGCCGAGGCCTCCGACTCCTCTGACAAGCCTGAGCCCGTGGGGGTGTAGGTGGGGGCTCCGCCCCCGAACCCCCGTTGCGCAGTTCCCCGCGCCCCTGAAAAGGGGCGCGGGGAACTGCGCGGTCTTTTGGCTTTACGGCAACGCCAGCATCCGCTCAAGGGCCAGCTTCGCGAACTGCTCGGTCTCCCGGTCCACCTCGATGCGGTTGACGAGGTTGCCCTCGGCCAGGGACTCCAGGGTCCAGACCAGGTGGGGCAGGTCGATACGGTTCATGGTCGAGCAGAAGCAGACCGTCTTGTCGAGGAAGACGACCTCCTTGTCCTCGCTCGCGAAACGGTTCGCCAGCCGCCGTACGAGATTCAGCTCCGTGCCGATCGCCCACTTGGAACCGGCCGGAGCCGCCTCCAGGGCCTTGATGATGTACTCCGTGGAACCCACGTAGTCGGCCGCCTCGACGACCTCGTGCTTGCACTCGGGATGCACCAGGACGTTCACACCGGGGATCCGGGCGCGCACGTCGTTGACCGAGTCGACGGAGAAACGGCCGTGCACCGAGCAGTGACCCCGCCACAGGATCATCTTGGCGTCGCGGAGCTGCTCCGCCGTGAGCCCGCCGTTCGGCTTGTGGGGGTTGTAGAGGACGCAGTCCTCCAGAGTCATCCCCATGTCGCGGACGGCCGTGTTGCGGCCCAGGTGCTGGTCGGGCAGGAAGAGGACCTTCTCGCCCTGTTCGAAGGCCCACTCCAGGGCGCGCTGGGCATTGGACGACGTGCAGATCGTGCCCCCGTGCTTGCCGGTGAACGCCTTGATGTCCGCGGAGGAGTTCATGTAGGAGACGGGCACGACCTGCTCGGCTATGCCGGCGTCGGTCAGCACGTCCCAGCACTCGGCGACCTGCTCGGCGGTGGCCATGTCGGCCATCGAGCAGCCGGCGGCCAGGTCGGGCAGGACGACCTTCTGGTCGTCGGAGGTCAGGATGTCCGCCGACTCGGCCATGAAGTGCACACCGCAGAACACGATGTACTCGGCCTCGGGGCGCGCGGCGGCGTCCTTGGCCAGCTTGAAGGAGTCACCCGTGACGTCCGCGAACTGGATGACCTCGTCGCGCTGATAGTGGTGGCCGAGGACGAAGACCTTGCTCCCGAGCTTCTCCTTGGCCGCGCGGGCGCGCTCGACCAGGTCCGGGTCGGACGGCGAGGGCAGGTCACCGGGACATTCGACGCCGCGCTCGCTCCTCGGGTCGGCCTCACGGCCGAGGAGCAGCAGGGCGAGGGGCGTCGGCTGTACGTCGAGCTCCTGGGTCTGGGCGGTGGTCACGACACGCACCCTTTCTGTTCTGCGGCCCGCTTGGATCGACCGGCTGGAACGATCAAGCAGAACAAGCCTTTTCGTCGAAATGACGTTATCTATCATAACCGCTTCACGTCACTTTGACGATGCCCATAGCGTCCATGTGACGTGAATCCCGTGCGGTGGTCGGTGGGGTGGTCACGGCGTGATCGGTGAGGTCGGTGCGGTGGTTGTCCACAGGCCGTTTTCCGCTTCGGGGCGGGTGTGCGAGCATGAAGAGAGAAGCCAAAGACTTAACGCTCGGCGCGGAATGAATCCGCGGCTCCGCCGGTTGCAACCGTCGGCAAGCAGTCTCCGTACAACCCGGGAGAGAAGCAGATGTCCGTATCGGACGAGACCACCACCGTGAGCGACGGCATCCTCCTGTCGGACGCCGCCGCGGCCAAGGTCAAGGGCCTGCTGGAGCAGGAAGGCCGCGACGATCTGGCGCTGCGTGTCGCCGTTCAGCCCGGCGGCTGCTCCGGCCTGCGGTACCAGCTCTTCTTCGACGAGCGCTCCCTCGACGGCGATGTCGTCAAGGAGTTCGGCAGCGTGAAGGTCGTCACCGACCGCATGAGCGCTCCGTACCTGGGCGGCGCCTCCATCGACTTCGTGGACACCATCGAGAAGCAGGGCTTCACGATCGACAACCCGAACGCGACGGGTTCCTGCGCCTGCGGCGACTCGTTCAGCTAAGCCTGCTGCTTGCGTTTGACGGATGACGGCCGGGTCCGTCGTCCCGGACGACAACGAAAGGCGGCGCCCCCTCCAACAGGGCGCCGCCTTTCGCGTATCAGCGGGTTCTCGCGTACCGGCGGGTGCGCGTCCTCCGCGTACCGGTGACCGGGCGTCCCCGGCTACCGGGTCCCGGTCGGGTTCGGCAGGTCCTTCTCCAGCGGTACGGCCTTGCCGCCCGTGTCGACGACCTTCCGCTCCCCGAGCGATTCCTTGAGCTCGACCTTCTCGTGGAAGACCTTGGCGATCAGGATGCAGACCTGGTCCGTCTTCAGCGTCTCGGTCACCCGGACCGTCACCTTGCCGCCGGACTCCTGCGCCGAGGCCTTGTAGTCACTGCACACCCCGCCCGTGAAGCGCACGGTCAGTTCCTTGCCGTCCGCGCTGTAGCCCTCGACACGGACATCCCGGGTCTCGGTCTTCGGCGCCCCCGTCGTCCCGCCGCCCGGCTCGCTCGTCCGCGGGCTCGGAGCCACCGTCGGGTCGTCGCTCGGGCTGTCGGCCGGAGGCTTCGGGGAGGTCAGATACCGCGGGTCGACCGCGGGATGCGTGACGGTGAAGCCGGCGCCCGCCCCCGAGGGCCGTACCTCGAAGAGCCAGGACGGCACCAGCGCCTGCCGCCCGTCCACGAAGTGCGTGGCCAGACCGAACACGGCGTCCTCGACGACGACGGTCTCGGGCTTCGGCGCCACGGTCGACGTCTCGCAGGGCTTCTCGTCCTTGTCCTTCAGCGGTACGGGACTCGCGCACCCGCCGATCCCCACGCGCCCGCCGTCCGTCCCGGACCCGTTCAGCAGGGCGAGCGTCTTCTCGGCGCTGATGACGGGGTACGTGTCGCTCTTCACCGGGGTCTTCAACTGGCCGCTGCCGCCCACCACTTGGCCGTCCGGGCCGATCTGGAGGCCGGTCGCCCAGCCGTACGTCGGCAGCCCGCCCACCTCCGGGTCCGCGTTCACCACGCGTACGGCGTCCATGAGCTGGCTCGCGTCGAGCTTGGCGTCGTCCTGGCCGACGGCCTTGAGGACGGGCGCGGCGGCCTTCTTCGCCGCGGCCGCGCTCACCGGTTCGGTCTCGGCGCCCCTGGCGTCGGTCTCGGCGCCCTTGGCCGTCCCGCTCGCGCACACCGTGGTGCTCTTGCAGTTGTCGGTGCCGGGCACGAAGCGGTTGAACGTCCAGGTGCCGGGTGCCTTCTTGCTGACCCGCAGACCCGGCCCGGAACCGTCCTTCGTGGCGCCGACCAGCCAGGCGTCGCCCTCCGCCTTCGGTGTGCCCTCCACGCCCAGGGCCTTGGCCAGCTTCGCCACCTCGGCCGCGGTGACCTCGCCCTTCGCGCGGTGGACGGCCGCGGAGGAGGGGCCGTCGGGGAGTTCGCCCTCGGCGCGGTAGGTCGCGCCGTTCGGGTCGGGCTCGCCGGGCGCGATGCCGTTCGTGCCGCCCGTGCCCTTCGCGCTGCCCTCGGTGTAGCCGTCCAGGGCGAGCGGCGGCGGGTTGTCGTCGCCCGGCGTACCGGAGCTGTCCTTGCTTCCACCGCCGCCGGACGCGGTCGTGGCGAAGTACGCCCCGCCGCCCCCGGCGAGCAGCACCGCGGCCGCGACCGAGGCGACGACCACCGGCGAATGCCGCCTGCGCGGCTTGTCCTCGTCGGCGGCCTCGGCCGCGTCGTTGTCGGGTCGCTCGCTGTCCACCGCATCGCTCCTTCTGCCGCACCGCTGTCCCATGAGACCCGCCCCTGACCGGGTCAGGACACAGCAGGGTCGTATCCTGCCTCCCCTTTACGGGGGACGGCGATGGGACGCGACGGGGGAGCGCACGGTTCCCTCCGGGGGGAGCGGGTTGAAACTGCGTGCCGTCCGTGGCAGGTCGCGCCCGCGCGGCGGAGTCGCACGATGTCACAGCCCCGCGCCCCCTTCAGGGCGTGGACTAGTCGCCGTAGTCCGACATCGAGTCCAGGAGACGGGCAGACGCCGGAGGGACCGTCACGCCGTGGATGAGTGACGGGGACACCGGAAGCGCGGTGACCCTGGCGGGAGCCGACCAGTGCGGGACCATGCGGGCGCAGTCGCCCCGCAGCTCGGCCAGACCGCCTTCGAGATCGAGCGGAGCGTCGCCATGGATCTTGAGGTTCGTCATAGCGGAACCGTAAGCACCGCATGCCCTACGAAAAAAGCCCTACTATTGGGTAGTTTTGCCTGCTTCGAAGCCGCGGCGCCGACCCGATAGCGTTAGATGTCAATCTCCCTCCTCGCAGGAGCGTGTCCTAGCCGTGCGTATCGCAGTCTCGGGCTCCATCGCCACAGACCACCTCATGACCTTCCCCGGCCGCTTTGCCGACCAGCTGGTCGCGGATCAGCTGCACACGGTCTCCCTCTCCTTCCTGGTCGACAATCTCGACGTACGCCGGGGCGGCGTGGGCGCGAACATCGCCTTCGGCATGGGCCAGCTCGGCACCTCGCCGATCCTGGTCGGGGCGGCGGGCTCCGACTTCGACGAGTACCGCGCCTGGCTGGACCGGCACGGCGTCGACACCGCGTCCGTACGGATCTCCGAGGTGCTGCACACCGCTCGCTTCGTCTGCACCACGGACGCCGACCACAACCAGATCGGCTCCTTCTACACCGGCGCCATGAGCGAGGCCCGCCTCATCGAGCTCAAGGCGGTCGCCGACCGTGTGGGCGGACTCGACCTGGTCCTGATCGGCGCGGACGACCCCGAGGGCATGCTCCGGCACACCGAGGAGTGCCGGACCCGCTCGATCCCCTTCGCCGCCGACTTCTCCCAGCAGATCGCGCGCATGAACGGCGACGAGATCAGGCTGCTGCTCGACGGCGCGACGTACCTCTTCTCGAACGAGTACGAGAAGGGGCTCATCGAGTCCAAGACCGGCTGGAGCGACGCGGAGATCCTTTCGAGGGTCGGCCACCGGGTGACCACCCTCGGGGCGCGCGGTGTGCGGATCGAGGGGGTCGGGGCGGACACGATCGAGGTCGGTGTGCCCGAGGAGACGGCGAAGGTCGACCCCACCGGGGTCGGGGACGCCTTCCGGGCCGGGTTCCTGTCGGGGCTGGCCTGGGGGGTCTCGCACGAGCGGGCCGCGCAGGTGGGCTGCATGCTCGCGACGCTCGTCATCGAGACCAAGGGGACGCAGGAGTACCAGTTGCGGCGGTCGCACTTCCTGGACCGGTTCACGAAGGCGTACGGGCATGACGCCGCGACGGAGGTCCAAGGGCACCTGGCCTAGTGCCGGTGCCCTTTGGGCGGGGCGCGTCGGGTCGTTTGTGTCTGCGGGTGCGTGGGGGCTGGTCGCGCCCACGCGGCGGAGCCGCACATGGATACAGCCCCGCGCCCCTGAAGGACGCCGGTGCGCGGGAGTCGCAAATGGATGCGGCCCCGCGCACCTGAGACGCCTACGGCGCCTTGCGGCGGACCACGTAAGCCGTTCCGCCCTCTGTCGGTTCCTCTCCTACGTACTCCTGGTTCCGCATCTCGCACCATGCCGGGATGTCCAGGCGGGCCGCCTCGTCGTCGGAGAGGACGCGGACCGTGCCGCCGACGGGGACGTCGGTGATCACCTTGGCGAGTTCGATCACCGGGATCGGGCAGCGCTTGCCGAGGGCGTCCACGACGAGGGAGTCGTCCTGGGCGACGGTCACGGCGGGGGCGCCCGCCGGGGCGCCCAGCTTCTCGCGGACCGCCGCGACCGTGCGGGGCAGGACGTCCAGGAAGCGCTCCACGTCCTGTGCCGGGGTGCCGAGGGGGAGGGACACCCGGACGTTGCCCTCGCTCAGCACGCCCATGGCCTTCAGGACATGGCTCGGCGTCAGCGTGCTGCTCGTACAGGACGATCCGGACGAAACCGAGAAACCCTCGCGGTCCAGCTCGTGCAGCAGTGTCTCTCCGTCGACATAGAGACAGGAGAAGGTGAGGAGATGGGGGAGCCGGCGCACCGGGTCGCCCACCACCTCCACGTCCGGGACCAGTTCCGGCACCCGCGCACGGATCCGGTCCGTCAGCTCCCGCAGCCGGGCCGACTCGGTGGCCGCCTCCGCGCGTACGGCCCGCAGTGAGGCCGCGGCGGCGACGATCCCGGGGATGTTCTCGAAGCCGGGAGCGCGCCCCGACTCCCGTTCGTCGGCCGGGCCCTGAGAGGCGTACCGCACCCCCTTGCGCACGACGAGCAGCCCGACCCCGGCGGGCCCGCCCCACTTGTGGGCGCTGCCCGTCAGCACCGACCAGCCGCCCTCGACCTGCCCCCAGGCCAGCGACTGGGCCGCGTCCACCAGAAGGGGGACGCCCGCGGCGCGGCACGCCTCGGCGACGGCGGCCACCGGCTGCTCCGTACCCACCTCGTGGTTGGCGGACTGGAGACAGGCGAGCGCCGTGTCGGGGCGCAGGGCCTCGGCATACGCGTCGGGGGAGACCATGCCCGTGCGCAGAACGGGCACTTCGGACACCGTGCCGCCCTGGTCCCGGTGCATCCCGGCCGAATGGAGCACCGAAGAGTGTTCGACCGCGGACACGATCAGGTGGCGTCCGACGCGGTGGCGTCCCGCGAGCGTGCCGGCGATCCCGGTGTGGACCGCCCGTGTGCCGGAGGTGGTGAACACCAGCTCGTCCGGGCGGCAGCCGATCGCCTCCGCGGCGGCCTCGCGGGCGGCGTCCAGGAGGAGCCGCGCCCGCCGTCCCTCCCGGTAGAGACGGGCCGGGTCGGCCCAGCCCTCGTCAAGGGAGGCCTGGAGGGCCTGGCGGGCCACGGGGTGGAGGGGGGCGGAGGATGCGGCGTCGAAGTAGGACACGACCTCACGCTATTCCGTCTGGTCGGGTAGGGGCGTGCTGGGTCGGTTCGTCGGCTGCGGGTTGTGGCGGCTGGTCGCGCCCACGCGACGGAGCCGGGTATGGACACAGCCCCGCGCCTCTCAAGGCAAAGCGCAGGGGCGCGGGGCACTGCACGACCAGCCGCACCGCACCCGCACCCGCCGACGAACCGGACCACCCGAGTCCACAGGCGCCCCGCGACGGGCCGTCACATACGGCCCGGAGCCCCGCATTCCACCCCTTCGGGGTGAGCCGCGGCGCGTTGGGGACCCTCCCCGCGCGACCCCAAAAAGCGTCCAGTAGGGTTTGCTCCGCATAAACATCCAAACCCCTGCCCGACGCAGGGCGGCGACCGACCAGCGAGAAGGCCGCAGCCAACAGCGCGGGCGAGACTCTCGGGAAGGCGCTACGTGAGTCCCTACGGCTCCGACCGCTCGCCGCGGCGCCCGATGCGGCGGAAGCTGCTGCAGGCACTGACTGCGGGCCTGGTCCTGGCGACCGCCACCGGTTGCACATACAAGGACTTTCCCCGTCTTGGTATGCCCACCCCGACCACGGAAGAGGCTCCGCGGATCCTCTCCCTGTGGCAGGGCTCGTGGGCTGCGGCGCTCGTCACGGGCGTGCTGGTCTGGGGCCTGATCCTGTGGAGTGCGTTCTTCCACCGGCGCAGCCGCACCAAGGTCGAAGTTCCTCCGCAGACCCGGTACAACATGCCCATCGAGGCGCTGTACACGGTGGTCCCGCTCATCATCGTCTCGGTGCTCTTCTACTTCACGGCCCGCGACGAGACGAAGCTCCTCAGCCTCGACAAGAAGCCCGACGTGACGGTCAACGTCGTCGGCTTCCAGTGGAGCTGGGGCTTCAACTACATCGAGAACGTCGACGGCTCCACCGGTGACGCGAAGACCGACAAGAACCTCGACGCGATTCCGGACAGGTTCAAGGAGCAGTTCCCGGAGAACGCCGGCGGCGTCTACGACGTCGGCACGCCTGCCACGAAGAACCCGCAGAACGGCAACCCCGGTCCGACCCTCTGGCTTCCCAAGGGCAAGACGGTCCGCTTCGTCCTCACTTCGCGTGACGTCATCCACTCCTTCTGGGTGGTGCCGTTCCTCATGAAGCAGGACGTCATCCCGGGCCACACCAACTCCTTCCAGGTGACTCCCAACAAGGAGGGCACCTTCATGGGCAAGTGCGCCGAGCTCTGCGGTGTCGACCATTCCCGGATGCTGTTCAACGTGAAGGTCGTCTCTCCCGAGCGCTACGAGGCCCACCTCAAGGAGCTCGCCGAGAAGGGTCAGACCGGTTACGTCCCGGCCGGTATCGAGCAGACGGACCACGAGAAGAACCGGGAGACGAACAACCTGTGAGCATCCTCAATGAACCTCAGGGTGCCGCCGCGGCCGAAGACTCGTACGAGAACGAGCTACCGGTACGGCGCAAGCAGCCCGGCAACGTTGTGATCAAGTGGCTCACCACCACTGACCACAAGACGATCGGTACGTTGTACCTGGTCACGTCGTTCGCGTTCTTCTGCATCGGTGGCGTGATGGCGCTGTTCATGCGCGC
>NZ_JBVIPT010000023.1:0-8471 GCF_055577685.1 Streptomyces sp. NPDC033178
GAGAACGGCCGCACCGCCAACAGCATGTCCATGGTCTTCCTCGCCATCCTCCTCATCCTGATCGTCGGAATCGCCATCGACCTGCTCATCTTCAGTCCGCTGGAGCGGTGGGTACTGCGCAGCCGCGGTCTCCTCGTGAAGAGCTGAACTCCCATGCCCCGACCGGTACTTCTCGTCATCGCCCACGGCAGCCGCGACCCGCGCCATGCCGCGACCGTGCACGCCCTGGTACGGCGCGTACGGGCCCTGAGCCCGGGCGTGCGCGTGGAGACCGGCTTCCTGGACTTCAACATCCCTTCGGTCTCGGGGGTGTTGGAGTCACTGGCGGCGGAGGGTGTACGTGACGTAGTGGCGCTTCCTCTCTTGTTGACCCGGGCCTTCCACGCGAAGTCGGATATTCCGGCGGTGCTGAGCGAGGCTCCGGCACGGCTGAGGATCCGGCAGGCCGAGGTGCTCGGCCCGTCGCCACTGTTGACCGCCGCGCTCGAACGGCGGTTGTACGAGGCGGGGTTGTCCCCCGCCGACAAGTCCTCGACCGGGGTCGTACTGGCCTCGGCGGGGTCCACGGACCCGGAGGCGATCGCAGTGATCGCAGAAATCGCGCGGGAGTGGCGGCGGACCGGTTGGTGCGCCGTGCGGCCTGCGTTCGCCTCCGCGTCGTTGCCTCGCACGGAGGATGCGGTGCGGGAGTTGCGCGCCCTTGGGTGCGCGCGCGTGGCTGTCGCCCCGTACGTCCTGGCTCCCGGCTTCCTCCCGGACCGGATCGCGCGGGGCGCGGCCGAGGCGGACGTCCTGGCCGACGTCCTCGGCGCGTCCCCCGAGGTGGCCCGCGTCCTCCTGCACCGCTACGACATGGCCCGAACCCCGGCTTTGACGGCGGTCGGCGCCTGACCTGGGCGTTTCCTCGCCCCCGCCGCCCCTACCCGTCCCGTCCCTGGGGGCTGCAGCCCCCAGACCCCCGCTTCGGCCTGAACGGCCTCGTCCTCAAACGCCGGACGGGCTGAAGGTGTCGGCCCGGGCCGCGAAATCTTCAGCCCCTCCGGCGTTTGAGGAGCGGGGGTTCGGGGGCGGAGCCCCCGAGTAGTGACGGGAATGGGTAGGGGCGGCGGGGGCGAGAAAAGGATTGGTCAGGAGGCCGCGTGGGCCAGGCGGGGGTCACGCCCGCTCAAGCCGAGGGCCCGGGCGAAGACAGGGGCGTCGGACGGCACCGGGACCGGGGGTGCGAAGCCGTCGTACTGGCGGTAGAGGTCGCCGTGGGTGGTCACGACGTCCAGGATGATGCGGGCGGCCGTGTCGGAGATGCGGTACTCCTGGCCGGTCACCGCAGCGACGTCCCAGCCGTGCACCGCCATCTCCTTCACGATCATCGAGGCGAGTTCGGGAGCGGCCATGGACCCCACGCCCAGGTCCACCTCCCCCTCCCACACCACCGGATCCGCCCACACGGCAACCGCCCGGTCCAGCTGGGCGGCGTACGCGGACGCCCACCCGGGCTCGGCAGCGAAGTCCCGCCCGGTCAGCGACTCGGGCAGCGGCTTGCGCAGCGCCCGGTGCTCCAGACCGTGGGAGGTGTAGAGGACCCAGTGGTTGACCAGAGCCCGGACGTCCCAGCCCGGGCAGTGGGTCGTCCCGGCGAGCTGCGCCGCGGTGACCCCGCGCGCGACACGGGCGGCCTCGGCGGCGCATTCGACCATGGACGGGTACAGGCTCTCCATCGTGTACGGCGCGTTCGCGCTCTCCTGATCCGGGCTCTTGCCCGCCTTCGTGTTCGCGTTCTTGTCCATGCGCCCCACGCTAGGGACGCGGCGACTCACCCTCTTGAACAAACGCGACAGCGTCCCCGGCCAGCCGCACGAGCTCGTCCACCGGCATCGAACCGGCCGCCCGCCGCTCACGAGCGAAGTCGTTGGCGAGCCGTTGGAGGAGGTCGTTGAGCGGTGTCGGTACGCCGTGCAACCGCCCCAGCAGGGCGATCTCGCCGTTGAGATAGTCCGCCTCGATCGTCCCCGTGCCACGGTTCAGCGACTGCCACGACGACCCGGCACCCCGCTCGGACCCGTCGAAGGGCTCGAAGCGGATCTTGTCGGCGCGGGCCTCCTTCTGCTCCTCCTCGGAGGCGTACGGAATGCCCGCGGCGGCCAGTACGGCCTCCCCCTCGGCACGCACCCGGCCGTAGAGCGCGATGCCCTCCTCGCTCGTGAGCACGCCGCTGACCGCCTCGATCGAGTTGGCGAGGTTGCCGAGGAGCTTGGCGTACTGCCAGCGCGTCACGTCGGCCACGACCGGCGCCTCGAAGCGGGACGCGGACAGGTCGGCCGCGATGCTCCGTACCGTCTCGTCCGTGCCGTGCGGATAACGTCCGAGGTGCAGGATGCCGGTGAGCGGCGTACCGGCGGCGGACACCACCCCCGGCTCGACGAACGTCGCGGGCAGCCACACGCACACCCCGTACACCCGCCGGAAGCGGCGCAGCGCGAGCCGCTGGCTCTCCACGCCGTTCTGCGCGCAGACCAGCGGCAGCCGCTCGGCCGCCGTGCCACCGCCCGCCACGGGCACTGGTCCCCACGCCTCCAGCGCCGCCTCGCTGTCCTGCGTCTTGACGGCGAGTACGAGCACGTCGTCGGCGCCCAGTTCGCCGAGCGCGTGCGGCCCGTCGACGACGGGCGGCCGATGGGTGTGCGGCCCGTCGGGCGTCACCAGGTGCAGCCCCCGCTCGCGCAGCGCCTCGTACTGCGCGCCCCGTGCGACCAGCACGACGTCGCGTCCCGACCCGGCGAGGCGACCGCCGACGGCCCCGCCCACAGCCCCTGCTCCGATGATGATGTAGCGCATGCGTCCGAGCCTGCCACAGACGTGTGTACGCTCCATCGATGATTCCGGAAATCTTCGAACTCGCCGGACAGCTGCCCGTACGCCGCCTCGGTTACGGCACCGCCCAGTTGACAGGTCCCGGCTACTGGGGGCCGCGTGGTGAGGCCCGGGACGCGGTGGCCGTTCTGCGGCGGGCCGTCGAGCGCGGGGTCACGCTGATCGACACGGCGGACAACTACGGCCCGTCGGTCGCCGAGGAGCTCGTCGCCGAGGCCCTGTATCCGTATCCGGCCGGCCTGGTGATCGCCACGAAGGGCGGTGTCGTACGCACCGGGGCGGACGCCTGGCACATCGAGGGGCGGCCCGAGCGGCTGCGGGCGATGTGCGAGGCGAGTCTGCGGCGGCTGCGTCTCGACACGATCGACCTGTACCAGCTGCACCGGCTGGACCCGGACGTGCCGATGGCCGAACAGCTGGGCACGCTCGACGAGTTGCGACGGGAGGGCAGGATCCGCCACATCGGGCTCGACTCGGTGACGGTCGAACAGCTGGACGCGGCACGGGAGTTGACGGACATCGCGTCCGTTCAGAACCGGTACAACGTCAGCGACCGCGCTTCGGAACCGCTGCTGGAGTTGTGCGAGGAGCACGGCATCGCGTTCCTGCCCTGGTTCCCGCTGGGCAACGGCTCGTTGACGACGGATCCGGTGTGCGCGGATATCGCCGCCGCGCACGGGGTGTCGCCCGGCCGGATCGCCCTGGCCTGGCTGCTGCACCGCTCCCCCGTGCTCTGCCCGACCCCCGGCACGGGCTCCCTCGCGCATCTGGAGGAGAACCTCGACGCGGCCGCCGTACGGCTCGGCGAGGAGGACATGTCCCGCCTCGACGCCCTGGATTGACCTCGCCCGACAGCGCTTGACCTTGCCCCTGGGGCAGACTCCACGCTCCGGGGCATGGACTCCTACGACTTCCACCTCAAGCAGAGCCCGTACAGCGACCCCGGAGCCGTACCGGCCGAACTGCCCGCCGATCCGGGTGAACTCGCCGCCCTCGTAAGGAACTTGCTCATTCATCGGGAGGAGGGCGGGCACTTCGGGTACGCGATGCCCGAGGAGCGCCGGCACGAGGACGCCGAGGCCCGGTACGTGAGCGAGATCCTGCGGATCCTGCGCGAGCGCTCACAGGCTCCGCTCACCGAACACCGGGAGCTGGGCGAGCGGTTCGCCGGCACGTGCCGGGACTTCGCGCTGCTGATGTGCGCGTTCCTGAGGGCGACGGGCACCCCCGCACGCGTCCGGTGCGGCTTCGCCACGTACTTCGAGGACGGCTCCTCCCCCGTGACCCACGGGGACCACTGGGTCACCGAATACCGTCTGCCGGACGGCAGTTGGCGACTCGCGGACGCGCAGGTGGCCGACGGGGCGCACGACGTGCTCTTCGATCCGCTGGACGTCCCGCGGGACCGGTTCCTCGTCGCCGGAGCCGGCTGGCAGGCGTGCCGTGCGGGCGACGCGGACCCGGACACCTTCGGGGTCCCCCTCCCCACGGGCGACCTGCGCGGCCTGTGGTTCGTGCGCTGCAACGTCGTACGGGATCTCGCGGCCCTCGGCGGGGTGGAGGTGCTGCCGTGGGACGCGTGGGGGCTGGCGGCGAAGGACGAACCGGAGGTGACCGCGGACGAGTTCGCGCTGCTGGACGAGGTGGCCGCGGCGACGGCCGCGGAGGCCGTGTCGCCCGAGGAGATCCGGCGCCTGTACGCGGACCCCCGCCTCACCGTCCCGGCGGAGATCACCTCGTACACGACCTACCTCGGTGTCCGGCAGGTCAGGCTTCCCGAGAGCCTCCGGGGCTGAACGGCGTTCCCTGGTGGAAGTACAGCAGCCATCCCTCCACCGTCCGCCGCCACAGCGAACTCCGGTGTGCGTGACGGCCGTTGTGCTCCGTGTCGAAGGTGAGGTGGACCAGGTCGGGGGCGAGCTCGACGCCCGTCACCCGGGAGGTGATGCCCGGGCCGGTCCCCGGTTCCTTCGCCGTGGCCAGTGCGTCGATGATCGAGGCCCGGTCCCAGTGCCGCCCGGAGACGCCGAACTCGTGGAAGTCGGGGTGCAGCAGCGCCCCGAGGAGTTCGGGCGAGCGGCGGATCTCCGGGTCGAGGAGGCGCAGTTCGCCCTCGATGGCCGCCTCGACGGCGGGGCCGTGGTCAGCCACTGGTCAGCTCCGCGAGTCTGGTGACGGTGTTCCAGTTCCGTGTGGTGGCGATGATGCCCTTCGACATCCGGGGCTTCGAGAGGGTTTCCGCCAGCTTGGAGCGGCCGAGGCCGTCGGGGGCGTACAGGTAGAGGACACGGTCGCCGAGGCGGAACTCCTCGGGCAGAAAGGCCTGTTGGTCGATCGACGCGAAGCGCTCGGCGTCGACCGGCTCGGAGAAGTAGGTGGCGTGCAGTTGCTTGGCCTCCAGGTCTGCGGCCGGGAACGGACAGGCGTCGAGGACGGCCCGCAGATAGGCGTGGTCGCGCACCAGGACGTCGACCGTGAAGCCGAAGCGCTTCTCCAGCGCCCCGGACAGTTCCGCGGCGAGCGTGTCCTCGTCGCCGTGGTCGCTGGAGAAGACGGCGTTCCCGCTCTGGAGATACGTACCGACACCGTCGTACCCGAGGCCCTCCATGAGGGTGCGCAGCTCGGCCATCGGCACCTTCCTGCTGCCGCCCACGTTGATCCCGCGCAGCAGTGCCGCGTACGTCGTCATGCCCACAGTCATCCGCACACCATAAAGCGGCCGTCGTGCCCCGTGGGGGTGGGCACGACGGCCGCGGCTTCAGGGCGGCCGGACACTGGAAGTTACCGGCCGGTTGGCTCAGAACCCTGGCCGATGGGCGCGCTCAGTTCAACCCCCGCACACAGCTGTGACTTGTTCAACAAACTTTCGTAACACCAAAGAGGATCTTCCCCGGCAGATCGGACCCGGACACGGACGGACCGGGGACAGACGGGGGCCGGAGGAGGCATGGAGAGAGAGACGGACCGGACACCCTGATCACGACCCCCGAGGAGCTGCTTTACATGTAAGGGGCTTTCATCCTCCTCAGTGCTGAGGTCGCGGGGTCCGAGGGGAGGACTCGGCCCCCCTGCACCTCACCGGGCAGCACGACGAGAGGTTCTTATCCGCCCCATACCTTCGAATCAGAAGGTGCCGGCAGGGGGCCGACACCGGAGACGAGGGGGCAAGCCCGTCATGGGTAACAGAGACACGCGGGTACGGGGCATAGCGGCCCGGGCCGGCGGCTGGAGTGCCCGGCACCGCTGGGCGGCCGTCGGAATCTGGGTGCTGTTCGTCGTTCTGGCGATGGGGCTCGGCTCTGCGGCGGGCACGGTCGAACTCAAGGACAGCGACCAGCTCAGCGGCGAGACCGGCCGGGCCGCGGCCATCGCGGAGGAAGCGGGGATCGACGAGCCGGCCGGGGAGACCGTGCTCGTCCAGGGCAGGGACGCGGGTGTCAAGGCGACGAGCACCGAGTTCCGCGCCGCCGTCGACGCCGTGATGAAGGCGGTCGAAGGTACCGGCAAGGTGACCGACGTGACCTCGCCGTACGACACGGACACGATCTCGAAGGACGGCCGCAGCGCCCTCGTGCAGTTCGACATGCGCGGCGAGGCGGAGACGGCGGGCGACCGGGTGGAGCCCGTGCTGAAGGCCGTCGAGGAGGTGCAGAAGGATCATGGATCGGTGCTGATCGAGGAGATCGGCGGCGCCAGCATGAACAAGACGTTCGACGACGCGTTCGGCGACGACTTCAAGCAGGCCGAGTACTCCGCCGTCCCCGTCGCCCTCGGCATCCTGCTGGTCGCGTTCGGCGCGCTGGTGGCGGCCCTGGTTCCGGTCCTCCTCGCGATCACCGCGATCGTGGCCACGATGGGCCTGATGATGATCGTCAGCCACATCCAGCCGATGGACGACACATCGAGCTCCGTGATGCTGCTCGTGGGCCTCGCGGTCGGCGTCGACTACTGCCTGTTCTATCTGCGGCGTGAACGCGAGGAGCGCGCGGCGGGCAGGGACCCCGAGACCGCGCTGCGGATCGCCGCGGCGACCAGCGGTCGCGCCATCATCGTCTCCGGCGTCACGGTGTGCGTGGCGATGGCGGGCATGCTGTTCACCGGAATCGCCACCTTCAAGGCGATGGGGCTCGCCTCTCTGATGGTCGTGGCGGTCGCCATGGTCGGCTCGGTGACAGTGCTGCCCGCGGTCCTCTCGCTGCTCGGTACGCGGGTCGAGAAGGGGCGCATCCCGTTCCTGCACCCGGACAAGCGGCGCAAGACCAACGGCGGTTCCGGCAACGGCGGTTCCAGCAACGGCCGTTCGGGGGACAACGGAAGCCGGTTCTGGACGAGCGTCCTGCGGGTGGTGCTGGCGAAGCCGGCGATCTCGCTGGTGGTCGCGGCCGGTGCGCTGCTGGCCATCGCGGCTCCCGCACTCGGCATGAAGACCCAGAACCTCACGCTGGACCAGGAGTTCGGCGACTCACTGCCGATCGTGAAGACGTACGAGCGGGTCAACGAGGCCTTCCCTGGTGGTTCCGACCCGGCCGAGGTGGTCGTCAAGGCCGCCGACATCAACTCCGCCGAGGTGAAGTCCGCGATCGCCGACTTCCGTGAGCAGGCGGTCAGTTCGGGTGCCTCGCGCGGTCCGGTCGACGTCAAGGTGCACGATACGCAGAACGTCGCCTTCGTGTACGTACCGCTGGTGGGCGGATCGAACCTCGACAAGGCCGAGAAGAGCCTGGAGATCATCCGCGACGAGGTCCGTCCGGCGACCTTCGGCAAGGTCGACGGGGTCGAGGCGCCGGTGACCGGTCAGGTGGCGGGATCGAAGGACTTCAACGACCAGCTCGTCAGCGCGGTGGCGCCGGTCTTCGCCTTCGTCGTGGTCTTCGCCTTCCTGCTGATGCTCCTGTCGTTCCGCTCGCTGACGATCGCGATCACCTCGATCGTCCTCAACCTCCTCTCGGTCGGGGCGGCCTACGGCATCCTGGTCGCCGTCTTCCAGCACGGCTGGGGCGCTTCGCTGGTGGGCGCGGAGGGCGTGGGCGCCATCATCACCTGGCTGCCTCTGTTCCTCTTCGTGATCCTCTTCGGGCTCTCGATGGACTACCACGTGTTCGTCGTCTCGCGGATCCGTGAAGCGCGGATGCGGGGGCTGACGACCCGGGACGCCATCCAGCACGGGGTGGTCACGACGGCCGGTGTCATCACCAGCGCCGCCGTCATCATGGTCGCCGTCTTCGCGATCTTCGGCACGCTGTCCATGCAGTCCATGAAGCAGATGGGCGTGGGCCTCGCGGCCGCGGTCCTCATCGACGCGACGATCATCCGCGGTGTGCTGCTCCCGGCGGTCATGGCCCTCCTCGGCGAACGCAACTGGTACTTCCCGAAGTGGCTGAACCGCCTGCCGGACCTCAGTCACGACGAGTCCCCCGAGGCCGTGTCCTCGCCGCCGCCTCCGGCGGTCGAAGGGGAGAGGGTCCGGGTCTGACGACCTGAACCACCGCACGGCGACGGGGGGGGGGGGGGGGGGGGGGGGGGGGGGGGGGGGGGGGGGGGGGGGGGGGGGGGGGGGGGAGGGGGAGATGGGGGGGGAAGCGTGGGAGGTGATGGGGGGGGAG